>CANJII010000098.1 GCA_947474435.1 Chitinophagaceae bacterium | reverse complement strand
TTGTGGTTCCTTGCACACGGTATTGCACGCGATACTTTACAGCACAAGCATTGCCCACCCAACTTACAGTTGCAGTTGTTTGAGTTAAATTGCTGACAGAAAGATTTGTTGGCTTTATGCAATCACAAATAGTTGTAAATGTTTGAATGTTTGAATAAGCTGATGCAACTGTGCCAGTAGCATTACAATCTGTGCGCACCTGGTATTCGTATGTAGTGAGGGGCTGCAACAGGGTTAAAATTTTTGAGCTCACAGGTGCGGTTACAATTTTGGTAACCCAACTTGTGGTGCCTTGCACCCGATACCGAACACGATATTTTGCTGCGCAGCTATTTCCTGTCCAACTGATGGTTGCTTTTGATCCGGTGATGCTTGCAACTGCAATGTTGGTTGGTGTTGCGCAGGTATTGCAGCCATTATAAAGAGCAGTTATTTCTTGTTGAGTTAGTGCGCGGTTCCAAAATCCAATATCATCTAATTTGCCAAAATAATATTGATTGAAACTTGGAGTGCCTCCCAAAAATAAATCCCAATTGTCTTGAAGGAGATTTCCTAAAGTTGAAATAGAGGTATCTAAATTACTATTTATATATGTCCTGTTGATAATTCCATCCCATGTTACCACGACATTAATCCAGTTATTTGTAGTAATTATGGTATTACCATCAATAATATACGGTTGTATGTCAGTAAAGACTGCATTCCGTATTACACCACTTGATTCTAATTGAATAACATATTGACGATTTCCCGTAGTATTATCTTTTCCTATCAAGTCAAACCTACTGTTTGGTAAAATTGGTGAATTAAACCAAAAAGAAATTGTGTGCTGATTTAGTTCCATTGTGCTATCTTCAGGCACATTAATAAAATCATTTGTACCATCAAAACTATAAGCACTATTCACATTTCCAAATCTATCACTTGTTAATGTTGCACCGTTTACAGTTCCATTATTCCCATTCCCACTTTCATCATTCGCATTGCCGGTAAACGGCCACCAACCTTTCAATCCATTGGTTGGGACATAAGAAGGAACTTGAGCAATAGTGTTTAAGCTCAATGCTAAGCTTGCGAGTAAAAAAAGTTTTTTCATTTTGTTTTGGGTTTTGTTTTTTTTGTTGTCTGAAATTATTACCAATAAAAAATGTCCGAAAAAGCCAACCAGCTTTCGCGAGCATCTTTCTGTTTTTTTATGAACTGATAAGTTCTTTAAGAAATCATCGATTCTTAGTTGTGCTTATTATTTATTCATACTCCTTCACAAACTTCGCCACTTCTCCTGTTTTACTATTTCTGATTATTAATATCCTCCTAAGTGTTTCACAAAATATATAAATAAACTGAGTTGCAAAATGTCTTGCGCCATGTGACTAAAATTTATTCTTTAAATATCTATTAAATTAGCATACAAATTTTCATTGTAAAATATTCCAGCTGATACAATTCAGCACTCCCCCTTCGTTGGCGATTTCGTTGCAATCAATTGATTCAATTTTATATCCGGCAAAAAACTCTTCAGTTGCTTTGACTGCAATTTCATCTTCTTTCATTCCATAAACAGGAACAAAAACTATTTCTTTCATCTGCAGATAGTTAATATAAGTTCCGTTGGCCTGAAGGTCTGATTTATTATTGAAGGGGTTATAAGCCAATTCATGATAACTGAGATTTTTTTTCCGCAGAATTGAACGCAATAATTTCCCAAATTCAATTTCATGCTTTGAATCCTTAGGCGAGGATTCATTTATCAGAACAGTTTGACTATCGATGAAGCGGATGATTCCATCTGCATGACCGAATTCATCTTTAGGGTAAGTCGGTATGAAAATGATTTCATCCACCTCGAATAATGATTCAAGCATCGCAATCAGTTCCTTGCGATTGTAACGAGGGTTTTCAATAAAAACCTTTTCACACATAATCACTTTATCAGAAGAGCAAATAACATTACCTCCATCAATTATTATTTCAGATTTAGTTGGTTTAATATTTATTGGTTTACAAATGGCACCTGTATCAGAAATTGATTTCTGCCATTTATCGCTTCGCAAATAATCCGGATTATAAATGAACTGAACAAAATTGGTTTTATTGATTTGAACCGGCATATAATCTACCGCCCATATATCTTTTGTATTCGGAAGCAAATTAAATTCAACTTTATTTTCCTGAAGTAATTTTTCAAATCGTTTATAAAAATCAGGAAACTTCTTTGGAAGAGAATCAGCTAACCAAAGAAAATTGGTTTCGTTATCAGTTATCATTAATGAGATTTTATAAAATCTCCATCTCAATATTCACTCCATAATTCCTCTATTAATATTTGTAATATATTTAGGAATAAAATAAAAAATGACTTTAACAGAAACTATAAAATCAATAGAGGATATAAATAATCTTTCGTCTGAAAAATTGAAAGAAGCGTATGAGTATTTAATGATGGATGAAGATGACAATTGGTTCGCCATCATGTTTATTACGGAGGAATGTCCGCATTGCAAGGGTGAAGCGCATCAATTTGAAAATTATAAAAAACATTATTTACAAGTACGGTGCTTTAATAAATCCTGCAACTACTATGGAAAGGTTATTGACCAGTTTTTAAAAGGAGATGATTTCTTCCGGTTTCATATATCTTATTCTCTGAAAATCGAAAGCTGAGTCCTCTTGTAAATAATACTGAATTCAAAATATTTTTTGATACTAAATCGATTTTTAATTTTCAGTTGAATTCAAAATAAATAAAATGGAAAATAAATTCACGCCTCAGCTAGATGACCTCGCAGGAATGATTGCATCAAAACTTAAACTTGGCTTTGAAGAGATTATGAATATTGATGAACTGTCTGAATATATAAAACTTGACAGGCAAACCATTTATGCTTTAACATCCAATCGGGAAATCCCGTTTTGCAAACCGACCGGGAAGCTTTTATTTCTGAAATCAGAAATATTGCAATGGCTCAGGGACAGTCGTGTTGACACCATTACAGAAATGGAAATGAAAGCGATGCAAAAATAAAAAGCAGTA
>CANJII010000097.1 GCA_947474435.1 Chitinophagaceae bacterium | reverse complement strand
GTGGTGTCCACATTATTCTGAATCGAGAGTTTTAGATTAATTGAATCCAGGTGATGGGCAGTTTCGTTGTAGAGTTGATTCAGTTTTTTGAAATCAATTTTCTCCAGCAATTCATAATTCCCAGTAAGGCGAATGGTGTTGTAAAGATTCTTTGCATTTTCCAGCGCCTTCTTGATTTCTAAAACTTTATCGCGGTCTTCTATCTCTCTTATTTGCTGTGAAAAAACTTCTGCATTCTTTAAGTCGTAATGAAAAAGTTTTTCTTTAATCTCTTTTATCTCAACTTCAATATCCTCTTTTGACTTGAACAGGTTGCTGTAAAATGTAAAGTCGTCACCTAAATCTCCTTGTAATTCTTTCAGGTATGCCTGATTTGTTTTTTCAAACTCGCGACTGATGTCGGCAAAGTCAACCACATAACCGAACCGGTGTTTTTTGTAAGGGCGATTAACGCGGGTGAGTGTTTGCAATAAACTATGGTTGTGCACGATTCGGCCGAGATATAATTTCTTTAATCGCTTTGCATCAAAACCGGTGAGCAACATTCCGAACACAAACAGGAAATCAATTTTGCCATCTTTAAAATCTTCAACATCGGTTTTTCTATCATCCTTAGTTCCGATGTCGTGCAGAATGAGTGATGCAGTTAAGTTCTTCTGAAACTGAGTTTGAAAAGAAACATATTCTTCGGTTGGCTCCGCAGCTAACTGATAGCTTCCCTCGGTTTCATAAACAGTTTTTGTCCGGTTGTACTTGCGGTTAAAAATATCGAACATCATTTTTGCCTGAGCTGAAGTATCACAAACCACCATTCCGCCAATTGTGTGATCGCCAAAAAGAATTCTGCTCTTAAGAAAATCGTTCACGATGTAATCGAGCATCGGCTCAACAAATTTCTGATGCGAATAAATTATTTCGCGCTTGGCATCGCCCTTTAATATTTCAATGTCCTTTAATGCTTTTGCTAACTGAATCTTGTAGGTGGTTTCTATATCCTCACGAATCAAACGGAGGGTGTAGCCATCTGCAATGGATGCGTTGTAATAATATTTATGAATATAATCACCAAAGGTGTCTTTCGATTTACGGTCGGTACCAATCAGCGGAGTTCCGGTCAGCCCAATCATGATGGCACTGCGGTCTGATGTAATGAGGTTTGCTAAAAAACTTCCGTTTGGGTCGTATCCTCTGTGTACTTCATCTAAAAAATAGATGCGTTGTGTGTTGGTGTCATAATCATTTGCTCGCAATACATCCACATCCTCTTTAAATTTTTGAATGTTCACTACTGTAATTTCTCGTTGCCCTGTGAGATTATGAATCGCCTGCCGCGACCTGAAATCTTTTTGCAAATCTTCTTTCGTGCTCACAGTGTGAACAACCAATCCACGACCTGTAAATTCTTTTGATGCCTGAATGAGTAAATCAATTCTATCAACGATGAAATAAAATTTCGGAACAATGTTTTTCTTCTGATAATAATCAGTCAGGAAGTGCACATTGTAAAATGCAAGCGCAGTTTTACCACTGCCTTGTGTGTGCCAGATAATTCCCTTCCGAATTCCTGCATCAAATTTATTTTCAATTGCCTTGGTCGCGAAAATCTGCGGGTAGCGCATGATGTGTTTTTCCAAACCATTTGTTTCGTCCACATAAGCAATGGCATACTTCAACAAAAACGCAAGCCGCTCCATGCTGAACAACGAAGTAAGAATTCTATTGGTTGGCGAATCAGGATTTTTATTTGTGAGAAACTCAGGAGAAAATTTTATGGATGAAAGATTGTTGTCTTTCAATACAAAATTTTCTGTTTCATCATTTTCATCCAGCAACATTTTTGATAAATCAAATTGCTCTTCCTCTCTGAAGCAATTGAAGTTTGCGCTGTTGTATGAAGTAGAAGAATAAAATGCACCCCGTATCGGTTCAATAGAATCAACATCATATTCCATGTTGTTAGAAAACACTAGCAACTGAGAAATGTTAATGAACTTTCTGAATTTCTTATTTTTAAACCGAACATTTATTCTGTCGCGCTCAGCAAGCACTCCTTCTTCGTTGTTTGGTTTTTTCACTTCAACAAACGCGAGTGGCATTCCGTTTATCAGCAGTGTAATGTCAGGACGAAATTCATCATCACCATTTTTACAGGTGAGTTCAGTCACTACATGAAAAGAATTATTCTTTCTGAAATTTTCAGGCGAACTGAAATCAATGAGTTTGATATTGTTGGTCGGAGTCACCAACATTTTATAAAATGCTTTTCCTAAATCCTCACTTTCCAGTGTCAATGAAATATTTTCAATCAGTTTTTTTATTTCACCTGGTTCGATATCAGGATTGAGCTTCTTAATACTTTCAGCAAATAAATCAGTAAAAATGTTTGTGCTCGTATCCCACTTCGCATTCTTCAACGACACATACTGAAAACCCAATCTGCACAAGTGCAGTATCGCCGGAATTTTAACTCGTGTGTTTTCGTTGAATGCCATATTTCTATTGCGCCAATGTATTTACATAATCTCCAACTTCAACTATTCAACAAAAAAAATATTCTCAATAAGTTTAAATAAATTCGAGGTATAATGAAGCTGCCTCCCCGCCACATTTTATCCAAATCAACATTTGTAAAAGGATGTCAGTGTGAAAAAGCTTTATACCTGTCCAAGTTCCACAGAGGGTTGAAGCAAGAAACAAGCGTGCAACAGCAGGCAATATTTGACCAAGGGACTTCGATAGGAGAGCTAGCGCAAAAGTTATTTCCCGGAGGAGTTGATGCAAGCCCGGAAACCCCATATGAATATCAAAAATCTGTTGTTAAGACACAGCAATTGATTATGGCGGGGCATAAAATTATTTATGAAGCAGCATTTCAGTTTGATGGTGTATTGTGTGCAATGGATATTTTGGTATGGAAGAATAAAAGGTGGTATGCTTTTGAAGTGAAGGGTACTACTTCTGTTAAGGAACAATTTATATTGGATGCAGCATTGCAGTACTATGTAATTACTAATTCCGGAATTGCTCTTGCTGATATTTCAATTATCTATCTCAATAATCAGTATGTACGAAAAGGTGAGTTAGATATTAAAGAATTGTTTACCACCGAATCTGTTTTAGAAAATGTTGTTGAAGAACAAGAATTTGTTGCTGAAAAAATTGAGTCACTGAAATTAATGTTGCAGCAGAAAAAAATCCCAGATGTAAAAATCGGAGCTCAATGTTTTTCGCCCTATGAATGTGATTTTATAAATCACTGCTGGAAAGATTTACCTGAAAAAAATTCTGTTTTTACTCTTGGAAGAATAGGAGGGAAGGCCTTTGAATTAATTGAT
>CANJII010000096.1 GCA_947474435.1 Chitinophagaceae bacterium | reverse complement strand
GTTTTTGCCGCAGGTGGTAAAAAGTGCGCGCGTGATGAAGAAAGCCGTTGCGTATCTCAATCCGTTTATGGAAGCAGAAAAAAATTCTGTTACAGAAGCAAAGGCTGTCGGTAAAGTTTTAATGGCAACCGTGAAAGGCGATGTGCACGACATCGGAAAAAATATTGTGGGCGTGGTGCTCGCGTGTAACAGTTATAAAATTGTTGACCTCGGTGTGATGGTCAGTTGCGAAAAAATTCTCGAAGCAGCCGTGCGCGAAAAAGCCGACATCATCGGGCTCAGCGGACTCATCACTCCTTCGCTCGACGAGATGGTGCATGTGGCAAAAGAAATGGAGCGGCAGGGTTTTAAAATTCCGTTGCTCATTGGCGGTGCCACCACTTCGCGCATTCACACCGCCGTGAAAGTCGCGCCCGAATACAGCGGCGCGGTAGTGCATGTGCTCGATGCCTCGCGTGGTGTGCCGGTGGTCGGCGATTTATTGCGCGACGAAACCAAGGAAGCATACACGCAGAAAATAAAAAAGGAATACAACGAACTGCGCGAAACGCATCTCGGAAAACGCAGAGATAAAAATTTTGTGTCGCTGCAATTTGCGCGCGAACACAAACTGAAAGTTGATTTCAAAAATCACGAAACCATAAAACCATCCTTCATTGGCAATAAAGTGTTTACCGATTTTCCGTTGCAGGAAGTGCGCCCTTTCATTGACTGGACTCCCTTCTTCCAAGCATGGGAACTCGCCGGAAAATATCCTGCGATACTCACCGATAATGTGGTCGGAAAAGAAGCAACCAAACTCTTCAATGATGCAAATCAGTTGCTCGATAAAATCATTGCCGAGAAAATGCTGAGTGCAAATGCAGTGGTTGGATTTTATCCTGCCGAAACCGTCAACGATGATGATGTAATTATTTATGACGACGAAGCGCGAACTCAAGTGAAAGAAAAATTCTGTTTCGTTCGTCAGCAGAATCAAAAGGCGGCAACAGAATCCTATTACTCACTCGCCGATTTCATTCCTTCGAAAGAAGATTTAGCAGCGACAAACTCCTCCCCTCAGGGGAGGCCGGGTGGGGCTTTCCTCGGCTTCTTCGCCTGCACTGCCGGCATCGGAATTGAAAAATGGATTGCGCATTTCGAAAAAGACCACGACGATTACAATTCCATTATGATTAAAGCGCTTGCCGACCGGCTCGCCGAAGCATTCACTGAATTGTTGCACAAGCTCGTTCGCACCGAGTTGTGGGGCTATGCAAAAAACGAATCGCTCACCAACGAAGAGTTGATAAAAGAAAAATACCAGGGCATTCGTCCGGCGCCGGGTTATCCTGCGTGCCCCGACCACACCGAGAAGAAAAAATTATTTGCCCTGCTCGATGCCGAAAAAACCGCCGGCATCCAGCTCACCGAAAATTTCGCCATGTATCCTGCCTCATCCGTCAGCGGATTTTATTTCTTCCATCCCGAATCAAAATATTTCGGTGTCGGAAAAATTGAGAAAGACCAGGTCGAAGATTATGCAAAGCGAAAAAACATGAGCATTGATGTAATAGAAAAATGGCTCTCGCAAAATCTGGCTTATAATAGTTTATAGGAAATTGATTTAGCTTCACAGCAGAAAAATTTATTGCAATGAAAAAATTAATTTTTGTTTTTCTGTTTTGTGCATTCACAAATTTTCTTTCTGCTCAAACAAATGTGTCAGGAGGAATTTATACTAACACAACATGGACTCTTGCAAACAGTCCATATATTGTAATTGATACAGTTGTTGTTTTTCCGGGAGTCACGCTTGCAATTGAACCCGGGGTAACTGTAAGGTTCGATGACAATAAGTTTTTAGAAATCCGGCAGAGTAATCTCATTGCACAAGGCACAAGCACTGACTTCATAACTTTCACAAGTAACTCTTCTTCTCCTGTTCCTGGAAGTTGGAAACAAATTTTTTTAAATCAACCTGTTCCTCAACTGACTTTTAAATATTGTAATTTCAGATACGCATCTCGTGCAATTTGGTTAATACCTTCATTTCTTGATACTATAACTATTAAGAATTCTACTTTCAGTTTTAATATTACTGGTATGCAAATGCATTTTTCTGGTGGCGGGTTCGCTCTTATTGATTCAGTTAAATTCCTTCACAACAGCGTGGGCGGCGAACTCATTAGGGGTTTAATTAGTAATTCAAATTTTTTATATGATTCTACTGGACTCAATGGATATTTCTGTTCTGTAAAAAACAGTATTATTAGAAATAATTATTACGATGGATTAAATGGCTGCGACAGTGTTGTTAACTGCATTATTAATAATAATAACCGAGGGGTTATTGCAGGGGTCATTAAAAATTGCATAGTTGATTCTAACATGGTTGGAATACCTGCGGCTGGGATTATTTCCAACTGTGAAATCAAACATAATGTATATGGGGTAGAAGCAGCAGATACTATCAAATACAATATAATTGAGAATGACTCAATCGGAATTTATATGGATTTAAATGGTCAATGTTGCCCTAAAGTTTATTGCAATAAGATTTGTGATAACACTGCATATAGTTTGTTCAATGGAAGTCATTTCAATTTCAGTATCGCAAATAATTTTTGGTGCACAAATGATTCCGCAACTATTGCCAATGCAGTTTATGATGGATATGACAACATTGCAATGGGTCTTGTAAATTATATGTCTATAGATACACAACAATGCTACTTAAATACAGGAACATCAATTTATATACTCAAAGATTTTTCATCAATCTCTATTTCCCCCAACCCCGCCACCAACGAAATAAAAATCACCAATCTTTCACCAACAGAAAATCAAATCAGCATATACAATCTCCTCGGTCAGCAGGAAAAAAGTATAAGTGTCAACCATGTTCAAAGCACCATCCTCCCCGTTTCTGATTTACCCGCCGGCATTTATGTGGTTACCATATTTGATGGAGAAAAAATTGTTTGTAAAAAGTTTGTGAAGGAATGAGTGTCAGTTGACAGTAAATACAGTTTCTCAAACAGAATTATTTCTTCCCGCCAATTCTGAACCCAATTTGTTTTTTAGGTTTAGGTTTTTCTTCTTTCGGTTCGGGCTTAGTTAAAAGGTATTCGATAATCTCATTAATGTTCTCAAATTTTCTGTTGAACTTTCCTTCCATCTCCTGCATTTCTTTCCTCAACAATTTAATGTCATTGTTGTATTGTTTCAGGAAAATAAAAGCACGAACGACAGCAATGTTTACATCAATGGCAGTCGCACTGCGAAGAACACTCGACAACATTGTAATTCCGTGTTCAGTAAAAGCAAAAGGAAGTTTTTGTGTGCCGCCGCGTTTCTCTGTTTTTGATATCACAATTTGTGATATCAAACTTTTAAACTCATCCCTATTCAACTGAAACATAAAATCAGGGGGAAATCTTTTTATGTTCCTCTTAACAGCCTGCACTAACACCCGGGTTTCCACGCCATACATTTCTGCCAAATGAAAATCAAACATTACACGCTGCCCACGAACCACAAATATTTTCTTTTGAATAATTGCTAACTCCATTCAGAAAAATTTATGGAACAAAGAAAATATTTTTTCATT
>CANJII010000095.1 GCA_947474435.1 Chitinophagaceae bacterium | reverse complement strand
GTTGATGGTGGTTTTTTCGGCAAAGCTTTTAAAACCCTTAATCTCTAAGCTGACTAATTTCACAGTAAAATAGTTTGGTTTGGTAGTGGGGCGAAAGTATTGATTGCCGTTGGGGTTGAAGCTATCGGTGAGGGCGCTTTATCCACAAAAAGGGTTTTTGTTTTCAACAAGATATTAACGATTTGTTACACCGAGCATTGTCACTCTGAGCTTGTCGAAGAGTTGGGCGTGCCACCATTTTTTGAATACAAAAAATGCTGTCGTGCTTTTCACTGCAATATTTTTTTGATTACAAAAAAATGATTTCCGTTGCAATCACTCACGCGAGCAACACGGAACTTGTTTGTGTTTTTTCGACGCAAGGAAACATTCTACGACGAGCTGGGTTGAATATTATACTCATTATCTGAATCAAATAGTTTTATAAAATTTATGAATTACGAAGAATGTTTTTTATCCATTCCTTTGTTTCACCTTCAGGGCAAGATGTCTGAATATAATTCTGATTAATACGATTAGGAGCTATTCTTACTGGTAATCCTAATTCTCTTTTTACATCAGCAATCCAACATGATTGAATAGTAATGCCAATTTCCTTTTTTCCAAGAGCTATAATTTTTTTGTATGTCATTTTAATTTTTTTTGAATTCCGTTATTTCTGTTCGCATGCAGCTTTCATGCTTTCCACATCACCAAAAAGTTTATAACACTTATTTCTAAATTCTTGTTGATCTGAATTCATTCTATCAAATTCCATCCCTGATTTTTCATAACTCTGATTCCAACAATCACAAGCAGATTCAAGTTGCTCGTTATTAAATTTTTTATCATGAGCACATTCTTTTTTTGCGTTCTGAATTGCTTGATCCAGTTTAGGTATCATGTTCATTTCTAATGTCGACTTTGCTAACTCTACCTCAATATCAGACAAATTACCATATTTGATTGCGCATTTTTTTGCTTTTTTAACATAGGCATCAGCATCATTGCGCAAAGTAGAACCATCATTTAATTCTTCTGCAGAATAGTTTTTATTCATTGGGCTGTTTTCATAAAGATTTGCACAATCACAAGAAGAAGGATTATCTTCAATAAAAACATTTATAAGTCCTACAATTACAAGTAAAATTATAACTGCACTTGCAATTTTTATTTTAATTCCATGGGTATTAGTTATTTTATCAGTTGCTATATGAGTATTTGATTTGATTTGATTATTAGGATTTATTTCTTTCCCACTTTCAGAATTAATAAATGGAGGTGGAGTTTTATTGAAAGGAGGTGGCGTTTTTATAAATGGGGGTGGTAATGGAATGAATGGGGGTGGTAGTGCTGCGAATAAATCTTTTAACTCATCAACATTACCGGCTTTTTCCCAATTTGTCATTCCTTCTCTCCATACAGAAATATCTTTTGAAATTTTTTTTTCTTTTAAATCTTCAAGTTTAAAAGGTCCTTGCTGTTCTTTACCATTATGTATATAATAATCAGCCATTATTTATTTAATTTGAAATTGAGAAATGAATTTTTTTAATTAAAAGTTTATTTTATTTGCTTAAATCACCTTCAAAATATATTGCATCTCAATTATTTGAAACACTAAGTACATCAATATCAAATACCAACCAACTATTTGAAGGGTCTTTCCCTTGACCTTGTTCACCATAGCCCATCGTAGGTGGAATTATGAGTTTTCCTTTCCCTCCAACTTTAAAAAGTAAAACACCTTCGTCCCATCCTTTTATTACTTGTCCTTTCCCGATTTCAAATTCAAATGGGGTTCGACCAGGTTGCATTGAAGAATCGAATTCAGTACCATCTAATAATGTTCCTCTATAATTTACTTTTACTTTTTTTCCAACAACAATTTGATCTCCTGAGCCAGGATTATCAATTACATAATACATTCCGCTCGGAAGCCTAATTGCATTAAGGTTATTAGTTTTTATATAATCGTTTGCTTGTGATTCAATCATTTTTATAGGATATTGATCATTTGAAAAAACATCAACAATTTTTATTTCAAGTTTTATTATATCACCAGACTTTATATGATCAGGGAGTTTTGTTCCTTTAAAAAATGTTTCGGCAGTAATCAAACATGATGCACTATCACCTTTTCCTAATAATGTTAAAATTTCAAGTGGATCACCGTTATCCTTAGGTTCACCAACTTCCCCGGTTACAATTGATCCTGCATTACCATTTGAAAAGATTACTGAATCATTATTTGTAAGAATAGTTGAGTAGTACTGAATATATT
Organism: Chitinophagaceae bacterium; assembly: GCA_947474435.1. GTDB lineage: Bacteria > Bacteroidota > Bacteroidia > Chitinophagales > UBA10324 > UBA10324. The sequence continues at coordinate 1,508 of CANJII010000095.1, read as the reverse complement.
CTCCAACTTTTGCTTTAGGTTGTTTATTATCATAAATGATTTTGTAATGAAGCCCTTTCGTAGTTATTGAATATCCTGAGTTGTTATAGCCAATTGAGTTAATTGAGTCAATTTTTGAATTTAAAAATGAAGAAGAATCTGTTGATTCAATTTTATTATTTGTAATTGATGAACGATATTGAAAAAAAACAAATGCTCCAATTAGAATCACCAAAATAATTATAATAAAGATTAATATTTTAGAATTAGAATTTTTTGTATCGATATTTTCTTCTTTCAAAATATTTTGCATTTTATCTTCTATTAATAAATCTAATGAATCACAATACTCATTGTAGATCATTTTGCCAGATTGAAATAAAACATCAATCTCGCCTTTAGAATAGCCTTTCCATTTTCCTCTCGAGACAATATCTGTTTTGTTTCTTCCAATTATTTTTTCAGGATTAGCTCCTATAAGTTTTGTATCTGTTGCATTTATTACTGCATTTGTCGAATTACTAAACAATTCTTCTATCTCCTTCACATTTTTTGCTAAGTCCCAATCAGCCATATCATCTGACCAAACATAAGTTTCTCCGGAAATATTATTTTCCATTAATTCAGCAATTGTAAATGGTCCCAATTGCTCTTTCTCATTGTGAATAAAATATAATTTCATGTTTTAAAAAAAGGATTTTTTCCTGCCTCGGTTCGTATCCTCAAGAAACCGAAATTTTTATCGCACACAAAATAATAATCCAAAAACAAAAAGTGGAAAATGTCTGAACCGCTAATGAAAGTGATTAAATGATTGGAGTGATTTTTAACAACAAATTTTATTCATCGCCATACATATCAAAATAGTCTTCGGTACTCTGACCTAAGAAATCCAATTCACCATCAAACATTCTGAATAAAACTTTTTCAATTCTTCCTTTCTCATATTCAAGTAAACTATAAGGATGATTAATGGAATATTCCTCTAAAGCATCTTTAATTATTACATGGTATCTGTTCAGCCGATCAATTTCTTCATTGTGTTTTTCTTCCAGTTCCTTATCAATTATTTTAGGTTCATCAGTATCATCAGATGGAAAAACAGAAAGACTTTCCATAAAATTTAAATAATAATCTATGTCTTGAATCAATGCACGAGTTGCCCATTTAAAATAATTTTCTTCTTCATTTAAAAAGCGGCTATAGTTTTCATGTTTGAAATCAGCAAGAATCGGAAATTGAATTTTTAATTTTTCTGCTTCCGTAAAAAACTGGTCGTGCATGTTATCAAACATTTCGTTCGGCGGATTTGCATGTAATTCCATCATGCCATTTGTGCGCTCGCGTATTGCTTTAAGTTTTGCTGTAACTTCATTCATATCGCACACAAAATAATAATCCAAAAACAAAAACCCCCTCCAAAAATCGGAGCGGGCAAAAACAACTCTATAAACAAGGGGGTAATTTTTCTCTGCGGCTTAGCTGTTAGGTATTAATAATCCAAAAACGAAAAGTTCAAAAGAGAATAT
>CANJII010000094.1 GCA_947474435.1 Chitinophagaceae bacterium | reverse complement strand
GCTGCTTTGCAAAATTCAGAAGACACACAGGAACTGAAAAAGAAACTGAACGAATACATTCGTGAAGTGGACCGTTGCATCAATTTTATAAAAGCAATTTAAAATGGAAGAGCAGGTTAGCACCACCATAACTATTGCCGGAAGAAGTTACTCGCTGAAAGTGAGTAAGACCGATTCGCAAACCGTGCAGGCAGCAGCCGAATTGCTGAACAAAAAATTTCAGGAAATGAAATTGCATTTTCAATCCAGCGATTCGCAGGACCATTTAGCCATGAGTGCCATTATGAATATGACCGAGCAACTAAAAAAATCTTCGCCTGATGAATCACTGCTCGAAGAACTTTCTTCCAAACTCGACTCGGCAAATATTGAGTTGATGAAGGTGATGAAAAGTTAAAGGAGAAAATAAAAACATGATATTCTTCTTAAGAACTTGCATATACAAAATTGACTTTTAATCCTAACCTAAATTCCTGACAGAATTATATGAAAAATAAATTTGTAAACTTTATTTCGGACGACCACTTATTAGACTGCATTGGCAACCTACATAATGCCTATTTGAAGGCAAAGAACAATATCAACAAAAAGAATTTTTACTCAAACAAAGTTGACACAATCAAACTGACCTTTGATGCAAAGTTCAACGACATAGATGAAGAAAATCTTATCCAATTAGAAATTTTAAGACAGATTGATAAGTCAATCAATAATTCAATTGGAACTTTTCACGAACAAATTTTAGGTGGCATCAAAGGTTTTGAAGCAGGTAATTTGAGTGGCTATGATATAAAAGCCAAAAACGATACTTTGTTTGCGGATATCAAAAACAAGCACAACACAATGAACAGTAGTGCAGCTGAAGCGCTTTTTCAAAAGTTAGCACGGTATGCTAACGACTACAAAAAAGCAAAATGTTATTGGGTTCAGATTTTAGCGAAAGGAAGTTTTTGTGAGTTGTGGAGTGGCGATATAAATGGCAAAGAATACAGCCACAGTAGAGTTTACAAAATTTCAGGCGACCAGTTTTACGCTTTACTTTCTAAACAAGAAGACGCAATGTTTCAACTTTACAAAGTGCTACCGGTTGCCATCAAAGACTATTTAAAATCTGCCGACAAAAGCAAAGAGATTGCAGAAAATTCTGCATTGGATGAACTCAAGGTTATAACCAAGAAAAGCAAACGAAACATTTTAGACCAAATCACTTTTGAAAATTATAGCTACTATTTAGGTTTTGATAAATTGTAGTATTTGTTCAAAAATTTTACAATTGAATAACCAACTTCAGTTCCTAAATTAACAGGAACTGCGTTTCCTATTTGCTTGTATTGTTGAGCCATCGAACCTTCAAATTTCCAATCATCAGGAAAGGTTTGAATTCGGGCATATTCACGCACCGTAAACGGACGAGTTTCATCAGGATGACATCGTTCTGTTTGTTTTTGTGCAGGGCTACAAGTCAGAGTTAAACATGGTTCATCCCAACCGATTCGTCTTGCAATACCAGTTTTTCCACCGCCTAAATGAAAACTACCGCCCATAAATTCCTTCTGAATTTTTAGTGGTAAATCTCTCCAATAACCTTTTTGCGGAACCAAATCCAAAACAACTTTTTTGCTTTGAGGATATTTTGCTCCGTTAGATTTTGGAACATTCGTTCCAAACAATTCACTTTTTTTCAGAGCATCTTTTAAATTGTAAATTTTCTTGTGTGGTTTTGGATATTCATATTGCAAGTCAATATCTTTTCTAACTCCAACCACAATTAACCGTTCCCGTTTTTGTGGGACTCTAAAATTTATGGCTTTCAATACTTGAACAGGAACAACATTATAACCAATCTCATTCAGAATTGAAATCATCCCTCGCAAAGTTTTTCCATTTTCATGGCTTAATAAACCCCGGACATTTTCGCCAACACAAATCGGTGGATTTACTTCTTTGACAACTCTTGCAAACTCATAAAACAGAGTTCCTCTTGCATCGGCAAGACCTAATTTTTTTCCTGCATAACTAAACGCTTGACAAGGAAAACCGCCAGTAACAACATCAACTTTATTTTTGTATTCAGAAAATTTAAACGACTTAATATCTCCTTCCAACACTTTCCAGTTCGGACGATTTTGTCTTAGCGTTTGACAAGCCCATTTATCAATTTCATTTAGTGCTACACATTTCAAACCTGCTTTTTCCATACCGACAGCCAAACCCCCAGCACCTGCAAACAATTCTAAAACCGAATAGTCATTGTGCGGCTCAACATAATTGCTAACAGTATCTTTTAAATCGTGACTAAAGAAGTCCGCAAACAAAGTTTCCACTTGTTGCCGTTTATAGACACGGTAATTACTCATTGGTTCGCGGACAGCTAATAGTTTACCTTCCCTATCCCATCTTCTGAGAGTTTCTTTGCTTTTGCCAATGAGTTCAGAGGCTTCGGAGAGTGTTAAGTATTCATTCATAACCAAGTTGTTTAACCTTACACAATGGTTACAAACCTAAAATTAAAATTTATACTTGCAACAATGTCCAAGAAAAAAGTATGAACGCATAGCAAGAAATAACCGAAACAAATTTTTTCCAAGTTTTAAATTTTGCAGCACTGATTTATTCAATACAATCTTTTCAATAAAAAATCAACCATGAAAATCAAAAGTCTGACTTTCGATTTTCATGGTTGATAAATTTGCTCCCCAATGAAATAACAGGAAGAACTATGGTGCTGAATATATTAATTTTTCACAATCGTAACCTTACTCAGCAATTGCAAGTTGCTTGTGTTTGAATAATCATATTGATATAAACCATCTTCAGCAACCATTATTAAATCGTTGTTGATTGGAATCACATCGTAAGGAACCATGCCTGTAACAGTTTGCTTCAATGAAATATTCAGCGGGTCAGTTGCATCATACACTTTTAATCCTGCGGTGTTATCGCAGATAAATAAAGTTGTTCCGTCAATTCCTAAACCATGCGGATTAGTCATCTGATAACTCACTTTCAAAACAGGAGATGAAATATTGGTGATGTCAATCACATCCAACTGATTGCTAAAACCGTTACAGCTTGTGCCGGAGCGCAAAGTGGAGTAAGCATAATTTCCGGAAACAACCACCGGGTCGCAACTTGTAGCATGAACAAACTGTGCAAGTTGAGTGGGCGATGTTGGATTTGAATTGTCATAAATAAAAACTCCATTCGTTGAGCCGATAAATAATTTATCCAGGTAAGGGAAAATGGTTTCAATATTCCAACTCATATTAATGGTTGTTCCAGCAATGGGATTCGAAGTGTTAGTGATGTCAAACAATTTCATGCTCCACTGGTCGAGCGTATAAAGGAAATTCTGATAAATGCAGAAGCGCGCCATAGAACCAGCGATTCCTGTTCCGGGAGAAGTCGTAGTTGTTGTCGTTGCTGATGAAGAAGATGAAGTCGCATCCATCGTCATATAAATTCCACCTCCATCAATTGCGTTTTCATAAAACATTGGTCCGTTGTAAGTGTTACAGTCTTGTGTAACAATAGTATCTCGTTCAATCCAATCGGTAATTACTCCTAGCGTTGCATTACCCATGTATCCGTTTACATAAATCCGTTCAGGAAAAACTTCGGTCACACGATTCACCTCTGTTACACTTGCCGGATTGGTGATATCAATGGCAACTAAATCAATGTAACTGTCGGCATACAGAATATTTCCCTTCACTGCCATGTCCACATTGCCGGGAATATTGATGAAGGCAATATTTTGAGGAGCAGATGGATTGTGATTGTCTATCACATGAATTCCTTTATTTATTTCATTCACATAAATGAACTGGTCTTTGTAATAAACTTTTCCTACATCCTT
>CANJII010000093.1 GCA_947474435.1 Chitinophagaceae bacterium | reverse complement strand
ATTACTACATGGAAATACTCTTGGTACATAGAAGAAGTCTCTCTTTTTTCTACTAACTCTTGATACTTCAAAGCTAATGAATAGAGGTTGATTCTATCTGCCCATACTAAACCCCAATCTTCTTGCTCTTGTACTCTTTTGAAGTACTGTTCCTGTCCAGTAATACGCTTATATTCATCTTCTTCATTATCTAATGGTAGTGAACATTCTGCTCTTAAAGGATTAATAGTAAGATGTTGTTTAATAAAGTCTTGGAATCTATTCAATGGCATTACAGGAAACTCTACAGTCTTCCATTTTTTAGACTTTTTATTATCAATGATGATTGTATCTTCATGTAATATTGTACCTACTACTACTGCTTTACCTTTGATATCATCGATAGTATTAATAGCAGCATTGTAGAACCATTTACGTACATTCTTTCTAGCTTCAATAGTCTTTGTGTTGTTCTCTGAATAGAGATCATCGACTAATAGAGTAGTAATACGATAAGCACCCTTGATTTTACCTCTAATCTGTTGTCCTACACCAGCACCCATTATAAAGCATTTATTGTACTTAAAAGCTCTTCGAGTCCATTGTCCATCATCAGCATCTAGTGCATCTTCTATTTGTCCACCATAGAAATATTTAAGCATTTGATTAGAAGATAGTTCATCTCTAATTCTAACTACGAAGTCTTCAGCACTTGAACCTGTTTCAGAAGCTATTACTATAAATCTTTCATCTATTGTAACTTCTTTAATCTCTCCATTGATTCCTCTTATCTTCATCTTACAACCATTGTGAGTAATAAGATAAGAAGGGAGTATCATATTAACAAGAGAGCTCTTCGCAGAACCTCTGAATGATATAATATTACGCATTCTATGATGTCTATTCTGATAGATAGGATCAAATAGCTCCATAATAAGCATTAATATTTCCTTATGTATTTCAGGAGTAAGATTAGAGGTATATTCAGATAGAAGATAACGTGACCATTGAACTATTCCTAGATTGTGCATATCAGTATTATCTAAGAATATAGATTCTTTATATTCTATCCAATGCTTTCTACAATAGAATATACCTTCTTCTTCTTTAATCGATTGTTTACCACATTTACAATTCATAGTTAGAACCTAAACTTAAATAGACCATTACCTTTTCTCATTCTCTTACCTTTTTCAGTAAGTTTACCACTAGAATCTTTATATCCATTCTCTATATCTGATTGTCTTTGTCTATATTGATCTTCATATTCTTTAATCTCAATGTAGCCCTTACCTTTAGCTTTCATTTCATCAATGTGTTCTTGATAGTTTACTTTCTTTCTCTCTTCAGCTTTCTGTTCTAATTGCTTTTCATATTCAGCATTAGTAGTAGTACCATATATAGGTAAATCAGTTTTATACTTTATTCCAGCAAAGAGAGGAATAGCTAATTCACCAGCTTGTAATAGACGTTCGGCTAAAGTCTTTTGAGTATAAAGATAGTAATCTAAATCAGCTTGTTTATATCCAACAGGTGCTAATAAATTAAATGGAGAAAAGTATTTCTCAAACATTCTCATGTCTTTCTTATCTTGCCAAGCATTTACTTTAGCTTTATTACCAGTGATAGTTTCATACATCAATCTATTAGTTCTTTCTAATATCTGGAATGTACTACCTAATCTACCCATAGATACAACAGGTGGTACTGAAGTTAAAGGTTTAACAGTTTTACCATCACGTTTAGCAATAGATTCTTTTTTTGTTTGTTCTTTTCTTTTTTCTTCACCTAAGATAGCGTTATATCCCATATTGAGTAATAGAGTATGTCCCATTCCTAACCTAAATGATAATAGAGAGAATATAAACTCTTTCATCTCATAGTTTTCCATGAATCTTTGCAATAGAGACTTATTTTTATCGTCTTCTTCTGGTTCATCAAATAGAACACCAAATAGATTAATCATAGCTATCAAAGCACTATAACCAATAAGATTAACAGGATGACCTAGTTTTAATCCTTGAAACATTGCATTAGCACCAGTGTACATTACATCTATTGCAAATTCATTAACCATTTTCTTTCTAATTAATTCTTTATCTCTTGGATCATCAGATTCTTTGTAAGCTCTAATCATACGTTTATATACATCCCATGTAAACATAGGATATTGACCAAACATATAGAAGAACTTACCTATCTTACTTCTATCACCTAATCTACGATTAATATCATCGTACATTGCCTGTGTTCTTGCTATACCTTTCATTACATTGTTATGTATCTTAGTTTCATCAAAGTTACCTTTATTAAATTCATCTAAGATATAAAAGATAGTAGCATTACGTCTAAGATGTCCTTCAACTCTACTAAAGAATCCAGTACCGATCATATAGGAAAAGAAAGGTAAGTGATAGAAATCTAAACCAACACCTTTAGCTATATCTGTAGTAGTTTTATCTTCAGCTTCAGATAGATTAATATCTTTAATAGATTTTATTTCAGCTTTAGATAAGAAACTTGATAGAAACTTCTCTTTTTTAGCAAAGATTTCATCTTTCTTAATCTTCCAACCATTTTCAAGTTTAGTCAATTCAACCATTAATGATGTAATCTTAGTAGGATTAGTTTCTTTGATTAACTCTTCAAAGATTCTACTCTTCTCCTCTTTATATTTTTTATATCCAACTGAATCTATAATCTTCTGTCTAATTGTATTGTACTTTTCATTTACTGTATATTTTATTACATCTTTTTCTATTAGAGTGTTGTCACCTGTTATATTGTTCATTAGAAAGTCTTCAAAGAGTACACCAGATTCAAACATATTCTTAAATGCTAAACCTGCTATAATATTACTTTTATCAGATTCTTGATAACCCTGTGCATTAGTATTCTGTAAGAAATTATCAGCTATATCTATGTAGTATTGAATGTTATTCTCTTTCATAGCTATCTTAACTTTATTAGATATAACTCTAACTTCTTTTTGAGTAACTACAAAGTTAGATATACCTCTATCACGCATGATAGAAGTAATACCTTGTAGATAGTTGTGTAGTCCAGCTGCTGGAGTACTTAATCCAACTTTAGCTTGTAACCATCTAGCACCTTGAGTAAGATTAGGTAGAATCTCTAATGCTTGATATTTAATAAAACCAAGAGCAGTAGAAATGTTAGCTAAACTACTCCATCCTTCTTCATGGAATTTATTATCGTATCTATTGTTTAATTCTCTAGCTAATCCATGTAAATAGTTAATACCAGTAGATATATTCTTACCACCATTAGTATAAGGTAAATATCTATATACTCCAGAAGCTAATTCCTGTCCTTTAACTCCTTGTAGATTTCTTCTATATAGATTATCTTTTCTAAACTTACCCCAAGATTCTTTATTATCTAATATCTGTTGTAAAGTATTAATAATAAGCTCTGAAGCCTCTACCATAGTTTTAGGATAGAAGTTAGGCATTAGGTAACCTTGATTAATAAAGTCATCGATTAATGCTAACTGTCCTATTGTAGCATTAGTAATTCCTAAAGGACTATTCTTAATATTATTATGTATTCTACTATATTCTTTTAGCTTTTCGTTTATGAATCCAACAAACTTTTTTCTATCCATCTTTACATAGATAAACTTAGCATCTACTTTTTTGATAGTACCACTATAATAGTTCTTACCCATATTAGCAAAGTTGTTCAATGCTTTATGAGCAACTGGATAGAAGAAAGAAATTTCCATTCCAGCTTTAATCTCTTTAGTATCTATTTCTTTAGAAGCTAACAATCTATTCCCTGTTAATTCAGCTGTATGATGTAACATACGTTTGAATAACTTAGAATCAGGATTATTCCCATTCATAAGATATTCATTCTCAAATAGAAGATGATTGACAAATAGAAGATCGTTCTTAATAGCTTTTATAAACTGATTAGCATGGATAGAATGAATACCTGTATCCATATCTACTATTGTAATACCACTAATCTCAGTACCATATTTACGTTTAAGCATGTGTGCATTTACATATTGTCCTACACTACCTACTCCATATCCACTATTCTCTTTTTCTATTCT
>CANJII010000092.1 GCA_947474435.1 Chitinophagaceae bacterium | reverse complement strand
TGCATGATGTTTTGCTTCACCTATAATTCTGATTCCATCAATGGTTTTCAATTGCTGAATCGCATACTGTAACAGTTCATTTTCGTGAGCAGAAATATTTTCTATTCCAATATTTTTCATCCACTCCACCGTTACACCCAAAACAATTCCGCCTTCGATATTCGGAGTTCCTGCTTCGAATTTATAAGGAAGATTAGTGAAAGTTGTTTGCTCGAACGAGACTTCTTTAATCATTCCACCGCCTGATTGATAAGGAGAAAACTCATTGAGAAATTTTTCTTTGCCATATAAAATTCCAATGCCGGTTGGTCCGTACATTTTGTGTCCGCTGAAGCAATAGAAATCACAATCTAAATCCTGTACATCAACTTCTGTATGTGCAATTGCCTGTGCGCCATCAATTAATATTGCTGTTCCATTTTTGTGTGCAATAGAAATAATTTCTTTTACATCATTCACTGTCCCGAGTGTGTTGGACACATGCGTGAATGCAAGCAGTTTTGTTTTTGCTGTCAGCAGATTTTTTAATTCTGATAAAATCAACTCACCATTATCATCTACTGGAATCACTTTCAGTTTTGCGCCGCGCTCTTCGCACATCAACTGCCACGGAACGATGTTGCTGTGATGTTCCATTTCGGTCACGAGAATTTCATCACCTGCATGCACAAACTTTTTTCCGAAACAATTGGCGACGAGATTGATGGATTCAGTTGTGCCGCGAGTGAAAATAATTTCGTGCGCATGTTCTGCATTTATAAAATCAGCAATAGTTTTTCTTGAATGCTCGTAAGCATCCGTTGCTTCCTGACTCAGCGTGTGAACTCCGCGATGAATGTTTGCATTGATTTCAGAATAGTATTTCTGGATTGAATCAAGAACTGCATTTGGTTTTTGAGTAGTTGCGCCGTTATCAAAATAAACCAACGATTGATTGTTCACCTTCCGACTGAGAATCGGAAACTGCGAACGAATTTGTTCGACATCAATCATTGATTTTTTATTTGCAACTAAAGACATTTTCTTTTTTTATTTCACGCAAAGCTCGCAAAGGGGCAAAGGCGCAAAGTTTTTTACTGCTATAATTTTATAATTCATTCAACAAATCATGAATGTTTTTCTTTTCCATTTTTCCTTGACTCATCAAATCAACTTCTTTAAAACTTCTTACAAGTCTTTTTATTAATTCAGATTTCTGAATTGATTTTTTTGTTCGAGAAGTATTTGATGATTTCTTTTTCAAAATGAAAGTTTTTCTTCAATCCATTTATCAATCTGGTTGTGCAAGCCCTCATGCTTTGTTTGCACCAACACATCTTCGGCGAACGCGAGTGTCAGTAATTTTTTTGCTTCGAGCTCTCCTATTCCACGCGCGCGCAGGTAGAACATTGCATCTTCATCCAGCTGCCCCGAAGTAGCGCCGTGACTGCATTTCACATCATCGGCAAAAATTTCGAGTTGTGGTTTTGCATTCAGTCCTGCATCATCGCTCAGTAAAAGATTTCGATTGTTCTGATACGCATTTGTTTTCTGCGCATCTTTCCGCACCATTATTTTTCCATTGAAAACTCCCTTGCCGTTTTCGGTCATGATGCCTTTGTAAAATTCATTGCTGAAACAATTCGGCATAGCGTGGTCAACGAGCGAATGATTATCCATCAACTCATTTTTTGAAGGGAGATACAAACCATACAAGTGTCCTTCGCCGTTCTGTGCATTGAAAAGCATGTGCAGATTATTGCGAATGAGCGCACCACTCATGCTCACGGTTGTGAAATTGCAGAAGCTGTCTTTCTCCAAAACAACCTGTCGGGAATCAATCACACTTGCTTCGCTTTTTCCCAACAGAGAAAAATGCTGGATGAGGTGGTACTCGATTCGTGCATTTTGTTTGACAATAATTTCTGCTCCGAGATTTTGCAATGAAAATTTTTCTGCTGTTGAAATATGTGTTTCAACAATGTGTGCTTTTGCTCCTTCTTCTGCAACAATTAAAATTCTTGATGTAGAATAAATTCCTTCTTCGCGATTGTCGTGAACTGAAATAATGTGAATGGGTTTTTCTGTCTGCGAATTTTTTTTCAGTTGAATGAATACGCCATCATTTGCGAGTGCAGTGTTCAGTGCATTGAAAGTTTCTTTTTCTGTGGTTAGATATTTTCCGAAAAGCCCCAGCCTTACTCCTTCCCCAAAGGGGAAGGAAACTGTCCCGTCAATTTCTGCGGAAACAGAAACCGGCTTTCCATTAACCACAATAATTTTATACGCATCAATGGGTTCGAGGGAAGCAATTATTTTTTCTGCTTCGACAGGAAGAGAAACAGAATCTGCTGAAGAAATTTTTTGAATTTTCTTTAATGAATTTTCTAACGGAGTGAATCTCCACTCTTCGTCTTTCACTGAAGGGAAACCGGATTGAAGAAAATTTTTCCACGAAGAATCACGCAACGGATTTTTATCGAGTGATTGCAATTCAGCATTCAACTTTTCATTCAAAACAGGAATGTCTAATACTTGCTTGCTCATGAATTAATTGTTTCTGCTTTCACCCAATCGTATCCTTTCTCTTCGAGTTCGAATGCTAATTGCTTGGTGCCTGACTTCACAATTTTTCCGGCACTGAGCACATGCACAAAATCGGGAACGATGTAATCGAGCAGTCGCTGGTAGTGCGTGATGACAATGAATGCATTGTTTTTATTGCGAAGCGTGTTGACTCCGTGCGCAACAATTCGCAGGGCATCAATGTCCAACCCGCTATCGGTTTCATCGAGTATGGCGAGTTTGGGTTCGAGCATCGCCATCTGAAAAACTTCGTTGCGTTTTTTTTCGCCGCCGCTGAATCCTTCGTTGAGTGCGCGCGAGGTGAGTTTGGAATCCATCTCGACGAGTTTCATTTTCTCGCGCATGGTGGCGAGGAAATCTTTTGCTTCGATGGGTGCGAGTCCTTTTGCTTTTCGTGTTTCGTTCACTGCGGTCTTCAGAAAGTTTACCGTGCTCACTCCGGGAATCTCAACGGGATATTGAAAGGCGAGAAAAATTCCTTCGTGTGCACGCTCTTCAATTTTCATGTCGAGCAGATTTTTTCCTTCGAATAATATTTCACCATGTGTAACAGTGTAATCCTGCTTGCCTGCGAGAACTGATGCGAGTGTGCTTTTGCCTGAGCCATTTGGTCCCATAATGGCGTGGATTTCTCCAGCATTAACTTTCAGATTAATTCCTTTGAGAATTTCTTTCCCCTCAACAGATGCTTTTAAATTTTTTATCTCTAACATTTTCTTTTTTTTATTTCACGCAAAGCCCGCAAAGGAGCAAAGCAGAAAAGTTTTTATTTCTATCCTTCGACAAGGTCAGGATGACAACGGCTGTCACACTGAGCTTGTCGAAGTGTCTTTTTATCCAACACTTCCTTCCAAACTAATCGCCAACAATTTTTGCGCTTCGACAGCAAACTCCATTGGCAACTGATTAAACACTTCCTTGCAATATCCATTCACAATCAGATTCACTGCTTCTTCATTCCCAATGCCGCGCTGATTGCAGTAGAACAAAATGTCTTCACCGATTTTAGAAGTAGTGGCTTCGTGTTCCACTTTCGCTGAGGTGTTATTTACTTCGATGTAAGGGAAAGTATGCGCACCGCAGTGGTCGGTCATTAGCAATGAATCGCACTGCGAAAAATTTTGTGCATTGGTTGCTTTCTTATTAATGCGCACCAAACCGCGATATGAATTCTGACTGCTACCGGCAGAAATTCCCTTGCTCACAATCCGGCTCTTCGTGTTTTTGCCGATGTGAATCATCTTGGTTCCGGTGTCGGCTTGTTGCATGTTGTTTGTCACCGCGACGGAATAAAATTCACCGATGGAATTATCTCCCTTCAAAATCACACTCGGGTACTTCCAGGTAATGGCAGAACCTGTTTCCACTTGTGTCCAACTGATTTTACTATTTATCCCCGAACAAATTCCGCGCTTGGTAACGAAATTGAAAATGCCACCCTTGCCATCTTTATCGCCGGGATACCAATTCTGCACAGTTGAATATTTTATCTCTGAATTATCGTGCGCCACTAATTCCACCACGGCTGCGTGCAATTGATTTTCGTCGCGCATGGGAGCGGTACAACCTTCGAGATACGAAACATACGCACCCTCATCTGCAACAATTAATGTGCGTTCGAACTGACCGGTGTTCGCCGCATTGATTCGAAAATAAGTGGAGAGTTCCATCGGGCACCGAACTCCTTTCGGTACATACACAAACGAACCATCACTGAAAACCGCAGTGTTGAGCGCTGCAAAATAATTATCCGTGGAAGGCACTACAGAACCCATATATTTTTTCACCAACTCCGGATGTTCTTTCACGGCTTCGCTCATCGAACAAAAAATAATTCCGAGTTCGCGCAGCTTGTCTTTAAAAGTTGTGACTACGCTCACAC
>CANJII010000091.1 GCA_947474435.1 Chitinophagaceae bacterium | reverse complement strand
CCTTGCCGTCGCCTATGACAGAATCTTACACACACAACATGTTAAAAAGGGTGGTCAGTTTGAACCGGATTCTGCTGGTCAGTTTGCTCCGGTTTTCAGTGGTCAGTTTAAATCGGTTTCAGGTGGTCAGTATCACCGGATTTTCCACCCGGTTCAACTGAAATTACCAAGCCAGTTTTAATTGTTTCAAAAAAAGAAGATTCATTGTTTCATCCGGTTAACTGGATTAAATTAGAAAAGAAAAATTTTCCTTCCATCTTTTATTCTGATATTATCTGGAGCGAAGATGGTGATTATAAGCTTTCAATAGTTGAAGGACAAAAGGAAATAGCTACCGAATACTACTCAGTAAATGTAACTGAAGATGACTATTTAAATATTTTAAATACACAGGACGATTACAATAAGTACAATGATCCGAACAACACCTTTTATTACATTGATTCAAAAGTTGAATTTTGTGAATCCGTTACTGAATCCAATGAACCTGTAAATCTGAAATCAGAATTTCCAGCTGGAAATGTTTCTTTATTTATTTCAAATAACAAACCCATAATTGCAACTGAATTAAAAATATCCATTTATAAATTAAAGGGAAAAAGTAATCAAACATTATTTGAAGAGAAAAAAATTCCTGTTAATTCCGGTGATTTGACTGTATCTTTTAATTATTACTTCGGTATTAAAGGTTCCTTTTTGGTCAGTGTTTATGCAAATGATGATATTTGGATAAACGATGGAAACATAAAAATCAATAAATAAACATAAATTCAACCCTTAAAATTATTCAAATTCATGAAACGCTCAATTCTACTCCTTCTTTTAATAATTTCTTCCAGACTTATTTTTGCTCAGGACTTAACAGCCTTAATTGACAAATGTTCTCCATCCATTTTTAAAATCACAACATATGATGCTTCCGGTAATGAATATGCGGTAGGAACCGGATTTTTTATCACTGCCTCAGGCACGGCTCTTTCAAATTACCATGTGTTTCAAGGGGCATCAAAAGCAAAAGTTAAAACTTCTGATAACAAAACTTACCTGGTTGAAAATGTGATAGGCTGGAGTAAGGAAAGCGATTTGATAAAATTTACTGTGAAAAACGAATTAAGCGAAACATTTCCATTTTTGAAAATGAATTCCGTTTCTCCTAAACAAGGGGAGAAAATTTTTATAATTGGTAACCCCCTTGGATTAGAAAAATCTGTTGCTGATGGAATTGTATCTTCTGTTCGTGCTGATGATAAAATGGGCGAAACCATACAGATAACTGCTCCGATTTCACATGGTAACAGCGGAAGCCCGTTAATGAATATGGTTGGCGATGCACTTGGGGTTGTTACATATTATTTAGAAAGCGGCCAAAACCTGAATTTCGCTGTCAGTGTTAAAAATCTGAATATTCTTGAACCAATTAATGCTTATAAATTTCCACCCGAAGAAGGACAGGAAAATGTGGTATCAACTAACAATAACAATTCTACCAATAATAATACAACCACAACCACCTCTTCAGATATCTATTCAGGATCTAAAGTAACTTTTTGCGAAAGTGTTGATGCTGCAGGCTATCCGGTTACTGAAAGCACTGTGTTTAATATAACGAGTGGTGGTGGAAATGTGACCGTTTATGTTGATAATGGTAGCACCCAAATACAATCAACCGGGTTAATTGTTGATGTGTATAAAAAAGGAAGTTCAGGCAGCTACGATCAGTTTGTTGAGACAAAAAATTTCACTATTAAACCTACACTTGTTGCAACTTATTTCGATTATTTTTTCACAACAGCCGGCGACTATTTAGTGCATGTTTACAATGGCGAAGAAAAATGGATCAATGACGGATATGTAACGATAAAAGATAAAAACGGCAGCTTAAACATTGATTATAATGACCCAAGCAGCACCTTTTATTATATTGATTCAAAAGTAAATTTTTGTACCGAATTGGATTACTTGAACAGTTGTTCAAATGCAGGTGAAGTTTTTAATATCAGTAAAAGCGGGAGCTATGTATATGTTTGGGTTGGTCAGGATAAAGCAATGAAAACTTCAGGAATTACTCTTGATATATATAAAAAGAAAGGTGGTGATTACAACGAATTTGTGGAAACAAAAAGCTATACCATTAATCCGGATAAGAGCGCCTTTTATATCGAATACACTTTTTATGAGCAAGGTGATTATAAGTTTAAGTTTAAATCTGAAAACAGCGTGTGGATTCAGGATGGATTTGTAACCATCAAATATAAATAATTGACTTTGTCAATTTTATGCTCGCTGCATATAAAAAGCTGATTGATTCTGCCATTCTTAAAAAAGCAGAAACCAAAAAGTTTTTTGAAAAATTAAAAAAACTAAAGCCAAAAGACCTCGATCGTGTAACTAATAAGTTGCACGATCAGGCATTTGAGCACATTGATTGTTTACAGTGTGCCAACTGCTGCCGAACCACTGGGCCTTTATTAAAGAATAAGGATATTGAACGATTGGCTGCTCACTTTAAATTAAGACCCTCTGTATTTACAGAAAAATACCTGCGAATTGATGAAGATGGTGATTTTATTTTTAAAGCAATGCCCTGCCCGTTTCTTGGATCAGATAATTACTGTTCGGTATATGAAAGTAAACCATCAGCATGTGCAAACTATCCGCACACACAACAACGGGATCAATTACAGAAATTAAAAATCACCTATCACAACAGCATGATTTGTCCTGCGGTGGCTGAAGTGGTAGAAGCGATGAAGAAAATTTATTAGCTTGTATTTGTTAGCATGTACTGAACGGTATAAGACATTTTTTTTAATGCTGTTGATTGAAAAAAAAATGAAACTGCCGGCACTTCTCTCCCGCTTTTACTTTTGAAAAAAAGTTAGTTTAATATGAAGCAGTTACTGGCTGATAATACAAAAGGAAAAGATATAATAATCCGGAAAAACATATTGATTGAACCAACCATTGATTCATTGAAAAAACAACGCAATTATCACATTACTCAAATTGAACTGCACCAATGCGAGTTAACCATGCTGGATGCTAAAATCAGAAAGTATAAATCAGGTATGGAAGGTGAAACTATAGCAGATAATATGGATTCAATATTGAAGTTGAATTGTTGACTAAACCATTTTCGGAAAGTTAAGTTTCTACCTCACCAAGGTCGCATTTCCCTTCAGCATAAAAACTGAACCGGTTACATTATCGCGGTATCGAACAATATAAATATAAACACCTATGCTGCATGGCATATCATAGTAAGTTCCGTCCCAGTTTATATCGCCATCGGCATATGTAAAAACCAGTTGCCCCCAACGATTATAAATATCATACTGAACCAAATCGGCATTCCCAATTCGAATCGGAAACAGAAAGTCATTTCGTCCATCGGCGTTTGGTGAGAATGCATTGGGCATAATGTATTCGCCCGGGCATTCTGAAATGGTGATTGTATCAACATCAACTCCGTACTGATTATTTACATCAACCCAGTAAACTCCTGCTGATGGAATATTAATTAAAAGTGAGGTATCGCCGGTTGACCATAATATTTTACTGGCATTCGTGTATGCAAGAATATAGTATCCTGCAGGTTCGCATAACATAGTATCAACAGGAAGCAAAACATACGGAATTGGTTCGGAAATAATCAATACTGAATCATTAATAACACCACACAAATTACTCACATTTACTATTACCATTCCAGGAATACTGATACTTACTTGCGGTGTAACTGCATTATTCGACCATAAATAATTACAGGCAATGCAACTCGCATCAAAACTGATTGAAAAATTTCCGCAGAAAGAAGTATCGCTGCCAAGATTAACTTGCGGTGGTGCTGCCTGAACAATGTGAATAGTATCTGAAACTGTTCCGCAACTGTTATTCAGTTGAACCCAGAAAGTACCCGCCTGATTAACAGTAATTGATTGATTGGTTGTTGCATCGTTCCACAAATAAGAAGTTGCATTTATTCCACCGTTTAATATTCTTGAAAAGTTAGTGCCGTAAAGTGTATCGGTACCAAGTAATGAAACAGGAAGCGATGATTGTGTGATGGTAATAGTATCAATAGCGTTGCCACAGTTATTAGAAACATTTACCCAGTATGTTCCGGCGGCATTGACACTAAGTGTTGAAAAATTGCTGCCTGTTGACCATAAGTAAGAAGCTCCGGCATTTGTTGCATTCAGCAAACGATTAAATGCTGAGCAATACAAAGTATCATTTCCAAAAGAAACAACAGGAGTTGAATACTGCGCTAGTACTATTGAATCAGTTAAAATTCCACAGTTGTTAGAAATTATAACCCAGTAGATTCCGGCAGCATTTACATTAATGGTTTGTGTTAAATTGCCTGTTGACCATACATAATTTGCACCTTGTACGTCTTCAAAGCAAAGTGAACTAAAGAGGTAAAAAAATAAGAGACACATTTTTGTTGTTGAATCGAAGTTAAGAATTAATTTTTAGTGTTTAAAAAAGCTTTTTTGCTGGAGTCGTAAAAGTTATTTCCAACCGCAAATTTTT
>CANJII010000090.1 GCA_947474435.1 Chitinophagaceae bacterium | reverse complement strand
TGGGTTGACTGGAATAATAATGGAAGTTTTTTAGATGCAGGCGAAAACATCTGGGGAGCAGGACCTGGATTTCAGGTTTTTAATGGTTCCGCAACCGTTCCTGCAAATACTTCCTGTGGACTAAAGAGAATGAGAGTTCGTTGTACTTATGCCACTATACCTACAGCTCCTTGTTCTCAATATTCTTATGGCGAAACAGAGGATTATAATGTTATGGTTGGCGCACCTTACACATATTTATGGAGCAATGGCGCAACAACTGAAGACATTTCAAATCTTATTGCAGGAACTTATACAGTTACAGTTTCAAGCGGGGGAACATCTGCATTAGATACTTTTGTAGTTACCGAACCACCTGCGTTTAATTTATCAATTACTCCATCAGGACCAACTACCTTTTGCCAGGGAGACAGTGTTACTCTTACGGCCTCTGTTGCGGCGGCTTATAGCTGGAATACTGGTGCAAACTCTTTTTCAATTTCTGCTTTAACAAACGGAACATATTCTGTTACAGCGACTACAGCAACTGGCTGTACAGCTTCAACAAATATTTTAGTTACAGTTAATCCATCACCACCAATTCCTAATATCACAGCTTCCGGAGGAACATTTTTTTGTACTGGTGGTTCCGTGACACTTACTTCGGATGCCGGAGCATCAACTGTCTGGCAACCTGGCGGAATAACTGGGTCAACATTAGTTGTTAATGCGTCAGGTAATTATACTGCATCGTTTACCAATGCAAATGGATGTGCTTCTGTTTCTTCTCCAACTATAATTACTGTAGTTGCACAACCAATTGCAACAATTGCGACAAGCGGCCCAACTACTTTTTGTCAGGGAGGTAGTGTTACACTTACTGCTAATTATCCAACTGGAATTCTATGGAATACTGGATCTACTGCCACCTCCTTATCAATAACCTCGTCTGGAACATTTTCTTACATTGTTAATTTAGGAAACGGATGTGCTGATACTTCTGCAAATACAATAGTAACTGTCAATCCAAATCCAACACCTTTAATAACAGCCAGCGGTCCCGTTTCTTTTTGTCAGGGGGGATCTGTTACACTTAACTCAAATTATAATAATGGAAACTTGTGGAGCAGCGGCGCGAATACAAGTTCAATTAATGTAATTGCATCAGGTTCATTTACAATAACAGTTACTGATGCAAACGGTTGTTCAGGAGTATCACCGGCTGTGAATGTTACAGTTAATCCTATTCCGTCAGCTCCGGTCATTTCTCCCACTGGAACTACCACTTTTTGTCAGGGAGGAAGTGTTACACTTTCTTCGAATTATTTGAATGGAAATTTATGGAGTACTGGTTTAAATACTTCATCAATAAATGTTGTCAGCTCTGGAAACTATTCAGTTGCTTATACTGATGGCAATGGTTGCACTTCACCTTCTTCAAGCATTCTTGTAACAGTTAATCCAATTCCAACTGCAAACATTGGAGCATTACCCAATGCAATATGCATTATAAACAACACATTAATAACCTATGCAGGAAGTGCAGGTTTGGGAGCAACTTACAATTGGAATTTTGATGGCGGCACTGTGGTATCAGGCACCGGACAAGGACCTTATACTTTAAGTTTCAATGCTGCAGGCAATTATAATGTTACCCTTTCAGTTACAGAACTGGGGTGCACAAGCACAATGGCAAGTACAAGCGTAACAGTTTATGGAATACCTTCTTCTTCTTTTACAATATCTGATGACACTATTTGTTCGGGTGAAACTGTTGTTCTTCAATACACCGGAAACTCTGCATCAACATCAGGCTATTTATGGACCACCGGAACAGGAGGAATTGTTTCAGGCAATGGGCAAGGGCCTCTTACTGTTGAGATAAATACCCCAGGCTTAAACGCATTTACTCTTGTTGTTTCAGAAAACGGATGTGTTTCAGCTACTACCAATCATTCGGTTTTAGTTCATCCGCTTCCATTGGTAAATATCAGTGCATTACCAAATTCTGCTTGTGATTCATTAACAACAATATTATCAACCAGTACACAGGGGGTTTCTTACTTATGGTCTATTGGCGACGGATTTACAGCAACTACCACTTCCTTTCAACATTTTTTTCCGAATGGAATTTATGATGTTGCCCTTACTGTTACTGATAATAATAATTGTTTTGCAACCTTAATGCTTCCGGGATTCATACAGGTATTGCCAACTCCTGTTGCTTCTTTTTCTTACAAACCAACAACAGATTCAGCAATTGATATTTCAGATGCAACAATAAATTTTCTTAATCATTCTACGAACGCAACTGCATTTATCTGGAATTTTGGAGATGGAGAAACAAGTGGGTTAATTAATCCATATCATGTTTATACCGACACCGGGTTTTTTGATGTATTAATGTATGCAATTAATGAACTTGGCTGTTTCGATAGTGCAAGTGCAGGCCATTTTATTGTTCGGCCGGATCCTGATTTTTTTATTCCGAATGCTTTTACTCCCAACAATGATGGTGCGAATGATGTGTTTAAAGTTTATGGCAGCAGGGTGATGAAAGTTGAAATAAATATTTTTTCGAGAATAGGTGAAAGGCTCTATACCATAAAAAGCATTGATGACAGTTGGGATGGAACTTTTCAAAATTTGAAATTAAATACCGGCGTATATGTTTACAGCGGTGTTATTCAGTTTGATTCCGGTAAGAAAAAGAAAGCGAAAGGAGATATCACTTTATTGAGATAGTATATTGTTATTTCTTCACAGGATTTGGATTTTCTTCAATCAAAATTTCCAGAAATTTTTTATAAGTAGATTCAAGCGAATGAAAACGCTGTGTTTTTAATCGGGCATTTTTCCCTATTTTATTTCTTAATTCCTTGTCATTTATCAATCGTAATAATTGAGTTTCCCATTCATTAATATCAGCAGCAATTAACACATCCTGTTCATTTTCAAAATGCGGCGATAACCCAAATTTTGATGCAACCATTGGTAGCGCGGCAGCACCATACTCAATACTTTTATAAGCTACTTTTCCGCGAGTATATTCTGTTTCTTCCATAGCCGGATAAATGGCAATATCTGCATCATATAATTTATCGAAAAAAGTTTTAATGTCCCACGAAATAAGTTGAATAACCGAACTGTTATATCCTGCATTATTGCGGCAAACCATTGTTAGTTTTAAAGGATAGGTTTTATTAATTCTTTCTAAAACAGGAATAATATCTTTTAAGTTTTCGGCATTTTCTGGGCTGCCGGTCCAAAAAATATTTATGGGAGTTTTAAAAGTATAATCCGTTTTTATTTTATAAGACCTTAAATTAACTGCAAGATCATTTAAAAAAATAGCGCTGTTTATCGGTGCGAAATAAGCTGCGAGATGTTGGTTTACAACTGCAACTTTATTACAAATTTCAGCAATTGAATTAATCAGCTTTTCATTTCGTGCATAATCAGCATCAAAGAAATCAACAGTTACATTATTATTTATTTTGCATACTAATTTTTCAATGTAAGGTGTGTATTGATTATAGTAATCAGGAAATAATCCTCTTTGAAAAAACACTGCACGGTATTTTCCGGATTGTATAGCCTGAAACAAACGGCGCCAGAAAAGACCGGCTAAATGCAGGTATTCTTTTGTTCGTGAATTTGATTTATAATAAATTTTTTCCTCTGTCTTCTTATCCCAAATATAAAAAATATCATAATGATATCCATCTTTCTCAAGCAACGGAAGAAAAAGCTGAAACCGGGAAATGGTTCCTATGTTATCTTTATGAGCATAAGGGAAAAACAAAAAATCTTTCTTCGGATTTTGTCTTTTCAGTAAAAATGGAAAGGTGATAAAGAAGATTGTAACCAGTCTTCCGATTGCCAATGAAAACAGCAGAAACAAATATGCTGCCCGTTCAATTTGTTTTAACAGAAATGGAGTTTTCTTTTTCAATGCGATAGCTGCCGCAAGAATACTTAGTTCACGCTTTCTTTCAAAGCCAATTTCACCATTACTTTATTTCCCTTATCAAGATATTGCATGTTGAGATATGAATTTACGATTGCAATGCCACGACCATGATTATCAAATATTCTTGAATCATCAAAGAGCAAAAATTTTTCAAACTCAAAACCATTTCCTTCATCTTCGATAATCAGATGAATAATTCCTTCTTCTTTTTTCATTGATACTTTTACTTTCCGGTCTTTGAATTCATCAGCAGCCAATCGTTTTTCAATTTCATCCTGCAATGTTCCATTTTCAATCATCGCAGTTTTTTCTTCATATGTAATTCCAAGATTTCCATGCTCCACTGCATTGGAAAGTAATTCAGAAACATACATTGCTTCCTCAGGTATGGCACAAATATTTGCTATTCGAACCGCTAAAAACTCTCCTTCTGCCATATTATGAAAATGAAAAACTGCTTCATCTAACAACCGAAATGAATTTTCAGCTTGTTTTAATTTGGTGAGTAATTCTTTTTGGTGTTCATGGTCTTGAATTGCAGCATGAATAGTTGAAAGCAGTACCTCGCGCTTTATTGGTTTGGTTAAATA
>CANJII010000089.1 GCA_947474435.1 Chitinophagaceae bacterium | reverse complement strand
TATAATACAATTTATGTAAATCCTACTTCAATTGATGATGTTATTTATTTGAACAATGGCAACAACAATCATTGGCTGACTTTTAATCTGGTTGGGACTGTAAGTAATCATGATGCAATAGGAACAAAAGTTACAATATATACAGCACTCGGAACACAGGTAAGAGAAGCGCGTGCAGGTGAAAGTTATGGAACTGAAAATACTTTTAATGTTCATTTTGGATTAGGTACACACACAACTATTGATTCTGCCATCATTCGATATCCATCTGGCATTACTAATAAACTTTATAACCTTACCGCTGATCAGTTTATTACTAATGTTGAAACCGGTGGATGTACTATACAATCAGGAAACATTACTTATAGCGGATCAACCACAATTTGTCCCGGACAATCTGTAACACTTACTGCGCCATCCGGATTTTCATACTTGTGGTTTGATGGTTCAACTAATCAATCACTTGATGTAACAACTTCAGGAAGCTATTCAGTTCAACTTTCAAACGGAACATGTTCTGTAAACTCACCAAGCATTCAGGTTTCAAATGATTCTCAAAATGCACCTGTAATATCTACTAACGATCCTTTAAATGTTTGTCTGGGCTCAAGTGTAGTTATTACCGCAACTCCTGCAGTATCATATACCTGGTCAAACGGAGAAACAACCCAAAGCATTACTGTTACACAACCTGGTACATATAGTGTATCTGTTCCCGGTACAGGAGTTTGTCCGCTGTTAGGTTCTAATGATATTGTTTTTAATCCGATTGATGTCGTTGAACCAACCGGAACCGATGATTATATCAGTTCAGGTTCAACCGCAATGATACAAGCAACCGGAACCGATGTACATTGGTTTGATTCAACAATTGCAGGAACCGAACTTGGAATTGGCAACTCCTTTAGCACACCTGTACTAACCAATACCACTATTTATTATGCCGAAGAAAGACATACATGGGGTGGTGGCAATGGAGCTGTTGGCGATATATATCACACAGGTACTTCTACTTACAGCAACGGAAACACAACAAATGCATCAATGGATTTTAATGCTGATTCAAATTGTATTTTGAAGACCGTAAAAGTATTGACAGATATGGCTGGCACCAGACGATTTGTTTTACTTGATAATATTGGAAATATTGTTGATAGCTTAAGCGTGAGTGTTCCAGTTGATTCCGCTGTAATAAATTTGGATTTTAACATTCCCATGGGTACCGGTTATTCGTTAACAACCGATGCAGCTGTTAATACCGCAAACCTTGGTTTTACTGCACCAAGATTTCAGCGTAGTAATACTCCGGGTACAGGAAACTATCCTTATGTGTTAAATGGAATTGCAACGCTAACAGGAAATAATCAGGGCAATGGTTACTACTACTATTTTTATGATATGCATTTTGAAAAACCAGTGTATACATGCATAAGTGACAGAACCCCTGTTACAGCATTTATCACCACCGGAATTTCTACCGTTGATTCAAATATTGGTGTAACAATTTTCCCTAATCCATCAGAAGGTTTGTTTACCATTCAATCAAATTTCAATTACAACAAAGTTGAAGTACTTGATTTGTTGGGAAGAAAAGTTTTCGTAACCAATTCGCACCTGAATGAATTGAATCTTTCTGACTTCAGTAAAGGAACTTACATTCTTCAATTGACTGATGCAAACAATACAACTGTTCGCAGGCAGTTAATTGTTCAATAAACCATTTTACTTAAAACACTCAATGAGAGGTTGCACTTGTGCAGCCTCTTGTTGTTTCAGGCAGATTCATTAACAACAATCAACTTGTTATTAATCTTTCTTCCACAGTCTTGAAACAAGAAAGTAAAACCTATCTTCGCCGTCCGAAAAAAATAACTGTCTCCGGACAACATAATTTAACGAATGACTGAAATCAGAAACATTGCAATTATTGCCCATGTCGATCATGGGAAAACCACGCTCGTCGACAAGATATTGCACCAGTGCAAACTATTCCGCGAAAACCAGGAAACAGGAGAACTGATTCTTGATAACAATGACCTTGAACGCGAACGCGGAATTACCATTCTTGCAAAAAATGTTTCAGTTCATTATAAAGATGTAAAAATTAACATCATCGACACTCCAGGTCACGCCGATTTTGGTGGCGAAGTGGAGCGTGTATTAAACATGGCTGATGGGGTGTTGATTTTAGTTGATGCATTTGAAGGCCCAATGCCTCAAACACGATTCGTATTGCACAAAGCAATTGAGTTAGGCAAAAAAGCAATTGCTGTGGTTAACAAAGTTGACAAACCAAATTGCCGTCCCGATGAAACACACGAATTATTATTCGACCTGTTTTGCAAGTTGAATGCGAGTGAAGATCAACTGAACTTCCCGACTCTTTATGGTTCATCAAAGCAAGGATGGATGAGTTTGGATTGGCAAAATCCAACCACTGATTTAACTCCTTTGTTAGAAACAATTGTAAATACTATTCCTCCTGCCATTCATGTGGAAGGAACTCCGCAAATGCAAATCACCTCCATTGATTACAGTTCATATACCGGACGAATTGCAGTTGGAAGATTATTACGCGGAACTTTGAATGTAGGTATGACTGTAAGTTTAGTTAAGCGTGACGGACAAATTCTGAAATCAAAAATCAAAGAACTTTATTTATTCGAAGGTCTTGGAAAAATGAAAGTTGAAAGTGTTCGCTCAGGTGAGATTTGCGCCATTTTCGGAATCGAAAATTTTGATATTGGTGATACTGTTGCTGATGCTGAAAATCCGGAAGGACTTCCGCCAATCAGTATTGAAGAACCAACCATGAGTATGCTTTTCACCATTAACAACTCACCGTTTTTTGGGAAGGAAGGAAAATTTGTAACAAGCCGTCACTTGCGTGATCGATTAAACAAAGAGTTGGAAAAAAATCTCGCACTTCGATTAGAAGATACCGAATCTCCTGATCAGATATTGGTTTTCGGAAGAGGAATTCTTCACCTCGCCATCCTGATTGAAACCATGCGTCGCGAAGGTTTTGAATTACAGGTGGGTCAACCAAAAGTTATTATCAAAGAAATTGATGGTAAAAAATGTGAGCCGATAGAAATGCTGAGTGTAGATGTTCCGAAAGAATCAGCAGGAAAAGTTATTGAGTTGGTTACTGCCCGTAAAGGAGAATTATTAGTGATGGAAACCAAGGGTGATTTGCAACACTTAGAATTTCAAATTCCTTCTCGTGGAATTGTTGGTTTAAGAAATAATATGTTGACTGCAACTGCAGGTGAAGCAATCATCGCACATCGTTTTGTGGCATATGAACCTTGGCGCGGAAATATTCCCGGTCGCAATATGGGGGTGTTGGTTTCAATGGAAAAGGGAATGTCAACCGGTTTTGCCATTGATCGTTTAGCTGACAGAGGAACATACTTTATTGATCCGGGAGAAGATGTTTATGGCGGACAAATAATTGGCGAACACATTCGCCCGAGTGATTTAATTATTAATGTCACAAAAGCAAAACACTTAACCAACATGCGTGCAAGTGGAACTGATGCTGCATTAAAAATTGTTCCGAAGATTCAATTCTCATTGGAAGAAGCAATGGAATACATTCAGGACGATGAGTATGTTGAATTAACTCCAAAAAGTATTCGCATGCGCAAAATCATTCTCGACGAAAACGAAAGAACACGCGCACGCAAGCAAGTGGAAGCAATGCAGGAAAGCTGATTTGATGATTTGGTTTCACGCAAAAACGCTATGGATTTCACGCAAAGACGCAAAGGAGCAAAGTCGCTAAGAATAATCTCTTTAAACTTTGTGTCTTAAAAACTTTGCGTCTTTGCGCGAAACATTTTCTACGCGGGAAAGAATTTTTTATGACAGAAAACGAACTCTCAAAAATTATTGTCAACTGTTGTTTTAATATTCATAAGGCTTATGGTCCGGGGTTATTTGAGTCCGTGTATGAAGAGTTACTTGTTTATGAATTAAAAAAAGAAGGACTTTCAATTGAAAGACAGAAGGGCATCGGTTTAGTTCATGAAGAATTAAAACTTGAACTTGGCTTCAGAGCAGATGTGATTGTAGAAAATAAAATCATCATTGAAATAAAATCAATAGAAGCAATTGCTCCGATCCATCATAAACAATTGCTCACCTATTTAAAGTTGAGTGGATTAAAACTTGGTCTCCTTGTGAACTTTAATGAAGCCCTTATTAAAGATGGAATTCATCGCTTGGTAAATAATCTATAATTCTTAAAAACTACTTTGCGACTTTGCGTGATAAATTTTATAAAAATCAATTCATCTTTGCGACTTAATTCCTTTGCGACTTTGCATGAAAAATTTTATAAAAATCAATTCATCTTTGCGACTTAATTCCTTTGCGACTTTGCGTGAAATCATTTGTAGAGAAAAAAAACATGGCAATAAATAAAGAAGAAATACTAAAAGCACTTTCAACAGTTGAAGATCCCGATCTGAAACAGGATTTGGTATCACTTGGAATGATAAGCAACATCACAGTTGATGAAAATAAAATTTCATTCATCGTTACACTCACCACTCCTGCTTGTCCGCTCAAAGAATTAATAAAGAAAAACTGCATTGATGCCATTCATGCTTTAGTCTCTCACCAGGCCGAAGTTAATATTGTGATGGATGCAAAAGTCAC
>CANJII010000088.1 GCA_947474435.1 Chitinophagaceae bacterium | reverse complement strand
GTTGATGGTGGTTTTTTCGGCAAAGCTTTTAAAACCCTTAATCTCTAAGCTGACTAATTTCACAGTAAAATAGTTTGGTTTGGTAGTGGGGCGAAAGTATTGATTGCCGTTGGGGTTGAAGCTATCGGTGAGGGCGCTTTATCCACAAATTTGGTTTTTGTTTTCAACAAGATATTAACGATTTTCATTCTGTGCTGATGCTGTCACACTGAGCTTGTCGAAGTGTTGTCGAAGGATAATCGAAGATTGTATTCACTGATAACTGATTACTGTTAACTGTCAAATGATTTTTTGGGCGTGCCACCATTTTTTTGATTACAAAAAAATGCTGTCAGGCTTTACACTGCAATATTTTTTTGATTACAAAAAAATGATTTTCGTTGCAATCACTCACGCGGCTGACGCGCTCTTTTACCTTCTTTAAAACAATAACTTTTTCTGTTTTGCTGTTGGAGTCTTTTTTATAACGGCAAATAATTTATTGGGGAAATCATTAACAGCAATTTTTTTTGGCAACTCTCCATCTTTACCTTTTATACTATACATCCCTCCATTTTTTCTGGAAGCGGAAATCCATTCAACATCTTCATGATTTTCATCTAATACTTTTTTCAATTCTGAATAACTTAAACAAACTATCCCATCATCATTGCAAACCAAGACTACAAAAACTTCGGATAGTGATTTTTTCATTTCTCTTATTTCATCTTGATGCGCTTTCATAAATGTGAAATTCCAAGGCGACATTCTTTTCGTTGAATACTTAATATAAATTCCAATTTGCTCATTAAAAATGAAAGAAGAGTTGCTCTCAGAATTAAATTTTGTGAGTGTATCACAAAATTTTTCTTCGCGAATTAATTTCGAGAGAACAGCACCATGAAAGAATTCAAATTCCTTAATCATTTAATACTCTTGATTGTTTCTGAATTCTTTTTATTGTTTTAATACTTCCGTTGTATTTGTAAACGACTCTTGCTTGTCCAAAAGTGTTTTTATGAATCATGATATGATGAATCGAATTTTCAAATCCTTTAGCTTTAATGTCAACTGTTCCAAACAATCCTTTTGGTCTTTCAATTGTATCGTGGTATTCAGTACTTCGTTGAATACTTCTTGTTGGGTGAAGACCAATTGACTCTTCGGGCTTGTCTATTGAAAATGCAACAATAAAATCAATCAAGTATTCCGGCATACAATCATCACCAATGATTGAAGAAATTTCTTTCAACTTATCAAGTTTATTCTGTTGTGAATTATAAATAATTGAATCAATCTTTTCAGAATAGTCGAACATTGCGAAACTCATTTCTCCGCTTTCCATTGATACAGCTGTTTTATCAATTGCTGATTTTGCAGCAGCAGAAACTCTCTTATCCTCTAACCAAACAGGCGAACCCTTTTGTTGAGTAATAGCGGTCAATGAAAGCCGATGAAACACAAAACACTTGTGCCAATCAAGATACAACTGCTCAGGGATTGATAACTCAAAGTATTCTAAGTAATGAAGTCGGTTGCCAAACATTCTTGCTCGCTGTATGTAAGTGTCCTGTTGAATTTTATGTTTTGTATCTCGAGTAAAAAACATTGACAACAAATTATTGAAAGTTACACCTCTTGAAATAATATTTCCACCTATCACTATCGTAAATGGACACTCAGGAGTTGTCACTACAGAATAATCAACATTTTTCTTATCAGTTTCACCGTTCATAATTACAACTCTGTGTTTAGCTATATTCTCAACTATGTAAGAAGTAATAACATCAGCAAGTCCTACATATATTTTATTTGCAAAGCACCAAATCTCTTCGATATAAGATTCAAATTTTGATTCTTGATTATCTCTTAATATCTCTAAAGTTTGGTTTATTAATTTGTAATCTTTTGTTTGGTCAACATTTTTTCCGCTCGTATGTACAAGCATACTATAATTCTGCTCCTTAGAATTTACAGAAGTATTTAACCTTGCTACATTGATAAGAAATCTGAACAAAGCTTTCTTCAGATATTTCGGGTCATCGCCAGCATCCGGTAAAAGTTCGAGTTTATATCCAAGTTTGTTTTCACCGTGATTGAATGAAGTTGGAAAAAAAATTTCTTGTCCTGCATAATCTGGATGTGGTCTGAAATAAATCCACTTGTCATTTTCATTTTCAAAAGTTTTATTTAAATCCAATCTTGCTGGAGTTGCTGTTACACCTATGTAAATTCCATTTTCTCCGAGCAACTTCTCAATAAGTTCATTGATTTTATTTTTCTCTCCCTTATTAATTTTTGAATTTGGAGTCGCAAAATCTGCTTCATCATCAATGATTACTTTATTATCCATTGATTTTATTTTATCAATTAACTTCTGTAAATTCTTAGAATTCTTTTTGCAAAAAATAATCAAATCCTTATTTGCAATTTTAATATCGGGGTCTAAGATTTCACTGAACTCATTAGGCGCAGGGTCAATTCCGGATTTGATAAAGCGATTAAGATTTTGATTAAGTAATTCAACATTGTCATTTATCAGAAGGATAATAATTTTAAAACCACTATCTAAAAGTTTAGCAGTTAAGGCAATCATCATTTCTGTTTTTCCACTTTGTGGTTCGCCATAAATTACAAACGACCTGCTGTTCTTGTTTTTGATATTCTCAATTGCTTTCGGAACTGTTTCTTCAATTGATTCTGTGTATCTATTTTTTAGTTGCCCCAATCTTTTTTCATAGCGATTATTTGCTTTGGTGGTTCCTTTAAACTTGTTAATGTCAAATGTTGTCATGATATATTAATTTGATTCAACTTTTTTATTCCACTGTTCTTCAAATTTATTTAATAAATTTTCCTTAATAAAGTCTTGTTCAATTTTTGAAAACATAAATCCTCTATTCCCGGCATCTTTAATTGAAGCACCAAAGTGATAAAATTCTTTTCCATCAATGATTACAAATCTGTCGTGAAACTTGTTGGAATATTTTATTTCCAAATTTTCATATTGCTTTCTGAATGCTTCAATAAATACTGATAATGATTTTGAAACAGATTTCTCGAATGTTAAAATTCTACAAACAACATTTTCCTTTTTACTTGCAAGAACTTCTAAAACCTTTTCGTTTATATAACTGTCAATGAGAATGATTTCTTTTTTCGCATTTGAAATAATTTCATTGAACTTTAAAAGTGCGTCGAAATGTTGTCCTGCAAAATAAATTCCTTCATTAGATACCTTTAAATTTGGAAATTGAATATTATCAATATCATTTAGAAAATTTAAAAAATAATCAATGTCATGAATTAATGCTTTAGGTGCCCACTTGAAATAATTATCCTGTCCCGATAAATAGCGATTATAATTTTCATGTTTGAAGTCTGCAAGCAACGGAAATTGAATTTTCAATTTCTCTTCTTCAATAAAAAATTGATTTTGTAGATTATCAAATAAAATTTTTGGTGGACTTGCATGAATCTCCATCAGTCCTTTTGTCCGCTCGCGTATTGCTTTAAGTTTTGCTGCAACTTCATTCATATCGCACACAAAATAATAATCCAAAAACAAAAACCCCCTCCAAAAATCGGAGCGGGCAAATTGTCTGCACTGTGATTCTTTTGATTCGTATGATTGGTGTGATTTATTTCTTTGCGCCTCTGCGGCTCTGCGGTTATGTATTATTAATAATCCAAAAACATAAACCCCCTCCAAAAATCGGAGCAGTCAATACAATCAATCAAAACAAAATTCCTGTACCCCATTTCAATATCCGGCTTACCTCATGGTTCAAATCAAACCCGCGCGGCAGTCCCTTCTCCTTGTAACCAAGGAGTAGGATAGGATGAGGATGAGCGCGTGCATGTTTCTGCGCGCGGAGCAGATCGCAGAAACGATTTTTTTGGTTACTTTTTTATAAAAAAAAGTGACAGAAGAATCTAACCCAATTTACAACAAACCAAATCTTGTAACCTACTGCAATTTCATAAAACTCAGAAATTTCAATAAAAACAAGCAGTAATTGATATATCGTGTCACTATAATCAATATATCGGGTGGCAGTAATTAATGTATCGGGTAGCAGTAATTAATATATCGTGTGTCGGTAATTAGTATATCGGGTGCCAATAATCAGTATATCGGGTGGCAGTAATTAATGTATCGGGTAGCAGTAATTAATATATCGTGTCACCATAATAACTATATCAGGTGGTTAAAATGAATGTATCGTGTCCCCAAAATAAATATATCCGGTGTCTGTAATTAACATATCGCACAACCATAACTGATATACATGTTTAAATAATTAACACATCGTGTCATCATAAATAATAAATCGTGTGTATAAGAAAAACTTATCGTGCTGCTATAATTCACATATCGTATTTTGCTTCACTCCCTCAGGTTCTTGTATAATGTTTTCGCTAGCAAGTCTATTCCGCACACAAAATAATCATTCAATTTTAAAAAGCCCGCAAGAGAAAATTCTTCCGGGCTTTGTTTTTATACAATCTGTAAATTAATCTGCTTTTATTTTTACAAACCTGAATCGTTTGAATTCACCTTTTGTATTTGATACTTCCAAAATATACAAAGCTTCATTTAATGCATTTATATTAATTGAGGTTGATGCTTGTTTCTGGAGTTTGCCTTTCAGTATAATTCTACCATTCATATCTATTACCTGATAACT
>CANJII010000087.1 GCA_947474435.1 Chitinophagaceae bacterium | reverse complement strand
AGGCATTAATAAATATGTGCCAATTGTTCCACTTTGATTTATTGGAAATCTAACTTCCCAAACATTCGGATATTTACATGAACTATTTGGACTAACCCACCCGTTACCCACGTCGGTAACAGTTAAATTACTAAATTCAAAACTGTTTCCAGTTGTATCAGTAAAACTTCCATTTAATTCGTTAGTAATGTTTCCGTTAAAATCAAACAACATAATTTGACCAACGTTGTATATTTCAATAGCAAACCATTGCCAACCTTTGCTAATTGCTAATAAAAGACCTCCGTATTGTCTGTCAAACCAAGTATTACCAGAAATATTTTTTACAACTGGTGCACTTGGGTTTGTTTTATCCGTAATTGTACCAGTTGTATTCATAACGGTACGACTGTAATATTTTGTATTACCACCAAAACTGTAATTATGTCTTATTCCTCCATAGTGCATTGTTGTAGGTATTGTTTGTTGAAGATTTAGTTCCAGTTTATAAGGACAACCAGTTGGTTCAGATAAAATGTAATCAATACCATTTCCTCCATGAGCAATAGCAATTCCGTTTGAAGCGGCTAAATTAAATTTGTTTGGAGTCATATCTGGCGGTGTAGTCGACAAATATTCATCAAAATAAAAGTTTTTATTTTTGACATCAGTTATTCCAATTTGTACCAAGTTTCCTGACTCAGCAACCATAAAAAAACAAACTTCATACCCTAACGCGATTGTTTCATCGTCTGTAACCAAATGACCAGTCCAATACCACCATTGAACTATTTCACTAACAACTCCATCATCATGTGGTAAGATAACTTGATCATTATCTTGATTCGTTGCGTCTTCGCTACTGGAAAACCTGGATATCAAAGATTGAAAAAGATGAGTGTTTTGTAAAGGAAGACTTGGTTTGTTACAATCGTCTTGTTTTCTAACAATCAACAAAAGTACACCTAAAATAACTGCTGAAAAAATACAAATTAGTATAACAGATAAATATTTCATTTATTATAACTATTTTTATTTATTAAAATTAAAATTGACATTTCCCGCTTTTTTATCGTTTGAACTATAAAAATGACTTTTTATATTGTATTTTTGAAATTTAAGTTAAAGCATGGCTCATTTGCGTAACGTACAAGATCAGATTATTATTAATTTGGTTAGTAATACATTATTTCCCTCGTTCGAGGACATTTGTGATATTTTAAGCTGTCGTGATGATTTATCAGCTCCTTTGTTATTAAATTCTAAAAGACTAGAGATAAGGTATTCTCTTCCTATTCACGAGTGCTGTAAGTTAATTTTCGAATCTCCGCTTAACAATGAAACAATGGTTGAATATGGTAAACATATTTACGAGAAAGGTGGTCTTACAGGTCTTAGAACAAGTTTTAATATAATTATTCACTTGTGGAGGGGGTTTGGTTCTCTTAGATTATCGAATAATTTCAAATCAGTAACTTCCGATTGGTAACAAATACAATCGTGGTAACCAAAAACAGTTCTATAACAAACAACAAATATACCAGGTAAAACAAAATAATATAAAAGCTCTGTGACAATACTTGTGTTCATGTTTAAATTTTATGTTTAGAATTTATAAAAATCTATGATTTATAAATTACTTAAATTACTGGAAAAGAAGGTTGAAGAGCAATTCCGCAAATACCAGCGTCAGACGTTTTGTCAGTCCTACCTATTTTTACATAACCATCATCACCCCACGAATCACCCCAACTATTCTTTACTAACCAATAAGATATTCCTTCTGTATCTGTTCCATAACCAACGACAAGGACACCGTGATCTAAAGAAGTTCCGCATTTCTCAGATGAAATTACACCAGATTTGTATAATTGAAAAATAGAAGCATCTGCTTCTATAGCGACAGATACAGGACCTTTGTTAACGGCTTCCTTAAGATGAAGCTCGTTTTTAGAAGTTACGTCGATACAACTAGAAACAATAGCAGAAGGTTTTTGACACTTTTTACAAGATCCGTCTGAAGCAGTATAAGGAACTTCTAGTTCGGTGCAAATACCATTGTCCATTACGTACTCAAAAGCGCTGTCCATAAGACCACCGTTGCAACCCATATTACCATATGTTCTTGAACAATCAACTAGTTCCTGTTCAGAAAAACTAATTAATGATCCAGTTTTGATAGCATAAGCACCTTCTATAGCCCCTGTGGTAGA
This sequence comes from Chitinophagaceae bacterium, assembly GCA_947474435.1. Classification (GTDB taxonomy): domain Bacteria; phylum Bacteroidota; class Bacteroidia; order Chitinophagales; family UBA10324; genus UBA10324. The sequence goes on along the minus strand of CANJII010000087.1, from coordinate 2,961 downwards.
AAAACTCCAGCAACTTCCGCACTGACCTTGATCTTTGACAGGTGTTACGACATCTTTACTTGTCCAATCAACAACATCGGGAAGAGTTTTTTCGTTTGAAACAAACTTAGAACAAGGAGAACCAAATCCTAATCCTGATTTCATATTTTGGTAATGTTCATTTCTTTGCTTTACTTGTTCATTGAATTGGTAAGTGTTGAGATCAGCAAATTTATTTATTCCGATTTTGTACCCATGTAAAGTTGAATTATGACTCATAATCTTTACTAGATTATGATTAAAGTTATCAAATGCCTGAAGCACTGCATCAATGCTTGAATAAGTTTTGTTATAATTTACAGTAAAATCATGAAAATCTTTGACTTGTGAATAGCGAGAGTTTTGAAGAAAATCATCTATAATATTAATTTGCATATCATTTAAATAAGAACCAAACAGAGAAATAGCTAACGTTAATTTATTTATAATTGACATTACGTTCATAATCATTTTATAATAGTTTGTTTTATTATAAATATGTTTTACAAAATTATGCAAAGATTTACCTTATTTTTGTTTTTATTAATTCTTCAATTACATGGTGTATAGTTGACGAAAAGTAAAACAGATAGTATTACATCAAAGAAAAAAATATCCGTTTCAATGGTTGACCAACTTCTCAATCCCTTCCGCAAACCCAACTTTGATGTCCCAATCCAAATCCTTTATTTTCTGATTGCTTATATAATATCGTTTGTCATTGAACGGCCTATCTTCAATATATTCTATAAACTCATCACAGTTATCGGTCTGTTTGATTATTCGGATCAGAATTTTCGCAACTTCTAAAACAGAATATTCCATACCTTCATCGCAGCCAATATTATATATCTCTCCGACAACACCCTTTTCCAATATACACTCAAATGCGGAAACCGTATCGTCCACATGTAAAAAGGCCCTCACCGACGACCCGTCGCCTTGGATCGTCACTTTCTTTCCCTCTTTCAGCAACTTTATAAACAGGGGTATTATTTTCTCCGGATATTGATTCGGTCCGTATACATTATTTCCTCTAGTAATTACAATCGGCATATTGAACGAATGATTGTAACTCTTTGCAATCAATTCGGCCGCCGCTTTCGTCGCCGCATATGGATTCGTCGGGCACAACACCGAATGTTCCGTTTTATGTTGTTCGTCCACGTTCAGCATGGATTCGCCATACACTTCGTCCGTAGAAACATGTACAAATTTCCTGATTTTTCCGTATTTGCGACATTCCTCCAATAATGTGTGTGTCCCCAATACATTATCGTTTGTGAATTTCAGCGAATCTTCAAACGAGTTTTGCACATGTGATTGCGCTGCAAAATGGATCACATGTGTGATATTATTTTCATGTATTGTTCTCCTGACTAATTCAAGGTCACATAAATTCCCATTAACAAACTTGTAGTTTGTAGAGTTACGAATGTTTTCGTGTACATTGGTTTCACTGGCGCAGTAATACATTGCGTCCAAATTGGTGAGCGTATTGATTTTTTGTTTCGGAAAATAATGATTGATAAAATTACTTCCAATAAATCCGCACCCACCCGTTACCAGTAAATTCACCTTTTCCGAATCCAATTTTTCTTTATATTCTATCAAACATTCTCTCACAGATTCTTTGATATTCTTGACAGCAGGGAACATGTGCTCCAATTTGGTCGTGTCCAGATAATTGTTGGAACGATCCGCCGCCAAGATGGCGCGTTGCTCTTCCTGTGTGAAATTCTTCCATTCAAATGATGGATCCACTATATCACGATACATTTCCAAAATCTCATTATGACTGATGAGTCCAGGATTCGCCAAATTGATTGTCCCGACAACCCCATTTTCCATCATCGTCAACACATACGGCAACATTTCCGGTAACACAGTCATGGAATTAGGCACAGAGCATATCTTCTCATACGATGTTATCTTGGTAATGAAATTTCTTCCATTCTTTTCACCAGTGATCGGCATACGGATCCTCAGATTCAGCGTGGAATCACTGTATAAACCCATGAGTCGGTCGGTAAATCCCTTTACAATGGAATACGACGATCCGAAGAAATTGGGCATGGATTGTTCGGTGAATCCGTTCCATTCTTCGCCAAATGGATGTTCATGATCATACTTGAAAATACAACCAGTCCCCAAATATGTATAATGAATTTTATTTCGTTTGCATAATTCGGATAACAATAGAGGCGAAAACAAATTATCGCGCACATTGTCAACCAGTTTTCCTTCTTGTTCTAAATAATCTATGGTCGTGTAGACTTTATCGTTGATGGATCCATGGGTTCTTCCTATGAAGGAAATCACATGTGTCGGTTTTACGCGGTCCAATTCGCTTGATAAATCAACTTCATTGTCAACGCGAGCCAAACCACAAACATATATTTGTTGTTTGTTTTCTAAATGTTTTATAAACTGGGATCCGATCCATCCGGCGTGTCCGTAGATTAGGATGTTCATTTGTATATTGAGTAAATAATTTTAATTTGTATTTAACTCTTTCTTCTTTTAGATTGTCTAGGAGGCTTTCTTATACATACTTTTGATTTTGGTACAAACACGTAATCTAAAGGACATGATTCTGATTCTTCTTCTTTTGATAAAGCATCTGTACTTATAATAGGTTCTGCACTAACAAATTCTTCTTCTCTAAGATTATCATCGACAACCATTTCTTCTGCTATTGTTTGAACTAACTTATAATGTATGTCGGGACCGTAATTTGCAATTTCTATCGTTTTTGTGGTCGGAATTAAAGGAGTATAAACTAAATGTTTATCATTTTCGTCACTATCTCTGTAGATTTTGATGGTTAATCCCAAAAGTCTAGATGTAGCTATTATTTCAACTTCTCCTTCAATATATGTAGTTGAGTTAGACATGGTTTCTACATATTCTTCAAATGTATCCCACTCATATATACCTCCT
>CANJII010000086.1 GCA_947474435.1 Chitinophagaceae bacterium | reverse complement strand
ATTTGATAATTGCCTTGCAGAATATATTTATCGAGTGTGATTTGAATGATGTACGGATTCAGAATGCTTAAGCCCGCCATCAACACGGCAATGAAAACAGCAGTATAAAATTTTGTTTTGTGCGGCGCCGCAAGGCGCAACACGCGGAAGAGCAAACCGAAATCAATAACCTTATTTAATATTCTTTTCAACTACAAGTTGCTGCTTTGTTTAATGCGGAAGCAATATTACTTCGATACAATTATTTTTTTTTGGGGAAAAGAAAAACGCTAAACATTCAGCGCACAACTAAAACTTTGAACCTTGAACTCGAAATTTTGAACTCTCAGCGGGTCTCCGGAACGGAACGCACAGCTATATATTCTTTTTTTGATGGAGCGTCAGTGTAACGGTCAAAGTCAAATCTCAAAAATCGGGTTTTCGTCTGAGCAATAAATTTGCGCTCACACATTTTCATTTCGCTCACACTCTGTCATTGCGAAAAAACTGTAATCAGTTTTTGAAGCAAACTGTTCTGCTTAAATGCATTTGATTTAAAGTTTACTTTTTAATAGAACATTTTGAAACTGATAGTCTTCTGAATCATCAATAGAAATAAGTCGTAGTGAATATTCATTATCCTTCTGCCAAGAAACTAAAAGCGAGTGTGTAATTACATTATCAGAATTTGTTAAATAAAATTTTTGTGAATTAGTTGTCTCATCATATTGAATTTTAGAAACTTGATAAGTTTTATCAATACCACCTGTACTATTTAAAATTACTTTCCCCGTTGTTAGGGTAATTATCCATGATGAACCATCATCTAAAGAATATCGATTTTGCGGTCCCTTCCAGACCACAGAGGTGGATGAAAACACAATTGATTTCAATCCCAAATTGTGATATGTTGGTTTAGTTCCCGGTTCAACATAAACTCCAAGATTAATAGGAATATTAAAATTTTCTGTTTTCTCGGATTCAATTTTATTTGATGTGTTTTCTTTTTGTTTTTCAATTGATAATTCTTGTTCAGTCATATTAACTTCCTTGAATTCAATACTTGCCAAACAATTATCAACAAAAACATTTTCACCTGCTTTAAATTCCAATATATTAAATCCTACTTGCTTTGGGTCTTTATCTTTAAGTTCTGAAAGAGAAAAATTTTGGTCAAGGAATGTGATGGGTATAAAATCAAATGATAAATTGTTTGAGTAAGGAACTGTTTCTAAGTCTTTAAAAATTATTTCATACCCAACAGAATTTATAAAACTACCTTTTTTTATTCCAAAGGTTATTCTGGGATTGGATAAAAATAATGCATTGCAAATTGACCCTGAATTATAAACTCCACTTAATATCGTCATTCTTGTTTTTATTCCCGATTCAAGAATCCATTTTTTACCAGAAGGAACTGTTTGAGGATATGTAGTGATTAATACTGTCCTTGTTTGTCCGATACTATCAAAACAAAAGGTGATAGCAGTAATAAATAATAATAACGCTTTCATTAATTAATCTTTTAGTTTGGCGCCGTGACCTAAAAAACGATACACAATAAATGAATCATGGGAAAAGCCATGAGGTCCTATTCCACTGAACATTCCCCATGAAAAATTTAATCCGATGTCATAATAAGTAGATTTTTTAAAAATGTCAAAAGAGTAATCCCCTATTTGACAATCTGAAATGTTTGTTTGAGATTTAAGTACTTCAATATACTTCGCGTGTTCTTCAAGTCCATTGAAGTATCTTTCATCAAGTGAAAGAGAAATTTTATCAATATTTTTAGTTGCAACTCCTTTGTCTTCACTTGATTTTGTTTTCCCAATTTCCATATTAAATGGTAAATCAACTTTAACAGGAGTTAGATTCCCTGTTAAAGAATTTCCATCAATTGCAGCAGCTGTCTTAAGAATTATTTTTGAAAATTTTATTTTTTCATTTTCTGAAATTGGAATTTCAAATGACAACAAATTCACTTCTCTAATTATTTTATCAATTCCGGTTGAATCATGGTAGCATAAAAAAAATAAAGTATCTGGTATAATAATATTTCCAGTTTCATCAAATTTTAAATTAAACAAAAGCTGGTCATTTTTTTGAAGAACTGTCAGCTTATCAATGCTCCACATACTACCTTTTAATGGATTTATTGGAGTGAGTTTTTGCCCTCTTGAATCTTTGTCTATGTACATATAAAAAATTTTCTCTGTTGATTTTAAAGTGGAATATTTTTCAGGATTCTGTTTTACCTTATCATACAGAGAAGCTACTATCAGAGTGATTGATTCTAAATTGTCAAAATTTACGGAAGGAACTTGTGCTAACTCATTCAAGCTATAAATTTTTTGAGCATCAACATTAATGCAAAAAGATAATGTTGTTAAAAACAAGAGTGGAATTTTTAATTTCATTTTTTCTACTTTGATGGTGTTCCTTTTTTGTGCCTTGGTTCGTGTCCTCACGAACCGAAACTGCGCTCACAAAATAACCAAAAACAAAAAGCCCCGAAGAAAAATCTTCAGGGCTTTCATCCTATCATCTTCAAATCCTGTTAATCCTAATTCAGACAATTAAGAAATCTGAATCGGGTCAACCGTAACAGTAGTAAGTGTAACAGCAGTCGCTTGCACAATTCTGTCCCAGCAGGGTCTTCCTGCAAGGAGACCCTGCGTTTTGTTGCGCTATTCATTCTCATCTGTGGTTGCATCTTCTGTCCCAGCAGGGTCTTTCTGTCCCAGCAGGGTCTTTCTGTCCCAGCAGGGTCTTCCTGCAAGGAGACCCTGCGTTTTGTTGCGCTATTCATTCTCATCTGTGGTTGCATCTTCTAATTTCCACTCAACACTTTTATAATGCTGCAAATTAAATGAATACTTCATTGGCTGTTCACCATAAAATGCCGCTGAAGAATGTATATAGTTTTGTGGTGTATCAGCTAATTTCCATTTTTCCTGAATGGGATTGTTGTGCATGTAATTTAATTTCTGTTGTATAAATTTTTCAGTGAAACACCTTTTGCAATCAAATGACTCTTCAAATGTTTTGTGCTTTTGTCCTTTTTTCTTTTCCGTTTCAGTTAGTTCGTCGGTCAGAATTTTTAGAGTTACCCAATCTTTTTTTTCTTTTAATCGCTTAATCATCTCGTAGGACATAAACCGTTTTCCGTTTGCAATAATTTTTTCAAGCACTCCATTTTCTTCCTGATGAAACAAGAGCAGATGCAGATGATTGGGCATAATCACAAACCCCGTGATGGCTTCTTTTTTTTCTTCCAGTATATTGAACCACTTATAAATTTCGTCATACATATCTAAATTATGAAACAGGTGCAGCCATTTGTAGTTTGTGAATGTGATGAAATAAAAGCCGTTTGCATTTTCTCTGTAGCTATGAACTGACATAGATGCAAGGTAAATAAAAATCAGGTATCGATTGCACTAAGCGCAGGGTCTCCTTCGGAAGACCCTGCTGGGACTTTATTTTTCAAAACCGCGTCGGTCTTGTCATTAGCGATTTTCCGCGTACCGAATGGTTTCAATCAATGGTTCAGGAAAATAACCTTCCGGATATTTTACTGCGGTTAGTGTTAATCCGTTTGCAGGCGCAGAGAAATCGGTTTTCTGATTCACTGAACTGTTGAGCAATTTTATAAAGTTTTCTTTCGATAGTTTTTGTCGCCCGCCTGCAATCATGGTTGCCACTAATCCTCTCACCATGCCACGAAGAAAACGGTTTGACGAAACATAAAAGGTGATGGTCATTTTTTCTGCATCTACTTTCCATTCTGCTTGCGAGATGGTGCAGATGGTTGTCTTGACAGTTGTTCGTCGCTTGCTGAATGCTGCATAATCTTTATGCTCAAATAAGAGCTGCGAAAAATCATTCAGAATATTTACATCGAGTTTGTAGTATGGATAGAAGCAAGCTGTTTCGGCGATGAAAGGGTTTTTCTCGTAACTCAAAACATATTCGTAGCTACGCGAAATGGCATCGAAACGCGAGTGAGATTTTATTCCCATTTTGAAAATATTTCGAACGGCAATATCGCGCGGCAATAAAAAATTCAGCTTGCGTAAAAAATCATTTTCAATTTCGGCAATGGTTTCGAAGTGCAGGAAATTTTGTCGCGCATGTACACCAGCATCGGTGCGACTGCTTCCCATTGTAGTAATGTCTTCACGAAGAATGATGGAAAGTTTTTCATTTACATATTGCTGAACGGAAGTTCCGTTTTTCTGAATCTGCCAGCCGTGATAGTTTGTGCCGATGTATGAAAACTCCAGAAAATATTTTTGATATTCTTTTTCCTCAGACACTTAATCAGAATTTTGCTTTGGAAAGTTCTTCACGCTTGCAAATATTCAAGTTCATTATTTATTGAATCAGCTATTTTTTTTACTCTCATCTTTTCCAATCCATAAGCAGTTACTACATCAACTTTTCTATTCAATTTATCTTCGAGATAATAAATCAGGTGAAAAAATTTAAGTCCGAGTGGCTTGTTAATATTTACAACCAAGTCAACATCACTCTCAGGTGTAACAGTATCGCGCACAAATGAACCGAACAAACCAATCCGCTCTACTCCATATTCTTTTTGCAGAAATGGAAGTTCCTGTTTTAAAATTTTTATCAGCGAATTTTTATCGTTAATCATTCTGTAAAATTACTTACAAGCTTTCATAAATAATTGCAGCACCCTGTCCGACACCAACACACATTGTTGCCAAACCATATTTTGCTTTTCTTCTTTTCATTTCGTGAATGAGCGTAGCAGAAATTCGAGAACCACTGCAACCCAACGGATGACCGATGGCAATTGCACCACCATTCACATTCACTTTTGATTCATCCAATTTCAAATCACGAATGCAGGCGATGGATTGTGAGGCGAATGCTTCATTTAATTCTATCAAATCAATATCACTCACCTTTAAACCTGCGCGTTGCAATGCTTTTTGTGTGGCAGGCACAGGACCAATTCCCATGTATGCCGGGTCAACTCCTGCTGCTGCACTCGCAACTACTCTTGCAATCGGAGTGAGATTCATTTCTTTCACAACAGTTTCGCTGGCAAGAATTAAACATGCTGCCCCGTCATTTATTCCAGAAGAATTTCCGGCTGTAACAGTTCCGTCTTTTTTAAATGAAGGCTTTAGTTGTGATAGTTTTTCTATTGAAGTCAAACGAGGATGTTCATCCTTTTCAAATGCTTGCACTTCACCTTTTGTATTGTAAATATTTACGGAAACTAATTCATCTGCAAATTT
>CANJII010000085.1 GCA_947474435.1 Chitinophagaceae bacterium | reverse complement strand
TGTGATTGTCATTAAATCCTGACCTTTTTTCAATGAGCAGAATTTATCATTCCATAAAACATAAGGACCGAATCTTCCTTTGTTGACTTTTACTTCCTTGCCATCGTAAGTTCCTAATGTTTTTGGAAACTCTAATAACTTCATTGCCAATTCAACATCAACCATTGATGGTTCTGTTTCTTTTGGTATGCTAGCGATTTTCGGTTTTTCTTCCTGATCACTTTCACCCAACTGCACTGCCATTCCATACTGTGTATTGCGCAGGTAAACATTTTTCTTTGATACAGGATCGACACCAATCAGTTTCGGATACTTGAACAATTCCATTGCTTCTTCATAAGTAATGGTCTCAATGCTTTGTCCGCGGGTGAGCGATGCAATCTTTGGTTTCTCTTCATCATCCGGTTTTCCGATTTGCACATACGGGCCGAAGCGCCCCATGCGGGCACTTACAGGTTTACCACTCTTCGGATCAATACCTAATTCCTTTTCACCAGTTGCACGCTTTGCATTTTCCAGAGTATTCTCAACGCTCTTGTGAAATGGCTTGTAAAAATCTTTCAGCATTTTATGCCACTCCAGATTTCCATTACTCACCTCATCAAATTCTTTTTCAATCTCTGCGGTGAAACTGAAATCCATCACCACTGGAAAATATTCCAACAGAAAATCTGTTACAATCATTCCGATGTCGGTCGGGCATAATTTTCCTTTTTCACTTGCGTAAGTTTCTCTTTCTATTCTGCTTTCAACATTATCATTCCGCAATGAAATAATTCGCATGTCGCGCAATTTTCCTTCAATGTCCTTTCGCTCCACATATTCTCGCTTCTGAATGGTGCTGATAGTTGGCGCGTAAGTAGATGGTCGACCAATTCCCAACTCTTCTAATTTTTTCACCAGCATGGCTTCTGTATATCTGGAAGTTGCCTTAGTAAATTTTTGTGTGGCAACCATTTCCTTCAGGTCAAGGTTTTGTCCGACTTCCAATGCAGGCAGCATGGTGCTCTCATCAACATTCTCATCATCCGTTGATTCGATATATACTTTCAGGAATCCATCGAACTTAATCATTTCGCCACTCGCAACTAATTCATTGTCGTCAGTTGATTTTCCTTTTTTCAGAATGGTAATGCGCGCAATTGTTTTTTCAATTTCAGCATCCGCCATTTGTGAAGCAATGGTCCGCTTCCAGATGAGGTTATATAATTTCTGTTCTTCAATGCTTCCGTCAGTTTCCTTGTTCTCTATATAAGAAGGACGAATGGCTTCGTGCGCTTCCTGTGCGTTCGCTGTTTTATTTGCATAAGCTGTCCGCTTATAATAAGGATCACCGAAGCTGCTGCGAATTTCATTTTCAATAGCATCCATTGCTGTTTCAGATAAACTCACCGAATCAGTACGCATGTAAGTAATCTTTCCTGCCTCATACAATCGTTGCGCAACACTCATAGTGCGACCCACTGCAAAACCAAGTTTACGACTCGCCTCTTGTTGCAAAGTGGAAGTTGTGAACGGCGCAGCAGATGAACGCTTGCCGGGTTTAACCTGAATTTCACTTACTTTATAATCAGCGCCAACACAACTTTCTAAAAACTGTTGCGCATTTTTTTCGTCGGGTTTGTTCTTCGCCAATTCTGCTTTGAACGAAATCGCATTTCCGAATTTATCTTTTGCCGTGAAGTAAGCAACGAGTTTAAATGATGATTCGGAATTGAAATTATTTATCTCGCGTTCACGGTCAACAATCAAACGCACGGCAACTGATTGCACACGACCGGCGCTCAATCCGTTTTTGTTAGAAATTTTTCTCCAGAGAATCGGCGACAATTCAAAACCAACAATGCGATCTAAAATTCTGCGCGCTTGCTGTGCATTCACCAGATCTATATTAATGGTACGCGGATTTTCTACTGCTTCCTTAATTGCCTTCTTCGTGATTTCGTGAAACACAATTCGCTTTGCATTGGTCGCATCCAATCCAAGTGCCTCGCACAAATGCCAACTGATGGCTTCTCCTTCGCGGTCCTCATCCGTTGCGAGCCATACTTCCTGCGCATTCTTTGCTAACTTTTTCAGTTCGCTGACAACGGCTGTTTTATCAGGAGAGATTTCGTATTGCGGTTCAAAATTATTTTTGAAATCAATGGCTTTATCATTCTTAGGCAGATCGCGGATGTGACCATAACTCGACTTCACAATAAATTTATTGTCGAGAAATTTTTCAATGGTTTTTGCTTTTGCAGGACTCTCCACAATCATCAGCGACTTGCCTGTTCCACCTGTCTTAGTAACTTTTGTAGCCATCAATCAGTTAGTTCAAAGTTTATTTTTGTTTGAAGAATTTTTCATAATTAATTTCATGATTGATTCTTCTGTCGGGCGACAAAGAAATATTTTTTGAGTTGATATTTCCAAATATGTTTTACAGCAGTCTTACACACACAGCCGGAAAAGCTTGGTGCAGCAATGGTTTCAGCGGAATAATTTTATTATTTCTTAACCTGTTTTATGGTTTCGTTAAACACTACTCCCAATTCTTTCAGCTCTTTCAATGCAGGTTCACACACTTCCTTCATCACCGGAATGTGAACTCCTTTCAGTTTTAAATCAGTTGTTAAAATCAGTTTCACCATAATGCCGAGTGGCAAGCCAACTGTTTTTGCCATGGCAGTGTGTTGCTTCTCTCCTTCTAAAACCATGGTACTGGTGTGCGAGAAATTTTTCTTTCCGACTGTATATTCAAATTCGTGAAGCATAACCACCATGTCGCGGTCATTTTTTTTCATCACCCATTTTTCTTCCATCAGTGATTGAAGAATTTGTGCGGGTGTAACAGTCCTTGCTCCTATTTTTTTATTGTCAGTAATTCCGAGCCATTTCAATCGCTCAATAATTTTATCATCCTTTTTTATTCCGAGTGTTCGTGCAAGTGTTTTGACTACATCTTCATCTTTCTTTTTTGGAAGCAGGTATCCATAGAGCCAATCGCAGTAAGTCATTTTATCTGAAACTTCAATGGTGTATGAATCATCTGTTACACCTAACTGCACCAACGCATTCCATGCTGAACAGTATCCATCCTTTCTTAAAGTAGCGCGAATGATGGTTTCAATTCCATTCAATTGGTAAGTATCAATGTAAGAAAGACTATCGCGGTTCGGATACAATTCAAAATTTCCGTAGCCCTTAATTTTTATTGGTTCTGCTTCGGCAAACAAACGATGATATGGTTTGAATTTTTTTATTCCATGCTCCAGATACTGTGCTGTTGCCTGACCAGCTAACACCACATTGCGCGGGTTCCAGGAGATTTTATAATGCCACGGATTATCATCACACGCAGGTGCAACCAATCCGCCGCACGATGATTTGAAGGAAGAAATTTTTCCTCCTTTTGATTTTACTTCATCAATAATCTGCATCGCACTCATGTGATCAATACCGGGATCGAGTCCCATTTCGCACATGAATATAATTCCTTTCTTGGTTGCTTCATCATTCAACTCGTGCATCTTCTTTGAAACATAGGAAGCAGTGACTAAATGTTTTGAATGAGTTAAACAATGTGCAGCAACACGATCATGCAAGTGTGGCGGCAACATAGAAACCACTACATCGTGCTCGCTGATTATAAAACTCGCTCTGTCTTCATCATCAATGGTAAATGAAATGGCTGTTCCGTTTGTGTGATTATTTATTCTGTCATTGGCATGTTTTACATCAATATCGGCAACAGTTATTTTCCAATCATACTGAACAGAATTCTTCAATAAATAATCAATGGCTGCTGAAGATGAACGACCGGCTCCGAGAACTAAAATCTTTTTCATAAAAATTTCTTATTGACGCAAATGTAAAAAATGAGAATTGGAGAATTATGTAGGGTTAATGGCGCAGGGTTCTGAATACAGTAACCCTGCTGATGCAGAATGAACAAATGATGCAATGAACAATTGTTTATTTTGTGCGCAACAATTTTCGAATGATCAAAAAAATTATTCAATCAACCATAACTGAATACAATAAGCCAAGTGAGTTAAGTGCAGAAGATCGCAACTTATTAAATGAAGCAGGAAAAGCAACCGGAAATTCTTATTCGCCTTATTCAGAATTTAAAGTAGGTGCTGCGGCTTTGCTTTCGAATGGAGAAATTGTTACAGGCAGCAATCAGGAGAATGCCTCCTATCCTATTGGTATTTGTGCGGAGCGTGTTACACTCTCTGCTGTATCAGCAGTTCACCCGAAACAAAAAATTGTTTCACTTGCTATCACTTTCAAAAGTAAAATGAAATGGTCAACACCGGTTAGTCCGTGCGGAATTTGCCGACAGACTTTGTTGGAATACGAGCAGCGCCAGAAAAAAAATATCAGAATCATTCTGCGCGGTGAAGGAGGAAAAATTCAAATCATTGAATCGGCAAAGGATTTATTGCCCTTGTATTTTGATAAATCTGTTTTAGGAAAATAATTTTTCAATTTTTTTTGCAGAAAAAATTAAGTGCCCGATTATTGCAATTACTAAATTCACAAAAACAAAACCATGAAAAAAATTACAATCTTCATTTTCTTTTTTGCATTTAACATTTCTGTAAATGCTCAAACATCATCCACCTCAACATCAAAAACAGGATGTGTTGTTGGTGACTGCATCGCAATGACCGGGAAATATCTTTTTGAAAATGGTGATAAATACAATCGCGAATGGGTAAATGGATTAAGAAACGGGTATGGACGATATGACTACCATACCGGCGAATGGTATTTGGGAGATTTTAAAAATGACACTATTGCTGGACAGGGGAACTACCGATTATTAGATGTAGTTGGATTTCAGGGAAATGGAGTAATTATATTTTGGTAGCACCAGGTAAAGAAACCGATCCAAAATATCTTAATTATAAAATACCTGTTATGGCAAAAAAATCTGAAGTGAAATAATTTTTCATTCTTTTAGCAAAAATAAAAGCGCCCCGTTTCATCAAACTGAAACGGGGCGCTTCCTTTTATTATATCTATTTAGAATCTCGCTCTCAAAGTTGCAATTAAATTTCTTCCCGGAGCACTTAATCCTGAGGCAAAGTATCTGTAATTCTGATCGAGAATATTTTCCACAGAAACCTGCAATTGCAGAATTTTATTTACCTGGTATCCAACCCGTGCATTCACGGTCATCCACGCAGGATTGTAACCATTAACAGGGTCGAGTGAATACACTTGATTGTCTTCTCCTAGTAAGTTGTAATCTTTTTTTGCTTTCGCTCCATTGTACATCACGAATGCTTCGCCCGAAAATCGTTTCAGGTTCAGTTGCATTCCGGTTTTACCGAACATGGGCGGAATGTGATCGAGCGGATAATCAACTGTATCGGTTTTGATTCTTCCGTAAGTGTATGTTACAGTTGAATACACGATAAAATTTTTAGTTACATCAGCATACAAACTACCTGTGGCTCCATAAACAAATGCTTCGCCTTTGTTTACTGCGCTTTTTACTTTGGTCATTACCCCTTCATACAACAAACTATCAGC
>CANJII010000084.1 GCA_947474435.1 Chitinophagaceae bacterium | reverse complement strand
CCTTGGTTTGTGGAGCGATGCAATGAAAAATAAAATTATTGCTGCCGAAGGTTCAATTCAAAACATTGCTGAGATTCCGCAGGATGTAAAAGACCTGTACAAAACAGTTTGGGAAATAAAACAGCGCAGCATTATTGATATGGCTGCCGACCGCGGTGCATACATCTGTCAGTCGCAATCGTTGAATTTATTTATTCAGGATGCTAACATCAGCAAACTCACCAGCATGCATTTCTACTCCTGGAAAAAAGGATTGAAAACAGGAATGTATTATTTGAGAACCAAAGCTGCATCAAGCGCCGTGAAGTTCACTGTTACACACGAAGCCATGCAACAATTCACCGACCAGTTAACAGGAGTGGTTGAAGCAGCCGTAGCAACAGCAGTATCTCATAATTCAAAACCCGAAACTCAAAACCCGAAACTCGAAACTGTATTTACAAACTCGAAACCCGAAACTGATTTTATAAATCCGCAACTCTTAAATCGCAGCTACGAACTCGAAACCCAAAACTCGAAACCCGAAACTTTATTAAGTGAGTCGCAGGAAAATTACAGTGAAGGAGCAAGTTGCACATTGGATGATGAAGGCAACTGCATCATGTGCAGCGGATAGAAATTTTTTTTGTTTGAAAATTTTATAAAGGAAAAGCCGCTCTGATTTTTTAGAGCGGCTTTTCTTTTTTCGATTTTCGTTAGAATTTATTGTTTAACAAATTTCACTACTTCACTTGTTTTAATATTTCTGATTAAGAAAATTCCTTTATCATTCTCCGACAGATTTATATAAAATCCATTTTCTGCTTTTGTGAATTGAACATTAATTTTTCTTCCAACAATATCTGTAACAATTAAATCCTGTTCATTCATATCGCCATTTACAAAACAAGTTGAACATGGATTTGGTGAAACATAAAATGACTCTGAAATTCCTTCCTCTAATCGGCAATTGATAATTACTTTTTTTATTCCGGAAGCTTTTGTGCAGCCATAACTATTTGTAACAACCACGACATAATTACCCGCAATAGTTGCGGTGTAAGTTGAATTAGTTGCGCCGGATAAACCTGTGGAATTTTTATACCACTGATACAAAGCTCCCGCTCCTGCATTGGTCACAGCAGTAAATAAAACATTGCCACCTGCACAAAAAGTTAATGGTCCACTTGCTGTGATACTTGATGTTGGGTCATGCAGTGTTACAATTATACCTGCTGAAGTTCTGTTGCAGCTTGTAAGTGAATTTGTAACCTTGCATTTATAAGTAGATGCAGTAGTTGCGATATAACTTGAATTAGTTGCTCCTGAAATTGCAGTTGTTCCCTTGTACCATTGATACAAAGCATTTGCTCCTGCATTGGTTGTTGATGAAAGTGTAACACTGCCTCCGGTACAAAATGAAGTAGCACCATTTGCTGTTATGGTACTCGTTGGTAATGCATATTTATTAATTTGAATTGCATTACTTGTTGAAGTTGTATTGCATGAATTTAGAACAGAAACGGTATAGCTTCCTGTTGCGTTTGCCGAATAAGTTTGATTGGTAGCCCCGGCTATTACCACATTATTTTTTTTCCATTGATAAGTAGTGTTTGCATTTGCGGTTAACAATATTGAACCACTACCACAAATAGTAGTAGAACCGGAAGTTATTGATGCAGTTGTGCAACCATTATACAATGTTGTAATTTCTGTTTGAGTTAGTGCGCGATTCCAGATTCCGATGTCATCCATTTTACCTTGAACATGTGAATCATTGGGTAAATGATTGTTTCCAATAATGAATGGAGTGGAGGTTGGTTTATCATATGGAAGTAATCCTGTTAATGTTCCTGCGGCTTGACCATTTAGATATAATTGTAATGATGAGGGTGTTCGAACTACCGTAAAAAAATTCCAGACATCTTTATGCGCATAAAGTGTTTCAAGAAAATTATAAACTCTATAACCTCCTCCTCCCATATCTTTATAGTATAATGGAAGAGAATCAATAGTTGAAATGTCATTCTGTAAAATGAAACCTTTCCAAGAATCTGTACTTCCATTTCCGCTTCTATAAAAAATACCGCCGCTGCTACCAGTTGGAATGTTAAACCAACCAGACACAGTTATTGTATCTGGAAATAAAAGACTATTCCAAGGCACTTCTATTCGAGCGCCGGAATAATTAAAATCATAGCACTGATTTACATTGCCAAAACGGTCTGTAGATAGTATGGCATTTGTTACAACTCCATTAAGTGAATTGCCACTTCCATCGTTTGCATTTCCTGAAAACGACCACCAAGCTTTCAATCCTGAAGTTGGAACATAAGAAGGTACTTGAGCGATAGCATTTAAGTTCAATACAAAGCTTGCTAGTAAAAAGATTTTTTTCATTTTGTTTTGGGTTTTGTTTTTATTTTTTCAGTTAGAATCATTCATTTTCATTTCACAATGTAATTGAGAGAACGAAAATAAAAAGAAAAATTAAAAGAGGTATTATAATATCTCCTTTTCATCAGTTGTTGGTGTGTTATCGTTATCAATGAAATTATGGTTAGGAAAATGATTTTGATTTTCACGCGCCCAGGGTTTTGGTTCAGTTACAACATAGGTTCCTGTACCTTGCTGGTAATAAATGATAAAGTGCTTTTTTCTCATGGTTTATTTGGTTTTATAAATATTATTCAATGAACACAATTTTATTTTAGAACGAAACTAATAAGAAAATTCAAAGGAGGTATTATAATATCTCCTTTGCTTCAATCTGCTGATTGACCTTGACCATCGAAAGTGGCAAAGTCAAAAAAAATATCTGAAGCAGAAATCATCCTGAAAAAATTAGGAGACAGAATTCACTTTCTCAGAAAGAAAAAAGGGTTAAGCCAAAATGATTTAGCACTTGATATTGATTGGGATAAATCAAATCTCAGAAAAATTGAAAAGGGGAAACTAAATGTTACAGTTAAAACTCTTTACAAGTTATCACAGGCATTAGAGATACAACTTCACGAATTATTTATTGAAGAATAATTTGTCTCAGCAGGGTTACTGTAATCAGAACCCTGCGTTTAAAATGCGCAGGGTTCACTTCGTGTAACCCTGCTCGGACTAACTGTATGAAATTAATTTTTTCAAAACTCCTTCCCCATTCCAACCGCCCCATCAATACCTTTTGCATTTTGTTTATTAATTAACGGAAGCAGATTATTTGAATTGCACCACAACTGGTAATGACTGAATTGAAGAGAGAGATTTGCACCCACACTTGTTTGGGTTGTACCGCCTTTTTGTCTTAGCAGGGCTACTGTAATAAGAACCCTGCGTTGAAAATCAATTCTTATTTGAGAGATGCTTCGTGTCTCACCATTACAGTCTAGATTATTATATTGAGTCAATTTGTTCTACCTACCAACTCACAACTATCAACTAATTATATTCGCCGCACAATGGCAAAACAAAAACCATCTATTCCAAGCGGCACCAGAGATTTCAACCCCGAAACGGTTGCGAAGCGCCGTTATATTTTTGAAACCATCAGAACAGTTTTTGAAAAGTACGGTTACCAGCCGATTGAAACTCCCTCGTTTGAAAATCTTTCATCACTGACCGGAAAATACGGAGATGAAGGCGACCAATTGTTATTTAAAATTCTGAATTCACGATTGTATGATTCGAAAGACAAAGAGAAAATCAAAAGTGATTTTGATAAAATGTTGGAACAATCTTTCAACTCAGAAAATATTTCGGAGCGCGCATTGCGTTATGATTTAACAGTTCCCTTCGCGCGCTATGTGGTGATGCATCAGAATGAAATCACATTTCCATTTAGGCGCTATCAGATGCAACCCGTGTGGCGCGCCGACCGACCTCAGAAGGGAAGATACCGCGAGTTCTGGCAATGTGATGCCGATGTTATTGGCAGCGATTCATTGATATTAGAAATGGAGTTGGTAAGAATTTACGATGAAGTTTTTTCGAAATTAAAATTGCCTGTTGCCATTCACCTTAACAACCGGAAAATACTTTCAGGCATTGCAGAAGCTATGAATGCAACGGATAAATTCACCGACATCACCATCGCGATTGACAAGTTTGATAAAGTTGGTTTGCAGGGAGTGCGACAGGATTTGCACAACAAAGGAATCAGCGAAAGTCAGATGCAGGTGCTCGAAAAGTTTTTCTCATTAACCGGAACTGAAATAGAAAAATTAGAAAAGGCGGCAGGGTTAATGGGAGATTCGGAGATTGGGAAATTGGGTATTCAAGAATTAAAAAATGTGCTGAATTATTTATCGCTCAGCGGAACAACCAATTCCGAAATTAAAATTGATTTCACACTCGCGCGCGGATTGAATTATTACACCGGGGCGATCATTGAAGTGAAACCTGTAACAGTACAGATGGGAAGTCTCGGTGGCGGCGGTCGCTATGATAATCTAACCGGCATGTTTGGTTTGGATGGTGTGAGTGGTGTCGGAATTTCTTTCGGCGCCGACAGAATGTATGATGTGCTGGAAGAGTTAAAGCTTTTCCCCGAAGAATCATTGAAGACCACACAAGTGTTGTTTGTTTGTTTCGATGAAAAAGGAATTGAATATGCATTGCCATTGGCGCAGCAATTCAGAAAGGAAAATATTTCAACTGAGATTTATCCGTCAGCAAAAAAAATTCAGAAGCAAATGAATTATGCGAACGATAAAAAAATTCCATTCGTGATTGTGATAGGCGATGAAGAAATGAAATCCGGAAAACTCGCCTTCAAAAACATGAATAGCGGTGAACAGAGATTGCTGAGCAGTGATGAAATAATTACTGAGCTACTTAACCGCAGAGGCGCAGAGACGCAGAGTTAATTACAAACTTTACTGAAGAACTACAGAGATAAAATAATATTCAATTTGAAAGTCGCAGAGATGAGTTCGATAGATTATCATAAAATTTCAGGAATCATTTTAGATGCGTGCATTGCAGTGCATAAAGAAATGGGACCTGGATTGCTTGAATCTGTTTATGAAGCTTGCCTGATGCATGAATTAAAATCAAGAGGAATAAATGTTCGCAATCAGGTTTATCTTCCATTGATTTATAAGGGAGTTGAGCTTGAAAAAGATTTCAGAATAGATGTTTTAGTCGAAGAAGAAATTGTGGTAGAATTAAAATCAGTTGATATAATTCATCCTGTATTTGAAGCTACTTTAATTTCATACTTGAAATTGTCAAATAAGAAACTTGGATTTTTAGTCAACTTTAATGTTCCACTTTTAAAAGATGGATTCAAACGCTATGTCAATAATTTTTAATCTTCAGATTAACTCTGCGTACTTGCAGTTATTCAATTGCACAATTAATCAATTTAATCTCCGCGCCTCTGCGTCTCTGCGGTAAATTTTTCATTCATGTCAAACACTCATCTTATTTCATCAGAGAAATTAACTCTTGAAAAAATTCAGGAAATAATTTCCGGCGATTACAAATTGCAACTCAGTGATGAGTCGCGTGATAAAATTATTGCCTGCAGAAATTACCTCGACAATAAACTAAAAAGTAACGGCGAACT
>CANJII010000083.1 GCA_947474435.1 Chitinophagaceae bacterium | reverse complement strand
TTCGACTACTTCGAGCTCATGAACAACAACCTCGTGCTCTACTACCGCCAAATGAAACCCGGCGAAGTGCGCTCACTCAGCTTCGATTTAAAAGCCGAAGTGCCCGGCACCTTCGAACCACAAGCAAGCGACAGTTACTTGTATTACACAAGTGAGTTTAAATGTTGGACGAAGGCGGAAAAAATTGTGATAACAAAATAGTGTTACAGCATAGTTAAAATGAAAATGGAGAGGCAGTTTTTGTCTCTCCATTTTTTTGTTGTGGAAAAAGAAACGCTAAACAGTCAGCGCACAACTAAAACCCGAAACCAAAAACTCGTAACTCGAAACTCTCAGCGGTCTCCGTAAGCGGAGCGAACAGCTATATATTATTTTTTTGATGGAGCGTCAATGTAACAGTCAAAGTCAAACCTCAAAAATTGGGTTTTGGTCTGAGCAATAATTTACGCACATACTCTTTCATTTCGCTCACAGTTCATTGCGAAAACTCACGCTGTCATTGCGAACATTGTAATCAATGTGAAGCAATCTGTTCCGCTCCCACGCTTGTATTTATTTTGGAAGAAAATATTTTTTGTCCTTGATGTCCCTTCTGTCACTTGTGTTTTTAAAAACCGTAGGCGCGTGAGCTGCTCCGGTTTTTTTTGTGGAAATAATTCTTAGCCAAACTATTTTTTAGAAAGCTGAATATTTATTTTATCTATCAACTCATTTAATTCTTCCTTAGAAGAAATTTGTTTCAATCCTTCAATATTGATTAGTCCAAATGTGTTGGTAAACCAAAATTTTTCTGACCCAATGTCATCTGTTGAAAGAGTTAAGCTGCCAATATCCAACCCTTCAATACTGTAAAAGGTCTTTTGCATGAAAGGAGTTCTATTTCGACTCAGTGTTCCACTGAACCCGAATGATTGAATTTCGTTTACTGTTAGTTTCATTTTTTTTATTAAGCGAAGTTAAAATATTATAGAATCATAAAAAATTCATTTCTTACCAATGGTATATTCGAAAATTATTTAAGTTGACTTAATCAGTATTATCTTCTTCTTTAATTTGAAATCGAAAAAGCAATTCTCTATTCACCTTCTGTTTCATTTCCAAATATTCATGAGAATATTTTTCAAGAAAATTGATTA
This sequence comes from Chitinophagaceae bacterium, assembly GCA_947474435.1. Lineage (GTDB taxonomy): Bacteria > Bacteroidota > Bacteroidia > Chitinophagales > UBA10324 > UBA10324. The sequence goes on along the minus strand of CANJII010000083.1, from coordinate 4,706 downwards.
AAAAATCATGAAGAAGTTTTGCAAAGTAGTTTCCAATTTTAGCCCCAAGCAACATTGACAACAACGGATATCCAATTAAAATTGCACCAAATATATATTTATCCTTATATCCAAAATCAAACACTTTAAAGAAAAGTGGCAACAAAAAATATCCCCCAAGCGAAGCTAAGATTAAAACTATTGAGAGTGTCAATAATATAGATATATTATCAAGGCTCTTAAATTCCATTTTGAAGTGGCCACCAATTAATTCATGTTTCATTTTGAAAAATTTATAATCATTTCTAATATATATTTCATCTCGGATTATTTTAAGAATAACATTGTTGCCACTAAATCTATTCCATGGCTCAATGAAGGACTCAATAAGTTCTTCTTCTTTTTTTTGTTTTTTAATTTTTGATTCAAATATTCTTTTCATAGCATCAGTTTTGTTTAGTGTGTTGGTGTTTCTCCTCACGCGCCGCTGCATGGTGTTTTCACCAGCAGGTTTTCCCGCGCTCACAAACTTAACTTTTCAAATTGTCTGAACTATGATTTTTTTTCTCTGCAAAATAATGTGGCTAAAGCCAGCTACTCTTTGTCATTTATATCCGTTCGCTAAAGCAAACGGCAATGGATAAACTACATACAGCATTTAAGATTTGAAAACTGCAAATTATTTAGAGTCAGGTGAAGCTAATCCATTGCCGTCAGTTTTAACTGACGGAACAAGAGCAATGATGTATTTGGCTTTAGCCCCATCATTCTTTTCCTTTTACTAAGCTCCATCCATATTTTTTCTCAAACTCATCAATCTCTTCATTGAATGATTTTTTTTCATGATGCTCTTCCTGTTTGTGAATGTATTCTCTAACAAATTGCAAATGACTTTCGCTCACACTAACCGCATAATAATCATCCTGCCAAACCAATTTCTCTTCAAGCAGATTATTTTCATTCACCCAATGAGCAGATTCACCTTTTATAAGTTGAGCAATTTTACTGATGCTGATTTCTTTGTTCAATGAAATAAGACAATGCGCATGCTCCTGATAACCATTTACGCAATCGAGCCGGAGTTTTTTTTCATCAGCATTTTGTTTGATATGTTGAAATATTAGTCGCCGTTTCTCTTCGGAAAACAGAACAGGATTTCTGTTCTTGGTAGAGAATACAAGATGAACCCAAATTCGAACCCAGCTCATGCGTAAATGATTTTATTTTTTTAATGTGTTGATGTTTCTCCTCTCGCGCCGCTGCATTGTGTTTTCACCTTTGCGATTAAGAAAAATTTGTGTGTGTGAGTTATTGGTTTTCCCGCGCTCACAAACTTAACTTTTCAAATTGTCTGAACTATGATTCTTCTGATTAAATGATTGGAGTGATTTTTCATTTCTGATTCTTGTTTTCACAAACTTTTAAAAGGCTATCAAGCAGTTTGTTCTTTTGATTAAATTGATATGCTTGCTCCAATGCATCATTATATTTTTTTGCAAGGTCGTCAATCTTCAAACTATCAAGGTAAGCCCAATCTTTATACTTGTTATATTCATAGGATTGTTTTGGGGTCATGCAAGAATTAAATGATAAGAACACAATAAGAATTAGTAAAAGAAATTTCATACTCAATATTTTTTTTAGTGTGTTGTTGTTTCTCCTCTCGCGCCGCTGCATGTTGTTTTTAGCAGCAGGTTTTCCCGCGCTCACAAACTTAACTTTTCAAATTGTCTGAACTATGATTTTTGTGATTAAATGATTGGAGTGATTTATTCCTCCGTGTAAACTCTGTGAGTATTTACTCTGTGCTACTCTGTGGTTAAGTTGTTTTCACCAGGAGGTTTTCCCGCACACAAAATAACAACTCTATGCCTGACTTGTAGTTCAGAAATTTTCATAGAAATTCATTGTTGATGAAAGTCATTCTTTCAGCTTTAATTATGAAAGAACTTTGAAATACAAAATTCAGAAGCAATGAAAACAATTGAACGGTTTTTTGTTAAATCAGTTTTTTTCTTTTGTGCAATGGTGTTGACTTTTTCTGTTCATTCACAATCAGTATTATTTGATTTTAACAATGCACCGCTTTTAACTCCTTTACCTGTTGATCAGACTGTAAGTGGATTAACGGCGCACTTTTCTGCAACTGGTCAGGGATATTCCATTCAGGATGCAAACACAATGGGCTTCACACCGTGGGGAATGGATGGCCGATGCATTTACCCAAGCAGCATTGATTTGTCTGATCTGCTCATTGGGTTCGACCAGCCAATCACTGATTTTTCTATTCTCTATTCGTGTCAGGAATTGGGTTGCGATGATGCGGCTACAATGAGAGTAACTGTCTTTATAAATGGAGTAACTGTTGGCACCAATACAAAAACAGCAGGTAACCCGGGTACCTGGCCAACCGATTCCTTGCTCTTCAGTTTCACATCAGGATTCGATAGCGTTGTGATTCATTACGATAGTCACCCACCGCTTTGTCAGGATTATGGCACTATTTATCTCGCAGATAATATGCGTGTAACAGTTTTAAGTAATACTGCGATAAATAGTCCTGAATCATTTATTGAAAAAATAATTATTGCAAATCCCGTAGCCCTATCGGCAGCTGTTTCATTTTCTCTTTTACAATCTGAAAATATTATTATTTCTGTTTATGACCTCTCTGGCAGATTAGTAAAAAAAGTTTTTGATGGTCGCTTAATCAAAGGTGAACATCAATTAAGTTTTGATGTAACAGATTTGAGCGATGGCGGGATGTACTTGCTTCAACTGAGTAGCAATAATTTTTTCAGTATGGGTAAAATTGTTGTTGTGAAATAGGAGTAAGAGCTGAAGTGGCTTGTACAATTAATTACTAATGAAAATTTCAAATGCTTTTTTTAATAAAATAAAATTATGAAAAAGACAATTCTTCTGTTCGCAATACTTGTATTTTTTTCATTCAGAAATCAAGCGCAAATGGTGACAGATTTTGATGGAAATGTGTATGATACAATTCATATCGGCACGCAGGTTTGGTTAAAGCAAAACCTGAATGTGACACATTATCAAAACGGAGATCCGATACCAAATGTTCCGGATAGTGCGCAATGGTATAATTTAACTTCAGGTGCTTATTGCAATTATGATAATGACGCTAATAATTCAAATGTTTACGGCCGCCTTTACAATTGGTATGCAGTTAATGATCCCCGTTCAGTTGCACCATTTGGTTGGCGGGTTCCAACTTTTGAAGATTGGGATACGCTTCAGGTTTTTCTTGATTATGATTTGGTTGCTGGTGGCAAATTGAAGGAAACAGGAACAAGTCATTGGATGTTTCCGAATACCGGTGCTACCAACGAGTATGATTTTACTGCATTGCCCGGAGGGCAGCGGGCCGATTCAATTTATTCAGGAACATTTTCGGAAATAACCCAACAAGGTTACTGGTGGTCTTCTTCTGAAATTGATACTGTTTATCCCTGGGGTGTAAATATTTCTTACAACTCTGAAGGCATGACCAACTGGGGAGCATCATCACGAAAATCAGGTTTTTCAATTCGTCTCATAAAAGGTGCGGACATAAACTCAGTTGATGAAATTAATAAAAATGAAAATTTTAAAATCAGTCCCAACCCAGCAGTTGACAGAATAATTATTACCAATGCATTTAATACGAAAGTGCATATGGAAATATTTAATCTTTTTGGAAGACTACTGATGCATCAGGAGTTGAATGAAAATCAAAACAAGATTGATATAAGTTCACTTGCTTCGGGTATGTATGTTATTAAACTTTCTACTGGTAATTGGTCGATACAGAGAAAACTGATAAAGGGGTGAAATACAAAACAGGAATTTTTCCGAAACGATATTTGTAATTGAAAGTTTACTTAAAACTTAGCAGGCATTTTACCCAAACTCATTTGCTCAAACAGCAAATTATAATCAGCATGAGCGCAATGCTTTTTCAAATGCATCGCCAACGCAAGCAAATCCTTCTTCCTGAACGATTCAAACCTGAGTAAATCAGTTTTATTATTCGAGGTAATGATGAATTGATATTGATTCAGAATAGAATGCGCATCAATATATTCCCTCACCTCTATTTTCGATATTTCCTTCAAAGGAAAAATGAAAGTTTTAAAAGTTCCTTCGTGTATGTAATCTGTTTCATCCACAATTATTCTGCTGCGAACAAAATGAATCAGCATAAAAACCGAGATCAAAAACATACCTGTGTAACTCCATATAAACTTGCTGTCATGTATCTGCTCATTCCAATCAACAAAAAAAATGTAGGTACTACACAAACTAAGAAACCAGCATATCAACGCAGCAACAAACAGCTTAGTAAAAAAGTATGGTCTGATGATTAAGCGATTCAATTAATAATTATTTTTCTATGAGATCTACTGCTTAACAAATTTCTGTCCATCAATTTCCACCCCTGCAATTTTTCCTTCTGTATTCAATGAAAATAAAATCAAGGATGGAAGCCAGTGCGGTTTTGAATAATGGCCTTTGAAAGTATCGTAGTTCCAATGAGTTAGTGTTACAGGTAAGATATGATTGATATTCAATTTAAGCTGACCATTCTTTTCATCAATCACTACTTCACCATATAGCGGACTTGAATAAGTGCCTGTATAATTATTCAAAGGTAAAGTTGGCTTTGTATTCAATACTCGTTTCGCATCGTCTTCTTTCTGATATTTTTTTGCTGAATCTTTTAT
>CANJII010000082.1 GCA_947474435.1 Chitinophagaceae bacterium | reverse complement strand
TGACAAGTTGTAAAGAATTTATTGCGAAAGGGTATTGTGTTTACTGATGTAATGGAAGCTGTTTATTGTGAAGGTGTATTGAATTTATTGATGGGTGTAAGTTCTTAACTGTTACAGTGTATTGGAATTACTGTGACAGCGTATGCTATTTACTGTTATAGTGTAAACCTTTTACTGTGATAGTGTAAACCAATTACTGATGAGTGTATGCCCGTTACTGTCAGTGTGATAATTTTTTACTGACTGCGTGTATAGTCATTTTGGTTGGGCTAAACATTTTTTAAAACATTTATGCTGTTTTTATGCAGAAAATGGACAGTTATACCGTACGGTATAAACGGCATTTTATGCCGTTTGACTTTTGTTGGCAGACAAAAGTGATGGAAGATTCTCAGAAGAATTTATTGAAAGCGGTTCAGGAAAACTTAGTGCTGCTGAGAAAGCAACAGGGGTTTGATACTGCGCTTGAATTCGGGAATGCTGCCGGAGTAAATGAAAACAGGAATGAAACTTACTTAGTAGATTATCATTTGACCACCATTTTAAAAACAGTAATCGGACTTGGATTGAAAGTGAATGATTTGGTCACCGATGCGATGATAGAAAAATACAGACTGGATTTAGAGAGAGAAAATACGGAGAAAGAGGAAAAAGAAAAAGGTGAGTGAACGCAGGGTTCTGATTACAGTAACCCTGCTGAGACTTCCTTCAACAACACTTCGATAATCCTTCGACAGGCTCAGGATGACAACAACAAAAAAATTCTTAACCAAATAAAAACAAAACAACATGCCACTAAGACCCGTTTACAAATGCACTCAGTTAGAACTGTATTCTTCGCTTGATACAATCTGGATGAATTATGATGACCATCAGGCGGCTTTGCTTACTTACAAATCGAAGTATGATGCGGCGCTTTCAACTTCATCGAAGGCGGCAATAACTGCTGCGAAAAATCTGCCTGATGAAGAGGCGCGAAATGCAGAATCGCAAAACCTGCGATTTGAAGTAGTTGCTGACGGCGACAAATGCACCCGCAACTGGCAATTGCTGAAAGGATATATTGTAGAAGCATTTCCGGGAGATAACCAGGATGCACAATTGGATGCTGCCGGAATGGTTTATTATACGAATGCTGCGAATCATAACTGGGAGTTTACAGTTGGAATGAATACAAGCGCAAAAAATTTTATTGCTGCTAACAGCGCGACTTTGCTTGCTACGGGTTTTATGCCTGCTGGTTTTGAATTGCAGTACAAAACTGACAGCGATGCTTTTGATACAAAGTATAATTTGTTTAAACACGCGCAACAATCAAGTGAAGGAACTGATGAAAAAATAAAAGCGAATAATAAAATTTATGAGGATGGAATGAAGATGTGCGCTGATGCTGTGATGTTTTTTGTGAGTGATGATGCAATAGTGAAGAAATTTACTTTCACAACGGTGTTACAAATTGTAAGCCCGCCGGGAAGTGCGAGCTTGAAACTGCAAACGATAGACATTGGAACGAATGTGAATATTGTTGGTGCAAAAGTGATTGCGCAGAAAGAAGGAAACCCTACACTGAATGGAATTACGAATGACAGCGGTGAAGTACTATTTCCGGATATTGACCCGGGTGCATATACTGTAACGATTGATGCAATTGGGTATAAGCAAATTATAATAAGCAAGGATGTGAATACGGGTGTGGGTGCGCGGAAGGATGTGTTTATGACGGCGCAGCCATAGTTAAGAGTTTCGAGTTTTGAGTTAAGCCCCTGAAGAATTTTTTTCTTCAGGGGTTTTTGCTTTTAATTATTTTGTATATGATGAAATGGTTTGCTGATGCTGCCGGTTGTAAACAGGGTTTCTTAATACAGCTCCATTGCAAATGGAGCAGAACTATAGAGCAAAAACTATAGTTGAAAACTATTTTACTTTTTACTCTTTGAAAAATTAAACCTGTCCGTAAATTTGTCCGTGTCCGTAAAAATGTCCGCCAAATGATAAATGTAAAATTCTACCTTGATAAAGCTGATAAAAGCAAGAACTTTCCTATTCACCTTGTCCTAAGGAAGAAGGAAGTGCAAGTAAAAGTAGCAACTGGTGAAAAGATTAAAAAGAAAGATTGGGATAGCAAAAACCAAGTTGTCAAGGCAACCGAATACCGCCATAACTCAATCAACAAGTTTCTGAATTTTCTAAAGTCGGAAGTTGAAAAGCATTTTGAAACTGCTGCACATTCGCAATTCACGGATAAGAAAATAAAAGATAAAATCTTGTCGCTTGTCAACAGTCGCAAAGTCAACACCGATGTAAAAATTGTCTGTGAAGATGGCGTTGTGTATGAGAAAATGAGCAAAATTACTTTCATTGATTTGTTTGCAGGTGCCGGCGGTTTCAGTGAGGGTTTTTTACAAGCCGAACACGGGAAACATTTTTACGATTTTCTTTTGGGTAGCGATATAAACGACAACTGTGAATTAACCCACCTTGCTCGTTACAATTACCAACTTGGTTTGGATGCAGAGTTCTTGCGTCAAGATATTACAGAGCCAGATTTTTTAGACAACCTTCTGAAAAAGTTGAAAGGAAAACAAGTTGATGTTGTCTGCGGTGGGCCACCTTGTCAGAGTTTTAGTTTAGCAGGCAAACGAAAAAAGTTTGACAAGAAAGATGATTTGTTTGCTCACTATTTGAAAGTGATTCGTCAGCTAAGACCAAAATATTTTGTGATGGAAAATGTGAAAGGTATTCTCACAAAAGAAGAAGGTCGGATTCGTGAAATGATTTTACAAGAGATAAAATCTATTGTTGATTTAAAAGAGTTTCATCAGTTGTTGGCGTTTGTTGCTCAACTTAAAAAGTTAGAAAAAGAACAACCGTTTATTTTGGAGTGTTTCAATTTGCGTTTGCAATTTGAAACTGCAACCGAAAAGCAAATTGAAAACCTGAAAGAGAATTACATTCAGATTGTAGAGAATAAATTTCGGATTCTCACTCCTAAAATTGTTGATTACAAAACAAGCAAAACAGATATAAGCATTAGCACAATTCGTCACGGTTTCAACTTGTTGAAACGAAGCAATGAGTTGGCTTACATTAGAAAGAAAGTGATTCACGAAAAATCATTTTCCAATTTGGACAATGATTTTTTTACAAAAGATTTTGATAGTTTTTTGACTGCAATAGAAGCAGAGTCAATTGTTGAAAGAATAAATGAGGCGTTCAAAAATTTGAAGCCGTCTGAAAAATTCGGTGCTGAAATAAAAGAGATAATTTCTGCTCTTGAAATTTATGCTTACTCGTTTGATGAATGTATGCAGGGCTTAAATGTGTTTGTCAAAAAAGCAAAGAGAGAAAAGGAGTTTGAAGAAATTTTATCACACATAAGGTTGTATAATATTGAACAACCTTTCGTTGCTCTTGCCTCAAATTATGGTGTGCCCCAAAACCGTGAAAGGGTTTTGTTTATTGGTTGTCGTAAAGACCAAAAGTTGATTACAGAAGTGCCGCCAACTGTGTCGGCAAAAGAAAAAGTAACTGTGTTTGAAGCGTTGTATGATTTAGATTTTGTTGGTAACGATGAAGAAAAATATAGTTACGAAAAGGTTGACTTAAAGGCAAAGTATAACGGCACAAGTGAAATAATGCAATCGCTTTTAAAGAAGCGATGCATTGATGGAAACCCTGATGAAAAGAAGGGTTTGACTTATGCTGAATGGTCAAAGAAAGGAAGGTTGAATGGAAGATTTGTGAATGCAAAAAATCCTTTCTATGTCCGCAACTTTGAGGAATTGGAAAATACTTTGTCGCACATAGTTGCACCGCTACACAACCACAAAACAAGTAAGCAAAATGATGATGTTGTAAAACGATTGGATGTAATTCGGAATACTGGCGATTATGATGCAGCAAAAAAGGAATTGAAAAAAATTGGTCTTGATTCTGAAAAGAGAAACTACAATGTTTTGAAAGCAGATTCACAAAGTCCAACTGTAATGACGATTGCAGACGATTACATTCATTACTCAAATCCTCGTGCATTGACAGTTCGTGAGATGGCACGATTGCAGTCGTTTGATGATTCGTTTGTGTTTCAAGGGAAGCGTTCAACGGGTGGCAACAAAAGAAAATTTGAAGTGCCTCAATATACTTTAGTCGGCAATGCAGTTCCTCCGCTTATGGCTCGTGCCGTTGCGTTGGAGATTTTAAAAAACATAAAGTAATTTTTGATGAGGCAACTTTCTACCGTTGAAATAAACAGAATAAAACTACTAACGGAAAAATCGGTTGAACTAACCTTGATTGAGCCAACTGAAAATGGTTTGCAAAAATCAATCATGGATGCAACGGGTTCGGTTCGGACTTATTTGAAATCAAAATCGGTTCACGATTTTGATTTACAAAAACAAGGACCCGAAAACAAAATTCAAATTCCTTCACAACTTATTTCTGCTGATGGATTGGTTTCTTCTGTCGCATCTCTTTACCGTCCTGTAACGAAAAAGGGAGACCCACGAATTTGGTTTAAGGGTATAGGAAACTACGCTGATGCAAATGATATTCTTGGAATAGTTGAATTTGAAAAGCAGTTGTATGTTTTAAATATTACACAACTTGATTTGAAAAAATTGTTGGAAGCGAAGCGAACAAACCCTTTACAGGAATTGGTGAATGAGCTAAATGTAATTTCAAATGAAGTTGCTGAAGAGTTATTAAAGTTGTTGAACAAGATTGCACTCAAACCTGTCCCTGCAATGTTGCAAGCCGATACTGCAATTGGTCGGACACTTGAAACACTTTTAGGGATTGATATTAACTCGTCAAAGAAACCAGATTACAAAGGCATTGAATTAAAATCATATCGTGATAAAAGAGGAAACAGAAAAAATCTTTTTGCTCAAGTGCCTGATTGGAAATTAAGCAAGTTCAAAAGTTCGGCTGAAATTTTAGATGCGTTCGGTTACAGTCGTGGAGTTGATTTTAAATTGTATTGCACTGTGTCAACACTTGTGAGGAACTCACAAGGTTTGATGTTGCGAATGGATTCAAAAATTAGTCAGTTGTTAGAGAATTCAGATAAACAAACCGTAAACGACTTTGTCGTTTGGAGTTTGGATACGCTGCATAATCGTTTGCTTGAAAAGCACAATGAAACATTTTGGATTGCTGCTGATTCAATAACCATTGGTGGAAAGGAACATTTTCAATACAAGAAAGTTGAGCATACTAAAAAGCCAATCTTGTCGCAATTTGATATTTTGGTTGAGCAAGGAATTATTACGCTTGACCATTTGATAAAAAGAAAACCGACTGGAAGTGTCGTAGAGAAAGGACCAATTTTCAAAATTAAACCTAATGCTTTGGATTTACTTTTTCCGCCAAGTAAGATTTATCAATTAATCCATTGAGTTTTCTCATCCCAATATTCCCTATATAAATAAGTGTAACAGTTTTCGCTTTAGGTTTAGTGTTGCTTCGGGTTAGGGATTGTACTGAAAATCCTTTTTTTATTGTAATCAATAAAAAAAGATTGTAAGGGAAAGCCCGACTTTTTTTGTATTCAAAAAAAGGAACCGCTAACACTTCGACATGGTCAGTGTGACAATGCTCAGAATGACAGTGGTCTTTTTTCGTTAACTTTACACGCAACAAACACACCCACCCACCGAACTCATGCGGCGAATATTTTTTCTGTTATCGTTCACTGTATTTCTTTCATCGTGCTTTTTAATTCAGAAAATAAAAGACGGTGAAACATTGTATGAAGAAAAAAAATTTACGGTTGCCGCCGATAAACTGAAGGATGAATTTGATGCGGAGCCGGAACCCACCATTAAGGCGCGCAAAGCTTTTTTGATTGCAGAGTGTTACCGGTATTCGAATCAAACGATTGATGCCGAGCGTTGGTACAAGACC
>CANJII010000081.1 GCA_947474435.1 Chitinophagaceae bacterium | reverse complement strand
TTTTCGGCCGAGAATTTATTTATTGAAATAAAGAATGCTGACGATACCGCCTTTGTCAACCAGATAAAAAAAATAAATCCTGTGGTTTTAAGATTTCCAGGGGGCATGTTAGCTAACTTTTATCATTCATCTGATAATGGATACGGACTAAAAAAAAATGAAATTGCCGGAATATATCTTCAATATGCTCAACAGTTAGAAGCACAAGGTGTATTCGCATCACAGGCTAAGCTGAACCGTTCTTTTCAGCAGGATTTTTTGCACCTTGTTCAAAAATTAAAAGCTAAAGTTTTAATCACCGCCAATATACTTACCGGATCTCCTGAAGAATTATTGGATCAGCTGAATTTTTTTAATGATAATAATATCGAAGTAGTTGGGGTGGAATTAGGTGATGAAATGTACCTGAATATTTATCGCGCCATATTTCCTTATCCGGGTAGTTATTTATCAAAAGCAGAAACATTTGTTACATCTGTTAAAAAATACTTTCCTAAAATAAAAATCGGAGTTTGCGCGGCTCCCAATCCTCGGTTAAGTGATTTAGACGGTACTTCAGCAGGTGAGTTTGTTTACTTCAGAGCGTGGAACGATGCACTGTCTAAATCGCATTTTTACGATGCTATTATTATTCATTCTTACACTCCAATTCAAATTATTAAAAATCAACCGGTCGATTCTGTTTTTCAAAGAGCAATTACTGAAGCAAAAAAAACTTTTGCTAAAAGTGGAGTAATGATTCAGTCGCTGGATTATTACAATGACATTTTTCCGAAATCAAAAATCTGGATTACAGAATGGAATTTGGCTATCAGAAGTACAAATAATTATTTTCTAAATACACTTTATCAAGCATTATACATTGGCTCCTATTTAAATTTTATAAATCAGTATAACAATCAAAACAAATCTCAGGTGGAAATGACCATATTTCAAAGCCTGGCAACCGGAGGCATTTACAATCAGCATGGACTCATTAATTTAAAGGCGGACAAAGAAAAAGCCAGTTCAAAAAATGTGAAGCGAACTTCGTGGTATGCGTTTAAAAATTTGAATCAGTTATTTTCCGGGAAATATTTTATACATACTTATGTGAGTGACAATGATGCTAAATTGGAAGTATTTACCTATCACGATACAATAAACAACCAATTGCTTTTAAGTTGGATGAATTACAGTGGTAAAGAATATAAAATTGATTCACTAATGTTCCGTCAAATTAATTATTCGGGAAACGAAGCAAGCTTTGATTACCTGAAAGGGAAACTTTCTGATAGTTTTGGATGGACACGCTTTTCGCGTAATAGTTATAATACTGCACCGGTTCAAAAATCGGAACAGATGAAACTATCTGAATGGGTTTTTCCCTCTTTCGGCATGGGGACAATCAGAATAAAGCAATAACACCCGATTAAATTGCCGGTTTATTCGATAAGATATTTTTTATCAGTGGTTTTATAAAATATCTTCGGCATCTGAAAAACAACTGATATGAAAAAAATAATCTTTACCGCTACACTATTCCTTTTAGCATTTGGTGCAAATGCACAAATGAAAAGCAAGTACACCAATGTAACTTCTTTCGGTGGTCACGATGGAACAATTGATTTGCGTATTGAAGGAGGCAAACCACCGTATACTTATTTATGGAACGATGGTTCAATTGACGAAGACCGTTCAAATTTAAAAAGTGGCGTTTATACAGTCATGATATCTGATAATAGTGAATGCAATGTCACAGCAAGTTTTAATATCACACAGCCCGAACTGTTTTTTAATTCAGCAATTGGTATAAACCATTTCACTTCTCAAATTGCGGTATTTCCAAATCCGACAGAAGGAGATTTAAACATTCATTTCGCAGGTGAGAATGCAAACAGTTTTTTAATTCGTGTTTCAGATTTGGACGGCCGTATTATAAGCGAAAAACAATACGGTAAATTTAATGGTCAACTATCTGAAAAAATTGATCTTTCTAAACAGTCAAAAGGAATTTATATGGTGGAGGTAATAACTGAGCACGAGTCCTATAACTCAAAAGTGGTGTTGCAATAAATTAATATGACCTTTAAAAATTAAAACCTTTCGATTTTTCGAAAGGTTTTTTTATGAAAAGAAAATCAAATTAAAAAGTTCAGCAATATTTCATCAATAGATTAAATTTATATTATCGGATGTGCAATTATAACGAAATGAAATTCAGTTTTGTGTGGGGTGATTTTTTATTCCATCAATCTAATACTGTTTTTTCTTAACAAATAATTTTAAATAACGCAATTGAAATTACCTTCCGGTTTATATACAAATTTTCTTTATTGTTGTATTTCTATTAATGCAATGTTTGCTTAACAATTACCTTAAAAACCTGAAAACATTTTTTCATTGAATAAATTTTCCAATTACATTTGATTTAGTCATTTTCATTATGATAAAAACAAAACACCGATCAGCTTTTTCAGTTGCAATAATTATGATTGCCGCGTTCTCTTATTTGAATGCAAATCAGAATACAAAATATGAATCATTAAAGTACAGCCACAACAGAAACCCCATTGACTCAGGCGAATTCTTTATTGGCGCTAAATTGTGTAATGGTTGTCATGGCTATGATTCAACTCATTTGGCTAACATTGATGGGAATGGTAACGATGTAAATGTGTTCGACGATTGGCGATCAACGATGATGGCCAATGCAGCACGCGATCCGTTCTTCCATGCAAAGGTCAGTCATGAAATTACAGTAAATCCAGCTCATGCTCTTGAACTGCAAACTAAATGTTTAGACTGTCATGCCCCGATGGGCAAGTTCACTGCATTTTTTCATGGTGCTACATCGTATACACTCAACGATTTGTTCACCGATACGCTGGGTATTGAAGGTGTTTCATGCATGTCATGTCACACAATAGGAACTACAGGATTGGGGAGCATGTTTTCCGGTGATATTCCTTACGACACCACAAAAAAAATATTTGGACCATTTCCAAATCCTTTTGCCGGACCAATGCAATTGTATGTTGGTATGACTCCAACATTCAGTGAACACATGAGCACTTCTGAAGTTTGCTCCCCGTGTCATACACTGCAAACACAAACAGCAGATTTAAGCGGGAATTTAACAGGAGGAACTTTTGTAGAACAAGCAACCTATCACGAATACATCAATTCAGCATATCCGGTTCAACAAATTTATTGTCAAACCTGCCACATGCCGCAGTTAGAAGATCAGGTAATAATTGCAAATCAGATTTTGGCATTAACTGGTCGCTCTCCTTTTAACCTTCATCAGTTTGCCGGAGCAAATTATTTTATGCTGAATATTTTAAAAGCCAACAAAACTTATTTAGGCATTCAGGTTCCAGATGCATATTTTGATTCAACATTACTTTATACTTCCAATAACTTAACAAAAAACTCAGTTGCAATTTCGCTCAGTCAGGATAGTTTGAAATCTGATACTTCTTATTTCAGCCTAACACTGACCAACAAAACCGGACATAAATTTCCTACCGGATATCCATCTCGCAGAGCAGTTGTTCAGTTTGTAGTATTAAAAGAAAATGGCGACACTCTTTTTAAATCCGGAATTTTTGGTAGTAATTATGAAGTGAATAATATCACTGCGCCATTTGAAAAACATCATGACATTATAAAAATGCAAACTCAAACACAGATTTATGAAATGATAATGGGTGATGTAAATAACAATAAAACAACAGTGCTTGAACGCGCTTCAGATATTTTAAAAGATAACCGTCTTGTGCCGAATGGATTTACTACCAACCATTTTTCATACGACACCTCCAAAATTGACAATGAGGCATTGGCAGATGCTGATTTCAATAAAAACATTGCTGGTGTTCAAGGTAACGGAAAAGACATTGTTCATTATCACATTCCATCCAACGGCTATGATGGAATTGTAAATGTGTATGCAAATGTTTTTTATCAATCAGTTCCACCAGGATGGTTGCAGGAAATGTTTTCGTATTCAACTGCATTGATTGATACTTTTAAAAGCATGTACCAGGCAGCTGATAAAACACCCGTGCTTTGTGTGAGAAGTGAATTGTTAAACATTCAATTGCCTTCAGGAATTAAAAACGGTAATTCTGCCAACGGAATTTCGGTTTACCCCTCTCCTTCTGATAATGGAATTATAACCATAAAAGGACAAGGAATTAAGGTTTATGAAATTTATTCTTCTGATGGAAAATTACATCTGAAAGCAAACGGATACAATTCCAATCTTATTTCGGGAATTAAATTACCCAACCAAAAGGGAATTTATTTTATTAAAGTAATTACTTCAAACGAAACCGGAATATTTAAAATACTCCGCTGATAAAATCTTGAATTTTAAATCTGAAATAAATAATTACTTTTCCATCCGATTCAAAAAAAAATCAACCCCAAATAAATTTTACATGCAAAACACAATTTCAAAAATTGCATTTTCATTTCTGTTAATGATTTTGCCTGCGATTACATTCGCACAATTCAGTTTTACTAATTCGAATGATCGGTTAACAAACACCAATTACCATGGTGGATGTTGTATTACAGTTGCCGACTGGAATGACGATGGTTTAGATGACATAATTAAATTGAATCAAGGTCACGATGTCTGGATTGAAATTCAACAATCAAACGGAAAATTTCTTCCGCTTCACATCGGAGATTTCGGTGGTGGTAACGGATGGTCTTGGGGAATGGCTGCCGGTGATTTTGATCACAATGGTTATCTTGATGTTCTTGGTGGAAATGGATCTGTTAAATTATTTATGACTGATGCGAATGGTGCTTTGGGAACGGCCATTAATTTACCGCTCACCAGTATCTTTTTGCAAAATATAACACTTGGAGATTTTAATAACGATGGATGGCTTGATATTTATGGTTGTCATGATGTTGGTGAATCAAAAATATGGCTGAATGATGGTGCTGGGAATTTTCCTGCACAAACAGAATTTACAGGTTCAATTTCAGGAAACACTTTAACAGTTACTTCAGTTGTTACTGGAAATTTAATGGTAGGTTATTTTCTTTCAGGAACCGGAGTGCTTCCGGGTACAAAAATTATTGCTTTTGTTTCAGGAACCGGAGGAGTCGGAACTTATACTTTAAGTAATTCAAGTACTGTTGCTTCTACTACTTTAAAGCAAAATATTTTTAATACCAATACAAGTAATTCAGATGATTCAGGAAATTACGGAACAACATGGACTGATTTTGATAACGACAATGATTTGGATTTTTATGTTTCAAAATGCAGGCAGGTAACCAGTGACCCACTTTTGGATATGAGAAAACACGATGTGTTGCACATCAATGATGGCAGCTATCATTTTAATTCTGATTTTAATGATATTAATACTGATCCAAATGACATTGATTCTTTATTGATTGATTTTATTTGTCCTGATCACGGGACTCAAACCTGGACCACCAACTTTGGTGATTTTGATAACGATGGTGATTTTGATTTTATCAGAACCAGCTATACTGAAATTTCAGAATTATGGGAGAATGATGGTGCCGGTCATTTTTCAAACATTACTGCAGCTTCAGGTTTTAACATCGGTACAACTTTCGAAATAGAATCCCAATTAGAAGATTTTGATAATGATGGTTTCCTTGATATTATTTTAACCGGCTCGCGTGATATCATGTTTCATAATAACGGTAACATGACTTTCACTATTTTCGATGATAATATTTTTCCTGATCAGATGGGATCATTTGCAACCGGCGATTTAAATCACGATGGATTTGTTGATATCTACGGAGTTTATAATACAATTTATGTAAATCCTACTTCAATTGATGATGTTATTTATTTGAACAATGGCAACAACAATCATTGGCTGACTTTTAATCTGGTTGGGACTGTAAGTAATCATGATGCAATAGGAACAAAAGTTACAATATATACAGCACT
>CANJII010000080.1 GCA_947474435.1 Chitinophagaceae bacterium | reverse complement strand
TTTTGCAGAATTATATTTCATCAGGCAACAACCAGATTTTTATTCTCACCGATGGTGGTTTTGATATGCCTGAAAAATCTTTAGGGAAATTAAATGATGATGCTCGTCAAAAGAATTTCACCATTGTAGGAATCGGGAAGGATAATGAATCACAAAAAACCTTGCAGAAACTTTCTTCAAAACTCAATGCCGGTTATGTGAAAATTAAAAACACTTCACAACAGAATGCTTTATTGGAAGAAGTGAAAATGAAATCGAGATTGTAAATATTTAATATTTCCGTTGTAACCATTCCTGATTTTCTCGTTATTAATTAGGTGAAATAATCCGCAAGATTTTTTTAAAAATCATTTTGAAAAAAGAAACTTCGCTTTACTTTTAAATCGTAAAACCAAAAAAATATGAGCCAGCAAACAGAAGAAGTATTAATACCCGAAACAAAAGCAAAACAAAAAGTTGTTGTTGAAGAAGCCGATGGAAAGTGGCGCGGCAACAGTAAAAGTTATACTGAAGGTCAGCAATGGGACAAAGCGAAAGAAATGAATTTCACTTACACCAACCTCGACAAATTTGTTCGATACAGTTTGGGTGAGAATGCGCATTTCAGCAATGCATTTTATGATGGCGATTATTCATTGACGCTCGACCAGGCGCAGGAAAAAAAATATCGTTTTGTTGCCGACCAGTTGCGCATTACAAAAGACAGTCGTGTGCTCGACCTTGGTTGCGGCTGGGGTGGATGGCTCATGTGGCTGAAAAAAAATATCGGATGCAAAGCCATCGGAGTAAATCTTTCGGAAGGACAAGCTGCTGCATGTCGCAAGAACGGATTGGAAGTTTATCTGAAAGATGCGCGTTATGTTACACCTGAAGATTTCGGAATGTTTGATGCTGTAACAGCTTTCGGAAGTTTCGAGCATGTGGCTTCGGTGAAAGATTTTACAGATGGAAAACAGGATGCAGTTTATGACGATTACTTCCATCATGTTTTTGATTTGCTGAAACCCGGTTGCCGTTTTTACATGCAGGCAATGGTGTTCAGCAAGAACATGCTGCCTTACGAAAAGTTTGACATCAATGCTCCGAAAGGAAGCGATGCATACATTCTTGCACTGCTCACCAAGCATAATCCTGATTCGTGGTTGAGTTACGGACATGAACACATTATTCGCGTGGCAGAACCTTACTTAAAGAAAATTTATTACAGCAGCGGTCGCCTCGATTATATAAAAACAAATCGTGAGTGGACTAAATTGTATTACAAATTTCAATGGAAAAAATACTTGTGGTACTTGTCGCTGATTCCAAAATATTTTACTGATAAAGAATTCCGTTATCAGTATGATTTATTAAAAGTGCGACCAAACCGTGTTTGCTTCGAGCGCGAAATAATGGACCATGCGCGATTGGTGTTTGAGAAGAAGTGAATAACTAAAAGTTAAAAGTGAAGAATGAAAAGCCGGAGCAATCCGGCTTTTTTTTATTCAGGCAGGCATCATTTTTTTGTTATGCACTAACACGGTGTAAAAGTTTATTGGTGTGTAGTTGTATAGTTAAAGACCTATTGAGATTTTGCAAGACAATCAATCTATGACACTCGACACTCGACACTCGACACTCGACACTCGACACTATATAATAATAGCCGAGTAAAATATTATTCTCTTTCTTCTTCCATTTATTTTTTTAGTTGCTCTGATTTAGCAGCAACAACTATGTGTTCTGTTACACTTAACTCCGTGAAACGGAGAACAGCATTGTATTTTTTAAACCCTCTAAATAATAAATAACATGGCATCATCATCTGAATCAGGACATGCAGTGAACATTGCTCACCTGAAATTACTTGCTGAAACCTGCGCAGGATTTGGCGTGAAGTACAACCCCAGTAACGGAGAAATTACAGTTGTGAAACTGAAATTAAAATGGACAACCGTGAATGCGGCGCAAACAACACTGACCACTGCTGTTGCAGCGAGCAAGGAGCCGATTAACCAACGGGCGATATTGTTTGAACCAATAGATAAACTAATTACCCGCTCGCTGAATTTTTTGAACAGCACGACAGCAAGCTCGCAAGTAAAGAAGGATGCAAAAGGAATTGCAGATAAGATAAGAGCAATAGGCGGCACGAAGAAAACCACGAGCGCACCCGATGCAGACGGAAACATTGATGTGCTGACTGTGAGTAACAGCCAGCAGAGCTATGTACAGAAAGCAGAAAATTATCTGAAGTACTGCGAACTGATTGCAACCATTACTGACTATACACCTAATGAAGCAGAACTAAAAGCACCTGCCATGAAACTGCTTTACCAACCGATGAAGGATGCCAACGATGCAATAGGAATTATACTGGCTCCGGTTGAGCAAGCGAGAATTGACCGCGACCATGGACTATATGACAATTTCACAGGGGTGATTGATTTAGCGAAAGCATGCAAGCAGTATGTAAAAGCATTGTTCGGAGCAACGAGTGCGGAAGCAAAACTTGTGACAGGTATAAAGTTTAGCCCAAAAAAGAAGTAACGGAACTGGATATAATAAAACCGGAACGCGATAACATAAAATAGGAACTCGATAATATAGAATGGGAATGCAATAACAGTGAATGCGAACGCGAAAACATAAAATCGGAACGCGAAAACATAGAATAGGAATGCGATAACATAAAATGGGAACGCGAAAACAGTGAATAGGAATGTGATAATATAAAAACAGGTTGCGCAAACAGTAAAAAGCATGAAAGAAATTCAATAAAATAAAATTCAATTTTAATTTCAACACTTAAAAAATTTAAGAATGAAAAAAATAATTAGTGTAACGGTTTTACTATCTCTGATAATTAGTATTAAATCTTTTTCGCAAACTGTTTTAAATTACACTTTAAAAAATGGAAATGATACTATTCCATTAATAATCAAAAGCGAAGACATTAATAAAATCCACCGCAATTTTTTGTTTACAGATATTCCAAGTTTTGGAGTTTACATTGGGGGTATGCAGGGATTTCCGATAGGCATAAATTATACAAGATTATTTCCTCATCATTTTCAACTTCGGGCTATCTTTTCATGGCCCACAATTGATGCGGGTTGGGCGCCGCAAGAACCCGGCGATGCTAACCAACCTTATTTCCGAACACGATTCGCAGAAATTTCATTAGCTAAAGAAATTATCGGTGGAGATGTAACTAGAAAAAGGAAATTCTATTTGCCTTACACCAGCTATAGTCTTGCCTCATTTCGAATTCCGCAGTTGACTCATAAATCACTTGATTTAAGAGCAGGCGCAAATATTCTAACCGAATCAATTTTTGCCAGAGGTAGCAGAATATTTATAGGTAAGGAAAAGACTGACGATCACTACAAGAATTCAGTTAAAGATCTTCGTGAAGCAAATTTATTTGCAGGAATCGGATACACCAGCACTTTTTATCGTGATGTTGAGGCAATGGGATATAATTCAAAAGGTTATTCTTATACCGGCTTCTATGCCGATGTTTTCTATTCGCCCTATTTAATGGTTTATATTTATGATGATACAACTTATCAATACATGCACTGGAAACCGATTACCGATTATTCATCAGTGGTTGATTTTAAAAATATCGGGTTAAGATTTGGTTTCAGGAAATTTGGAAGAGCATCATTAAAGTGGGGAGCAACCTTACCAAAAACATTATGGCTTGCTGGCTTTGAATGTGAAATTGGATATTTTCCGCTCTACCAGAAATCAACCTATGTAAATATTAAAATGCCATTTGGTATTTCTCATAAATAATCTTTTTAAATAACTAAATTTCAAAAAAAATGAATACCACTAAAACAATTTTATTAATAGCAGCCACTTTATTGATTTCAGTCAATTCACTTTTTGCTCAATATGGAATGGGGAAAACTGATGATATAATTGAAATGAAAAACAGAACTCTGATTGTGGTGCTTGCCTCCGAAACTGATAAAGAGGTGATGGATAAATTAACCTTTACCGGACATAAGGAACAGATTCCTTTTTATCAGAAAAGAGCAAAAGAATTTAATGAGAGTTTGAAAGCTTCTTTCCAAAATTACTGGCCCTTCAAGCAAACAATTATTTTTAAAGAATGGGAAGAAGTGAAAGCACTTTACGAGGCAAAAAACACCGACTATGCAGTTGCTTTAGTCTTCCAGGTGAATTTTACATATAACCGTAATCCCTCCCCGTTTCTTGATTGGAATGACAGTGTAACAATCAGCAGATCCACCTCTTACCTGAAGGTAACATTGATTGAAGATTTGAAAAAAACTTTTGGAATCGGATTGACCGGGTTAGCAAATTTTTTTCCGACAAAAACTGATATTATAAGTGGGATTTATGGTTTAGAATATTATATGGATGTTCGAATGAGAGGTGTTGGTGGATTGGCAGCAATAACTGAAGCCAAATTAATTGACCCCAAATTAAAATCAATGACATTGATGATTCGTAAAAGCGATTTAGCACAAAAATTTACAACTGATAGTGTTAAAAAATATTATTCTTATGCCTATAAAGTTTTAGATGATTCAACAATGGATAAAAATATCTTAGATAAAGTTTCCGGAATGGCATATATAATGACTGCCCCATTTCAAAACGATGGACAGATAACTTATACTCAGGAAATTTTTGATTGTGAAACTGGCGATTGGCTTGGAGCAGTTTTCCCTGATATGATGGCAGTGCAATATGCAGGTAAAGCAGGTCGGGGAAAAATTGATAAAAAAGTTTTTTTAAAACTTACTCAACAAATAAATGGGAAATAAATTTGCAAACTGATTATAAATTAATTTGCCTGAAGCAAGTAATGAGATTTTCTTAATCAGGAAAAATAAGACTGGTGAGATGATGAAGTTTGTTAGGAAGTAAATTTTTAATAAAAAATTAAAAACTTGTCGTGATTTAGAAGTTCCACTTTAAAAAGAAAAGTGGAACTTCTTTTTTTATAAAATCCTCAACTTATTATTTTCTTTCATAAAAAAATACATGGGGACGATGGAGACATTGGAGACAAATATTTTCTTCCCTAATAAAATGTGGCTAAAGCCAGATAGATATTGAATTTTATTTTCCGGCAGCTAAAGCAGACGGCAATGGATTAGTTGCGTTTGTCTTTCATAAAAAATACAAGCGTGAAAGCAGAACAGATTGCTTCACATTGATTACAATGTTCGCAATGACAGCGTTGGGATTGGAATGAAAGCGTTACAGTGTAACAGTTTACGCAATGACAGCGTTGATTTCGATATGAAAGCGTTACAGTGTAACAGTTTACGCAATGAAATAGTGGAAGCAAAAGTGTGCGTCAGCCGCAAGAGGGATAGAAGGGAATATCCTTTTTGTGTAATCACAAAAAGATAGGAATGATAGCCCGACCGCTTGCATTGTAATCAATGCTTGCGGGCTTGCCCAACTCTTCGACAAGCTCAGAGTGACAGTTATTTATTTTTTAATAAGCCCGCACACTCTTTCCTTCCATATAATTTATGAAGGAGCGATTGACTACCCGGTTGCCGCCGTGTGTGGGATAATTTCCATTGAAGTACCACGAGCCGGTATGGTTGGGGCAGGCGCGATGCAGGTTTTCTATTTTCTGAAATATGACTTCGACTTCGGCATTCACACTTTCGTCTTTTACCAGCCCGGCAATTTTAGCTGCCACTTCTTCGGCGGTGAATGGTTCGTAAATGAGTTTCACTTTGTTGGTGATTTGTTCCACCGGCTTTTCGTTTTCCAGTTTACACAAATCATACACTTCATCTAATGTATTTTCCATTCCGCGTTCTTTGAGCAAGGCAACTGCTGCGCGAAAGGCAATGAACTCGCCCATCTTGCTCATATCAATACCGTAACAGTCGGGGTAACGGATTTGCGGAGCCGATGAAACAATCACAATTTTTTTGTGCTTCAAACGGTCGAGCATTTTAATAATGCTGCGCTTGAGTGTGGTGCCGCGAAAAATGCTGTCGTCAATGACCACAATGGAATCAATGTTGGGGCGGATTCTTCCGT
>CANJII010000079.1 GCA_947474435.1 Chitinophagaceae bacterium | reverse complement strand
CCTTGCCGTCGCCTATGACAGAATCTTACACACACAACATGTTAAAAAGGGTGGTCAGTTTGAACCGGATTCTGCTGGTCAGTTTGCTCCGGTTTTCAGTGGTCAGTTTAAATCGGTTTCAGGTGGTCAGTATCACCGGATTTTCCACTTATCCAATTTGTGATATTTATAATGCAAATAATTGTGCTGTTTACTGGAATATTAAAGGAAATATTTATAAGGATATGGATGGAAATTGTATTTATGACTCTTCAGATACACATATTTCAGGTATACCAGTTCAATTATTTTCAGGAGGCAATCTTAAACAAACTGTATTTAGTTTCAATGGAGAATATTTTTTTGATATAGATACCTTTGGAATTTATACAATTACGATTGACACGAATTCGATTCCGTTTAATTTAAATTGTCCTTACGGTGGCAATCAAGTAACTATCGTTTCTTCTACTGATTCATTTGCAACAGGAATTGATTTCGGTTTAACATGCAAGCCAGGATATGATTTAGCTGCTATGGGAGCGATGCGAATACATAGATTTCTGCCAAACTGTACTACAGGTATATTAGTTTTTGCTGGTGATGTTGCTCAATCAAACTATAATATCATTTGCAATTCGGGAATAAGTGGTGAAGTAAAAGTTACAATTAAAGGCCCAGCTGAATATCTTGAACCATTTGCAAATGCTCTTGTTCCGGTTGTCTCTGGTAAAATATTGACATATAGCATAACTAATTTTTCTTTAATCAATTCAGGAACTGATTTTAATTTTAATGTGATAACCGATTCAACAGCATCAATGGAAGATTCAGTATGCGTTGATATTGAAATAATTTCTGGAACAGGAGATAATAATCTTTCAAACAACTCAAATACCACTTGTTTCTTGATCAGTAGTTCCTTTGATCCAAATGAAAAAGAGGTGAACCCCATTGGTAATTTAGAGTATCCGTTTAATGATTATCTAACTTACACCATTCACTTTCAAAACACCGGTACCGCTCCTGCTCAACACATTCAGATATTGGATACGCTTGATAGCGATTTGGATGTTTCTACTTTTCAATTGCTTGCTTACAGCCATACGAATATGACACAGGTAGTAGAAGGCGGAATTGTAAAATTTAATTTTCCGAATATCAATTTACCCGACAGCACGAACAATGAACCGGCATCGCATGGTTACATTCAATACAAGATAAAACCTAAAGCAGGAACACCGCTTACTTCTTCATTCGATAATACCGCAAGTATTTATTTTGATTTCAATTCTCCTGTTGTCACCAATACAACGCATACTTCATTTGCTTCCGGTATTTCGGAGTTGCCAATTGAAAATGAGCTGTTGGTTTATCCGAATCCGGTAACAGACAAAATCACCATCGAGATGCTTCGACAGACTCAGCATGACATCGTCGCAATTGAAATTACTGATGTACTCGGACGGAAAGTTTATTCAGAGCAAACAAATCTGAAATCTGTAATCTGCAATTTGAAATCACTTTCTTCAGGAATTTATTTTATAAAAGTGCAATCGCTCAATGGCGAAATACAGGTGAAGAAAGTTGTGAAGCAATAGGAATTTGTATTAGCAGGGTTCTGATTACAGTAACCCTCCTTGCACGAAGCAATAATTTTTATCTGATTGTATCTTCCACAAACGAGTAGCCTGATATCGGGCAGTAGTTTGTTTGCGTTGTAAGCAGTGTGTCGTTCAATTTTATAGTAGCAGTTACACCTTGCGGAGCGCCGGAAGTATTGTAAGCAAACAACAAAGCAGATTGATTTTTTCGTCCATAAAATGTATAAGTCCAGGTGCTGGTTCGGTGATCTTCTACTACTTGGGTTTCCAATGAATCGCCGTAGTAAATAACCTGGCAATCAGTGCAGCCGATTTCGTAAGTGACTTTGTAAGTTTTCTTTACCGGTACAACAGGTGTAATTATATTGTTTTTGTCATCTTCCTTTTTGCAGGCAAAAAAAACAATTGAAATTATGGATATTAAAATGAGGAGTTTTTTCATTTTATTTTAATTAAGAATTTGATTTTTTATGTCAGTAACGAAATTAATAATTTGACTGATTTTTTTTAATAGTTTATATCCCTTTCATCCGCAGCATCTGCTTCACATATTTTCCGATTACATCGAATTCAATATTCACTTTTCCTCCTTTTTTTAGTTTCAAGAAATTGGTGTGCTCATAAGTATATGGAATGATGGCAACTGAAAACGATTTTTTATTTTCTGCTGTAACAGTTAAGCTCACTCCGTTTATGCAGATACTTCCTTTCTCAACAATTAATCCTGCGTGTGATTCAGATAACTTAAATTGAAAAATCCAAGAGCCGTTTTTCTCTTTAATCTTTTCAACTGTTGCAACTGCATCTACATGCCCCTGCACAAAGTGACCATCAAATCTTGCATTCGCAATCATGGCGCGTTCTATATTTATTTTTTGTCCGGCTTTCCACTCTGCAAGATTGGTGCGGTTTAAAGTTTCATCAACAGCAATCACTTTATGCGTATCGTTTTTTATTTCCACCACAGTTAAACAAACTCCATCATGCGAAACACTTTGGTCCACTTTTAACTTAGCAGAAATGGCTGATTGAATGGTAAATATTTTATTTGAATCTGAAGATTCAACTTCTTTAACTTCTCCGATACATTCAATTATTCCGGTAAACATTTTTCTATTTATACAAATGAATAAATCCTGAAAGTGGTTTGCTGCGCTTTACACTTCCTGCAAGTGATTGTTCGTACACATCACATACATAGTAGTAAGTTCCATCAGGACACATTTTTCCATTTGTGGCATTTACTCCATCCCAGTTAATCATGGGGTCAGTAGTTTCAAAAACAAAGACACCCCAGCTATCATAAATTTTTATATCAATTTTATCAATGTACTTGAATGGAAGAAAGGGATGAAACAAATCATTCTGATTATCGCTGTTCGGTGTAAACACATTCGGTAATTCGTAGTACGGACAATTCTCTATACAAATTATCGGACTCTTTGCACCTTCGTTGTAATTGGAATCGGTTCCTGTGATGTAGTAACAACCTGCAACAGAATTTATCAAGTCATTAAAGTAGTTATTGATAAAAGGCTGAACAGTGGAATCCACTAATTT
Source organism: Chitinophagaceae bacterium (assembly GCA_947474435.1). Lineage (GTDB taxonomy): Bacteria > Bacteroidota > Bacteroidia > Chitinophagales > UBA10324 > UBA10324. The sequence continues at coordinate 3,123 of CANJII010000079.1, read as the reverse complement.
AAATTCTCCTCCTTCAATTGCAGTGTAATAAATATTGTAGTGAAGTAAATCAATATTGCACTCATCAGTAATAATTGTCCATTGCAAATCATTTACATACGGCCCAAACTCAACACCGGGATTTGTGCAATCATTGGTGATGGTTAATGTTGGCGGACACGGACCAACAGTATCAACTGGTATGGCGCAAACACGCTGAGATAAATTTATGATTGGAGAAATAAATCCGGGTGCAGAATAATCGCCGGTACTTCTCACATAATAGCAATAGGTGGAATCATTTGTTAATCCTGCATCAGTATAAGTTTGACTGGAAGTGATTCCCAATGAATCATAAACAGAAGTGAACTGCTGTTTTTTATAAATTGTATAAAGTGTGTTTGTCCACGGAACATTTTCACTCCACGATAAAACAACTTTATTATCCTGACCAATGGCTGTTACATAAACACTGGAAGCAATTTCAGTTTCGCCAACTTTATTTCCATTGCTGTAAAATTCTATTTTGTAGGAATAGGAATTTGCAAATGTGTTGATGAGTGTATCAATAAAAGTAGTATCAATAAAAGATGTGAATGTTGGAGCTGTGTAAGAATTTATCTGCGTGAGATTTGCTCCACTGTTTCCGATGGAATGAAAAACTCTGTATTCATATGGTCCCGGATTTTGCAAAGTATCTAAATCAAATGCCGATGGTTTACTCCACGCAACATACATGCTTCCGTTCCCTGCATCTGTATTTCTCACGCTTGCGTTGGTAATAACAGGAACATCTTTTTTCAGAATGGCGCAATCTTCATTTGATGGAAGTCCTTCGCAGAAATTATATAAAATTCCGATGGCGGTTGTGTCGGCAAATTCTGCTTCCACTCTGTAACAATATTCTTTTCCACGATCAACATTTGGATCTGTGAAAGAATATACGCGAAGTCGTGATGCAATTTTTGAATATCCTTTTCCACTCATTGTTGGATTACAAGTGTCACTCACAAATGGATTCGGGCCTTCTCTTCTCCACAATGAAAAACCAATAAATCTTTTTGCATCGAAACAGGTGTATGGATTATCCCATGTGACAACAATGTTATTTCCAACAGCATTGGCAATTAAATTTTCGGGAGCTGGTGCAACCACTTTTATTAACCAGTTTTGTAAATCAGTTAGGGGATGGTCGGGATAATTATCCGTTGCTTTAAACACCACCTGATAAAATTGCGAGCGAACATGATTGCATACCGTTTGCCACACAAAAGTTCCATAACCCATTGTATCTGTATCAGGAATGAAGTGCGCAGTATCAGGTGCATCAACAACGAACGGACCACCATTGGCAGTGAGCGTTACAATTTGCCCCGCATCGGGATCGGTTGATTTAACCCGCTGAATCAATAAACTTCCGGCAACCACACAAGTATCGCGAACAAGTTTTACATCGGGCGGGCGATTCGGATCGCAGGTAATAATAATTTCCATGTCGCGAACCATGGTTCCCATTTTTATTATTCCCAATCCAATAACATGGCGATACTCAGTAATGAGAATTGCGATATTATATGTACAACATGATTGAGGTTTATTCCATATTAATTCTCCTGTAACGGGGTTGATTATTAATGAAGGATTGCCAACTGTGCCATCAATTAAATTGGGTGCGGTGTATGCAGCCACATTTTGTGTTTCAGAAATTTTGGGAGTTACTAATTCAAAATGCAAACTATCGCCATCGGGGTCATATGCATTTGGATTGTGCAAATAAATCTGATTTGCTACACCATAATCTATTGGCCAGTTTTGCAGAATTGGTGAATTATTGTATCCGTAAAACTGTGGATCGCGAATGAATAAAGTATCCTCGACATAAAACGGTTCGTTAACAGAATTTGTGATGTTACATATATCACCAATGCGGTTTAAATCCTGCATTGAAATTATATATCCTTCAAACCCGTTAAAGGTGTGATAGCTTACATACAGGTTGCGCTTGATATCGTTGCCTACATATTCTCCATCGGGAACTCCATTTGACGGACTAACATCCGGACCATTTACTCTTGCAACAGTATCGAAAACTATTGTGCCGGTTGGCAGGTATGTGTATCTTACAATCAGTGAATCTCTATCAGCTTGTGTGCTGCTTTCTTTGGTAAAGGTGATTACTGTAACTTTATAAGTATATCCTGTTCCGATTCTTTCGTAAATAATTTCACCTGCACGGTTGTGAGTTGCCAATAAGAAAAGCGGACTTAAAATAAGAAGAAAAAAGAAAATTGTTTTTTTTAACATGCGGTGCACTGAAATCAATGCTGCAATTTACATCATGAATTCATTTGCAAAAAACTCATTCATTTTCTACCGAAAGTTTCGCCGAAATATATTCTCTGTTCAACCGCATGATATTGGCAACAGAAATTTCTTTGGGGCATTCGGCTTCGCATGCGCCGGTGTTTGTGCAACCACCAAAACCTTCTTCGTCCATAACAGCAACCATATTTAAAACACGCTCATTGCGCTCGGGATGCCCCTGAGGTAGCAATGCGTATTGAGAAACTTTTGCTCCAACAAATAACATGGCAGAACCATTTTTGCACGCAGCAACACAGGCACCGCAACCAATACAAGCTGCCGCATCAAATGCTTTATCAGAATCATTTTTGTTTACAGGAATATTATTGGCTTCAGGAGCTGAACCAGTTCCGATGGAAACATATCCTCCGGCTTGTTGTATTCTTTCAAATGAAGTTCGGTCAACCACTAAATCTTTTAACACCGGAAAAGCATTTGCTCTGAATGGTTCAATGGTTATTGTTTCGCCATCGTTAAAATGACGCATGTGCAATTGGCAAGTGGTGGTTCCTTTCAATGGGCCGTGTGGTCTTCCGTTTATGACCATGCTGCATGCACCGCAAATTCCTTCGCGGCAATCGTGATCGAATGCAACGGGGATTTTATTTTCTTCAATCAGTTGTTCGTTCAGCACATCCATCATTTCTAAAAAAGATGCATGCGTGTCAACATTATTTAACTGATAAGTTTCAAAGCCACCCTTATCGCTTTTATTTTTTTGTCTCCAAACTTTGAGTGTTAATCTCATTTTAGATTTATTTTCTTGTTTGAATTTTATTT
>CANJII010000078.1 GCA_947474435.1 Chitinophagaceae bacterium | reverse complement strand
TCTTCAATCAGTTCTCTGGTATAAACGGCATATTGTATTACGCTCCGCGCATATTTGAAGAAGCCGGAATTGGAAGCAGCACTGCATTCTTAAGCAGTGTAGGCATTGGATTCATCAATGTGATATTCACCTTGCTTGGCATGGCGCTCATCGACCGCCTCGGACGAAAACAATTGATGTACATCGGTTCATTTTTGTATATCATCTCACTCTCACTCGTGGCAATGTCTTTTTTCTTTGAATGGAAAGGATTGAGTGTTCCAATTTTTCTTTTTGTTTTCATAGCGGCACATGCAATAGGTCAGGGCACGGTCATCTGGGTATTTATTGCTGAAATATTTCCCACACATTTGCGCGCGCAAGGTCAAGCTTTTGGTTCATCGGTTCACTGGGTGCTGGCAGCAGCTATTCCATCGCTCATACCTTATATGTTTTCTACTATAGGTGCGGGAGTTGTGTTTGCATCATTTGCAGTGATGATGATCTGGCAATTATTCTGGGTGAAATTTAAAATGCCCGAGACGAAAGGAATCTCGCTTGAAGAAGTGAGCAGAAAATTAACTTTATGAAAGCAACACGAAATATTCTTATTGGTGTAATACTCGGCACTGTTATCGGATGGGTGCTTGGGTTTCTTCGCTTGCCATATATCGAAAAAAATTCCTCCTTTACTGTGGGATTTATCTCATGTCTTGCTTTTGTTGCGTTGGTTTTCTCCTTATTAAGTAGCTGGAAAAAAAATACTCAACTGTTACAATTGCCCCGAATGGATTCAAGCGTTAAAAACTCAAACGATACTTTCCGAACTTATAAAGTCATTTGGATTTTAATTCCATCTGTTATTTTAATGGGAGTATTGATGGGATGTTATTATATCTACCGGCAAAATGAAAATTTAGAAATCAAAAATCAACAACAGAATAAGAAAATAAGAGAACAAGCAGAATTAATTGAGTCTTCCCGCAGAAGCAGCATGCAGATTCTGCTGCATGATGTTTTGGAAAAAACTGATGATGATTTAAAGAATAATTCGGAGGGAAAGCTGAGTGATGAAACTATTGCAAACATAATCGACGCGTTCAATTTTACTTTTGTCCCTTACCGGCATTTCGAAGGAGATAGTTTATCAGAGAAAAAGTTAAGTCCTGAAAAAGGACAATTGCTTTTAGGATTATATACCCGGAAAATTGATTCAACTTCTTTCAATAAAATAAAACGCAGCACACACTTCAATGGAGCTGACCTAAGCAAGTTAGATTTACATGGAATTGATTTAAGCGGCGCCGATTTGAAAGATGCTGATTTGAGTGACGCAAATTTGAGTGGCGCAAATTTTCAAGGTGTTGATTTACAGAATGCAAATTTGTGGGGAACACATGCAAACAAATCAAATTTTGTTGGTGCTGATTTGAGACGGGCGGTATTGAGTTGGGCTGAAATGAATGGAGTGCAATTAGACTCAGCCAATCTGAATGGAGCTGATTTATCCAATGCTCAATTGAGAAATGCAGATTTACACGGCGCTAAATTCCGATCGGCAAAATTAGATGGCATCTTGTTAAATGAGGCAAACATGGAAGGTGTTGTTCTTATTGATGCGAGTCTGAAAAAAGCCAATTTAACTATGGTTAGTTTGACAAAGGCAGATGTGAACAGAGCAAATTTTAATGAGGCTATTATGCCTGAAACTGAATTGACACAACTATTAAATGTCGATAAATATTGGTTCGAAAAGTTAAATCAGTGGCATGTAACGGGAGCAAAAGAAATTCAGGAAAAATATAGGATTGTAGTTTATACTGTTATCGAAGATGTTTCCTGGTATCGCCTCGAAAAAAAATGAAATAATTTCCTGCGTCGAGAAGCTATTTACTTTCAGTTGATCCCAACAATACTGAATTCAATTTATTCGAAAACCTGATGACTAATTCATCTTCATTACTCACGGGATTAAAACCAATCTGAAATGCCCAACTATAATAACTTTGAATTTCATTAAGATAGTTTGCCAGTAATTCCGGAGTCCATTGTGTTGAATCGTTGATGTTAAATTTTTTCCTGAGCACTTTCCCTAATTCTTGCCCCCATTCATTATTTATCAGATCAACATAATTGTCAACCGGGCCATTATCCAGATCATTGGTTTGGTCTGCTGAAAAATTTCCTGTTATCAATTCAGGATGAAAATAGCGTTCATGAGAATCCCCTATAAAATCAGCGAGCTGTTCTGAAAAGCAAGAGGTAATAAACGCTTGTGAGGTAATGTGATTAAATGAATTGAGATATCCTTTTTCGCTGCTGTCTCTCAGATTCATGAATGCTAAATCATGCGTGTTAATATTTTTCATTGCATTTTGTGCAAGATCATAAAAAGCCGGATCTCCTTCGCCAAATAACTCGGTCATTCTTCTAGAAAGAAGATATGCTTTATTAAGTTCAACTCTATTCGTAACCGCATAGGGTGAATTAAATAAGAAGTGTAACCGGTCCCAAATATTTCCCTTCTTCGCCTTGCTCATATCGCCTTGACTTAAACCTGACTCAACTACATTTATAACCTCGAATCCATTGCTACAATGTGTAATACGAACAGTCGGATTTTTATAGTTTGCATTTTTTGCTTTGGAAGAGTCTGTAAAATATTCAATCTTGATTACGGATTTTAATTCTTCGAAAGATTTAAATCTTGTTGCAAGTAATGCACCCTGAATAAATTTGAAAGTTGAATCAATTGCATAAGCAGAGGAATCTCTTTTCTCTGAGGAAATGCAATCGCATTTTTTTTTGTCAGGCAATTCAGAGTTGTTACAACTCACCAAATAACTTCCCAGAGAAATGAATAAAAACAAAATGAACAATCTGCCGGTTGACATAGAAAAAAGTTATTTTATCAGAACGGCTTGCTCATTATCAATTTCAACATTCTCCGTGTTGTGCAACACAAAATTTTTCTGTTTGTTATCTCCGATGATGATTATTGAATTGAGATTCAATTTTTTTACATCGTCAAATACCATTGCTGGTCTATAGTCAGAAGCAACAATACTTAGTTTAATATTCTTCATTTTAATTCCATCAACATGTCTCAAATAAAATCCCCAAGCAGGTAATTCACCGAACATGGAGAACTCAGGATAGTCAGCTATTTTTTCAGGAACAAAATCCAATCGCGAGAGTGGCAAGTACGCTAAACCATCATTGCCTCTTCCAGGATAATTGATTTCAATATTCTCAATTGTAACATTTTCTACAGGGTGTCCGGGGATACCTGTAATAGATGAAGGGAATGTATTATGGAAGAATGGCAATTCAGGTCCGCGGATTTCATATTCAGAATCAGGACGATTGAAAGCTATATCTACTTTCATATTTTTTATTGTAACATTTTTTATCAAGCCTGCATCTTTCGATTTATTTCTGTCACCCAACCGGATGAAGATTGCATTTCCAGTATTCACTGCATTCACACCATCCACTAAAATATTTTCAAGAGTTCCGCCATCCACACATTCAATAGCAATTGCAGAACGGAAGGTGTCAAAGATTTTTATGTTCTCAATGGTTACATTTTTAAATCCTCCGTGTGATACTGTTCCGAACTTGATGGCGCTTGCACTTGAGCGTACTGTACAATTTGCAATGTAAATACTATCGCAATTATGTTCTGCCGATTGCGACTTTAGACAAATGCCATCATCAGCAGAATTGACATTGCATTTGGTGATGCGAACATTGTGGCAATCCTGAATGTCTATTCCATCATTATTCCAATACGCATCGCTGTTAACTGTAACACTGTCGAGCAAAATATTTGAACACTGGTCGTAGGTCTGTACCCAGCATGCTGCATTCATGAGTGTAACATTCTTCACCGTAATATTTTTACACTCCACAAACTCGATGAGTTGTGGTCGCACTAAATGCGATGGTCTTTTATCAGCGAAGTTATAGCTCACACTATCCAAATGACCGATGTAAAAAAGTGAATCAATGTTGAGTGCTAAGCGGCGACCTTGTCCGTCTATTTTTCCTTTGCCTGTTATGGATATATTATTTTGATTATCTGCAAGGATCAGAGATAACCATCTGTTCAGTTTGAGATAATGGTCGCGGTTTGTGCTTCCGAGCAGAACTGCTTTTTCTTCTAAGTGCAATTCAACATTTGATTTCAGGATGATGCTTCCTGTTAAAAAAATTCCTTCAGGAATGAGCACTCTTCCTCCACTATTTTTATTTGCAGCATCAATGGCGGATTGAATTGCGGAGGTGTTCATTGTTTTTCCATCTGCCTTTGCGCCGTAAGCGATGATATTGTAATCCTGCGCAAGCAAGACAAAATTATTCGCGACAATAAAGAAAGTGAGAAGAATAACTCGCATCTTTTAGAAATTCAGTAGTTGCTTCACTTCTGATTTCAATTTCGGAATATGATTAATCAAAATCGCCCAGATGTTTTCATCCGATAAATTATCGTAAGAGTGAATAATCTGATTGCGAAGTCCGACAATGTTTCTTGCTTCATTTATTTTTTGCAGATAAGATTCATCGCGCTGCAAAATTCTGTTCATGGCCTCGCCAATGATTTCCAGGTTTCGTTCAACAGCTCTTTTCGTTATCAAATCATTTTGATAAGCAGAAAATATTTTTGGTTTTCCTTCAGTGAATGATTCAATTTCAGTAATTGAATTTAAAATATCATGCAGCCATTTTTCAATCCGTTCATCCATAAATCCGGATTTTATTTTTTTCGATACTCCTTTTCAGCACCGGATTTTTTATGGTTTGTTCTTCAAGCAAATCAACTTTGCGATGGAAAATGTTTTCCAATTTTTGTTTCAGGTCGAGGTAATTCAAGAAATAATCCTCTGGTTTTACTTTTCCGAAACTTACCAATAAATCAATATCGCTTTCGGGTTTTAGATTTCCGTTTGCAACAGAGCCAAACAAAAACATCTCTGCAACTTTGTGTGTTGAGCAAAGTTCGCTGATCAGATTCTTATAATTTCTTATCTCATCCATTTCACAAAATTAAAATTGTTGTCGAATAGGACTATCTAAAAATTCATTTTCTGTTTCTCGTGTGGTCGCACTATGGGGTCTTTCGGGAGGAATGAGATATCAATGAATTCCATTTTTCCATTCGGAGAAATTTTTACCATGAGCGATTGATAGGGTTTGAATTCAAATTTCTTTTTGAAAGTTTTTCCATTCACATTAATTGTGAGTTCGCGAACGACAGATTGCTTCATGATTGACTGACCTGAATAAACCGGATACTTCAAATCTGCAGAAAGCGGTTGTGCAAGAAACAAATAATACGAACCATCGACACCGACACGACACCAATATTCGGGCAAAGCCCCTCCAACATCTGCCCCCTCCCCTAAGGGGAGGGAAGCAGCACTCAAACTGATTAGCGGTGGATGCTGAACAACGGTTTTGAAATCGGCTGAAACATTTTTGAGCGACGATAATTCGTCGAGCATTTTTTTATAGTCCGGAGATTTGTTGTAGCCCGGTTGCTGCGGCTGGCGCTTCATGCAAACAGGCAATCCTTGTTTTGCAAATTCCAAAACTTTCGAGAGCGCACGAATGTCCATGTATTCCACATCGCAATAAAGCGTGGAGAATTGCGCATCGCCGACAACCAATTTTTTGTTTTCAAATTTCGCTTCCTGCAAAAAACTCCGGTTAATCCAAACGGGATGATACCCTTCCACTTCCTGCGGAGGATACACATAGCGCATTTCATATTCTCCCCAAACCCACACGCGCTGCCGCTCCGGCGGATACGCACCGTGCATCACGCCATCTTCATAAGGAATATACACGGCAACATCGGTGTATGTTTTTCCCTGCTGCATAATGCCGCAAACTTTTTCGACATACGAATTGAATGCAGGCAACTCCGGTGTAACACTTCCGTTCGGTCCGAAATAAGTGGTAGCAAAAAAATCAATCGTGTCGGAGCCGGCAGGATTGTAAGGCATGCCGTGATAAACAAGATGATTGATTCCCTGCGCGAATAGGGCATCAGCCACCATTTTCAAATCGGCAGTTTGTTCCTTGCGCAGGTAAGTTGCCGGAAATCCATACATGCAGGTGAAGGTTTCGCTCGACACCAATTCCTTCGAAGCAAGACAAGCAGAAGAACTCACGATTCTTCCGTAGCGCGGATTGTTGAGCATCGCTTCCGTTTCAGGAATGTCGGCGAGCGAATAAAGCGACATCACATCAGCCGGCGCACCGAGGCACTGCACCTTCGACCACACACCCAACTCCTTACATTTCTCCACGAAAGGTTTGTAATATCCATTCGTGACATAATCATCGAGCAGCAACATGTAATCGTAACGCACATCAGGAAACGAATCGAGACCTGCTTTCATGTAGGGAATAATATCGTAATCGAATCGTTCGCTGAAAGTTTTTTCAAATCCCTGCGTCCATATTTTGTTTGTTGCATTCAGTTTTATCTCCCACGAATCGGTGAACAGCGCGCACTTCGATCCTTTCATCGCCGCACTCAACGCATGCACCACCGGCTCCGAGTAAATGCGAAATGCCTCACTGTCGAGATGATTAATCACCCATTGCGTATCCGGATAACACCACGAGTAAGTGAGCGACTGACGGAAATTCGTGTCGCCATAAATCTGTGTACGGTGCGCTTTGTCCATGTAGGTCGCAGCAATTATCCATGCACTGCCAAAAGTAAAATCGCACGAAAGCCCGATGGAATCAGCATACGATTTTGCATACGCCACCACCTCGCTCCATTCGGGACTGAGCCATTTTTGCGCCGAGGTGTCCTTCGGATAATGGCGGTTATATTTATCAGCATACATTTTCTGGTAACGGTATAACGGATACAGCCAGCAGATTTCAACGCC
>CANJII010000077.1 GCA_947474435.1 Chitinophagaceae bacterium | reverse complement strand
TTTTGCAAATGATCAGTTTTTATCTGCATTAAAAGTTAGTGGTGAATGTTGTGGCATTGCATCTGAAGAAAGTGAAGATTACATACCATTTACTGAACATCAGAATGCAAAATATGTAGTAAATCTTGACCCGTTAGATGGCAGCAGCAATATTGATGTGAATGTTTCTATAGGAACAATATTTTCAATTTTCCGCCGTGTTAGCCTGTCCGGACCATGTGTGGCCGAAGACTTTTTACAGAAAGGCACACAACAGGTAGCAGCAGGATATGTTATTTATGGTTCCTCAACCATGATGGTTTTCACAACTGGAAATGGAGTAAATGGTTTTACACTTGATCCCTCAGTTGGCGAATTCTTTTTATCCCATCCTGATATTCGCATTCCCGGAAACGGAAAAGTTTACTCAGTAAATCAAGGGAATTACATAAATTTTCCTGAGCCAATTCGCAGATACATTGATTGGTGTACTACTGAAGATAAACCAACCGGTCGCCCATATTCATTTCGTTATATCGGGTCAATGGTCGCCGACTTTCATCGCAATATGATCCAGGGAGGAATTTATATGTATCCACCCGTTGCACCTTCAAACAAAGGAAAACTTCGTTTGTTGTTTGAATGTAATCCGCTTGCATTCATAGCAGAACAAGCAGGAGGTAAAGCATCGAACGGCGATATACCGATTATGGAAATTGAACCAACTGAATTGCATCAGCGCTTACCAGTTTACATTGGATCAGCAGAGATGGTAGATAAAGCGGAAGAGATGCTTCGCAAATCTAGAATGGTGGAGAAGGTATAAATTAATTTGCCTTTACCCATTTCAAGATTTTTTCAGTCCATTCACTTTTTACTTTAATAAAATAAATTCCTGCAGCAATTGAATTTGTATGCATGGAATATTTTCCTGCATACCTGTCCACTTCAATTTCCGAATAAAATAGTTCTCTTCCGGTTTCATCAGTAATTGAAATTGATTTCGGAATAAAACCAACACTAAAAAATAAATTGAAATCGTTTGATGAAGGATTTGGAAAAAGAGAAAGTGATCCGTCTTCAAATCCAGGAACTCTCACAACAGTATTGTCAAAAGATACCAAATGTAAATCTGGATCGAACGCAACAGAGTCAACTTTAAATGGTAGTTCAACTTTAAATAATTGCCCATTAATATTATTATCGAACCGAACGATTGTATCATACCCATCACCAATAAATTCTATTGGAATTGGCATTGAGAAAAATGGAACATTTGCAGGAATATTAGCTGGAATACTTGTTTCCTGATCTACATAAATTGAAACTGATTTTTCATCATTCTGATTCCATTGCAAATGATAAGTCGGATACCCGGCATTATAATACCATTGATTAAAAAATTGAGTCAAGTCTTGTCCGCTTTGATTTTGGAAATGGTTGATTAGATCAGAAACCTTTGCAAAGTTGTAAATGAGATTCGTATCATTTTGATAATTTTTTAGTGCAGCAAAAAAATCTGAATCACCAATTTTCCACCTCAGCATGTGAAGAATATATGCTCCTTTAGCATATGTTAAACGATAATCAAAAACGCGAACATTCCAGCTGGTGTCCCAAACCCAAATCGATTGTGGAATTGCATCTTTAATTACAACAAGATCATTTTCTTTCCATTGATGAAACTGATCAGGATAAAATTTTTCAAAGCATAATCCGGTGCAGTAGGTTGCAAAACCTTCGTTCAGCCAAATGTCTCTCCATGTACCGCAGGTTAATTTATCACCGAACCATTGATGCGCGAGTTCATGTGCAATTAATGAAAAATTCATGCTACCTACAAAACTCATGGTCTGGTGTTCCATGCCTCCGCCTTTTGTCCATTGAGCATGACCGTATTTTTCATTCAAGAAAGGATAATCGCCAAAAGTTTCAGAATAAAATTTCATCACAGGAATTAAATTTTTCGAATATTTTTTTGCGGTATCCAGATATTCAGGAAATACATAATTCAGAATAATCAAAGAATCACCAGATATAAAGTGAACTGTATCTTCATAAACAGAATAATTTGCAACAGCAACTCCAATGAGATAAGGAGCAACAGGGTATATATGTTTCCAATGTGTAGTTGTCCATCCTGCATTTGAAATTTCAGAAATCAACAAGCCATTTGATGCAGCTTTATATTCATCGGGATGATGGATAATTAAATCTATTGAGTCAATTTTATCAGTGAGTGATTGCTTGCAGGGCCACCAGTTTCGTGAAGAATACGGCTCTGATAAATTGAACAAACAATAATGTGTTGAATCGTGAGTTCCTTTTTCAAAACCACCGAATCCATCACCAACAGGAACTCCTTGATAATAAACAGTAATGGAATCCATTGTTCCAATTGAGATTTGTTGCGGTAATAAAATCCAAAACGAATTTTCTATAGGCTGAATAAAATTCACAAAGGCATTATGATAAATGACAGAATCAATTTTTAATGAACTTTCTAAATCAAAATAAAGTGTATCAATATTTCTGGAGGATAGAAAAGTGGTTTCAATATTCCCGATTATATATAGAGTGTCTGGATCAAGCGTTAAATCAAATCGTGTATAATAAATGTCAATGTTATTGGCACGCGGATCAGAAGTGAAATTTAATAAGCGCGAATGATTTAGGGCTTCACCTTCATAAAACTTCGATTCTTCAATTCCATTCAGTTCCACTTGCGCATGAATAGAATTTGTGAAAAAGAAAATAAATGCTGTTAATGGAAAAAATAGTAGTCGATTAAACAATTTATTTATTGGCATTCTGAATACAAATATATCTTCTGAAAAGTGTATGACTCAAATAACAATAAGAACTTTCAAAAAGAAGATTTTGCTAATCTTCAATTCAATCAATAACATTCCATAAAATAGTTGTGAAATTATTGACACAACTGATTGCTGATCGAATGATACAGACAAAAACAATTCAAACAAATAATAATGATTTTGCAATTAAGAATATTGAACTTCGGTAACACAATCATTCATCTTGAATTTTCAATTTGATAAATAAAAAATTTGAAAAATATGTTAATGAGAATGACACTGTTATTACACATTTGCTCACTAATTGCAAATAAAATATTTGAACCGTTCATAAAATAGCTTAACAACATTTTAGAAATCCTGTTATGCTGACTAAATTTAATGTTAATTAAAACGCCATAGGACCAATACTAAAAAAAAGCAAAATGATTCTTGTAAAAAAAGCAGTGGTTTTCAATAGGTTTTTAAAATGCTTAATCATAAGTTTAATAATTTTATTTTCCGGAAAAAATAATAATGTTTTTGCATCACATGCATCAGGTTCCGATTTGTCGTATCGTTGGGTTTCGGGAAACATATATGAAGTAACTGTAAATTTTTACAGAGACTGTCAGGGAGTAGCTGCCCCAAATACGGTTACATTGAATGTAAGATCAGCAATCTGCAATCAAAATTTTAATGTTACGCTGAATAGAATTTCAGGTACAGGTCAAGAAATAACTTTTCCATGCAATCCAACTTTTACATATTGTAATGGCGGAACCAATCCTGGTGTGCAGCAATATACTTTTCGGGGAAATGTTACAATTCCGATGCAATGCACCGATTGGATTTTTAGTTATTCGCTTTGTTGCAGAAGTTGTGCAATAAGCACAATTACAAATCAGGCAAATTGTAATAACACGGCTACGGGAAATGGTTTATATGTTGAAGCCTATTTAAATAATGTAATTGCTAATGGAAACAGCTCACCAACTTTTACAAATATACCATTGGCGTTTCTTTGCGTAAATCAAACTTTCACCTTCAATCATGGAGTGGTTGATACTGATGGCGATTCATTGGTTTATTCTTTTATACCACCTAAAAGAAGTGCAGCAGTCGATGTAGGTTTTTTAGCCGGTTTTAGTTTTTCAAATTGGTTATCTACTTCATCAGGAGTATCAATTAATTCAGCAACAGGTGATATTACTATGACCCCCACATTAATTGGTGAGGTTGCGGTATGTGCAGTTTTGGTTCAGGAATATCGAAGCGGAGTTTTAATCGGAAGCGTTATTCGTGACATGCAATTTTGGGTGAAAGATTGTGGGGGCAATTTGCTGCCAACTGCAACAGGCGTTAATGGTACCAATAATTATTCAACCGCTATTTGCCCCGGCAGTACAATCTGTTTTTCAATTAATTCAGACGATTTAAATGTTGGCCAGCAAATTACTATGAGCTCTACTTTAAATATTCCGGGAGCAACATTTACAATAGTTAATCAAAATGGCTCAAGCCCTAACTTTCCTGTAGGAACTTTTTGCTGGACTCCAACAGCAGCAGATGCAAGAATTCAGCCTTATACTTTTACTGTTATGGTGCGGGATAATAATTGTGATTACAATGCTTTTCAGATTTATTCTTTTTCAATTTTTGTTCCGCTCCATTTTATAACTTTTTCCAGCCCGACTTATAGTGGTTATCACATCAGTTGTTTCGGTGGAAATAATGGTTCTGTAACCGCCAATGTAAGCGGAGGACAATCTCCTTTTGATTATTTATGGTCGAATGGCAATACCAATCAAACGGCAACCGGATTAGCAGCCGGAACTTATGGAATTACAATTACTGATGTTAATGGTTGTACAAAAGATACATCTGTTACACTTACCCAACCACCGATTTTAAACATATCAATTACTCCATCAATAATAAGTTGTTTTGGTAATTCAAACGCAACTGCTGTTGCAAATTCAACAGGTGGAATTCCACCTTATTCTTACTTATGGAGCAATGGGCAAACGAATCAAACCGCAACAAGCTTAAGTGGTGGAATTAATTATTCCGTTACCATTACCGACGCGAATAATTGTACTGCTAATCAAACAATAATTATAAGTCAACCGCCGATAATTTCTCTTTCTGCTGTGACAGACAATATCAGTTGCAATGGTCTCAATAATGGTGCTTTGAATTTAACTGTTTCAGGGGGCAATGCTCCATATAGTTTTGTTTGGAATATTGGCAGTTCAACTGAAGACTTATCCGGACTTGCAGCAGGCAATTACATTGTAACTGTTACCGATTTCAACTCATGTTCTGCAATAAATTCATTTACAATATCAGAACCTGCGGTAATTTTAATAACCGGCACTCAGGTAAATACAACCTGCGGAAATAGTAACGGAAGTATTGATATTTCAATTACCGGCGGAACATCCCCTTTCAATTATTTGTGGAGTAATGGAGCAACAACTGAAGACATTTCAGGAATTGTTTCAGGTTCATATACTGTTACAATAATCGACGCAAACAATTGTTCGGGAACAGTTAATTTTAATTTAAGCAATAATGTTCTTCCGATCTTATCAGAAACACATGTCAATGTTTTATGTAACGGAAACAACACAGGAAGTATTGATCTTTCTGTTTCAGGTGGATCAGCTCCTTTCATTTATTCATGGAGTAATGGCGCCACTGAACAAGATATTAATTCACTAATAGCCGGAACTTATTCGGTATCCGTTACTGATAATAATAATTGCCTATCAACACTCTCAATAAATATTTCAGAACCACTTACAGTAACTTTAAATCAAACACAATTGAATGTATTGTGTAACGGGAATAATTCGGGAAGTATTGATCTTTCTGTTTCAGGTGGAACAGTTCCTTACAATTATTCATGGAGCAATGGCTCAACTACTCAGGATATTAATTCATTATCAGCCGGAGCTTATTCGCTAACAGTTACAGATAATAATAATTGCCAGTCAATATTATCAATAATTATATCGCAAGCTCCGGCAATAACTTTAACTGAAACACATGTAAATATTTTATGTAACGGAAACAACACAGGAAGTATTGATCTTTCTGTTTCAGGTGGAACAGCTCCTTATATTTATTCATGGAGCAATGGCTCAACTACTCAGGATATTAATTCATTATCAGTCGGAGCTTATTCGGTAACAGTTACAGATAATAATAATTGCCAGTCGGTTTTATCAATAGCAATTTTGCAACCTGCACCAATACTATTAAACGAAACACATGTTGATGCTTCCTGCGGTTCATTGAATGGAAGCATCGATCTTACAGCGAGCGGAGGCACATCAGGTTATACTTATTTATGGAGTAATGGAATTACTACTCAGGATTTATCAGTCATTTCTGCGGCAACCTATTCAGTTACTACCACAGATGCGAATAATTGCACTGCCACGCTATCGATCATTATCAGCAATTCTATTGGGCCAATATTATCAGAAATACATGTCAATGTTTTATGTAACGGAAACAACACAGGAAGTATTGATCTTTCTGTTTCAGGTGGATCAGCTCCTTACATTTATTCATGGAGTAATGGCGCCACTGAACAAGATATTAATTCACTAACAGCAGGAACTTATTCGGTAACAGTTACTGATAATAATAATTGCCAGTCAACACTATCAATAAATATATCAGAACCACCTGCATTAACTTTAACTGAAACACATGTAAATGTTTTATGTAACGGAAACAACACAGGAAGTATTGATCTTTCTGTTTCAGGTGGAACAGCTCCTAGCAATTATTCATGGAGCAATGGCTCAACTACTCAGGAAATTAATTCATTATCAGCCGGAGCTTATTCTGTAACAGTTACAGATAATAATAATTGCCAGTCAACATTATCAATAATTATATCGCAAGCTCCGGCAATAACTTTAACTGAAACACATGTAAATATTTTATGTAACGGAAACAACACAGGAAGTATTGATCTTTCTGTTTCTGGCGGAACAACTCCATATAATTATTCATGGAGCAACGGCTCAACTACTCAGGATATTAATTCACTAACAGCCGGAACTTATTCGGTAACAGTTACTGATAATAATAATTGCCAGTCGATTTTATCAATTCCAATTTCGCAACCGGCACCAATTGTTTTAAGCGAAACTCATATTAATGCTTCATGTGGAACAGCAAACGGAAGTATTAACTTAACAGTAAGCGGAGGTACAGCAGGTTATTCATATGACTGGAGCAATGGAGCAACTACCGAAGATTTATCAGGTGTTTCTGCGGGTACTTATTCATTAACAGTTACTGATGCT
>CANJII010000076.1 GCA_947474435.1 Chitinophagaceae bacterium | reverse complement strand
TAGCATCTTCTGTTGAAAGTTGACCAACACCTAAGTTGGTACCGGTTATTGTTACCTGATCAATAATTCGCAGGTTTTGTTCGTGATTAGTAATCTGTTTCGCCATTTATTATCTTTTGACATTACAATAATCTTATTTTTAAAGGGTTGCAATGCATCGCTATTTTTAAAATTATGCTCATTTTAATTAGTATTGTATGTATTAATAGAATTTTAAAACGTTTTTAGAACTAGGCAATTATTGAGTTCTTAGGTAACTATTTTCCTTTCAGTTTGTATAAGCCGGTAATTAAAAAGACAAAAATTGCCTGAATCTCAATTTAAGTATCGAATAGTGTATTGGAGAAACGCCATAAGTTTTATGGATAATGAGATTGCTGTAGGTAGAATATTGCTTTTAGCATCAGGCTTATTATATCTTTTTTCCAGCGTTACCTTTTTCTCTCAAGGGTTAATATTTTTAACACAATTTTATGTCAATATATTTTTTGCAGCACTTACATTTCTAGTTGTTTTTCTTTCATTTATAACTGAACACATAAAAAAACATATATCACGAATTATTTTGTTTGCTACTTATTTAATTATGGGGCAAAGTATTTTAGAATGTTTTAGGAGTGATTTTGAAGTCAATAACACGATTATGTTGCTCATAACCTTTATGGTTATTTGCACGGTGTTTAAAAGCTCGACACAATTGTATCTTTTTATTGTTATAAATTTTCTCGCTATAATTTTTGTATTGGAATTTGTTAAAACTAAAATGGAACATGATGTGATAGTGGTAGTTTTTGCTACTGGCGGAATAATTTCAATCATATCACTTGGTTCAAAACTTCGCATTCAAGATAAATTAAAAAAGAGTGAAAATCTTTTTAGAAATATTTTTAATGAATCGGCTGATGCCAACTTAATGACGAATTTGGATGAAATGAAAATTATCAATTGCAATAAAAGGGCAATTGAATTATTTGAAGTTTCATCAATGGAAGAATTAGTAGGATTGGATCCAAACGCATTACAAAAAAATCCATTCGCCGATTCTGAGCTCGACAGAATTAAAAAACAAATAAAAGACAACTGGGGCTGGTCGAAAGAAATGGAATACAATACACGCAAGGGAAAAACTTTCTGGGGTAACCTTGAATTTCGCGTAGTAGAATATTTAAACAAACCGCATTTACAAATTCGTATTACTGATATTTCAGAACGGAAGCGGATGGAAAAATTATTGCTTGCTGAAAAACAAGTATTGGAAATGGCTTCAAAGGATAATGATTTAACCCGTGCATTAAATCATTTAGTAACAAATATTGAAGAGCTCAGCAGTGGAATGCGATGTGCCATACTCAAAACAAACGAAGATTCAAATACATTAAATTGGTTTGTAGCTCCCAATATACCGCATGATTTTATTACAGCAATTGGAGAAATAAAAATTGATTTTAATTCTTTCTCTTCAGGTAAAGCTGCAATGAGCAAGTGCAATTCTTTTTGCAGTAATATTGAAACCAATGAATTCTGGAAAAATTATTTAGTTCATGCAAGGCGATTTAAAGTTGCATCTTGTTTTTCGTTTCCAATTTTATCTGAAACAGGAAATGTGCTTGGCGTATTTGAAGCATACTATGAAACTGTAAAGGATAAACCCGAAATAAAAGACTCGGAAATAATAACGCGAATTGTAAATATTGTTGGTGTTTTAATGGAAAAAGATAAGGCCGTTACAGATAATAAACTTTCGTTGGAAAGAATTAAAACCCAGAACGAAGAACTTATAAAAACAAATTCAGAATTAGATCGATTTGTTTATAGCACTTCACATGATTTACGGGCGCCCTTGATGAATGTATTGGGCTTGGTTGATATTGTCGAGTTGACAATAACCGATGAGAAACCAAAAAAATATTTAGAAATGATGAAAACAAGTGTTACCAATTTAGATAACACTATAAAAGAAATTTTAGAATACTCAAAAAATACAAGAACCGAAATTGAAATTGAAGAAGTTGACCTTCATGAAATCACTGAAGAGGTGTTATCCGGCATGCAATTCATGGAAGGATCTGACCGGGTAGAAAAACGATTGAATTTTGACATGGAGGTTCCATTTTTTTCTGATAAAAACCGATTAAAAGTGATATTGAATAATCTGATTTCAAATGCAGTGAAGTATCAGAATAAGAATGAACCGAATCTATATGTTTCAGTTAATGCAGTGATTACATCTTCAAAAGCTGAAATAACAATTGTTGATAATGGAATTGGAATTACTGCTCAGTATCAAGAAAAAATATTTGATATGTTTTATCGTGCGACCACTCAAGGCAGCGGTTCCGGATTAGGATTGTATATACTAAAAGAAACTTTAAATAAAATAAACGGAAAAATTTCAGTAAGTTCAACTCCGAATGTTGGCACAACATTCAAAGTTGAAATCCCCAATGTAAAACTGAAATAGAAATAATATGTCTGCCAGATTTGAAAATGTTTTGCTCATTGACGATAATGAGATTAATAATGTGATGCACGAGCGTCTGATTGAAATTGCAGGCTTCGGACAAAACATTGCAGTTATGCCTTCAGGTGTTGATGCACTTGAGTATTTAAAGACAGTTGTAGCTAACGACCTGAGTAAAGTCCCGGATATTATTTTTCTGGATATAAGAATGCCAATTATTGATGGTTTCGGTTTTATGGATGAATATGTTAAACTCCCCCCTGAAATAAATACTAAACCAAAAGTGATTATGCTTTCATCAACACTGGATGAACAGGATTATGGAAGAGCAAAAGAATTTCCACAAATCATTAATTTTTTAGTAAAGCCGTTATCAGTTGATAAACTGAGCAGCGCAGTGGTTTAGTTTTTTGAAAATTATTTGTGAAAAATATTTCACAATCGAAAATTCACAATTGACCAATTTCAATAGAACTTTGTATTTTTTACAATTGACTATTCACCATTCACATCAGAATGATTTCATTTAAAGCTGTTGCAAAAAAATTTGGCAAGCAAGGCGAAAAAACCGGTTGGACATATATTGAAATCCCGTTTGACATTGCAGAGAAAATAAAACCGAATAACAAAAAATCGTTTAGGGTAAAAGGCAAACTCAATAATTTAATTTTCAATAAAACTGCATTACTTCCTATGGGCGATGGGAATTTTATTTTACCCCTCAATGCTACCGTACGAAAAGCATCAGGAATTCGCGTGGGTGAAACTATTAATGTGCAAATGCAGGATGATAACAGTGAATTCGCTCACGATACTGATTTCATGAATTGCCTGGTTGATGAAGAACCTGCACTCTTACACTTCAATTCACTTGCAGGCTCACATCAGAAGTATTTTACAAAATGGATTCAAAGTGCAAAAACAGAAAATACAAAAGCAAATAGAATTGCGAAAGCGGTGAATGCACTTGCGCGCCAAATGGGTTATGCTGAGATGACTAAAGAGTCAAAATCACAAAGGACTTTTTTTAGTGAATGATTAATTTTAAGACTTAATGTTTTTTTGATTTCTCAAGGTTAATAAGGTAAATTATATTTTTACTTACTGTACTGTCAAATGGTTGATTTTCTTTTTCAGCCTGCAAGCGAATAGTATTCAGCCATTCAGACGAATTCATAATTGCATTTTTATAAAATGCATATCTCAAATCAAATTCGGTTTGATTATAGTCATTTAGTAATACAGAGAATCGTGCATTTTCATTTATTACTGTATCAATAACAGGATCAGTAAACAATGAAATACTGACTTCGGAAAATTGATTATTTTCAGATAAAGATTTATACCTTTTTTTTAAATAAAAAAAAATGTTATTCGGAAAAGGAGGAAAGGTTCGAACAAGAATAATTTTTTTGAATCCATCCGTTAATTTACCATGTATTGTACTTGAATCATCTTTAAAAATTATATTTTTATAAATCATTCTTGTATCAATATTTTTATAATCATTAAAGATTATTCTATCAATATAATAAGTAAATAAATGCCTGATGGAGGTGGTTTGAACAATAATTAATGTGTTATTGTCTTTTTCTGAAATAACATATGGAACGGCACTTTTGTGATCGGTAAATTTTGAAAAATTAAAATTAATTGTAAAAAAACCTGTAATGAAGATCACTATTATCAGTGAGGCTCGCAAAATCCGGTTAAGCGGGATGTGAGAAATAAAAAATGAATTGACCAGGCAAAGACCGGGGGTCGTAAACAGCAGGTAGCGTGGTGTAAAAATTCCACCTCTGCCATTAGATAAAAAATAAATCAGTATGATGGGTAATAAAGCCCACAGCAAAATATAAATTAAACTACTTGGCGGAATATTGTTTTTGAATTTATTTTTTGAAATAATAAAATAAAATAAACCGATAACCACTAATGGGAAAATTAAATAAAACAGAATTGTTTCGCCGGCTAAAGATTTAATTAAGTTAAATAAATCTGAAATAGTTAAGTGTGCAATTTCTTTAGAAACGCTTCCATGTAAAAGCACATCGTAAATCCTTATCAACCATTCCCAAAACAATAGTGCGGAAATTGCAAACGAAATAGTCAGGAACAGAACAGCTTTCTTATTGCGTGCTAAAACAACAGTTACAAATTGAATTACTGGAATAAAAAGAAAAAAGTAATGAGAATAAATTGCTGCCCAGTTTACAATTCCTATTAAAACCACCCAATGCCATTTTTGATTTCGCAGCAATTCAAAAAATAAATAAGCTGACACAATTGAAAATAAAACGACCAACGAATAGGTTCGTGCTTCCTGAGAAAAATAAAATATTTCGTTAGAAGTAAAGAACAAAATAGTTGTAAAGATTGCTGTGTTCAAATTAAAAAACCGATAAGTAAATAGAAACAGAATTGATGAAGCAAAACAGGTGAATAAAACACTTAACATGCGAACCGCATTTTCATTGTTGCCAAAAAGAAGCATCCAATAATGCAAAACATAATAATAAAACGGCGGAGCAATATCCCATTGAGCCGTATTTTTTATCATGTATAATTCCTTTTGCGAATAAAAAATACTGAAAGCCTCATCATACCATATTCCGCAATCAGTGAGAGTGAAATACCGAAAAATTAAATTGATGATAAAAATTGCAACTGTAATCAGTACAATCAGCTTTGTTGATTTATTAATATTCATTAAGGGTACGAATGTATTATTGAAAAGAGGGATAAAAAAAATGTCTTATATCAAATTGCAGTTAATATTTAATTTATTAACTGTTTGATTTATTTGTGGTGATTTGTTTTGCAATTGGAAAATGGAATGACAAATGGATGTAATAAGTTTACGAAAACCATATTTTAAGGAACATGTTTGCACTGAAAAAACATAAATGAAAATTGTATTTCTGCTTCTTATAATTTCAAATGAATATTTTGCTCAGCAGACTTCTCAACTTTCTGTTGACTCAACAAAAATTGATGCTAAATTGATTATTGGTTTTTGGGAATCAGTAGATTCAAATAAATACAGAATTGAATTTACTGATGAACAATGGGCTGTGAAATTGAAAGCGAATGTTGGAGTGGCAGGTGGTTATTTTTTTTCAAAAGATTCGCTCGGCATGATGCTATTTAGTGGTTGGGCACCTAATTGGCCTCTGTTTGATTGTGCTTTGTATCTAAGTTCATCTGATACGCTGGAAGTTTCAACATGGTGTTTTATGTGTGAAGCAATCAGGAGTAAGTATGTGAGGGTCAAAGAAAAATAATTGAATTATTATTTAAACTCAATAATCTTATCCATTGAATATTGAATTTATTTTATGAATTCAAATATCGCCACATTCAATTATTACATTTGATTGAAATTATAAAAAATCCTTTTCATGAAAATAATTTCACTCTACATTCTTGTTCTGATATTAATCTGTACAAATTCTTTTTCCCAGAAAAAAAACAATTCGCAATATTCAGCGAGCATAAAAGCTTTTGATGCCTATTGTCAGCAAGGATTGATTGATTGGAAAATGCCGGGAATGGCTGTTGCAATTATTAAAGATGGTAATGTGATTTTTGAAAAGGGGTATGGTGTAAGAAAACTCAATAGCACTGATGCTTTTGATACACAAACAATTTTTGGAATTGCATCTACCACAAAAGCGATGACTGCGATGTGCATTGCAATGCTGGTAGATGAAGGGAAAATAAAATGGACTGACCCTGTGATAAAATATCTTCCCGACTTTCAGTTGTACGATTCTTATGTAACTCGTGAGTTGCAGGTGCGCGATTTGTTGCTTCATAATTCCGGTGTAGGAAATACAGATTATTTATGGGGAAACATGGATATTCCTTCAGATGAAATTCTTCATCGTATGAGATTGGTGGAGCCAACCTATTCTTTTCGCTCAGGATTTATTTATCAAAATATTTTTTACCTCGTTGCAGGACAACTGATTGAAAAAATAAGTGGCATTCCGTGGGATAAATTTGTTGAGCAGCGGATTTTTATTCCGCTTGGCATGAACAGAACATTTTCGCTTTATGCAAAGGTGAATGACAGTAATCAGGCAACACCACACTTCAATCTCAATGACACCATCATTGAAGTTGAACCTTGGCGTACAGATGCAATTGCGCCTGCCGGTTCAGTTTTTTCATGTGTTGATGATATGAGCAAGTGGATTTTATGCATGAGTGACAGCAGCAAGTACAACGGCGGAAGATTGCTTTCACCTGAAAGCTGGAAACAGTTATTGAAACCGCAGGAAATTATTAAAGACGAAGATGAATATTATCCAACGCAAACACTCACTCATCCAAACTTCACTTCTTATGGTTATGGATGGTTTCAACAGGATTACATGGGAA
Organism: Chitinophagaceae bacterium; assembly: GCA_947474435.1. Lineage (GTDB taxonomy): Bacteria > Bacteroidota > Bacteroidia > Chitinophagales > UBA10324 > UBA10324. The sequence continues at coordinate 352 of CANJII010000076.1, read as the reverse complement.
GGAAAATAAATTTTCATACCGGAAGCCTGGAGGGAGACATTGCCATTGCTTGTGTAATACCCGAAGAACATTTCGGATTTTATATTTTAGGAAACCTTGACCATGCAGAGTTGCGGCATGCATTAATGTTCAAGTCAATTGATTTGTTTGTGACCGGCGGCAACAGAGACTGGAGTAAGAAATTTTTAAAACTTTATCAGTCAATAAAAGATTCAGCAAAAAAATATCAGAAAGAAGACGATGCGAAACGAGTATTGAATACAAAGCCAACTTTACCTTTGAATAATTATACAGGCACTTATTCAAGTCCGCTATATGGTGAAGTAGTGATTGATGAAAAGAATGGTCAGCT
>CANJII010000075.1 GCA_947474435.1 Chitinophagaceae bacterium | reverse complement strand
AGCGCAAAATTTTATGAAGAAGGAATTAATACTTTTAGTTGGTTAAAAAATTTCTATGATGTACTCGATGGAAAATTTGATTAAGGGTTTGATGTGGGTACGAGTGTTGATACCACCGTGTCCTCGCCTTGTTCAAGGCACTGCTGCGGAGAGACACGGCGGGGGTGGAAAGTACTGCTGCATAAAAAAATTGTTAAATTTTATTTCCTCTTCTATTAACCGAAGAAAAATAAATTCTTTCATTCTCCTGTTTCTCTTCTACTTTTAATTCCTGATATATAAATCAGTAGCATGAAAGAAGATTCGTTCAAAAAAAAACTGGCTGCATACATAGTGATGTCCGAAGCATTTTTGTTGGCTCATCCTGTTGATGTCAATGCGCAGATAATGTATACGGATGTGAATCCTGATGTTGTATTATATCATTCTTATTTTAATCTTGATTTGAATAATGATGGGGTGGTGGATTTTAAGCTGCTCCACTCAAAACATTTTATCACAAATGGAAACTATCGAGAAATGCATATTCACGAAAAGAATTATTGTTTGAATGGAAATGAAGCAATGGAAAATAGTTTCTTACCTAATTTCCCTTATCCTTTTAATCAAGGAGATACTATAAATCAAAATCAAATTTTTGGAAATGTAGATGTTTTATTCTATAGAAATTTAGATAGTGTTTATACTGCAATTACATCTACTGCCCCCTCAAATTGGTATTTATCCACTTTCTATACAAATGGATACTTTGGACTCGGAGGAGGGGTTCAAAATCAATATTTAGGTTTAAAACTTTTTTCAAATGGCAACACCTACTATGGATGGGCAAGATTGGATGTAAATATTTTAACAGATAATATAACTTTAAAAGATTATGCAATAAATCTAACTCCTGACTCATCAATTTTAGCAGGAGAAACAGGAATTCCTTGTACAATTCTTCCTCCTGTAACAACTCCAAGCGGATTAATTGATATTTCATGCATTGATTCAATTCCAATTCATTTTCAAAATCCGGGAGGATTAAGCATTCAGTGGATGAAAGAGGGGCAATGGCTTGTGGGTGAAACGGATACTGTTTATTCTGCAAATCAGATAGGCAATTATGGTATTCTTGTTTCTGATTCAAATTGCAATCTAATTATAAATGCTGCTAACATTATTTTGCTTCCTTCTTTAGTAATGCATGAAACACAGGTTAATGCCACATGCGAAAACAATAATGGCATCATAAACCTATCAGTTACCGGAAGTTTATCACCTTATTATTATAGTTGGAGTAATGGAGCAACTACAAATGGTATTTCAAATCTTAACGATGGTATTTACACTGTATCTGTTTCATCAAGTAGCGGGAGTTGTATTTTGGATTCTTCCTTTATAATTTATAATACAAGTAATGCAGTTGATACTCCGATAATAACTCAACAGAATGATACGCTTTTTTCTTCCTTTCCAGGTAAGAATCAATGGTACTACTATTCATATACATATCCTTTATTTGGTGACACATTGAATTATTATATTCCTACAAGTTTTGGAAATCATTTTGTTAAAGCTATAGAAACTACAGGTTGTTATAATTTATCGGCTGCTTTCAATTTTCAATACAATTCGATAAACCATATTAAACCAATTGAATTCGTTACTTTAATTGATAATAAAATCTCATTCCATCTCTCGGACAATATTCTCCTCGGTGAAGAGATAATTATTTACAACCAACTCGGTCAGCGGGTTGCATCAACAATAATTGAAAACGAAAACCCAGTTCTTGATTTATCACTTGCGCCAACCGGAATTTATTTCTACCACATCCGCAGTAAGGAAAAATATTTCAGCGGTAAATTTTTTATTGATTAAAAAAACGGCTCAGTTTTTCCTGTTAAATTATTTTAATTTTGTAAAAATAAAATTCAATGACTGCGCAAACGCTACGGCACAAACTGCATTCTTATATTGACAAAGCAGAACAAAAAAAACTGAAAGTCATTTATTCCATTATTGAAAATGATATGGAAACAACTTCCGTTTTAACTGCTGAGCAAAAATCGGAATTAGACAAACGATTGGAAGAATACATGCAGGAAAAAGGAAAAAACTATTCGTGGAGCAGCGCACTTAAAAAAATAAAATCAGGTGCAAAAAGCAACTCCTGAAAATGAAATATAAATTAGTTGTCAGAGACCATGCGGTTGAAGAAATGCAGGTTGCTTACAATTGGTATGAAAATGAAGTAGCCGGTATTGGCGATAAATTTCTTTCAGTATTAAATGACTATAAAAATTTTATCCTTTCTAATCCATTACAATTCAAAAGAACTTATCGAAATTTCAGAGAAGTTTATATTCAGAAATTTCCTTTTGTTATTGTTTACTTCATTGATAAACCAAAAAGAACGATTGTAATTTTTTCTGTTTTTCATACCAGCAGAAATCCAAAACGAAAATTCAAAATAGCAGACTGAATAAATTTTTCCTTCAAAGCGAATTCAATTTTTTATACCGTAGGCATCGCCTCATTGTCCTTAATATTTAAAACCTGACTGGCAAAAAACCAGGCGATTAACATAATGCTTGCTCCGATTATATATGGCAAACTGAAATGAAAATCATAAACCAGTCCGCCGAACAAAGGACCAAGTACTCTTGCCAATGAAGCGAACGACATATTCAATCCCAGTATCTGACCTTGTTCATTTCGCGGTGCGTTTTTAGAAATCAATGTGGTGATAGTTGGTGTAATGCATCCGTTTCCCAATGACATTAAAATGATAATGATTGCCATTGTTGGTATAAATAAATTTTCAGGCGCCAAGGGAAAAATTCCCAATGCACCCACCATCATCCATATTCCTGCAATTAATAATTTGCGTTCACCAAAATTTTTATTCAGCCAGCCAATCATACCGGCCTGCACAATGGCCGATGCAATTCCGATAAACATAAATACATAACCAATGTGTTCGTCGGTTAAATGATAATGCTGTTTCCATAAAAGGGGTGCAGTGATTTGCATGGCGCTGAAAGCGGTGATGTATAAAAAGTTGGTGAAGAACAAATCACGAATAATAATTTTCTTAAACGCTGAACGCAGATTTCTGAATGGGTGAATGGTGAATGAAGCATCCGGATTTTTTTGTTTAATGGTTTCAGGTAAAAGAAAAAATGCCATCACTAAATTGATGATACATAATCCCATTGCAAGAAATCCAACATACTCAATTCCAAAATGAGTTTTTACAAATCCGCCAACGGGTGGACCAAAAATAAATCCGAGACCGAATGCTGCACCAATGAGTCCCATCATCTTCACTCTGTTTTCAGGAGTAGAAATATCAGCAACAGCCGCCTGCACAGTAGAAATATTTGCCGAACCGATTCCGGCAATCAGTCGTGCAATGAATAAAAGTATGAGGGTGGTTGAAAAAGCAAACATGAAATAAGAAGCTGCGGTAATGCAAATGCTGATTAAAATAATTGGTCGCCGACCAAACCGATCACTGATGGTTCCCCATATAGGTGCAAACAAAAAATTCATGAGTGAATAAATGGCGGCAATCATTCCTACATCCAACGAGGTTGCGCCGAGTTCCTTAGTGTAGTTTGGAAGAATTGGAATAATGATTCCAAATCCAAGCAAGTCAATAAATATAGTGATGAACAGTACGAGTAATGGTGAGCGTTTCATAATGGGGATGCGCAAATATTCTACATAAAAATTAAATATGGCTGTAAATAATAAGAACTTGTTTTACTCAGCTGTTGCTTTCTTCTCTCTTCTTCGTGTAACCCGTGCAGCTACTATAATACTTACTTCATACAAACCATACAAAGGAAAAGTAACTATCAGTTGACTGAACATATCAGGTGATGGCGTGATGATGGCCGCAAGAAACAGACAAACAACAATTGCATACTTCCGGAATTTCCGCAAAATTTTATCTGTCAGTATTCCAAGCTTGGCGAGGAAATAAATAACCAACGGAAATTCAAATACCAATCCTGATGTGAGCGATAAGCCACTCACTGTTTCCATGTATGAATCAAGACTGAAAATATTAGATACTAATGAACTCACCTGGTATCCTCCTAAAAATATGACGGTGAATGGAGCAATGATGTAGTAACCGAAAAGCAAACCGATATAAAATAACAGAGAACCAACTATAACCACTCCGTTTACTTTACTTCTTTCAGTTTCGTATAAAGCAGGACTTACAAACCGCCAGAATTCCCACAACACATATGGAAATGTGATGATTAATCCGGTCATGAAAGCCGCCTTCATGTGAATCATGAATTGCGAAGTGAGTTCAATACTAGTGAGTTGAAATTGGATAGCGCCGGTACACAAACTATCACCCATTCCTAACATATGACCGAGTTTACAAAACAATATATAGGTCGGAAAATCAGTGTGCATGGGTCCGAGAATAATGGTGTCGAACAAAAAAGATTTGTTCAGAAATAAAATAACCGCTGCAACTAAAATGGCTCCAAGTGCGCGTGCAATATGCCATCGCAATTCTTCAATGTGATCGAGAAACGACATCTCTGCCGTATCGGAACCTTTTCGTTTATTAAGTAAATCGAGCAGCCACATATTTGGGCGGCAAATATATCTTTCGATGGCTACTTAGTGCCGAGTATGCTGTTTATTTCTGAAAGGTTCGGTTGCAAAATAATTTCGGTACGGCGATTTTTTCCTCTTCCTTCAGCATTTTCGTTTGAAGCGACTGGTTCTGTATCTGCTCTGCCCGATGCGGTAATTCTTGCATCATCAACTTTTCCATCCACCATTAATATCCGGGCAACTGAAGTAGCCCGTAACACACTTAAATCCCAATTATCTTTCATTGCACCTGTGCCTGCAAGTTTTACATTATCAGTATGCCCTTCCACTAAAATTTTTATGTCAGTGTTTTTGTTCAGCACTTCTGCTAATTTTTTCAATGCATCTTTTCCTTTCGGGTCAACAATAATGCTTCCTGATTTGAACAACAGATTTTCGGAAAGTGATACATATACTTTTCCGTTCTTGGTGTAAACTTTTAAGTCACCTGCATTTTCAAAGCCCATTAACGCATCCGATACTTTATTCTTCAGTGCATTCATGAGCGAATCATTTTTTGTCAAAGCACTTTCCAACTCCATCACTTTTTTATTCTTCGCTTCCAAATCACTTTTCAGTTGGTCTAAATCGGTTTGTTGTTTTTGCAAAGTGGTTTGCAATTCGTTCAGTGTTTTTTCCTTTTCATCCAACTGTTTTGATTTTTCTGCCAGTTGATTTTGAAATTTTTGCGATTCGTTGGTGCTGTTGTTCAGCAATGCTTTATTCTGGTCAATTACTTTTTCATACAAAATATTCAACTCCTTATTCATCGCCATGATTTTGCGATACTGAGTTCCGTAATTGGTTGTGTCATCAATTAAATCTTTACGCGCGTTTGTTAATTCGTTCACTTGCTTGTTCAGGTCTTCCACTTTAGCAGTGAGTTCATCCGTTTTTTCTTTGCACGATTTATTTTCAACATTCAGTTTTTCAATCATTGCCTGAGCATCTTCAAACTTGCGGGCAGGCACACAGGCAGCGAGAAAACTCATACTAACTATTCCAACAAGAAATATTTTCTTCTTCATTACTTTAAAAATTTTCTCAAAGAAAAGATTTCATTCCTTCAACAATGATTAAGAAGAAGGAGATATTCCCAACCAACTAAAATTTCCTGTGCGATTAAGTTGACACAAAAAAAAAGAAGCCTTCCGGATTTCTCCGGAAGGCTTCTGACTCAGGTTGGTGCTTTACCCGTTTATTTTTCCATCATGAAACGCTTAACAGTTGATACACTGCCATTGCTGATTTCAATTAAGTACGCTCCGTTATCAAGATTACTGAAATCCTGATAATAAGTATTCGGACCTTCGTTCGCGGTATTGTTTTCTGTGTAAACTCTTCTTCCTAAAATGTCATATACATTAATCATTACAGCTTCGTTAGCCAAAGAGTTATAATTAACAGTCAGCTTATTTGAAGTAGGATTCGGATAAACATTGATAGAAGTTTCAGAAGGATTTATTTCAACTGTTCCATCCTGCATAGTACGGAAATTGGTTCCGCTGATGCTTGCAGTTAATGTATAACAACTAGTTGCGCTGTATGCTCCTCCATATCCGTAAACTTTAATTTTATAAGTTCCAACAGTGGTGGTGTTATAAATAATGGTTTCACTTGTTGTGCCTCCATTTTGTGAAGTTGCAATGGTAGTAGTACCATTTGATTTATACAATTTCAAATCATAATCAAAAGGTAGATTAGTCAATGTAATTTTAATTTTTGATGCCGCGGTTGTATTAGTAAATGAGAACCAATCCACATCAGTTGATGTTCCGATTAATCCTGTAATGGCGGTATTTACAGCAATTGATTTTGAAGTTGATGCTGTATTATTTGATTCATAAATATCAGTACATCCTCCTCCACCGGAAGTTAATGTAGTGAAAAGTGCATTTGATGAAACTGTTCCGCTGCCACTTGCACAAACTGCTTGAACATTCCATTCATAATTACTACCGGATGTTAAACCTGTTAATGATTTGCTTGCAATAGTTGAAGTTGTCTGAGTGTAGGTTGGTGCTCCAACAATTCTATATTGAACATTGTAACTTGTTGCGTTTGCAACTGCAGCCCAGCTTAAAGTTGCATCAGTAGTTGTAACACCACTTGAACTTAAACTTACAGCTGTACCGCACGCACCAACCACAACAGGCACACAACCTTGTGAACTTGCCAGGGAAAATCTTGAACCACCTGAAACAAATAACGCATTTGAAACCGCAGCTTGCCCTGCAGAGAACATAAACATACAAGCATCATTAGTATAATCCATGTAGTTCATGTACATATCACTTGTGTTACTGCAAGAAGGATTTGGATAAGCTGGACAACCATAATTTTCATCGGCCTGATTTGGTGTATCACCAATTCCATCAGAACCGCTACAAGATGTGCCATCATCACCCCAGATGTGGTACAAACCGGCCCAGTGACCAATTTCGTGAGTTGCAGTTCTTCCCAGATTATAAGAGGGTTCAGTACCAGGATGTGCAACACTTCCAATTGTTGAGTATTTAAAAACAACACCATCAGTAGCAGCTGCTCCACCTGGAAATTGAGCATAACCTAAAACACCTCCACTTAAATTTCCGGTCCAGATATTTAAATATGAATTCCTATCCCATGCATCCAATCCACCTGTACTTGTATGCTTGATGTTATCATTTGTTGAGAATGAAGTAGTAGTTGTGTTACGGCGCTCAATACCTGTGGTTGTTGCTCCGCCGGGTGTACGAGCCGCTAAACAAAAACGAAGATTAGTTGCTGATTTCAATCCAGAAAATATTGCTGGAGTTCCGGCAGCATCAGGATTTAAAAGTGCGAAGTCAAGATTCAACTGATCAATCTGATACTGACATTGAGCATCAGAAATGTTTTGTGCTGAAGTATTATAAACCACATGAAACACAACAGGAATGGTAATAATTGCTCTGTCGCCATTCGGATGTGCCGCAATATAATCATTGGTGAAATTCTGAATCTGTTGCATTCTTGCCTCCAATGTTGGATCCTGTTGTTTTAACATTTCAAGATTTTCCATTGTTCCGCAAATGCGGTGTGGAATTGAATTTTGCGCAAAGCCAGTAAATGAAACTGCAAGCACAACGAGTGAGAGAAAAATTTTCTTCATTTCTATTGAGGTTGT
>CANJII010000074.1 GCA_947474435.1 Chitinophagaceae bacterium | reverse complement strand
TCCGTCGAAAGAAGCCGTTTTATTTTCAAATCAAATCGCATCGGTTTTCAGCAATAGAAAAAAATGAAAAAATCATTATTGCTTTTAATCGGAATTTGTTTTACGATATCAGGTTTCACGATATTAAAAGAAAAACTTTTTTATGTTCCGAAAGACTGGCCTAAGCAGGAATATGATTTTTCAAAAAATCCGTTGACTCATGATAAAGTTGAATTGGGAAGGGCACTCTTTTATGACCCCGTTCTTTCAAAAGACAATACCATTTCGTGTAACAGTTGTCATTCTCAATTTACAGCATTTGCTCATGTTGATCATGCATTAAGTCATGGCATAAATAATTTAATAGGTAACAGAAATGCTCCCGCCTTGATGAACCTGGCCTGGCAAAAATCTTTTATGTGGGATGGCGCAATTAACCATTTGGATATGCAACCGCTTGCTCCGATTGCCAATGAAAAAGAAATGGCAAGTAACATAGATAGTGTTGTGAAAAAACTGCAACGAACTAAACTTTATCCGACATTATTCTTAAAAGCATTTGGTGATAGCATAATTACCGGTGAACATACCTTAAAAGCTATATCACAATTTATGCTTACACTCATCAGCAACAATTCAAAATACGATAGTGTGATGCGAAAGCAAGCAACATTTACCGAACAGGAAAAAAACGGTTACACGCTTTTCAAATTAACCTGTTCGGGCTGCCATCAAGAACCACTTTTCACTAATCAGCAATTTGAAAATAACGGACTAACAATTGATGCAACACTCAATGATATTGGGCGAATGAAAATAACGCTTGATCCAAACGATTCATTAAAATTCAAAGTGCCATCACTCCGCAATATTGAATTTTCTTATCCGTACATGCATGATGGTCGATTCAAAAAATTAACAGAGGTATTGAATCATTACATTTCCGGAATACAAAAAAGCAAAACACTTTCAAAAAAACTGGAGGTCCCTATTTTACTTTCTTCAAATGAGAAAGTTGACATCATTGCTTTTCTTCTAACACTTACTGATAGAAGTTTTCTGTTCAATACTGATTTTTCTTATCCGAAGGAATTGCTTTTGAAAACCAATTAGTTGCGTTAACCTGAAAACAAATAAGCGTGCTGTGAAATATTGTGCGTCCCCTTAATAGCTATCTACACTTATTTCAACTCTTCTTCAATAATTTCTTTTCCGAAAAATCCAATACCAGTCCACTCGATGTTTTGATTTTTATAAATCAGAATTGTTGGTAGTTCCCAAACTTTCAACTCATCCATAAGCGATTTATTGTTGTCTTGATTGATGCGAACCACAATAACTTTATCTTTCATTTCATGCGCAATGGTTGCAATCACGGGTGCAAGTTGCTTGCATGGCAAGCACCAGTCAGCATAAAAATCTACCAACACATATTTATTGGTGTTTAATATTTTATTAAAATCTTCGAGCGAAGTTCCGGATTTTAAAGTATTGATTAATGAATCTGCGGCAGAATTATTTATCGTTTGTCCAATAGAAAAATTAGAAATGAAAATAATTATTGCGGAAATAAAAACAATTTTCATTCTTAAAATTTAATCGCCGAAGAACCGAACGCCCTTCATAAATATTTCAATCACATTTTTATTCGGATATTCATCAGGACCATATTCAAATAAAACAACAATGGTGTTTTCAGCAATCCAACCTGTGACTTCCCATTTTTGTAAATCTTCATCTTCCCACAAATCAATAATGCCTTTCGCACTTTCATGTGTTGTTAAAGTATGACCCTTCCCGTATCCTGCTGTTGATTGAATATTAAATGATTCTTTAAGATAATCCATATAAGAAACCAACAAGTCTTCCTGCAGCTCTTCCTCTATTTCATCTTGCAGATTTACTACAATTGCTCCGAACTGAAAATCCTGGCCGGTTGATGAATCCGTACATTCAGTTGTATAAACCATTGAGCTATCAGGAGAATAATCAACATACACTTCATCAGGTTGCGATGGAAAATAAATCTGCACGGTTGATTCGCCTATCGGATATTTTGAAAACAACGAAGGCGAAGTTTGAGCGTTGCAGAGTATTGATAAAAACAGAAAAACAAAAACTGATAAGTATCTCATGTGTTTAAAATTAATGGTGATGTAAAACTATCAATCGCATGGACAAGACTAAAATGTTTTCGGTTCAACAATTTATTTTATCAGAAATAAAAATTTAATATTCACTCCGCAAATTAATTCAACTTTTTTATGAAACACCCCAAAGCACTACCCTTCCTCTTCCTTTCTGAAATGTGGGAACGATTCGGATTTTATTTAATGCTCGGCATTTTCTTTTTGTACATGAACGATTCCGAAAAAGGCGGAATGGGTTTCGAGCGGAAACAAGCATCAGATGTTTTCGGAACTTTCATTGCATTGGTTTACCTCACTCCATTCATTGGTGGATTACTGGCCGATAGAATTATGGGCTATCGCTTATCCATTACCATCGGCGGCATATTAATGGGTTGCGGCTATTGCGGCTTGGCGCTGCCCGGGCTTCCGGCTTTTTACATTTCACTTTTGTTAATCATTATCGGAAACGGATTTTTCAAACCAAACATTTCCACCATTCTTGGCAATGTTTACAACGATGAAAAATACAAGGCGCTGAAAGATACCGGCTACAATATTTTTTACATGGGCATTAACATCGGCGCCTTCATCTGCAATTTTTTCGCGGCCTATCTGCGCAATAATTTTTCGTGGGGTCATGCATTCGCCGCAGCCGGAATCGGAATGTTTGTTGGTGTTGCAATTTTTTGGTTGGGAAATAAACACTACGCCCATGCCGATGTTATAAAACCGAAAAAGCCCGAAGACTTATCGCTTGGAAAAATTTTCGGCATCGTGTTGCTGCCAGCTCTGATAGTTGGTTACATCGGCTGGATTCTTCCGGGCAATATTTTCGGAAGCGATTCAACCGATGCATTTATTTTCGGAGCCATACCTGTTGTTGCCTTTTATGCTTCGCTGTTAATCCGTTCGAATACCGAAGACCGCAAACCATTGGCGGCATTGCTGGCGGTATTTGCCGTATCCATTATTTTCTGGGCCGTGTTCAAACAAAACGGAACCGCCATGACCATCTGGGCCGAGAATTATACCAACCGGAATATCAGCGAACAATTTGAGGCGCCGGCAAAAACATTGGGCATGGTGCAAACAGTAGAAATGAAATTGGATTCAGTAAACCTGACCGATGAACAATTCAGAGTGAAGAAAGATGACAGCGGAAAAATTATAAAAGGACTTGATTATCCGGCGTACTTCAAAAACATTCCCGCATCAGAAAAACCTGCTGAAGGAGAATCAGCAAAACTTATTTCAACCGAAATATTTCAATCGGTCAATCCGTTTTTTGTGGTCATACTCACTCCGGTTGTTATTGCATTCTTTTCTTTTTTAAGAAGAAGAAAAAAAGAACCAACCACTCCATGGAAAATATTTTTTGGTTTGTTCATCACTGCTTTGTCAATGGTGGTGATGATTGCTGCCGCAGTTTATTCAAACAACGGAATGGAAAAAAGCTCCATGTTGTGGCTCATTGGAAGTTATTGTGTTATCACCTTCGGCGAATTGTGTTTAAGCCCCATGGCTTTATCATTAGTATCGAAACTGAGTCCGCCTCGATTAACAGCACTCATGATGGGAGGCTGGTTTTTATCTATTTCTCTCGGCGTAAAATTCAGTGGGGTGCTGGCTTCTATGTGGGATGGTTATGAAAGCAAGTACAATTTCTTCCTGGTTAATTTTTGTTTAGCTCTCACCACAGCCTTCATTATTTTTCTGATGGTGAAGTGGCTGAATAAAATTTGTATTGACAGAGGGGTGTAAATTTTTGAATTTAATCCTTCTTTCCATATCTATGTTTGCCAATCACAATTCATTTTTATCAATCAAAAAAAAATAATCATTATTGGCGGAGGCGCAGCGGGCTTAATGGCTGCTGATGCACTGAGTTTGTTTTGTGAAGTACATATTTATGAGAAAGGAAAAACAGCAGGGCGAAAATTTTTAGTAGCCGGCAATGGTGGATTTAACATTACCAACAGTGCAACAGGTGATGAATTAATAAATAAATTTTCACCAAATAATTATTTGCGCAACGCAATTTCATCTTTCGATTCTGATGCAACACGAAACTGGTTGTTGCAAATGGGTATTCCAACTTATGTTGGTTCAAGCGGAAGAGTGTTTCCTGAGATTGGAATAAAACCAATTGAAGTGCTTCAGAAAATCAAAGAGAAATTAATACAACAAAATGTTCAGTTTCATTTTGAACACGAGTTTATTTCATTCAATTCAGAAAATAATTCTGTTTTTAAAAACAATGAAATAGAAACATCTGCCAAAGCCGATTACTACATTTTTGCATTGGGTGGAGCATCGTGGTCGGTTACCGGTTCAAATGATTTATGGCGAAAAGAATTTGATAAAATCGGAATCAAAACAATTCCATTTGAATCCAGCAACTGCGGAGTAAATGTGGATTGGACGGAAGATTTCAAATCAAAATATGCAGGCACGCCACTGAAAAACATTTCAATTTCAATAAATGATTCTACAATAAAAGGCGAAGCATTAATTACGCATTATGGTTTGGAAGGAAATGCCGTGTATCCGATAATTGCTGAAGTGAGAAAAATGATTTCGAAAAATGTTGCGCCAATCATTCACATCGATTTCAAACCCCTTAATTCAATTGTTCAATTGAAAAACAAATTAGCTGGAGAAACTATTCCGACAAAAAATTATAAAACAGTTTTTAATCTCAATGAAGTTCAGTTGGCATTGATAAAACAATTCACTTCGAAAGAAATTTTTATACATCCGGAATCTTTTATTTCTTCCATAAAAAATTTATCCATTCCTGTTTCTTCTTTGCGGCCGATTGAAGAATCCATTTCAACCGTTGGTGGAATTGCATTGGAAGAGCTGAATGAAAATTTCTCCCTCAAAAAATTTCCAAACATTATTGTCATTGGCGAAATGCTGGATTGGGATGCGCCCACCGGAGGATATTTATTGCAAGGATGTTTTTCGTCTGCTCATTATGCAGCAATGTGCTTGTTAAAATCATTGTAGAATGATAAGTAAAATTGCATATTGCATTTTCATTTATGCTGGAACATAAACACGAACATCACAACACTCAGTTTCACAATGTAAGCCGCGCATTTGTGCTCGGAATTATTTTGAATGGTGCATTCGTAATAATTGAATTCGTTGCAGGATTTTATACCAACTCACTAGCGCTTCTTTCTGATGCCGGTCATAATTTAAGCGATGTTGCCGGTTTGAGTTTTTCATTAATTGCTTTTAAACTTTCAAAAGCAAAAGCCACCAAAACATTTACATACGGCTATCATAAGAGCACCATTTTAGTTTCATTGATTAATGCAGTTATACTCTTAATAGCCGTTGGCAGCATAGGTGTGGAAGCCATACATAGGTTTATTAGTCCTGTAAAAACACCTGGCATATCAATCATCATTGTTGCATCAATCGGCATTGTCATCAATACCCTTTCTGCCTTTTTATTTTTTCGCGATCGCGGAAAAGATTTAAATATCAGGGGTGCATACTTGCATTTAGCCCTTGATGCCTTGGTATCTGTAGGTGTTGTAATTGCCGGATTGCTGATTTATTACACCGATTTAAAATGGATTGATCCGGCTATCAGTTTAGTTATAATGGTGTCATTGCTTTTTTCAACCTGGAAAATTCTATTTGAAAGTTTACGGCTTACACTTGATGCGGTGCCTGAAAGCATTGACCTTGAAAAAATAAAATCAATAGTTTTAAAAGTTCCGAGAGTAAAAAACATTCATCACATACACATCTGGGCTATGAGCACTTCAAAAAACGCCATGACCGCCCACTTGATTGTAGAAGATGGTATGAATGAAAAAGAAATTGCTGAACTCAAACACACACTCAAGCACGAGCTGGAACACAACAACATTCATCATGCAACATTGGAAACAGAAAGCCAATCGAGTCACGAAGAGTTTTGCTGACAATTATTTTTATTATTTCTTTTCTATTAATTAAAAAACCTTTCCAATATGTTTTCTTCCAATTTTGAGCGAATGATAAATCTTGCGGTGGAAACTTTCGCCGCACACAACGACCCGAATCAACTCGATGTCAACGAAGAAGTAATAAAACAACTCGAGCAATTACATCCGGCAACTCTTTCAGAACACAATGAAGGTAACGGGCCTGTGGTTTGGATTCTGTTGATTCCAACAACCACATCATTGATGAATGAATTTATCAAAGAAAAAATTTCGGAAAGCGAATTGCTGAATAAAACTCCATTGAATATAAAATACGATGCATTGTACTTGTGTTCCGCATTGGTGCTGCCGGAATTCAGAAGAAAAGGGTTGGCAAAAAAAATTGCGCTTGATGCCATTCAGCAAATCCGCAACGATCATCCGATAAAGAATTTATTTACCTGGAATTTCAGTAAAGAAGGAGCATTGCTTTCTGAAAGTATTGCCCAACGCGAAAAACTTCCATTGCTGCATCGGGAAAGAAATATTGAATAATTTAGAATTTATGCGCCGGCTCGGTTATACAAAGTGAACCAAGTGTTTAGTTGTGTTTTTACCTTAAAATAATTTTTCATTCAGCTTTTCGTTATTCTGCTTCCACAATTTCAATTATGAAAATTTTAGCGCAATCCTCAGGCTGGATTTATTGTTTTCTGTTGTTTCAATTCATTGTTTTCAATTCCTGCAATGGAAATTCAGTATCAGAAAAAGCAATGGTTGTTCTCACTGATACTTCCAAAATAAAATCGATGAGCGCTGAAGCACTTTCATTTTGTAAAAAAAATAATTTCAATACTGATTTTTATTTCGTGATTGACATGAGTATTCATTCGGGTAAAAAACGGTTTATGGTTTGGAGTTTTAACGAAAACAAAATTTCTCAGCAAGGACTGGTGACTCATGGTTGCGGGAATAATGGATGGAGCGGCGACAATACGAGAACATCTCCGCAATTCAGCAATACCTGTGATAGCCATTGCTCGTCGTTAGGAAAATATAAAGTTGCCGAACGAGGCTATAGTCAGTGGGGAATAAATATCAAGTACCTGCTGTATGGTTTGGACTCTTCGAATTCGAATGCATTGAAGCGCACCATAGTTTTGCATTCGTGGGAAGCGGTAACCGACGAAGATATATTTCCGAATGGTTCTGCAGAAAGCTGGGGATGCCCTGCCGTTTCAAATAATTTTATGCTGAAGCTGGATGAATTATTAAAAGCATCAGACAAGCCGTTATTGTTATGGATAATTAATTAGTGCGAAGAAGTTTTTTTAGTCAAAGGAATTTATGCATGCTGTTATTTTTACCAATTCAGTTTATCATTGGTGAAAGTTTTCAAACAACAGAAATACCCAGGTGTTTAATAAATTTTTTTGCAGTCTCTTAATCGGTTTATTTGCATTTCATGCATTGGCGCAAGCGCAAACCGTTAATACCGATTCATTAAAATCTGATTTAAAAAAATCGCTCACTTACATCATAAATCATCAATATACTGAAACAAAAAAGAATGTGTGTTTCAAAGGTGAATGGCAAAGCACAATGGGATTATCGCTTCCATTTCCCCTTCTGGGAAAACCAAAAGATTACGAAGACCAGAATTGTTTTACAACCACAGCAATTCATAATTGCTTAGCGAAAATTTATTTATCTGATAGAAATCAATATGCCTTTTTATATCCAACCATCAATCGCGCTTACGATGCAACATTGTTGTTCCGCGACAGTGTAACATTTAATTTCTGGCACTGGCTTCCATCAAATCTTCATAGAAAAAATAAAGAGGGCATTCGTCCGCTGGTTCGAAGACCAACCACTTTCAATCTTAAAAACAGATACATTAAAAAAGCCGCCAATGTGATGGACGATGCTGATGATACTGCCGAAGG
>CANJII010000073.1 GCA_947474435.1 Chitinophagaceae bacterium | reverse complement strand
CGCGAAACACTCCTCAAGATGAGATTTTCCGGGGCTGTAATAGACTATTACTTTGATAGGTGGCAGGTGTAAAGGTGGTAACATCAAAGCCGAGCCATACTAATTGCCCTTTAGCTTTCATTTTTTTAATTTTCTTTTCTACCTAATCTATATGTCATAAACTTATTAAGAGTTTATGGTGGCTTTAGCGCGGAGGTTCACCTCTTCCCTTACCGAACAGAGAAGTTAAGCTCCGCTGCGCCGATGGTACTGCACAACAATGTGGGAGAGTAGGTCGTCGCCATATTTATAACCCTGATTCAGCTTGCTGGGTCAGGGTTTTTTATTATAAATATATTGCTCTTTTAACTTTATTTATATTAAATTTATTTTTCTAATTATACTTGCTGTTATAACGGCATAATTTTTTCTAATCAGCCACAAAAAAATTCCATGAGAATACAATCCTTCTTAATAATAATTTTATTGAATTTTAATTCCTATTTAACATTTTCTCAGGAAATAATAAAAGGAACAAAAAATACTTCGATATTAAAAAAAGGAAGTTCGGCTTTGCCTCAAGTTCGATTTAAGACCGGAGAAATGGTCATGATGAAAAACACTGAGGAGGGAATGAATTTTGATTTAATTAAAAACGGAAAAACTTCCCCTATGATGGAACCTTGTATTGATTGTGTATTCGGACAAACAAGCGAGTTTGACATTGATGCTGATGGAAGGACAGAAGTTTTAATTGGCTCCAGATTAACACCTGAAACATTTGAAGTAAAAATATTTAAGAAAACAGAATTTGAAGTAGAGTATAAACTTTTTACAACATTGAATGGTCAAGATCATTGCGAGTTTGCCGGTGACAACACAGTGAAAATATTTACAACTGATTTAAAAATTGCGCAACTGAAATTCAAATCTGATGGCAGTTGGATTGTTTTGGAACAATAAGTTCCGGTATAAATTTGTTATCGCAGCCTGTTCATACTCCTGATTAATTCTTCATCTTTATTGATATTTCTTATAGCAGTGTATTTAAACAGAATAATTAATATTGGGAGTATTGCGCTCCATTGAATTCCTGAAGTAAAGTTTACCAATCCTTGATTTTCCTGCATGTATAAAATCAATACCAGTGAAATATAACATAAAGCCATCAGCAATGCGATCCAACAAAAAGTCAATTGCAACTGTCTTTTTCTAAAAAGAAAAATACTTATCAATTGAATAGTACCGAGCAATGAAGTGAGTAAAAATAAAACGAGATGCGATCCGGCGCCGTACGAACCCATACCAGTAATATCGCCTGAATTCCATACCGGAAAATAAAAAAGTAATCCTGTGCAAACAAGGCCTGCCACAAGGTAAATGGTTTGAATTCGCTGGAGCATAGAATTTTATTTTACTTTTTTTTATTAAGAAAGTTCAAGAATAGAATTCAAATTTTAAACTTCAAAGAATTAAATATTCTCTGAATAAATTTTTTTCAAAAAAAATTGAGTTAACTTTTTTTAATTCTGACAGGAAGCAGAATTGTATTTTCGCCCCGCAACTTATTTTTCATTGGAAGATAGATTGATAAAACCTTATGATTAGCGATAGAACGATACGGGAAATAATGGATGTCACGCGAGTGGAAGATGTGGTGGGCGATTTCGTTACACTCAAAAAACGCGGACAGAATTATATAGGATTATGTCCATTTCACAACGAGCGTACTCCATCGTTCAATGTATCTCCATCAAAAAATATTTATAAATGTTTTGGTTGCGGTAAAGCGGGTGATGCAATAACTTTTTTGCGTGAGCACGAACAATTATCGTATCCCGAATCGCTGGAATTTTTGGCACGCCGATACAATATAAAAATTGAAGAGACAGTTGAAGATTCTGAAGCCATTGCAAAAAAGCAAATGGAAGAAGGCTTGTATGTGGTAACAGGTTTTGCTCAGCAATATTATTCAAAACTATTGTTCGATTCTGATGAGGGAAAAAGCGTTGGTCTCTCTTACTTTCATGAACGAGGATACAGAAATAATCTGATTGAAAAATTTCAACTCGGATATGCATTGAATGGTTGGGATACTTTTTATAAAGCAGCGAAAGAGAAGGGATACAATGAAAAATTATTATTGGAAGTTGGATTGATTTCAGAACGAAAAGAAAATTTTATCGATTTTTTCAGAGGGCGTGTGATATTTCCGATTCATAATCTTTCAGGAAAAGTAATTGCTTTTGCAGGCAGGTATTTAAAGAAGGAAGAGAATTCACCGAAGTATATAAACTCACCTCAAACTTCTATTTATGATAAGAGCCGCACGCTGTTTGGTTTGTTTCAGGCGCGCAATGCCATTCGTCAACATGAAGAATGTTTTTTAGTGGAAGGATATACCGATGTGATTTCAATGCACCAGGCCGGAATTGAAAATGCAGTTGCATCAAGCGGAACATCACTCACCATTGAGCAGGCGCGATTGATGAAACGATTCACTTCAAACATTACTATTCTGTATGATGGTGATGCTGCAGGAATGAAAGCCGCTTTGCGCGGAATGAATATTTTGCTAGATGAAGATTTAAATGTTCGTTTGGTTTTACTTCCGGAAGGTGAAGACCCTGATTCGTTTGTCCAGAAGCATGGCACCACTCCGTTCCGCGAGTTTGTACAGAAGCATGCAACCAATGTGGTTTTGTTTCAGGCAGATTTATTAAACAAAGAAACCGGTAACGACCCAATCAGAAAAGCAGAAGCAATAAGAGAAATAGTTGGAACACTTGCACATGTAAGCGACCCGATAAAACGACAAATGTTATTGCGCGAATGTTCAACGACCATGTTGGTGGACGAAAGAATATTGATAGCAGAAGTAAATAAACTCAGACGCAAGGCGCATGGAAAAGAACTGAAACCCACACTGCCCGAGCAAAAAATGCTGAGCGATTCGGCCGAAGAACAAATGAATTTCAGTCGCGAAGATTTTATGGCTGAGCGCGACCTCATGCGGATAATATTGGAGTCTGGAAATAAAAAATTCAATGATGAAATTACCATTGCGCATTATATCATCAGTAGCATTACCGATCATCCATTTGAGCATCCGACTTACAGAATGCTGATGAATGAAATTGTGTCTCACCTGAATGCTGAAAATGTTTTTCCGGAAGATAGTTTTTTCATGGAACATAAAAATGAACAGGTAAAGCAAGCAGTTATCAATCTTCGTCATCATAATTATGAGTTGAGCGAGAATTGGGAAAAAATGCACGAAATATTTATTACTGATAAAGAAAACAATTATAAAAAGGATGCCAGCAGTGCGCTTCGCCGATACAACCTGCGCATCATTGACCGTATGATTGCCGACAACTCAAAGGAAATGAAGGAGGCAGAAAAATCAGGTAATGAAGAAGAATTGATGAAGCAATTGCAGGTGCGTAAAAGTTTAAATGATTTACGAAAACAATTGGCAGCAGAAACAAATACGGTGATTGTGAAATGAGTTATTAAAATTTAACAATCAGCAGTCAGAATAATTTTATTTAAAAAAATTTGCATGAACAGAAAACAATTTATAAAAATCATTGGAATAAGTGCTGTGGCATTTACTGCATTTTCAAATTTAGAATCGTGCAACAAGGATAAAGTTCCGCAAATTGATTTTACCATTGATTTAAATGATCCGGCAAATTTTGATTTAACAACTCTCGGAGGATACAGGGTTTTTAATTCTTCAGTTATTGTGGCAAAGGATGTCAATAATAATTACATCGCATTCTCAGCATATTGTACATACGATGCGTGCCTGGTTGAATTTCAAACCACCAATGAATTCATTTGCCCATGCTGTCAAAGTCATTATGATACTGATGGAAATCCAGCTTTCGGATTGGCTACAACACCATTAACAAAGTATAATGTTCAGCAGATAAATAACATGCTTCATGTTTATTCATGAGAAGTTTGATAGCTGATTATTATTGTTGACTTTTGTGACCCCGTAAAGAAACTGGAGAGATGTCCGAGTGGCCGAAGGAGCACGCCTGGAAAGTGTGTATACCTCAAAAGGGTATCAAGGGTTCGAATCCCTTTCTCTCCGCATATTGAAATTTTAAGTTGATTTATTATTAGGGGGTTAATTTTTTGTTAATCAGAAAACAGGTTTTTTTAATCAGCATCTTCTTCACCACCCTGTTCACCTTGTGAATTTTGTTGAACAGCATTTGTAGAAATTTCAGAATGTCTGATAAATCCTCCAAGGTAACCGGTGTAAGAAATTGAAACGCCTGAAACAATACTCATCAGTGTCATTACTAATGCAAACGCAGAGGTGGAAAAGAATTTTACATTTTTAAAAATCAATGCTGCGAGTGCTATTGCACCTGAAATTCCAATTAGCCAGATTGATATTTCAGCAGCTTCTTCATGTTCATGAATGTTTGCTTTCACCAGTCCTGCTAAATGTTCAACTGATTCTTCCGCATCTTCTCCGGTTAAATAAACCGGAATGGCAGCAAGTGCAGCAAATACAAAACCCATCAACGCAAGGTTGGTAAGGGAAGAATTTTTTTTGAGCATTCCATACAAGTAGATAGCAATAGAAAATAATGCTGCCATGATTGAAACATGATTAAGCAAAAGATGAAGATGTGTAAGATTCATTTTGTATTTATTTTAGAAAGTTTATTTAATGTAAAAAAAGAATTTGAATTATAAAGGACAAATGATAATAATTAGGTTGACTATATTTTTTATAAACGGAAATAAATTATGATTCTGTGAATGTAATTACTCGTTGTTGGCAGTCATCATTTTTTATCCCATGCATTTTACTTTCTTTCACACCGTTAAAAATTATTTATGGAAAGAAAACCTGTTTACTACGGCGAATACTTGCAGTTAGATAAAATCCTGAACGCACAACTTCCCGAAAGCGAAAAAGAAGGAGTAGTGGCCAATGACGAAATGCTTTTCATTGTAATTCATCAGGCATATGAATTGTGGTTCAAGCAGATTTTGTTTGAAGTGAATCTGGTGCGCGGAATTTTTAATCAGTCAGATATAAAGGATAGTTCTCCTGATTTGTACCAAGCGGCGCATCGCCTGAAAAGAGTCGGAACCATATTGCAAGTGTTGATTCATCAACTTGATATTCTGGAAACCATGACTCCGCTTGACTTTCTCGACTTCCGTGATTTGCTCAGACCAGCAAGTGGTTTTCAAAGTATTCAGTTTAAAATTCTGGAAGCTGCGCTTGGTTTGAAATTTAAAAACCGTTACGGTCATGAATATTATGTAAGTCAGTTGAAACCTGAAGATGTGAAACAGGTGAAAGATGCCGAGAATGAAAAATCATTGTTGGAATTAATTAATCGCTGGCTCGAGCGCATGCCTTTTTTCAATGGAGAAAAATACTGGAACGAAAAATCGTTGAGCAATAATGCCGAACATCCATTCTGGAAAAATTATTTAACCACCTATTCTTCTTCACTTCAACCCGGAGAAAAACAAAACTTAGAAAATTTTGAAAAACTTTTTTTGAAAGATGCAACTTATCCTGCGGATAGAAATTTCAGCACCTTGGCAAACCGGAGTGCATTGTTCATCATGTTGTATCGCGATTATCCTTTGTTGTTGCAGCCATATCAGTTATTGAATTCGTTGCTTGATATTGATGAACTGCTTGCGCAGTGGCGTTACCGTCATATGAATATGGTGCAACGAATGATTGGAAGAAGAATCGGAACAGGTGGAAGCACAGGTGCAGAATATTTAAAAGCCGCTGCTGATACACATTATGTATTTAAAGAAATTGCAGACTTAACTTCTTTCTTAAGTCAGCGTGGAAAATTGCCGAAGTTGAGTGATGGATTACAAAAGGCTTTAAGCTTCGAATAGAGTTTTCTGTAAAATATTTTCAGTTTTTCAATCCGAAAAGATTTATCGCATTTTCAGTAGTGATTTTTGCAACTTCTCCTTTCGAACAATTTTTTACTTCAGCTAATCGGGTTAAAATATATTCGAGATACGCAGGTTCATTTCTTTTTCCTCTGAATGGAACAGGGGTGAGATAGGGCGCATCCGTTTCCATCACTAAATATTTCAAATCAATATTCTTCAGCACTACATCAAGTCCCGATTTTTTATAAGTGAGCACTCCACCAATTCCCAAAAGAAATCCTAAATCAATTATTTGTTGCGCTTGTTCAATCGTGCCGCCGAAGCAATGAAAAATTCCTTTCAGTTTTCCATTCTGTTCTTCCTTGATTAAGGCAATTCCATCATCCATTGAATCGCGTGTGTGCAAAATGATTGGCAAGTTCAAATCTTTTGCCCAATTCGAATGAATGTGAAGTGCTTCTTTCTGTTGTGGAATAAAAGTTTTATCCCAGTAATAGTCCAGACCACATTCACCAACTCCGTAATATTTAATTTCAGAGGTGTTGAATAATTCATCTTCTGCAATTTTTAGTTCCTCCTGAAAGTTTTCTTTCACCGAACACGGATGCAATCCCATCATGGGCAAGCAAGCTTCAGGAAATTTTTGATGCATTGTTTTTACCTGAGCAATTGAAGTACTGTCAATATTCGGTAACATAAAATATTTCACTCCGATTTTTTCAGCGCGTTGAATTGCTGAATCAATATCGGAATTGAAATCTTCTAAATAAATATGTGTGTGCGTGTCAACGATAATCATGCTTGCAAAATAGCAGACGAATTATTGTAAAGTAAAATGTTGAATGCTTAAACAATTTCCATTGGCATTACACTCCATGTAAACTCCTTTGGTGTGATGATATTGAAGGGAAAGATTTTTTGCATCGATAAAATCATTTGCATTTGTAACCAAACGATGAGCGTGATAATAAGTCATTGGCGAAACCAATGGATAATCTCCCTTAATAAATATTGCTTCATCTGGTTTTACATTTTCTTTTATGAAAGTTGCCAGCTTCTCACAAGAATCAGTTAAACAATATTTGTGATACAAGGAATAAAATTCTTTTACTCCGATAATTGAATAGAACAATAATGCAACCGAAGCAACGGAGATAAATATTTTTTTACTGAAACTGTTTTCGAATGAAGCAATCAATAACCCTGAAATCACCGGCAATGGAACAGCAGATTTCAAAACAGAAAAATCATGCAATGAAGTGAAGTTGAAAAAAATAAAGTGATGCAGTAAAACCGGAACAACTAAAAAAACAACAACTATCAACCAATATTTATTTTCAAATTGATTTTTCTTTTGGATGAAAAAGAAAACAAGGATAATTATTAGAAGAAGAAAAATGAGGTTGAAATAGTTGGTGAAATAATGTTCCCACAATCGCGAGAAAGAATCAGGATTGTCAATGCTTAATCCAAATTCACTGGTGTTCTCGCCATAGAAACCACTTCGGGTTTTGTACTTGCTGGTCAGACTTTCAATCAAAGAATGAAATCCTGAAATCTGCGAATACTGCAACACAAATAATCCGATACTCATCAATACAACTCCCACACAAATCAAACTGATTACTGGAATTTGTTTTTTACAAATTGATTTGATTCCAAAATAAGTGAAAGCCATGAATGCATAAAACAATCCCATCCATTCGGTATAACAACAGGCAAACAACAGCACTGTAAACAGAAAAATATTTTTTTTGTTTTCTACATCTATCAATTTCAGTGATACATAAAAGGTTGCAATCCAAAGAAACTGTTCGAGCATATCAACGAAATAAACATTACACTGAAACCAGAGTGTTGCCGGAGTAAATAAATAGATGACGAATGCGATGATTGGTGCAAACTCTGATGAAGAAATGTTTTTTAATAAGCGCTTTACTATTTTGTAAATAAAAAATGCCGAAAGAAAATGCAAGAGCAGATTGAAAATGATGAGTGATAAAATAGTTGGTTGCAGAAAAAATAATTTTATAAAAAAATAAGGAACATAAAATCCAAGCGGCGGATACGATACATAATAAGAATCTCCTTTTACATCCGTTATACCTGCAAGTGCAGGAATAAATTTGTCGCCTTCATTCTGCGGAGTGTAAACAGGAGCTGCGTGATAATTAAAAATTCCTCCGTCGTTCCAGGTTTGTAAAGTCAGAAGCGTATGTGCTGTTACCCATCCGTGGTGCATGGACAAATGATTGTTGATGACCGGAAATCGTACGGCAACAGAAATAATAAAAACAAGAACCAGCAGTAAATATCTTTTCATGTATTAAAATGCAAACCGCGATTTGAATTGCTGAAGTTCAGCTGCCAGATCGCTTTGTGGCAATGCAAGATAGGAATACAATTTACTCTGCGGATTCACTTTCATTTCCTGCATATCCAGATGCTGATTGATAAACATAAATTCCAAACCGGAATACATCGTTTGCATAGTTTCAATTAACTCCAGCACCGAAAGATTTTTATCGGAAAGATTATAAACTCCCGATTCAATTTTATGCTGAAGCAATTGTTCCAACATGTAAGTCACTTTATCAATGTGAATAAAAGTGCGGTGTTGCTTTCCATTTCCCTCAATAGAAACACGATTGTGAAAATGCGCATCGAACATAAATTTATTAATCACCGCATCAAACCGCATACTCTGACTGAAACCATACACATTTCCGCAACGAAGAAT
>CANJII010000072.1 GCA_947474435.1 Chitinophagaceae bacterium | reverse complement strand
GCATCAGAATATCACTTGCCTTATTATCATTCGCAGGTGGAGAAATTGGGTTACGAAAAAGAAATTGACTGGGTGGAATTTCGTTTAACCATTCAGGCCGTACCCGAAAAAGCAATGCGATTGAATGAAGTCATCAAGCAACGATTCGGATTGAAAGTGATAACATTCAAAAGCAAGCGCGAGATGGTTCCCTACTCGAAAAAAATTTTTGAATTACTCAATACTGCGTTCGCTGATTTGTTCAGCATGGTTGCGCTGAGCGATGACATGATTCAATTCTACATCAAAAAATATTTCAACATTCTGAATCCTGAATTTATAAAAGTGATTGAGAAGGATGGTGAAGTGGTTGGGTTCATTGTTGGCTTGCCATCGCTCAGCGAAGCAATGCAAAAAGCGAATGGAAAATTATTGCCGTTCGGTTGGTGGCATTTAATGAAGGCATTAAAAAGTCCAACCGTGGTTGATCTATTGTTAACCGGCATTCATCCGAAATACCAGGGGCAGGGAGTTCCTGCATTATTGATTACCGAGTTGCAACAAACGATGATTGCAAAAGGAGTGAAGTATGCAGAGACCACAGGAATTATTGAAACAAATCAGAAAGCCATTCAGGTGTGGCAGAACTACGAACACATTCAACACAAGCGGAAGAGGTGTTACATTAAACTATTTTAGCCTCACCCTTTCTGACTTTGTGTTCCGGGATATTCCATATGGTGCAAGCACAGATGCGGAAAAGACAAACCTGCGTTTCTAAAAACCAAAGAGCATGTATTTATTACCTCCAAATAATTCAAGAGGTTCTTAGTACTTCAGTATAACAGTTTCATTTTGACTCCCATTCACTACCATTCACAATTCCTATGTTTATTCCGATGGTATAATTAAAGTTGTGGATGACGGCAATTATATTTTCTTTCCGAATGGAAAAAACAGTCGTGTAAATACAGAATAAATATTCCAACTTTGCGCACTCAAGAATTTTCCACAAAAAACACATGGGCTTATTTAATTTTCTAACTCAGGAAATTGCCATTGACCTGGGCACTGCCAACACTGTAATTATTCACAACGATAAAGTTGTTGTGGATGAACCCTCCATTGTTGCTATTAATAAAACTACCGGAAAGGTGATTGCAGTAGGCAAGCGCGCCCGGCAGATGTATGAAAAAACACACGAGAATTTAAAAACAATCAGGCCACTTCGCGATGGTGTTATAGCCGATTTTAACGCAGCGGAAATCATGATTCGTGAGATGATAAAAATGATTCATCCGAAAAGTTTTTTCTTCACTCCATCTTGGCGAATGGTTATTTGTATTCCATCAAACATTACTGAAGTGGAGAAGCGCGCAGTAAAAGATAGCGCCGAGCAAGCCGGTGGTCGCGAAGTTTATCTGATTCATGAACCAATGGCGGCCGCACTCGGAATCGGTATTGATGTGGAAGAACCAATCGGGCACATGATTATTGACATTGGCGGTGGCACAACCGGAATATCGGTAATTGCTCTTGCCGGAATTGTTTGCGACCAATCCATTCGCGTGGCGGGTGATGAGTTCACTGCTGATATTATTGATTTCGTTCGTCGTCAACATAACATGGCAATTGGTGAGCGCACCGCTGAAGATATAAAAATTAATGTTGGTTCTGCCATACCTGACCTGGAAAATCCGCCTGATGATTATGCTGTGCAGGGAAGAGATTTAATGACAGGCATTCCAAAACAAATTACAATTTCGTACGCTGAAATAGCACACGCACTGAACGAATCCATTTCAAGAATTGAAGAAGCAGTTTTAAAAGCACTTGAATCAACTCCGCCTGAATTGGCATCTGATATTTATCGTACCGGGTTGCACATTACAGGTGGCGGCGCTTTGTTGCGCGGATTGGATAAACGATTGGCGCAAAAAACAAAACTGCATGTTTCAATTGATGACGACCCGCTTCGCGCTGTTGTTCGTGGTTCTGGTATTGCATTGAAAAATATTGCACGGTATCCGTTCCTGATGTCTTAAATATTTTTTCTTCCATCCTCCTTGAACTCCGTGTCTCCGTGCGAAACTTTTAAAAGAATAATAATTTTCAATTCTGAGTGCGAAAAACTTAGCAGTAAATTTTTTCTCTAAATCTGAATGCGCAACATTTTTTCTTTACTCGTTCGCTATCATGCATTCATGCTTTTTATTTTATTGGAAGTGAGCAGCATTGTTTTAATAGTGAATAATAAAAGTTATCACCGCGCCGCATTTATAAATTCATCGAGTGTTATCTCAGCAAAAGTTTTTACGGTTTACAATAATTTTATTGAGTACATTCATTTAAGTCAGGAGAATAAAAGACTGGCTGATGAAAATGCCGCACTCCGTAATCAATTGAAGAATTCATTTTACGATGCATCGTTTCAGCAAATTACAGTGAACGACTCGGTATATAAACAATTGTATAAATACATTCCGGCAAAAGTGGTGAACATTACCATCAACAAACTGAACAACTACATCACTATTGATAAAGGAAAAAATCAGGGTGTGGATGTGAAGATGGGAGTGATAGGCCCGAATGGAATTGTTGGAATTGTAAAAGATGTATCAGACAATTATGCATCGGTGATTCCTGTGTTGCACAATGATTTTAAAGTAAGTGCGCGTGTTGGTGCGGGCGGAAATTTAGGTTCACTATCGTGGAACGGCGGCAGTCCGGAGTTCGCGCAGTTAGATGGAATTCCGAAGCAGATAAAAATTGCCGTGGGCGATAAAATTTATACCGGCAGCGAAACAAAAAAATTTCCGGAGAATATTTTAGTCGGCATTATTTCATCATTCACTCCAAACACCAACGATAATTTTTACGACATTGAAGTTCATCTCAGTACCGACTTCCGAAGTATATCATATGTATATGTGGTGAACAACCTGATGAAAAACGAATTGGAAAATTTAGAACAACATTCACAAAATGATAATTGATTTTTTTTATCAGCTTATTCGGTTTGTGGTGCTTGTGCTCATACAGGTTTTAATTTTAAATAATCTTTTATTGCCCGGAGTTTTTAATCCATACATCTATCCGTTGTTCTTATTGTTGCTGCCCATTCGAATGCCAATCTGGTTATTGTTGCTGGTTGGTTTTGTCGCAGGATTAACCATTGATTTATTTTCGAACACCATGGGAATGCACGCAGCCGCAAGTGTGTTGTTGTGTTTTATGCGCCCACAGGTTTTAAAATTAATTGAACCATCAGGCGGATACGAGCAAACCGATAAGCCATCACTTAATCACATGGGATTCCGATGGTTCGCCACTTATGCATCCATACTTGTAGTGATACATCACTTGTTTTTTTTCTTTATTGAAACGCTGGAGTTCGGTCAGTTCGGGTTTATGTTGCTGAAAATTTTATTGAGCACATCGCTTTCATTATTAATAATATTTCTGACAGAATTTTTTTTCATCAGAAGAAAATCGAGATAGTTATAAATGGATACACTCGCATCAAGACGAAGAGTGGTGCAAATGGTGTTCATCATCATTTCAGTTATTTTTATTTTACGATTGCTGTTTATTCAGGTGTTGAACAAAAGTTATCAGCAGCTCGCAAATAATAATGTGTTGCGAAAAGTTACTTTGTATCCATCACGCGGTTTGATTTATGACCGGAACGGAAAACTGATTTTATTCAATCAGGCTGAATATGATTTGCTGGTAATTCCCGGTCAACTAAAAAAATTCGACACCACAAATCTTTGTCTCACTTTAGGAATTGAAACTGCATCATTCAAAAAAGATTTACTGAAAGCATATACTTATTCTCGCTTTAAACCAACCGTAATTGTAAAAGGAATTCAGCCGGAGTTGTATGCGCAGTTGCAGGAAGATATGTTTATGTATCCCGGGTTTTATACTGAGGTAAGAACTGTCCGCACTTATCCTTTCCCAGCAGCAGCGCATGTGCTCGGGTATATTTCGGAAGTAACACCAAAGCAAATTGAAAAATCAAACGGCTATTACCAGCAAGGTGATTACATAGGTACGGGAGGATTGGAGCAGTATTACGAAAAAGTTTTGCGTGGAAAAAAAGGTGTAAAATATGTACTGGTTGATGTTCACAATCGTGAGCAAGGTTCGTTTAACGATGGTGCATTAGATACACTCGCCATTCCAGGCACAAACATGTACACCACACTCGATATTGATTTACAACGCTACGGTGAAAAATTAATGCAGGGAAAAGTTGGAAGCGTGGTTGCCATTGAACCATCAACCGGTGAAGTGCTTGCAATGATCAGCAGCCCAAGTTACGACCCGCGATTATTAACAGGACGCGACAGAGGAAAAAATTTCAGTAAGTTATATGCTGATTCATTGAAGCCATTATTTGTTCGTCCGCTCAAGGCATCTTATCCTCCGGGTTCTATTTACAAACCATTGTTGGGATTAATTGGAATGCAGGACGAAGCAATTTTTTCCAATACCACTTATTCATGTCCAGGTGCATATTATGTCGGAAGTTTAAGAGTCGGTTGTCATCATTCAGGATTCGTGAATAATATTATTGAAGCCATTCAACATTCATGTAACGCTTATTTCTGCATGACTTTCCGAAGGGTAGTTGATAACAATAAATACAAAACTGTAGCACAGGGATTGGATAGTTGGAAATCATACCTCGCAAGTTTCGGCATTGGTGTAAAAATGGAAACCGATTTACCGGGTGTGGGTTATGGATTTATTCCAGGCTCTGATTACTACAATAAAATTTATGGTGTGGGTAGATGGAATTCTGTCACCATTATCTCGTTGGGAATCGGACAAGGCGAAATTGGTTTTACTCCCTTGCAAATGGCCAATGAAATGGCAACCATTTCGAATCATGGATTTTTTTATTCGCCGCACCTGGTGAAAAAAGTTGATGATGATACATCCACCGTTCTGAAAAAATTTAAAGAGAAAAAAATAATTCCGATTGAAAAAAAGTGGTTCGATTTAACAGTGGAAGCCATGAAGGAAGTGGTAGA
Source organism: Chitinophagaceae bacterium (assembly GCA_947474435.1). Lineage (GTDB taxonomy): Bacteria > Bacteroidota > Bacteroidia > Chitinophagales > UBA10324 > UBA10324. The sequence continues at coordinate 3,627 of CANJII010000072.1, read as the reverse complement.
AGCCGGCACAGGTCGAATTGCGCAAATTCCCGGAACAACCATGGGTGGAAAAACCGGAACAGCCCAAAACCCACATGGAAAGGATCACTCTCTTTTTATTTGTTTCGCTCCGGTTGAAAATCCTAAGATTGCTATTGCAGTAATAGTAGAGAACGCTGGCTTCGGTGCAACTTACGGTGCGCCAATCGCGAGTTTAATGATTGAAAAATATTTGAACGATTCCATTTCAACACCGCGCAAATATTTAGAACAACGAATGTTCGATGCCGATTTAATTCATAACAAATTTCAACCTGCACCTGAACATTAAATCTTAAATCGATGTCATTGTGAGGGTAACCCCGAAGCAATCTCTAAAGCAACAATTTAAAATCGCATCAAAATCCCGAAACTAAAAACCCGAAACTCGCAACCTGCAAAAAATGGACAAACGCAAAACCACCAACAATCTCGACTGGGGCATTATACTTTTGTATAGTGTGTTTGTCGCTATTGGTTTGTTGGTCGTATATGCATCCAGTCACGACGATACAAAACCTTTTTTCGATTATCGGCAATTGTATATCCGTCAATTAATATGGGTAGGAACTTCAGCTATACTTGCAATTTTTATTCTTGTAACTGATAATAAATTTTACACATCATTCGCTTACATCATTTATGCAGCAGTTATACTTTTAGTTGTTGGCGTTTTCTTTTTCGGTCATGAAGTGAATGGAAATAAAAATTGGTTTGAGATCGGAAGTTTTCAATTGCAGCCATCGGAGTTTGCAAAATTTTCGGTGGCACTGGCGCTTGCAAAATTTCTGAGCAATCAGAATATCAATCTTAAATACAACAATCATAAAATGATGGCGCTGGCATTAATATTTTTTCCTGCGCTGTTAATTCAACTACAGGGCGATACCGGTTCCACATTGGTATTTCTTGGTTTCTTTTTAGTGTTGTATCGTTTTGGATTGCCGGGCGAAATTTTATTGTTGGGTGTTGGAGTGCTTGCCCTTTCAGTGCTTTCGCTTGTGATCGATAAATTTATTCTCATCGGTATTTTATTTTTTCTGGCCGGTGCATCGTTGTATTTTATAAAAAGAAACCGTGCAGGCTACTTTGTTATTGCCGGATTATTTATTGGCGCATCACTATATGTAACCACCACCAATTATGTTTTCAATAATGTGCTGAAACTTCACCAGCAGCAACGGATAAAAGTTTTACTCGGTCAGGAAGTGAATGTGAAAGATGCGGATTACAATGTGCGTCAATCAAAAATTGCAATAGGCTCCGGCGGATTTTTAGGTAAAGGCCCTTTGCATGGAACATTAACCAAGTACAATTTCGTGCCCGAGCAACATACTGATTTTATATTCTGCACCATTGGCGAGGAATATGGTTTCTGGGGAACCACACTTTTTGTTTCGCTCTTTTTATTTTTTCTCACCCGCATACTTACACTCGCAGAACGACAGCGCTCTAAGTTTTCAAGAATTTATGCGTATGGTGTTGCTTCCATTTTATTTTTTCATTTTCTCATCAATATCGGAATGACAATCGGGCTTGCACCTGTAATTGGAATTCCATTGCCATTCATCAGTTACGGCGGTTCATCACTTTGGTCGTTTACTATTCTGCTTTTTGTATTGATAAAATTAGATGCAGATAGATTAGCCGTTCTTCGATAAAAATTTTATTATGAAATGTTTTCCATTATCTGAAGGAACTTATACTGTTGACCAATCAAAAAATTTTATTCCATTTAATTCCGAAATCGATTCAGTAAAAGACAGGCCCGGTTCATTGTTGGTGGAAATTTGTCCGTTTCTGATTATTTCAGATGAAGGGTTAATTATCATTGATCCGGGATTAGGGTTGAAAAATGCGGAAGGAGAATTTCAAATTATAAAAAACCTTTCACGGCTTGGTTATAATTCAACGGATATAAATTTTGTTTTGTTGAGTCATCTTCATAAAGATCACATTGGCGGAGTTGCTTACGAAGAGAATGGAGAAATGAAACCCATGTTCCCGAATGCTGAATATGTTTATCAGGAAGAAGAAATGAACGAGGCACTTTCGGTTCGTGAAGAAACGAACCGAGGCGATCATTTATTGTCAAAAAAAATTTCCAGATCATTTGACGAAAACAAATTATTATTTTTAAAAAACCGGAAAGAGAAAATTGAATTGAAAGGAAACACAAAACTATTGCCTCGGTTCGTGTCTTCACGAACCGAAATTTACTGCGAAGTTTCCGGTGGTCACACCAAAAATCACCAGGTATTCTGGATTGATTTGGGAAACGAAAAATATTTTTATGGTGGTGATGTATTACCTCAAGGATCACAACTCATTAGAAAATTTGCCGCCAAGTATGATTACGACGGGAAAGAATCAGGAGCACTTAGAATTCAGTATGGAAAAAAATGTGCGGAAGAAAATTATGCCTGTTTATTTTTTCACTCCTCAATAAACCCGATTTCAAAAGTGAAATATGAAGACGGAATATTTGAATTAATACCTTATTAAAAAAACTGCCTACTGCTTACTGTTTACTGACATTCATCTCCAGAAAAATATTTTCTCACCTAAAAATTTCAACGGCTTCGGAATATTTTTTCGCATGAGCCATGGTTTATCGGTTGCATATCTTTTTATATGATTCATCGCTTCTTCAATATCATCAGTAACTAAAAACAATTCGAAATCTTTTATATCAATTGCCTTGTTATCCTCCATTGTTTCCAACTGTTTCAATAAATTACCCCAGTATTCTTTACCGAATAAAATAACAGGGAAGCCTTTAATCTTTCCGGTTTGAATTAATGTAAGCGCTTCAAACAATTCATCCAAAGTTCCCAAACCGCCCGGCATAGCGATAAAGGCATATGAATATTTAAACATCAAAACCTTGCGAACAAAAAAATGTTTGAAGGTTACTTCTCTTGTTAAGTATGGGTTTTCTTTTTGTTCATGTGGTAATTTTATGTTGCAGCCAATCGACACTCCACCTGCTTCAAAAGCTCCTTTGTTTGCCGCTTCCATTACTCCGGGGCCTCCGCCGGTCATCACTCCAAAACCAAGTTTCGAAATTGCAGCACCCATATTAATTGCGCTTTGATATACAGGATGTTCAACACTGAATCTTGCCGAGCCAAACACTACCACACATGGTCCTGCAAAATGCAATGTTCTGAATCCCTTGATAAATTCAAACATGATTTCCAGGGTAAATCCAAAGTCTTTTAATCTGGAATGCGGACCTTCAAGGAAATAACCTTCATTACTGATTTTAAAGTCTGATGGTGCTACTTCTTTATTCATATTAACTTTTATGAAGAGTCAAATAACGCATTTAGTCGTTTAGTAAAATAATCTTAACGAAGATTGAACATTGAGTGGAGATTCCGCGCAAAGTGTACCACTTTTTCCGCGCTAATGTAAACCACTAATTCCGCAGCAAAGTGTACCCCCCTTTCCGCGGCAAACTGTACCCCCTGATTTAGGTAAATGCTCTGCTGTTTGCAGACTATAATTTCATTTTGTAATTGGTGTTTTAAATACTGATAATCGAAATAAATTATGGCAAACAACAACATCGATATGAGCAAACTACGACAAATACTAAAGATG
>CANJII010000071.1 GCA_947474435.1 Chitinophagaceae bacterium | reverse complement strand
TCAGGAAGCAAACTGAACAAAGCTGATATTGCCTATACCACACTTGGGTTTGGATATTTATTCTACATCAATGCAAATACTAAGTTGTGTTTGTACCGCGACTTAGTAACTAACGAATCAACAAAGCTTACTGGCTGGTCACAGGATTTGCAGGATAATGTGTGGACCTTCCGTTTGCAATTTAAATTCTGATTCAATCGATTAACAATTTCATAACACAGAAAAAAATTTTCAGGCATTTCAATTGCCAATCATAAAAACATAAAAATAAAATCATGACAAAAAAAATTTTATCAATCGTTTTAATCCTTTCTTTTTCTCTTCATCTGGCCACAGCGCAGAAGATTAAAGGAAGCGATACTTGTCTTCCGCTTGTTCAGAAAGAAGCCGAAGCATATAAAAAGAAAGTTCCAACCAGTTCAATTACAGTTACTGGTGGCGGAAGTGGTGTTGGGATCTCTGCCCTTATGGATGGCTCATGTGATTTGAGTATGAGTTCACGCAAACTGAAAATGGATGAAAAGCTGAAATTGCAGGATGCCGGGAAATCATACAAAGAAGTGATAATGGCTAATGATGCTTTATCAGTAATTGTAAATCCGGCAAACAAAGTATCGCAATTGACCCGTGTTCAGTTAGAAGGAATTTATACCGGCAAAATAAAAAACTGGAAAGAAGTAGGAGGAGATGACATGACTATTGTGGTTTACAGCCGCGAATCAAGTTCAGGAACTTATGAGTTTTTTAAAGAAAAAGTTATGTTGAATAAAAATTATGCCTCAACCTGTTTAAATATGCCTGCAACCGGTGCTATTGTTCAAAGTGTGAGTCAAACCAAGGGCGCTATTGGTTATGTTGGTCTTGCTTACATGGAAGGCGATGTGAAAGCATTGTCAGTTTCATTTGATGGAAAAACTTTTGTAAAACCTTCTATGGAAACTGCCATCAATAAAACTTATCCGATTGTGCGTCCGTTGTTTTTCTATTACAATGTCACGAAAGAAAAAACAGTTAAACCATTTATTGATTACATTCTTTCAGCAGAAGGACAAGCCATTGTTAAAACAGTTGGATATATACCATTAGCAGCAAAATAATTTTCAGGGTTAGTATAAATGTTAAAGCGAAGGCTGATGCGTAAGTGTCAGCCTTTTCTTTTTTCTATCTGTTTAGACCGCCGCGGTTTTTAAAACCGCGGCGGTCTGGTGCGGAAAATTTATTTCTTGACAAAACTTTTTCTATAAAACTTTCCTCCATTTTCCAATTCCATAAAATAAATTCCATTTGATAAATCAGAGACTTCAATAAAATCAACTGGTTGATTTTTAGCGGTAAAAGTTTTTATAACCCTTCCATTCAAATCATAAATAGTTGCAGAAGAAATATTTTTTAAACCTTCAATAAAAATTTTATTGATTGATGGGTTGGGAAATAATTTTACAGGTAATGAATTAAAATTTGAAACCGAATTTGGTTCTTCTAGCGAAAGTAAATCGACCCAGCATTTATTCTGTTGCTGATTGCAAGCTGTAATATTTATGGTAGCTGAATTAACTGTTGCAGTTGTGTTTGAAATAGTGATAGCAATATTCGTCCAGTTTGAAAGTGATGTTGTGATAAAATATTCACCGCTGTCAACAGCTTGTGTGTTGTTAAACAAAGTAATTTTTATCAAAGCAGAATCAGGAGTGAGAAAATCGCTTTTGAAATATCCTTTCAATTGAAATGGATGATTGGTGATTGGAAAATTGATTCCGATGCTTCCCGGAATGCCAATCACATTTGTGAGCAACACTGAATAGTTTCCTGAATACTCAGTAATGGAATCTTTAAAAACATTTGAAGGAACCAAATCACCATTTGAAGTATACCAGTCATTTGGATTTTCACCACCAAGACCCATGTTATTCCAGAGTTCAAAATCGTTGTTTGGAATTTGAGCGAGTGTAACTGCGCAAGTGCTTACTAAAGTTAAAATCAGGAGAGTGATTTTTTGTAGAATTTTTTTCATGATTATATGACTTTGAAATTGATGGAAATGCTGCATGAAGATAAATAGTTGCAACAAAAAATAATATTGATGGCAGCACGATTCCATTGACAGAAAAAATTTATCGAAAGGAATTTATTTGTACCAGCTTTCAGAAAATCAAAAAATAATTTCGGAAGTAAAATTTGTGGTACAATAACCTGCACATAAAATTTCCTGCTTATTTATTTTCCTGCTAAAACATTTTTATGCCGGGTTTAATTAAATCAGATATAGTGCCTGCTCCAGATCAGCAATTAAATCTTCAACATCTTCAACACCCACGCTCAATCTTATGAGTGTATCAACCAATCCGCTTTTTTCCCGTTCTTCTTTTGGAATAGATGCATGAGTCATTGTTGCCGGATGACCGATGAGTGATTCAACTCCGCCGAGCGATTCAGCCAAAGAAAATAATTTGGTGCCGGATAATATTTTCAAAGCATCGTCCATTTTATTTCCTTTCAAAGTAAATGAAAGCATGCCCCCAAAATCACGCATTTGTTTTTTTGCAACTTCATGATTTGGATGCGAAGTTAAGCCCGGATAAAATATTTTTTCAACTTTTGAATGATTGCTTAAATAATTTACAATCTGTTTTGCGTTTGAACAATGTCGTTCCATCCTGAGGTGTAAAGTTTTTACTCCACGCAAAACCAAAAAACAATCTTGCGGGCCGGGAACAGCGCCACAAGCGTTTTGAATAAATTTTAAATCTTCATGAATCTTTTCGTTGTTGGTAATTATTGCACCCATCACCACATCGCTATGACCACCTAAATATTTTGTAACTGAATGTAAAACCAAATCAGCGCCCAGATCAAGTGGATTTTGTAAGAAAGGCGATGCAAAAGTGTTATCAACACAAAGCATAATATTTTTGCTTCCTGCTATCTGCGCAACTGCTCGTATATCAATAATATTCATCATTGGGTTAGTTGGTGTTTCTACCCAAATGAGTTTTGTTTTTGTATTGATTAGTTTTTCAATTCCACCCACATCATTCATTGGAATGAAATGAAATTTAATTCCATATTTCTCAAACACTTTTGTAAAAATGCGATAAGTTCCACCATACAAATCATTTGTGCTTATTACCTCATCGCCCGGTGAAAGCAATTTTATAATTGCATCTGTTGCACCCATTCCGCTGCTGAAACACAAACCGAATTTTCCGTTTTCCAATGCCGCCAGATTATTTTGTAATGCATTGCGTGTTGGGTTTTGTGTGCGTGCATATTCATATCCTTTGTGATTGCCGGGAGCTGCCTGAACATATGTACTGGTTTGATAAATCGGAGTCATAATGGCTCCGGTAGTTGGGTCGGGTTCTATTCCTGCATGTAAAACTTTAGTACCGAATTTCATTTATAAAAATTTTTTGTGTTAATTATTTTTTTACTCGCCGCAAAAGAAAGCAATTTGATTTAATACTCAGGAGTCCGGTGTGCAATAAAAAAGCCGTCCGGTAAAACCGAACGGCTATGTGAGAAAAATAATTAGAATCAAATTTACATTTTAGTGATTTTTGAAACCCGCTCGCCATCTTTAGTTTCTAAAACAACATTATAAATTCCTGAAGGAAGGCTTTTAATATCAATATCATATTTATAATCACCTTTTACACACATGTTATCCAAAATTGATTTTACTTTTTTTCCATTCAAATCAAATACACTTAAACTCACCGGCCCAGTAACAGGTAATGAATATTGAATGGTGAATTTCTCACTAACTGGATTTGGATAGGTCGAAAACGCATTGATAGAGTTTGAAGGAATTTCTGCTAAAACGGTTCCGTTACCGGTAACTTTAATATCATCTATACTTATCAGGAAATCATCTGTTGAGCCATGAAAGAATGCGATGTAAACTGTTTGGCCAGCATAAGCTGATAAACTTACAGAATCAGGACGAAGCACGCCTCGAAAGCGAAATGAATCATTTTGGTATTCAATGTATTGACCATCTTGTCCAAATACAAATCCATTGGTGAAAGTGTAATCAGAATAACTACTGCTGCTATCACCTCCCGAACAAATACATTCAGCATAAATTCGTAAAGTATCAGTAAATGTATTTTCAAAATTTTGACTGGTAGATAGCAATACCTGAAGGCCATCTAAGTATCGAGGCGTTTGCCGTGGTGCGGTTTTCCAGGAAAAGGCGCCACTTGCATCATATAAATGAATTGGAGGCAATAGGAGATAATTATAAGTAACATCCACTGGAGTTGTCCATGAATTACTTGCCATTACAAGATTTCCATTAATTGTATCTGCTGATGCAAATGGAACTGTTCTGAACCAGGTTGTTGGCAAACCTGACCCACTCGCATCAAGTGCTCCATCTAAATCTGAGTTGAGCCATGTGGTGTCATTTCCAGAAGCGTTCTGCACTAAAAATTTATTTACAAATGTCGCACTGTCTTCTTGAAAATCTTCAAACAATAAAACCTGTGCTTTTGAATTTACTGAGAGTGTAATTGCTAAAACAAAAAGGGGGTAAATTTTTTTCATTATTATTTATTTTGATTTAATGTGTAGCGAATGTAAAAAACTATTAGAATAAGGAAACCAGATTGAGGATAGTGTTATTAAACCTTGGAGATAATTTTTTAACGGATAGAATAAATAATTAACCCACTCAGTAATTTCGGTTCGAACCAGGTGCTCTTTGGCGGCATAATTTCTCCGGCATCGCTCACATCAAAAAGTTGTTGCATGCTCACAGGAAACAATGCAAATGCAACTGCCGATTTCCCTTTGTCCACTCGTTTTTCAATTGAAGTTAATCCTTTAGTACCTGGATAAAAATCCATTCGCTTATCTGTTCGTGGATCTTTTATTCCTAGTATCGGATCTAAAATATTATGCTGAAGAATAGAAACCACCAATCGGTTCACCGGATCATTTTTAAATGTGTTTGGTTTTGGAGTGAGTTCAAACCAATGTTCACCTAAGTACATTCCGATTTTGTGTAATGATGATGGAGCAAATTCGGTTTCGTTCATTGCAATCACATCAAATTTCTCTTTCACTTTTTCAATCAGCTCATCGTTGCTTAATCCATTCAAATCTTTTACCACTCTGTTGTAATCATAAATTTTTAATTGATTAGATGGAAACAAACAAGTGAGTAAATAATTGTAAGACTCAGTGCCGGTATGATGCGGATTGGCTTCTCGCATCAGTTTAGCAACCCGAGCAGCAGAAGCAGCGCGATGATGGCCATCGGCAATGTAACTCACATCAACTTTCGAATTAAATAATTTTTTCAATTGAGAAATAATTTCTTCGTCGTTTACAATCCACAATGAATGATACGCATCGTTGTCAGAAACAAAATGATATTCAGGCACAGTAGCTTTCACCTGATTTATTAAAGTATCAATTTCGTTCACAGGATTGTAAGCCAGAAAAATAGGATTCGAACTCATGCCCGTTACCATCATGTGTTCAACATTTTCCAGTTCTTTTTCTTCGCGGGTGTGTTCATGTTTTTTTATATGGTTGTTAAAATATTCATCCAAATGATAACAGGCCACTACTCCTGTTTGGCTGCGCCCATCCAGCATTTGACGATAGACATAAAAACAATCGGTGGTTTCCTGAATCAGAATTTTATCTGATAATAATTTATCGAAATATTTTTTCGCGTATTCAAATAACAACGGATCAGTTTTAGAAGTTGCTTCCGGAAAATCAATTTTTGGTTTTACAATATGTGCGAATGAATGTGGATTTTTTTTCGCTTCTTCTTTTCGCTCCGGTTCATTCATTAAATTATTAGGGAACACCGCCACTTTTTCCACCAACGATTTCACAGGTCTTATTCCTTTAAAAGGAATTATTCTATCCATTAAAATTAAAATTTGATACTAATGATTTTTTTGATTTCATGTTAAACTGTTCGCGTACATCCTTCTCCTTGAGGGAAGGTTAGGGATGGGGTGTTGAATGGTAAAAATTAATTCTCAACATAATTTATTTTTTAAAATAGTTGATGATAATATCGGCCACCTCGTTACCGATTCGTTCCTGTCCTTCCAAAGTAGATGCTGCAATGTGCGGACTTAGCGATACCCGTTCATGCTTCAATAAATCTTCGCGCGGAGCAGGTTCATTCATAAAAACATCAATGCCGGCAAACGCAATTTTTCCATTGTTTAAAAACTCCAGCAAATCATTTTCATTCACCACACCACCACGCGCACAATTAATAATGCCTACACCTTTTTTCATTTTTTCAAAATCATTTTTATTCAGCACCTCGTGTTTGCCCGATACATGCACTGAAATAAAATCGCTGTTCGCCACTAAAAAATCTTTATCAATAGTGTTGGTTGAAATAAAAACAGATTGTTTGTTAGGGAAATCAATTTTCAGTTCAGCAGTGTTTGCACGCAAATCATAGGCAAGCACTTTCATTCCCAAACCATATGCAATGCGCGCCACTTCAATTCCTATGTTTCCGAAACCAATAATGCCAATGGTTTTTCCACGCAACTCAATTCCTTTCGAATATTTTGATTTCAATTCTTTGAATTGTGATGCACCATTCAAATACATTTCACGATTCGAATCATGCAGAAACCTTGCGCAACAAAACAGATGCGCAAAAACCATTTCAGCAACCGAATTTGATGAAGCAAGTGGGGTGTTGCGCACTGCTATATTTTTTTCTTCGGCATATGCCACATCAATATTATCAACCCCCACACCACCACGCACCACTAATTTTAATTTGATGGCTGCTTCCAGTTCCTGCTTTCTTATTTTGGTAGCGCTACGCACAATCACCACATCATAATCATGAATGTGAGCCACTAAATTTTCCTGTAAAATTTTATGCGTTGAAACGGAAAACCCATTTGCAGTCAATCGGTCAATGGCACTTTTATCCAACCCGTCGTTGGCAAGAATATTTATCATTAAGAGAAAAAAATTTCGGCAAACTTAAATGATTCGCAATTGAAAAGGGGAGAAGAGTTTATTCAAATTATAAATCAGCAGTACATTTTTAGTACAAATCACATTGCACATATATCCATCCACGCCGATGTCACACTGATGAAACATCCCAGACCTCAAAGTCGGGAGATTGTCGATGATACATTCCGGATCTCAAATCGGAAAGGTTTTTTTTGAAAAAGAATACAGCGAACGCTGGTTTGTCTTTGCGGGTTTGTCGGAACGCTGGTTTGTATAAACGGAATCTGCCTAACGGCAGTATGTAAATACAATTTACTGTTGTTAACAATAATAAATTTAACATCAACCAACCTTTCTAATTATTATAATCAGATATGACCAATTTAAAAAATAATAAGTGAATACAAGGTGCTATCCATTCATCATCGCAAACTCTCTCATAACACCAACCAACACATCAATCCCCTCCATTGGCATCGCATTATAAATCGAAGCCCGGAACCCTCCAACCGAACGGTGCCCCTTAATACCAATACACCCTGCATCCTTAGAAGCATTCGCAAACGCATCTTCCAGTTCCGGTTTATTAATAGTAAAAGTCACATTCATTCTTGAACGGTCTTCCTCCGCAATCACACCCGTAAATAATGGGTTTCTATCAATCTCATCATACAACCTCATCGCCTTCTCCTCATTAATCTTCTCCATCGCAGCCAATCCCCCTATCTTCTTAATCCACCTCAAAGTCAGCATCGAAACATAAATCGCAAAAGTGCAAGGCGTATTAAATAACGAACCCTCCTTAATATGAGTCCTGTAATCCAGTATAGTAGGAATCTGTCTCTTAACTGTACCAAGCAAACTCTCACGAACCACAACAAGCGTTACACCCGCTGTCCCCATATTCTTCTGTGCCCCCGCATAAATCAAATCAAACTTCTTTCCCTCCACCGGTCTGCTGAAAATATCACTGCTCATATCCGCAATCAACGGTACATTAACTTCAGGCATCACCTGCAACTGACTCCCGTAAATAGTATTATTAGTAGTCAAATGAAAATACTTCGCAGTCCCCGGCACCACATAATCCTTCGGAATAAAATTAAAATTTCGATCAGCCGATGAAGCCACCACCTGCACATTCCCGAATAACTTCGCTTCCTTAATCGCTTTCTTAGCCCACACTCCAGTTTCCAGATAAGCAGCCGTCTCATGCTCATTCAGCAAATTATACGGTATCATACAAAACTGCATACTCGCCCCCCCTTGCATAAACAACACATGTTGATCATCGTCCAGCTGAAGCAAATCCTTCACATGTTGTTTCGCTTCATCAAGCACACTCACAAACTCCTTACTCCGGTGAGAGATCTCAATCAAACTCATCCCGATATTATCTAATTCCATTACAGCTTTCGATGCTTGTTCAAAAACTTCCAGTGGCAAAATCGCTGGCCCCGAATAGAAATTGTATTTCTTCATTCAACATTGTTTTTTATCGGGGCGAAAATACATTCATAATAGAAATCAAAACAACGAATTGAATTAAGTTTGAAAAAACGAAAATATTTTCAGCTACTAATCAGCACATTAGCTAACATTATTTATCATAATTGAAATAACACTTGCATCGGTATCTTTCCAATCTATATTTGCGCTCCCAAAAAAAAGGTAGTAGCGAAAAAAATCGCATCACTCAGGTGAAAATGCCACTGCCATCAACCCATAGCGATTACAATAAAAAATAAATTCTAGCCGAAAGGTTGCAAAATCGAAAACACGATTATATTTGCACCCCGTTAAAAAAAAGTAGAGCAGTTTTACAACTGATTACTTGCAATGTCGAAAGACAAAAGTTCTTTGAAATAAGATAGGAAACAACAAGCCAAATTAAAACAGGTTTAAACAATTAATTTTTTCATAACTCTTTTTACAACGGAGAGTTTGATCCTGGCTCAGGATGAACGCTAGCGGCAGGCTTAATACATGCAAGTCGAGCGGTAACAGGTGTAGCAATACATGCTGACGAGCGGCAGAC
>CANJII010000070.1 GCA_947474435.1 Chitinophagaceae bacterium | reverse complement strand
CTGCTCGTAAAAGTTCATGTAAGCGATTGAATATGTACCTGCGTTGGATGGTGCGGAGCGATAATTGCGGAGTTGATTTCGGAATCTGGAAAAAAATAAAACCATCGCAACTAGTTTGTCCGGTTGATTTGCATGTAGAAAGAGTGGCGCGCAAACTCGGACTCATCAACAGAAAAAATGCCGACTGGCAAACAGCGGTTGAATTGACCGAAGCGCTGAAACAATTTGATGCAAATGATCCGGTGAAATATGATTTTGCTTTATTTGGAATTGGAGTTACTGAGAAGCATTAACCTGCCTGATTTCAGGGAGTTAAAATTAAATTCAATTGCAGAGAATTAATTAATGATATTCTTTACGCCAATGCATAACTTGCAATAAGGCATGCAATTAACATGAGAATTTAATGAAAATCATATTCAGCAGTTCACAATAAAAATTTATTAAACTTTCGGTTGCTTCGCGGCGATATAAGATTTTATCCATTCAGTTGTAACAGATTTTGGTCGCTCAATTCCATAACCGAGTGCGCGATCCCAGCACAACGAAGTTAATACGCCCAATGCACGCGATACACCAAACAGCACTGTATAAAAATCATATTCCACCAAACCATAATGAACGAGCAACGAGCCGGAGTGCGCATCCACATTAGGCCATGGGTTTTTAATTTTTCCGGTACTTTCTAGAATAGGAGGAGCCACCTTATAAATACGCCATACAGTATTCACCAGTTCATCATCGGGACAATATTTTTTTGCAAATTCCATTTGCGCGGTAAAGCGCGGATCTGTTTTGCGTAACACCGCATGTCCATAACCCGGAACTACTTTTCCTTCAGTTAAGGTTTTGTGTATGTAATCAGCAATCTGTTCTTCACTCGGGCTCTTCGAACCAATTTCATTTTGCATTTGCATGACCCAGCGAATTACCTCTTGATTTGCAAGTCCGTGTAACGGTCCGGCTAATCCATTCATTCCTGCCGTAAAAGAAAGATATGCATCACTTAATGCAGAACCAACCAGGTGAGTGCTGTGCGCAGAAACATTTCCTCCCTCATGATCAGCATGAATTGTCATATACAATCGCATAAGGCTTTTGAACGATGGATTATCGAAACCCAACATGTGTGCAAAGTTTGCGGCCCAGTCTAAATTCGGATCGGGTTCAATGTGCTTGTCGTTATGATAAGTACGGCGATAGATATAGGCTGCAATGCGAGGCAATCGCGCTATCAGATTCATTGAATCTTCAAACATCGGATCCCAGTAATCTTTCTTGCTGATGCCATCACGGTATTTTTTTGCGAAGATGCTTTCAGTTTGCAAAGCCATAACTGCAATACTGAATTGAGTCATTGGGTGAGTGGTTTTCGGAAGCACATCCAAAGTCTTAAATACATGGTGTGGAACAATGCTTCGGCGCGCCCATGTATTGCTGATGTGTTCAACATCATGATGTGATGGCAACTCGTTGGTGAGCATTAAATAAAATAATCCTTCGGGCAATGGTTCTGTGCAGCCTTCTGCCTTCGGTAATTTTTCGCTCAACTCAGGAATGGTATAACCACGAAATCGAATTCCTTCAACTGAATCTAATAATGAAGTCTCTGTTACCAGTGCTTTTATTTCCTTCATTCCGCCGTATGCCTGATCTATTGTATAGGTACCAAGTTCAAGATTTCCGTGTTCTTTTATCAATGATTTTACTTCCTGTGCAACAGGACCTGAAACTTCGTGGAATTTATTTTTTAATACTCCCATAACTGAGCCTTATTTTTTTTTTTGACGGGCAAATGTAAATAAATCTATTATCTGTAATTATGATTTCTGTTATTGTTATTTCTAACCATTGAAAATTCATATGGTTCAAATGATAAAATAATTTTCTTTTTAAAATTCAATAATCAGAAGTAGTGTCCTAAATACTATTTGATTTTGGTTTTGATGTTGCTTTCAATACATATTTTTATTAACGGTTGATTCACCAACTTTTTATTTTTCGCAAAAAATTAAGAAGTAATTTCACATACAAGATAAAAATCTGACAGGATGATTCATTCTTACCACTCTACTATTCGGAGAATTGTTTTTACATTGTTTTCTGTTGTTTCAGCAGTTGCATTTCTCGGAATAAATAATAAAGTTTATGCTACACACGCCGCCGGTTCCGATTTATCTTATCGTTGGATCTCCGGAAATATTTATGAAATAACAGTAAATTTTTATAGAGATTGTCAGGGGGTAGCTGCTCCGGGGACTGTTACTTTAAATGTGAAGGCAACGAGTTGCGGTCAAAACTTCAATGTCACACTTAATCCCATTTCAGGCACAGGTCAGGAAATAACTTTTCCGTGCAACCCAACTTTTACTTATTGTAACGGTGGAACCAATCCCGGTATACAACAATATACTTATCGTGGAAATGTAACACTGCCAAGTCAATGTATCGATTGGGTTTTCAGTTACTCAGTATGTTGTCGAAACTGTGCTATAAGTACAATTACCAATCAGGCGAATTGTAATAACTCATCAACAGGGAATGCATTATATGTTGAGGCATATTTAAATAATGTTGTAGCCAATCATAATAGTTCGCCAACTTTTACAAATATTCCGGTTGCATTTGTTTGTGCAAATCAGGCTTTCACATTTAATCATGGTGTAATTGATCCAAACGGAGATTCTTTAGCATACTCATTTATTAATCCCAAAAGAAGTGCAACAGTTGATGTTGGTTGGCTTGCAGGATACAGTGCAACAAATTGGCTGACATCGGCACCTCCAGTAGCAATCAACGCATCCACCGGTGATATAACAATGTTGCCAACTCTCGATGGGCAAGTTGCAGTATGTGCGGTATTAGTAAAGGAATACAGAGCAGGTGTATTAATCGGAAGTGTAATTCGGGATATGCAATTCTGGATAAAGGACTGTGGAACCAATTTATTGCCAACAGCAACAGGAATAAACGGAACTTCAAATTTTTCAACTATCGTTTGTGCAGGAAGCACCACTTGTTTTACTATTAATTCCAACGATCCCAATATTGGTCAGCACATATTAATGACATCAACAGCTACTACTTCTATTCCGGGTTCAACATTTACAATTACAAATCAGAATGGAGCAAGTCCGAATTATCCGGTTGGAACTTTTTGCTGGACACCAAGTGCTGCTGATGCTCGTGATCAACCATATACTTTCACAGTGATGGTGAAGGATGATAATTGTAATTATAATTCGTTTCAGATTTATTCTTATTCTATAGTAGTACCAAGGCATATAATAACTTTTGTAAGTCCTACCTATAATGGATATCACATCAGTTGTAATACCGGAAGTAATGGGTCTGTGACAGCAAATGTTAGTGGCAATCAAACACCTATTTCTTATTTATGGTCAACTGGTGCAACCACTCAAACCGTTAATGGATTATCGGCCGGAACTTATGGAATAACAATTACTGATGTGAATGGTTGTAAAAAAGATACTACAGTAACTTTAACACAGCCATCAGCACTTGCGTTATCAGTTTCCTCAATAGCTGCAAATTGCAATGCAAATACAAACGCAACAGGAACCGCAATACCATCGGGTGGAATTGCTCCTTACACATATTTGTGGAGCAATGGGCAAACCATTCAGACTGCAACCGGATTAACAGGTGGAAATACTTATTCAGTTACAATAACGGATGCAAACGGATGTACAAAAACCGGCAGTACCACAATTACACAACCAGCAGCATTGAGTTCATCAATTTCATCAACAACAAATGTCAGCTGTAACGGACAATCTACCGGCGCTATAGATTTAACAGTTACTGGCGGAACTTCTCCATATACCTATTTATGGAATAATGGTGCAACTACCCAAGACCTTAGTGGGTTAAGTGCCGGAACTTATACAGTTACCATTACCGATTCACACGGTTGTACTGCAACTCGATCTCAAATAATAACACAACCCGGAGTTATTGTTCCGTTGATAACAAGCACCTCAATTAACGGAGTAAATGTTGCGTGCTTTGGTGATGCAACAGGAACAGCGTCGGTTTCAGCTACCGGTGGAACATTGCCATATTCTTATTTATGGAGCACAGGCGCAACTACATCAAGCCTGTCAGGATTAACTGCAGGAACGGTTAGTGTTACAATTACAGATGCAAATGGATGTTTAGGAAATGGTTCATTAACTCTTACACAACCAGGTGGACCAATTGTTATTACACTTGATAGTTTAAAAAATTACAATGGCTTCGGGACAAGTTGTAATGGAGCAAGCAATGGTGGAATATTTATTTCTGTAAGTGGTGGTACTCCCGGATATTTATATTTCTGGTCGAATGGTGATGTTACACAGGATATTACAGGATTGGCTGCAGGAAATTATTCGATTACAGTTTTTGATGCCAACGGATGCACAGCTTCGCAAACATATACAATAACTCCACCCGCACCATTGAGTGTTACTGTTACAAGCCCGGTAAACGGTGGAGGATATAACATAGCTTGCAATGGTGAATCAAGCGGATCAGCAAATACAGCAGTAAGTGGAGGGGCTGCACCTTATAACTATATATGGAGCAATGGAGCAACCACGCAAAATTTAATAAACCTGCCTGCTGGCACTTACAGTGTGTCTGTTACAGATGCAAATGGTTGTTCAGGTACAGGGTCAGTAACTTTAACTGAACCGGTTATACTTGTTCCGCTTATTACAGGCGTAACTGTTAACGGCGGAACAAATGTTACCTGTAACGGAGGAACCGATGGTTCTGCTTCAGTTTCTGCAACCGGAGGTTCTTTACCTTATACCTATTTATGGAGTAATGGTGCAACAACTTCATCTGTTTCAGGTTTAGGTGCAGGAACAATAAGCGTAACAGTTTATGATTTGAATGGATGTTCTAATCAGGATGCGTTCACATTTACTGAACCGGCACTTATTTCTATTACATCATCACTTTCAGCTTACAATGGATACAATGTTGGATGTGATGGAGCCACCAATGGAAGTATTGATGCCACAGTTACAGGTGGAACTTCACCTTACACTTATGTGTGGAGCAACGGAGCAACCATACAAGATATTAATTCACTTTCAGCAGGAACTTATTCTGTAACAGTTACCGATGCAAATGGTTGTACTTCCGTATCATCAAAAACATTAACAGAACCAACCCCGGTTTCACCAATACTGACATCACCAACGGTTACAGGCGGTACTAACCTTAGTTGCAACGGAAGTACAAACGGAAATATTAATGTAACTACTTCAGGTGGAGTTTCACCTTATTCTTATTTGTGGAGCAATGGAGCAACAACTCAAAATCTTTCTTCGGTAGGTGCAGGTACCTATACCGTTACAGTGACTGATGGAAACAATTGTACTGTAACCGCCAGCATAACATTAACCCAACCTGATCCGGTTTCACCAACCTTAACAAGCCCGACTTTTTCGGGTGGATTTAACATTAGTTGCAATGGATTGTTTGATGGTATTATTACAACAAGTGTTACAGGCGGAACTTCTCCATACAGTTATATTTGGAGTAATGGTGAAACATCACAAGACTTAGGATCATTAACTGCAGGAACATATACAGTTACCATTACTGATGTGAACGGTTGCACAAGTACCGGAAGCAAGACTCTAACTCAACCAACACCTGTAGTGCTATCATTTTCTCTATCAACTTATGGCGGAAGTAATGTAGGTTGCTATGGTTCATCAAATGGATCAATTGATTTAACAGTAACAGGTGGAACTGGTCCATACACTTATGAATGGACGAATGAAGCAACTACTCAGGATTTAACTGGTTTAACCGCAGGAACTTATGGTGTGGTTGTGAATGATGCAAATGGATGCCCAGCGGTTGATTCTGTTACACTCACTCAACCCGACACGCTTGTTTCAACATTGATTAGCCCGACTTTCAATGGAGGATATAATGTTACCTGTTTGGGAAATGATGGAAGTATTGATTTAACTTTAACTGGAGGAACAGCACCGTATACTTACATATGGAGTAATGCAGTCACCACTCAGGATTTAGCCGGATTGGGTGCAGGAACTTATAATGTTACAATTTCTGATGCGAATGGTTGTACAAGCACTGGCAGCATAACACTTACTCAATCATCTACACTTACCCTTTCAGCTGCTCTTTCATCTTATAACGGAACAAATATTTCGTGTAATGGAAGTACCGATGGAAGTATTGATTTAACAGTTTCAGGTGGAGCATCACCATTCACTTATAGCTGGAGCAATGGTGCAACTACGCAGGATTTAAGTTCACTTGGTGCAGGTACTTATTCAGTTACTGTTACTGATGCAAATAATTGTTCAACAACAGCTAATTCTACAATCACACAACCGGCACCATTAACTTCTCCAACAGTTTCATCTTCATACAACGGTGGTTACAATGTAGGTTGTAATGGAAGCACGAATGGTTCAATAAATTTAACACCTGCAGGTGGAACAGCACCTTATACTTATATCTGGAGCAATGGCCAAACAACTCAGGACCTTGCCAATCTGGGTGCAGGAACTTTTACAGTTACAGTAACAGATTTAAACGGATGTACATCTTCAACTTCCGTTACCTTAACTGAACCAACTCCTTTTACAAACACACTTACCAGCCCAACTTTTGCAGGCGGATTCAATGTAACCTGTTTAGGAAACGATGGAAGTATTGATTTAACTCCTGCCGGCGGAACCAGTCCTTATTCTTACAATTGGAATACGGGTGCAACTACACAG
Organism: Chitinophagaceae bacterium; assembly: GCA_947474435.1. Taxonomy (GTDB): domain Bacteria; phylum Bacteroidota; class Bacteroidia; order Chitinophagales; family UBA10324; genus UBA10324. The sequence continues at coordinate 2,242 of CANJII010000070.1, read as the reverse complement.
GATTTAACCGGACTTGGTGCCGGAATCTATACTGTTACAATTACCGATGCAAATGGATGTTCAAGTACAGGCAGCATTACATTAACTCAATCGTCAACTCTGACACTTGCCGCCACACTTTCTTCATACAATGGGAATAATATTTCATGCAATGGAATTTCAGATGGAAGTATTGACTTAACTGTTACCGGAGGTGCAGCCCCGTTTACTTATAGCTGGAGCAATGGAGCTACCACACAGGATTTAAGTTCATTGGGCGCAGGAACTTATACTGTGACTGTGACTGATGCAAATAATTGTTCAACCACAGCTACATCAACAATCACACAACCAAGTCCTTTAACATCACCAACTGTTTCGTCAACATATAATGGCGGATACAACATTGCATGCAGTGGAAGTGTAAATGGCTCAATAGACTTAACACCTGCCGGCGGAACTTTTCCATTCTCCTATAACTGGAGCAATGGATCAACATCCCAGGATTTATCAAATGTCGGAGCAGGAATTTATTCAGTAACTGTAACTGATTTGAATGGTTGTACTGTTTCAACATCGGTGACATTAACCGAACCCGATACAATTGGATTGACACCTATCTCTCCAACTTTTGCCGGCGGGTATAATGTAACCTGTATTGGAAATGATGGGAGCATTGATTTAACAGTAACCGGCGGTGCAAGTCCATATACTTATTTATGGTCGAACGGATCAACTACTCAGGATTTATCAGCATTAGGCGCAGGAACATTTACAGTGACAGTAACTGATGCCAATGGTTGTACAAATGTTTCTTCTATCACACTTACTCAATCAGGAAATTTAACTGCTACACTTACTCCATCCAGTTACAATGAAAATGGAGTAAGCTGCAATGGTGCCACTGATGGTTATATTAATACAACTGTATCAGGTGGCGCAATTCCGTATACTTATGTTTGGTCAAACGGGGCAACTACGGCAAATATTTCAGGCCTTGGAGCAGGAACATATTCAGTTACAATTACAGATGCTAATAGTTGCAATGTTGTTAAAACAGAAAGCTTAGTTCAACCTGATGTGCTTTCAATTTCAACTCAGATTGTGACTGATGTTTCATGTAACAGCGCAGGTGATGGAAGTATAGATATTACTGTGGTGGGCGGAACACTGCCCCCTTATATTTATATCTGGAGCAATGGATCAACAAACGAAGATTTAACGAATCTATCCGGCGGAACTTATACTGTTACTGTTACCGATGTGAATAATTGTTCTTATATAACTTCTTACACCATAAATGAACCTGTGATTTTATCAGTTTCCGTCAGTAGTTCAAGCAATCCTACCTGCAACGGAGATAATAATGGAACAATTGATTTATCAGTTGCAGGCGGAACAGCCGCATATATTTATAACTGGAGCAACGGAGCAACCACCCAGGATTTATCAGGATTAGATGGAGGAACTTTCAGTGTTACAGTTACTGATGTAAACGGATGTACTGCCACTACAAGTTCAACAATTATTTTAGTTGAACCATTAGTGCTTACAATAACTCCTTCATTTCAAAATGTTTCGTGCAATGGAAATGGTGATGGAAACATTTCGCTTTCAGTTTCAGGCGGAACACCAGCTTATAATTATAATTGGTCAAATGGAAATACTGCTTCGGCTCTGATTAATATTTCTCCGGGAACATTTAGTGTAACAGTTACAGATGCAAATGGTTGCTCTGCCACTTCTTCTTTAACCATTACACAGCCATTGCCGTTAACTGCAACTATTACATCATATACTGATACTCTTGGTTGCAATGCAGTTGGAACAGGTGCAATAGATATTTTGGTTTCAGGTGGAACAACTGCTTATACTTATAACTGGAATAACGGATCAACTACTCAGGATTTATCAGGACTACCATCAGGAAATTACAATGTGACCATCACCGATGCGAATGGTTGCACAACAACATTGACTACAGATTTAATAATTATTCAGGTTAGCTTCCCAATAGCAAATGCAAATGTTACAAATGTGACCGGATGCTTTGCCAATTCAAACGGGGCAATAGATTTAACCATTACTGATGGACAAGCACCATTCACTTATACCTGGAGTAATGGAGCAACTATTCAGGATTTATTAAATCTACCTGCAGGCGTTTATTCAGTAACCGTTCTGGATGTTAATAGTTGTTCAACAACAACAACTGCAACAGTAACTGAACCTCTACAATTAACTGCAACAGTTTCACCTTCAT
>CANJII010000069.1 GCA_947474435.1 Chitinophagaceae bacterium | reverse complement strand
GAATTATATTTTTCTCCCTCTCATTTTTCCATCGATAACTTTTTGTTCTGCTTTAAGTTTGAAAAAAGAGAGGGTGTGTTTAGATGAGGCAAATGAAATAGTTGGCGTGGGTGAGTAAAACCCGTGAAGACTCACCCGCGCTCAACTAACAGTCAGCGTTTACTATTTCCACCCTCTCTGTTTTCGGAGTTAAAAAATCATTCGGAGTTTGATAAGAAAACAAAGAGGGAGTTTGTTAAAACAAGTGAGAAAACAACTCTGAATTATATTTTTCTCTCGCTCATTTTTCCATCGATAACTTTTTGTTCTGCTTTAAGTTTGAAAAAAGAGAGGGTGTGTTTAGATGAGGCAAATGAAATAGTTGGCGTGGGTGAGTTAAAGCAATTAAGTTTAGAAGCAAAATTATTTTCACGCCATGAAATCTCCGGTTGAACTTGCACGGGAACTGAGAAAAAGGCTAACACCTGAAGAAGAAAAACTCTGGAACATTCTTCGCAACCGAAAACTAATCGGATACAAATTTTTACGGCAACACCCTATCATTTATAAAAAGATTGATTTTAAAAACAATTTTTTTATTCTTGAATTTTACTGTGTAAAGAAAAAATTAGCAGTTGAATTAGATGGAGGTTATCATGATTTCAATCCTGAATACGACAGAGAAAGAGATATAATTCTAAATGAAAACAAAATCAAAGTGCTCAGAATAAAGAATGAGGAGGTGAAAATGGATGAGAGAAAAGTTTTGAAGAAAATTATTGATACACTAAATCCTTTAACTGATAAATAAGGAGGGTAGAAGAAATGGCATTGAGAGTAGTGTTTCTCTCCAATTCCATTTTTGCATAATTATGTAAATCTGGAATTGTTAAAAAAAAGTTAAATACTTTTTTCTTAAATCTATTTATCTCGGCAGTATATTTTTCAGCAGCAGCATTTGTTTTTATTCTTTATACCTCCATTTAAATTAAACAAAAAAAGTATTTTAAAACTGCTCTGAAATTTCTTTTGGGAGTTTACTATTTCAATTCATGTATTCCCAAGCGAGAGGAAATGTGGATTGAATTTTCAAAGTGTATAAAAAGCATGTTACATATTTACAACCATGAAAAGAGCAGCATTCATTTTTAATCCGCTATCAGCGAGACTCGCCTTTGGCGGTTTTTTATTCCTCATTGCAACTTGCGTTGTCATACTGAGCTCGTCGAAGTGTGATGCGCAAGTGATTGATATTCCCCGAAACACTGACAGCACTTTTTATCGGGTTGAATTTGCGTTGAACAATCCTCAAAAATGTTTTTATCTGTTTCTGGAATATGATTCTTTAGAAACACTTCCTGATATGAGTTCACTAACGAATCTGAAAGGAATTGCATTTCGTCATTGTACTCGCATGAATTTTAATCAGGTGATCAGTAAACTTTCTGTACTTCCGAATCTTGAATATTTCGAAATCAGCATTTCAGCTCTTCCGAAATTATCGGGAAATATCAGCACGCTTTCTCATTTGCAAACACTCAATTTAAAATCTAATTCATTACAAATACTCCCTGAAGAAATCAGTGATTGTGCAAATTTGAAAAATATAATTCTGCCTTATAATTCATCGCTTCGTTTGGAAGAATTGTTTACAAGATTGGAAAAATTAAAAACACTTGAGTATCTGGATTTATCAGGAAATCAATTCAGAATGTTGCCTGATAATATTGGTGAATTAACAGCGTTGAAAAAAATAGACTTAGGTTCAAATTATTTTGTTCAGTTACCAGCTTCAATTTCATCGTGTTCTGCATTGGAAGAAATTGATTTAAGCAATTGCCTTGCACTGGATTTTAAACAAGCGTGTTCAGCTCTGAGTAAAATTTCAAGCCTTAAAAAAATAAATATTTCATCAAGCAACATTACAGCATTGCCGGAATCACTTGGAACAATTCTGTCGCTTGAATACATTGATGCCAGCGGAAACAGCTTAATCAGCTTGCCAAATTCCATTGGGAAACTTACGAACCTGAAGGTTTTCAATATTGGTTCTGAGAACAGAAGTTTAAGCGGAACAGCAATAGAAAAATTCCCATCATCGTTTGCCAATTGTATCAACTTGCAAACATTAATTCTTCGTGGAAATTTTTTAACCACCCTTCCTGATTTAAGCAAGATGAAAAATCTGGAAGAACTGGATATTAATTGGTGTGGCTTGGGTGAATTTCCTTCCTATCTTAAAACTCTTAGCGGTTTGAAATATTTAAGAGCCGCTCATAATTATTTTCAATTACTACCAGAATGGATTGGCGATTTACAAAACCTGACAGTGCTGGAGTTAGATGGAAATTTTTTCCCAAATATGGCTGTGCCCCATTTAATAAAATTGCCTGAGTCAATCGGCAATCTTAAAAATTTAGAAGTGCTGACTCTTGATGATCAGATTATAAAAACACTTCCGGCGTCCATTACACATCTCACTAACTTGAAAGCATTGCATCTTCGGAACAATTCACTCACAGCATTACCCGATGAATTCGGAAACATTTCTCAACTGGAAATTCTGGATTTGAAAGCGAATGATTTAAAATCATTGCCAGCTTCATTCAACAATTTAAAAAATCTTCAGCAACTGAATCTGAGTTTCAATCCGAATATTGATGTGCTGCAAATGATGGGTGCTGTTCAACACTTAACACAATTAAAAAGACTCGATATAAGTTTTATCGCAATCAGTAAATCCAATCTGAGCGAATTAAAAAAAGCACTTCCTACCACTACAATCTTTTCCAAATCAAATGCTGACCTGGATTTTCAGCCTGATAAAACTATTGAGGATTTGAAATAGTATATTCTCCTTAATGCAAATTATTTTGCCTTTATTTTTATTATGGAATAGAATCATAGATTTATAGCCACAAACAAAAATTCATGAAACACTTTTTTACAACCGCTTTAATAATTGCATTTGCAAATTCATTTGTAAATGCTCAATGCAGTTACAGATACCAACAAGAAATCTTTACGAATGTGACTGTTACATCTGACATAGCATTCGGTGCCAATGATGATGTAAATGGAAATCCGGTAACACTCTTATTGGATGTATATGAACCAATGGGCGATACACTTTCTGTTCGACCAATGTTAATTATGGCGCATGGGGGATCTTTTTTAGGTGGAACAAAAACAGATCCTGATGTAGTTGCCATTTGCCAGAGTTTTGCCAAGCGTGGTTATGTTACTTGTTCCTATGAATATCGGTTAGGCATTGCCGGCATTCCAAATCAAACCACTGCAACCGACGCGGTTTTCCGTGCCGTACAGGATGGCAAAGCGGCGGTTCGTTTCATGCGGCAAGATGCTACCACATCAAATACTTATAAAATAGATCCAACGCAAATTTTTTTAGGTGGAAGCAGTGCGGGTGCATTCATTGCTCTTCATCTCGCTTACCTGAATACCGCTGCAGAGTTACCTTCAACAATTGACACAACTGTGCTTGGCGGAATGGAAGGAAACTCAGGTAATCCGGGTTATGCATCAAATGTGAAAGCTATTGTGAATTTATGCGGTGCTATAGGTGATAAAGCCTGGATTGTATCAGGTGATATTCCAATTTGCAGTATGCATGGTACACAAGATCAAACAGTGCCCTATAATCATGCAACACTTTATATGCTTGGCATTATTCCAATAATGCCAGTTGACGGTAGCTCTGTTATTCATCCTTATGCACTCTCACAAGGTGTTGACAGCTGGTATTATCAATGGGAAGGTGCAGATCATGTACCCTATCTTTCATCGCAAGCATACATGGATACAACGCTTGCATTTGTATCAGATTTTTTATTTCAACATTTAAATAATATTGTTTCGGTCATTGATTCGGTTTCATATTCGCAAACTGTAACATGCAGTGCTGCCAGTGCAGGATTTATTGACTTAGTGGTTTCAGGAGCAGGAAATACTTTTATCTGGACTAATGGAGCCACAACAGAAGACCTGACTAATTTAACCTCCGGTTTTTATAATGTTACAGTCACGGATGGAAACGGTTGTACCACTTCTCCCACAACTCCGATTCATATCAGTCAAACCCCAAATCCGAATGCAACTTCAAGTGTAACTAATGTTACTATTTCAGGTGGATCAAATGGTGCAATTAATCTCACAGTAACCAATGGCCAATCACCATATACTTTTATCTGGAGCAATGGTGCAACAACAGAAGATTTGTCAAATCTTTCTGCCGGAACTTATACAGTAACTGTTGTTGATGCGAATGGATGTGTTGCTGAAATGAGTTCAACCGTGAGTAATGTCAGCAGTATTAATTCAATTCAAATTGGTGCTTCCAGGATATTCCCAAACCCTGCTTCTGATTATTTAATTGTTGATTTAAGTTCTATGCGCATGCATCAAAATACTGTTCAGCTTTTCGACATTTATGGAAAACTGGTTAGAGAATACAATAATTTTTCAGGTGCAAAATTGAAAATAGAAAGAGCTGAACTTTCATCAGGCTCCTATTTTCTTCGAATCAGTAATGCAGAAAATACCAGCACAGGAAAAATAATTTTTCAATAAAAAATTTAGTGCCTGGATTCAATTCTGAAAATAATTTCAGAACGAAATAAAAATCGGATGAATTTAAAACTGAAGTTTTTCAGCTTTTCATTTTTTATAGTTGTACTGATTTCATTTTGTGAATTCAGTTTTGCGCAAACAATTTCAGGAGTTGTTAAAGATTCAAAAACCAATGAAGTTCTTATTGGAGCAACTGTTGTTGTTAAAGGAACAACGAACGGAACGCAAACTGATGTTGATGGAAAATTTGAATTAACTGTAGCCGGAATTTCTTCAGCTACACTTGTAATTTCTTACCTGGGATATCAGAATAAGGAAATGGAAGTAACTGATTTTACAAAAAAAATTTCAATCGAACTTGAGTCTTCCAATGTAACACTGAACGAAATAATTGTTCAGGATTCACGATTGACTGATAAGCAACGCGAGTCGGCACTCACAGTTGAGTCGATGGATTTACTTGCCATTAAACAAACTCCGGCTTTTAATTTTTATGAAGGATTGGGTCAACTGAAAGGAGTGGACATCACCACTGCATCGCTTGGTTTCAGAGTAATAAACACCCGAGGATTTAACAGCACCTCACCGGTTCGTTCGCTGCAGATTATTGATGGAGTGGATAATCAATCACCGGGTTTAAATTTTTCATTGGGAAATTTTTTAGGTGCATCAGAATTGGATGTGGTGAAAGTTGATTTAGTAGTTGGAGCAAGTTCTGCTTTTTATGGGCCAAACGCTTTCAATGGAGTGATCAGCATGACTACAAAAGATCCGTTTCTGAATCCGGGATTTTCAGTAATGACAAAAACCGGTGAGCGTGGTTTGTTTGAAACTGCATTGCGATGGGATCAGGTTTTTAAAAACAAATCGGGAAAAGACAAGTTTGCCTACAAACTCAACTTTTATTATTTACGAGCGAATGACTGGGAAGCAAAAAATTATTCACCAACCGAACAATCAAAAGATGATGCAAATAATCCTGGAGGTTATGATGCTGTGAATACTTATGGCGATGAATTCAATTCGCAATACGATCAAACAGGAAACTCAGGAATTAAAAATCAACCCGGGCTGAAACGATATTACAGAACCGGATATAATGAAGTTGATCTGGTTGATTACAATTGCCGCAATTTAAAATTCGCATCTGCTTTTCATTATAAAATTCACAACGAAACCGAGTTGATTTACTCAACCAATTTTGGTACAGGCACCACTGTTTATCAGGGTGATAATCGGTACAGTTTAAAGAACATTTTATTTTTTCAGAACAGAATTGAGTTAAGAAAAAAAGATAAATTTTTTATTCGTGCCTATTCAACAAACGAAAATGCCGGCGATTCATATGATGCTTACTTCACAGCTTTGCTTTTACAAAAAGCAAGTAAGTCAGATGTGAATTGGGGGATTGATTACAGCAGATACTATACTGAGAATTGTGCAGGATTTATTCAGGCCTATCCCGGATATCCCGGATTTCATTACAATCCAAATCCACATATTGGTGATAGTCTTTATCATGTTTTTATTGATAGCATTCAGTTGGTAATTGCAGGAATTCCGTCCTCACTTTTAGATTCACTTCATCAATCCTGTATGAATTATGCCAATGATTCCTCAATACATTTTGGAGAACACGCTTTTTATAAACCAGGAACAGCGGCTTTTGATTCAGCTTTTAATTCCATCACTTCAAAAAAATCGTATGGTGAAGGTGGTTCCATGTTCTTCGATAAATCTGCTTTGTATCACATTCATGGCGAATACAAATTCACGCCGAAATTTATGGATATAATTATTGGCGCGAATTACCGATTGTACCGTCCAAATTCTGAAGGCACCATTTTCAGCGATACCGGTGTTGTGAAAATTAAAAATAATGAATTTGGTGTGTATGCCGGATTTGAAAAAAAGATTTTAGAAGACAAATGGAAATTCAATTTCGCAATTCGGATGGACAAGAACCAGAATTTCGATTACTTGTTTTCGCCTGCCCTCTCTACCATTTACAATCTGAAGAAACATACTTTCCGTGTTTCATTTTCTTCCGCCATTAGAAATCCAACACTCACCGATCAGTATTTATATTACAATGTTGGCCGTGCTATATTACTTGGAAACATTTCAGGTTATGATTCGCTTATAACTATTCCTTCACTTTATAAATTCCTGTTTTATCAGAAGAGAGACAGCCTGATTTATTTTAATGTTGCCCCAATTCGGCCTGAGCAGGTTAAAACAATTGAAGTTGGTTACCGCAGTATATTATTCAAACATTTATTTGTCGATGCCGGATATTATTACAGCTACTATAAAAATTTTATCGGGTATAAAATTGGTGCAGCGGTTAAGTTCAATTCTGTACTTCCGAATTATATTGATGATTTACATGTTTACAGAGTTGCAGCAAATGCTGAAGGAGCAGTAACTACACAAGGCTTTTCAATTGGGTTAAACTATTACTTCGAAAAACATTTTGGTTTCAATGTAAATTACTCATGGAATATTTTAAATAAACAAGATACCATTGATCCTATAATTCCAGCGTTCAACACTCCTGCAAACAAATTCAATGTTGGAATGAATGGACGAGAAATGAATTTTCACTTTGGAAATTTTCACTTTACTAATTTCGGTTTCAGTTTCAATTATAAATGGGTGCAAGGATTTAATTATGAAGGTTCACCACAGTTTACCGGATTTGTTCCGACATATGGATTGCTCGACATGCAATTGAATAAGGAGATTCCGAAAATTTATTCTACACTGAAAATCGGTGCATCCAATCTATTAAATGAAAAACACTTTGAAGTTTATGGTGGTCCTTACATAGGAAGGATGGCTTATATCTCCTGGCTGTTTGAACCGAAGAAAAAATGATTAACTAATTTTTTAAAAACAACATTAACTTTAGCCCAACAAAAACCAAACTCAAAACACCATGAAACGAATTTTACTTCTTTGTTTTTTACTGATGAATTCAGTAATACAAAACTTAAATGCACAACAGCGCTATCTTGATGAATATTTTTCCAATGTAACTGTAACACCGAATATTGTTTATGGAAAAAACTACCAGGATTTTCAAGGATTAAATCTGATTAATTTAAAATTGGATATTTATTCACCAACAGGAGATACACAAGCTATCAGACCATTAATTGTGTACTTACATACAGGGAGTTTTCTTCCTGTTTTGATAAATCAAACTCCAACCGGAGCTCGCACTGACAGTGCGACTGCTGAAATGTGTCGTCGTTTTGCTCGTCGCGGATATGTAGTTGCTTCAATTGATTATCGCATTGGATGGAATCCTTCTGCAACAGGATCATCTGCACAAGATGTAAGAACAGGCACATTGTTGCAAGCAGTATATCGTGCATTACAAGATGCAAAAACTGCTGTTCGATTCTTGAAAATGAGTGTGGATTCATTGAGTAATGTTTATAAAATTGATGTAAACAAAATTGTTGTTTGTGGTCAGGGCTCAGGAGGTTATGTTGCATTAGCTTATGCTTCATTAAATAATTTCAATAATGAGATTGCTGGTTTATCAAGCGGAAAATTTATTAGTGGAAGCACTGAACCTGTTTATCATATAGTAAGCAGTCAACCTTATGTAAATCAGGATACAATGGGCGATTTTGAAGGTTTTGGCGGAACAGCAGGATTTAATTACGCTAATCATCCAACTTATACAAGTTCAGTTAACATGGTTGTGAATATGGGTGGAGCAATGGGAGATTCTTCATGGCTTGAAAATGGTGATATTCCAATGGTTTGTTTTCATGTGCCGAATGATCCGTTTGCTCCATTCACTCATGGAATGGTTGTAGTTCCAACGACAGGAGATAATGTTGTTTATGTTGCAGGTAGTTACGATGTTATCAATCGCGCTGATGGTTTTGGAAACAATGATGTATTTAATATTCCTTACAACGATCCATATACCACCAGAGCTAATCAGGTGAACAATGGTCACAACGGATTATTTCCATTTGTTGAACCTGACCCTTCACTGTTTATTACGGGTGATCCGTTTCACGGTCAAGCTGGTCCTTGGGAATGGTGGGATAGTACTGACATGCAAACATTAGCATCAATCAACGGATATCCTTCCAGTGCAGCTGTTGCAGGTATTTATGGTGGTGGATTTTATACTAATCCAAACATGTCGAAAGCTAAAGCAATGGCTTATATTGATTCTATTCAGGGATATCTTGCTCCGAGAATGGTTCAGGCTTTAGCACTTCCGGGAATGTATGATGGAATTGAAAATGTAATTGATGTTTCAATCACCATTGTTGTTGCACCAAATCCTTCTTCAGCTGATTTCGAAATTCTTTCGCGTCAATCACCAATTCAGTCTTATGAATTGTATGACCTTGCAGGAAAATTAATTTCATCTGCAATGCTTAAAGATGTTGCTTCATTTACTGTTACTGGAAAAGATTTATCGAAAGGAATTTATCTCTTAACTGTAAATACTCAAAAAGGAAAAGCAGTTAAGAAATTAGTTGTTGAATAAATAAATTTCATTGAAGTCATTCTTTGAATGGCACTAATATGAAAGCGGCTGTTTCGAAAGAGACAGCCGCTTTTTTTATTTTAGTTAGAGAAATTAAAACCAACTACTTTTTTTTCTCGATGAACTACTTCGAGTTTTTAATCCGAGTGAACCGAGCAAACTTCGGGTGATTGCTCCGGCGATTGCAACTCCTACTGATCGGGTAACCGGACTTTTCATTATGGTTTCGAAAGTGCTCTTCTCGGGTTTTTGTCCGGCCCTTGTTGTGGGAGCAAGCGGTGCATCTTTCGCTGATTCTATTGCAACATCCTGCATTTTCTGCATTAGCATTTCGTAAGCACTTTCTCTGTCAATCACCTGACTGTACTTACTCACCAGTTTTGATTTTGCATTGATGAGATTTAATTCATCATCATTTAAAATTCCCATGCGAGATGATGGTGGGCAAAGCAATGTGGCCGTCAGCATTGTTGGATTTCCTTTTTCATTCAATGCTGTAATAGCTGCTTCGCCTATACCAAGAGAAGTGAGCAATTCATCCACTGCATAAAAATCAGAGAGCGGATAATTTTCTGAAATCTGCTTGATCGATTTCCGGTCGAGTGCGGTAAAGGCGCGCAAAGCATGTTGCACTTTCAAACCAAGTTGACTTAAAACAGCTTGCGGAATATCAGTTGGGTTTTGCGTACAGAAAATAATTCCAACTCCCTTTGAACGAATGAGTTTGATGATGCTTTCAATCTGGTCGAGCAATTCACCACTTGCTTCTTTAAAAATTAAATGG
>CANJII010000068.1 GCA_947474435.1 Chitinophagaceae bacterium | reverse complement strand
TGTGAGTAATAACTTCTTCCACCTGAAAACGGGTCATCTCTTTTTGCCAGCAACTGTAACATCAATTCATACGGCTCCCAACCCATACCGAGCAACATGCTTTCATCACGATAATAAGGTGCCGCAAAATCACATGGCTTCAATTGAAATGCAGTAGCGAGTTGAATGGCTTCGTGTCCGCGTGAAGTGCTGTGAACATATTTTGTGATGGCGCGATTCTCTTCATACACAATAGCCATGTACTTCGCACAGCACATCAATTCAAATGCTTTGAGGTAGTGCGAATCAATACTGATTCCTGATTTTGAATTTTTGGTTGAAAGTTCCATTCACAAATTTTACTTTATTTCAAACTCCAGCAAACTATCATTCTCAATAAACGCTTCAATCTTATCGCCGATTTGTACTTGGCCAACTCCAACCGGTGTTCCGGTGAAAAGCAAATCTCCTTTTTGCAATGTAAAGAATTGCGAAATATAACTAATCACTTTTTCGAAAGGGAAAATCAAATCTTTTGTGTTGCCGTTTTGTTTCATCACTTTATTCTGATACATGCAGAAGTGAATATTTTTCAAATCTTTAAATTCCTTAACCGGAATCCATTTACCAATAACAGCCGAGTGGTCAAATGCTTTTGAAATTTCCCATGGCAATCCTTTTGCTTTTTGTTTTGATTGTAAATCGCGAGCGGTGAAATCAATTCCCACTGTTACACTATCAATGTAAACTCCTGCAAATTTCTCGGGTACATTTTTTCCATTCTTACCAATCTTCAAAACAATTTCTGTTTCGTAGTGTAAGTCTTTTGTAAAATCAGGAAAATAAAATGGTTTGTTGTTTTGCAGCAATGCAGTTTGTGGTTTCATAAAAATCACAGGCGCATCCGGCACTTCGTTGTTCAGTTCCTTTGCGTGCTCTGCATAATTCCGTCCAATACAAAAAATTTTCATTCCTAAAATTTTGAGGCGATGAAAGTAATTACATGGATATGTAAAACAAAAAGAGCGGATATTTTCCTTACTGCTCTTTCAATTAGAAATATTTTGCTGATTTTTATTTTAAAAATTATTTGTTGGTGATTTCCACTTTTTTTCCGGTGAAACAAACCTTATGTCCAAAATCATCTTCTATGCATCCTTCATATTTACCACCAGCATCCTTTACTAAATCAGCGCCGACTACAAAACCAAATTCGCTAACTGGTTCATCAGAAAAAGCAGAAGGATTTGGCATGTCAAACACTTTTACATTCGTCCCGATTGGAAAATCGGAGCTGGAAGTGGTAGAAATTTTTCCGGCATTTTCATCCGTTGTTTTCACTCGTGCACCGGCGAGTTCATAAGTTGCACCATCATATTCAACTACTCCGCGATACCAGCAAGCAAAGGTAAAAGTTAATAAACCCGTGCCAACTGTAACTGTTTTCCCCTCTATGAATTTCAATTTTTCTTTGTTCGCATCGTTATGCGAAATTTCAACAATAATGACTTTTGTTTCCGCTGCAATGGTTGGCACATCTAATACTCCATAAATACACTGTGCGTTAAGCCTGTTTGAAAATGCAACTGCGAAAAACAGAAGGATGATGAATGAATTTTTTTTACGCATTGATTTCAATTTACTTTTTTGGCATTCGTGAATGTTCAATTTCATTGAAATATTTTTTTGGTTTAAAAATACCGTCGCGGTTTTTAAAACCGCGACGGTCTGAATGGAAAGTTTTTATCTCACCACCTTCACTGTCCCTTCGCTTGAAGTGAAGAAATAATTTCCGGCTGGGAAATCAGAAATGCTGATGATGGATTTATTGTTCGTGAGTTTTAAATGTTTCACCAACTCGCCAACAGAATTATAAATGGCAACATCGTGTACTGTAACAGTTGAAGAACCAAAATCAAATGTAACAGTATTCATGGATGGATTGGGATAAACGGAAAATTTATTTTTAGAAACCGTGTTTTCAGAAACTGCTGTCCCGATTCCTAAATCGCTTAGCGCAACTTTCAAACACCAATTGGATGTTGCTGCGAATAATATTCCGTTGAACACTTCAAAATCTTTAAAGACATCAAAACCGGTAGCCGTTCCGTTATTAATTTTTGTCCACGATGCGCCGCCATCAGTAGAAAAGTGAGCGGTGCTTGTTGAGCCCCCAACTACTGTGAGATTTCCATTGGTATAAAAACCACCGACATATAAAAAGCCATTGAATCCATTGGTCACCTGCGTCCAAGTTTCGCCAAGGTCGGTGGAGCGATACACGCCAATACCATAACCCGAAGTGAGCAGTGCGCCTCCGTTGTAGGCGATTCCGTTACACTGCATGGATGCAGGCAGTCCGTTAATTTTTTGAACCCATGTTGCGCAATTATCAGTTGATTTATAAACTCCATCCAATGTCGAAATAAAAATATCGCTTCCCACTTTCACAATCTGACTGATGTCGTTTCCGGTATTTGAAAGTCCGCTGTTGCCCGTGCTCCAATTGGCACCTGCATCAGTTGAATAATAAATACCTACACCATCGCCCACTACATAAATATTATTTCCGTCAACCAGAATAAATGGAAGCGGACCACTGGCAAAAGTGTGATTCAATGTCCAGTTGATTGCATCGGTTGATTCAAAAAGTTTTCCATATTCGTCGCCCGAAAAATATTTATTCCCGCATTTTGCGATCGAATAAATATCCGGGTATTGTCCCATTCCAATCATGGTATCAACTGTCCATGTATCTCCATTGTCACTGCTTTGATAATTAGCCACGATGGAATAGGTTCGAATGGTGTTGTCAACCACAAACATTTCGTTTGAACCAAACGGACCGGCTCCGGTGCTTGCCCATTGTTGCGCATTTACTGTAACGAACAAACAAATGCTTAATAGAATGCTGAGTGTAATTTTCTTTTTCATGGTAAATGATTTTTGTTGTGAAGAATTTTTTGTTGTTGAATTTTTTTCTTCTGCAAATCTGCTGTGAGGGCGTGGCAGGGGCAATAACTCATTTGTATTATTCTGAAATACATTAACCACAGAGATCACAGAGTAAATACATCACAGAGTTTCACAGAATATATTTTTCTCTCCCCAAATAAATAATAACTCAGTGAACCTCTGAGCAAAACACTGCGCGACTCTGTGGTTAATGTATTTGTATTTTATGTGGTTCAATCAATTTGTATTTTCTTGCTTCCGTAATGAAATTGCTTCGCCTCACTTTATTAATTCTCTTCTGCGGAATTTTTATTCGTGATGCGCGCGCGCAGTTTCCGGTTCGCAATCTCACAGTTGATGATGGGTTACCTACAAATAGTATCTGGAGCATTGCGCAAGACCATCAGGGATTCATGTGGTTCGGCACTTATGATGGACTTTGTCGCTACGATGGATTTGATTTTAAAATTTTCAAAAACAATCCTGACGATTCAAATAGTATTTCCGGAAATTATCGTCACGAAGTTTTTGTGGCGAGCGATGGAAAAATCTGGACTGCGCATAACTATGGAGTAAGTGTTTACGATCCCGCGCGAAATATTTTTCATAATCTTTTCACTTATACTAATAAACCAGCCAACGATATGCTCAGTCGCATTGCAGGCGAAGATGCGCACGGAAATATTTTTATCTGGGTGGCAAATGAAGGGCTGATGCAGTTTGATGCGATAACATTGAAGCAAATTGCGGTTTACAATTTCCCGAATGACGAATCAGATAAATGTTTAAGCGCCGTGCTCAATAAGAATGGCGATGTCTGGTTTTCATTGGAAAATCTTGGTTTGTATTGCTGGAATTCAAGACATAAAAAATTTACGCATCACATACCACAATATTTTCCTGAGACAATTTCATTCGTGAATGATTCTGAAATGATTGCTGGTTGCTATTTCAGAAAATTTCTTTTGTACCATTTTAAATCCGGAATCACTGAAGAATTAGAATGTATGGATGCTCTGCAAAAAGATATTCCTCTTTCCGACCAGTTCTTTAGCATAATTGAATCTGCTCCAGGCGTTTTTTTGATTTCCACACGAACAGGATTTATCGAATATCATTCGGGAGAAATAATTCTTCATCCAATTTTATTTAATGAGGACGATAAAGAAAGTTCTGTTTACACAAATCACACTGCACTCGACCAAAGCGGAAACATCTGGCTCGCAACAAATGGAGAAGGAATAAAAATTGTGCTGACACATGCACGAAAATTTCAAACGCTTCAACCAACAGATTCAAAAAATGCTATTGCAAAATCGTTTTGTAAAGCCGGAAAAAATTTAGTGGTTGGATACTTCCAAAGCGGAGTTGATGTGTATGATTCTGCAATGCAACTCACTCGGCATTTTGATAATGCAAATTCCGAACTTCCTTCCAATTCAGTTTTCTCGCTCACTTCTGTTGGTGACAATTCTGTTTTATTGAGTGTGATTTATTCAATGGAAGTTGGCATCTTCAATTTCAAAACAGGAAAGTATGTATCGCTGCTGCCTGTATTGGAAAAAGCATTTTCCGGATTTGGAAAAATAAATCACACTGCCAATTTCCTTCTGCAATCTGGTGCGAACGAATACATCATTAACCGCAATCAGTATCTCTTTAAAATCAGTATTGACGGAGAAAAACGAAGTGCTGTTTTACTGGATAGCATTCCGAATCAACTCATCACCTGCATGTTTATTGATAGCAAAAAACAATTGTGGTGCGGCACTTTCAGTGGTGTGTATGTGAAACAGAATACAGGATGGAAAAATATTTCGCTTCCGGTTTCGGAAATAATAAAATGCATTGCACAAACTCCTGATGGAAATATCTGGATTAGTTCAGTTCGCGGAATATTTGTTTTTGATAGTGAGTTGAAGTTACTGAAATGGTTCAACGAAAAAAATGACTTGGTGAATGAGTATGTGTATTCGCTGATGCCGCAACCGAACGGCGATGTATGGTTCAGTCACAACAAAGGAGTTTCCTGTTACACGGCTGCTGAAAAAAAATTCCGAAACTTCAGCAAAACCGACGGACTGCAATCGAATGAGTTTAATACCGGTGCATATTATCAAGCGCCTGATGGAAATATTTTTTTCGGTGGTGTTCGTGGTGCGAATTATTTTCTTCCTGCTGAAATAAAAAATAATTCTTCTGTCGGCATCACCAATCTGATTTCGATGCTGGTGAATGACGAAGAGTTTGAGTTGGATTCTTCGCTCAGTTACCTGCATTCGCTCAACTTGAATTATGAGCAGAATACTTTGTCGTTCCGGTTTGCATCCTGCGAATTCACTAATCCGCTGCTGAATAAATTTCAGTATCGCCTGAAAAATTATGATAAGGATTGGGTGGATGCAGGAACCAACCGCTTGGTTCGTTATGCGAATCTTCCTGCCGGAAATTATTCGTTTGAAGTGAAATCGTGTAATAACGATGGAGTTTGGAATAATATAGCAGCAACAGTTCACATCAATATCATTCCGCCTTACTGGCAAACCTGGTGGTTCAGAATTCTTGCTGTGATTTTTGTTTTGGGAATTATTTCCGCGATTGTTTTTTACCTGCAACGATTGCGTTATCAAAAGCAATTGCGCGCCATTGAAGTGCAGAAGAAATTGCAGGATGAACGGGAGCGCATCAGCCGCGACCTTCACGATAATGTTGGAACTCAACTTAGTTTAATCAGCAACAACATTGATTGGGTAACAAGACCGTTGAAAGAACTTTCAGACAAAGAGAAGAACACACAACTCGAATACATCAGCAATACTTCGCGCGATGTGATTGCGACTTTGCGGGAAACCATTTGGGCAATTAACAAGAGCAGTATTGGTCTTGAAGAATTTTCTGACAAACTGAAAGCGCACATTCAAAAACAAATTGCACTTACACCTGAAGTGAAATTTTTCTGTCACGAAAAAAATAATCACGCTGTTGAGCTGAGTCCTACCGAAACTTTAAACCTGTTCCGCATTTGCCAGGAAGCAGTTGCCAATTCATTAAAGTATGCCGAATGCACCGAACTGAATGTTACACTCGAAACATTTTCTGAAAAGCAATTTGTGATTCAGGTGAGTGATAGCGGAAAAGGATTTTCGAATGAGAACAACGATGAAGAACATTATGGTATCAGCAACATGCAATTCCGTGCGAAAGAAATTGGTGCCGAGTTGTCGGTTAATTCTTCATCAGATGGAACAACAATTGAAATCAGAAAGGATGAATCTTAACCATAGAGTTACACAGAGCAGGAACAGAGTTTCACAAGGATCTTTAAATGCTCTGTGGTTGAATTATACCGCATTTGAGTTATTGCTATCCACATCAACAAAAAATATTTTTGCTTTATGATTTACAGAATCGCAATCGTTGATGACCGCCGGCAGAATATTATTTCTCTATCAGAAAAAATAAATTATTCAGGCGAAGTGGAAATTGTTTTCACCGCACAAAACGGCAGCGATTACTTAGACAAAATGAAGCGCCAGCCAAAAGATAAACTCCCGCAAGTTGTGCTGATGGATATTGATATGCCGGTGATGAACGGCATTGATGCAGTGATCGCAGGCAGACAATTATATGATGAGGTGAAATACATTATGCTCACTGTGTTTGATGATGACGATAAAATTTTTGAAGCCATCCGTGCCGGAGCAGGCGGTTATTTACTGAAGGAAGAAAGAGTGGATGTGATTATTGATTCCATCAAAGAATTATTAGAGAGCGGTGGCGCTCCGATGTCACCTCGTATTGCACGCAAAGCGATGAACCTGTTGATGAATTCAAATTCATCAACTCATTCAGAAATAAAAAAAGAGAAATCTGATTCAACAGAAGAACTATCGGAGCGCGAAACAGAAATTTTAAAATTGTTAGTGGATGGTTACGACCACAAACTCGCTGCAGAAAAACTATTTCTCAGTCCGCACACCGTGCGCAAACACATTGCAAATATTTATACAAAACTACATGTGACTTCAAGAGCGCAAGTGGTGAAAGTGGCGATGACGCAGGGGCGAGTTTAAATTTATACTTGAGAAAATTAGACTTTACTGTTTAATTTTTAGACTCAATTTTCTTGAGCTATCAAATTTACATTTCCATTAATTAATGTTTTTAGGATTAAATATTTAATAGAATATTCATCAGAAAAATTAATCTCCGACAACTGATTATTTTTCACCTGGTTATTCCTTCACAATTTTCTTAACTGCAATTTCACCATCTTTCAGTTGAACTTTAACAAAATAAATCCCTGAAGCAAATGAATTTAAACTCAGTTTTTCAAAATTGAGATTTGTTTTTTCTGCATAAACAGTTCTTCCGGTTATATCATATATATCAATTGAACTCAGTATGGATTGCATGCTGTAAATTGATATCTGGTTGTTTTCGGTATTTAGAAATAGTTCGATGGCGTTGTCAGTTGATGTTTCACTGATTCCATTATCGTCTCCGCTTAAAATAATTTCATCAACAATTACACTTGTGCCGGCTTGTGCAGATGATAAATAACCAGCAAGTATCATTACTTGTGCAGTATCAGGAATCATCACATCACGAGTGTATGTAATTGGAAATGTGAGGCAATGAAACTGCGACATGGTGCTATCAATGTGAAAAGTGCAATTGCCAACAGCAGCAATCATTGTGTCATTTCTCCATGATGAATAGTAAACTAAAATCTGATCGCTGTTTGCAACGGTTGATCGCATGCAAATGGTCATTTGGGTCGGGCGCTGATGTGATGTATAATTTATGTAAGCCATTCCGGGAATGACAAATCCACCACCCACAGGCAAGGAAGATACCTGCATTGAAAAATTGCCGGCATAAGCTGGTGTGTAAGGTCGTACACTGGTATCGGGGGTTGAGTTTGATGTAGTCCAGAATTCGGGATTGTAATTTCCATCAATATCATTCACCCAATTCTCGAAACCGCTGTTTGGAACCTGTGCATTTAAAGTTAAGATGGTGAATAAACACATTGTGGAAAATAGTAAAAATGTTTTCATGTTATTGTTGTCGGTGTTTATAGAGCTGACTCCGCTCTTTGGATTTTGTTTTCTCAAAGGTTAAAAAATTTTTTGTATCGGAGGGAATTTTTTCTTTCAAGAAATTAACCACAGAGTTGCGCTAAGTTTAACTCAGAGTTACACTGAGTTTTTTTGGATCTCTTATTAAATAATTTATCTGTGAATCTCTGTGCAAAAAACTCTGTGCTACTCTGTGGTTATTCCTTCACAAATTTCCTGACTGTTACACTGCCATCTTCCATTTTAACTTTTATAAAATAAATTCCGGAATGGAAAGATTTGAGATTGATAATTACAGATTTCAGATTTGTTTTCTCAGTATAAATTTTTCTCCCAAGTGCATCAGTGATTTCAATTTGATGAGGTGAAATTCCGCTTGGTAATTCGATGGTTAGTTTATCGGTGGTGGGGTTGGGGTAAATGGTGATATTATACTTATTAAAAATATTTTCAATCCCGTTAGAAGGAAATCCAAACTTCGAAATAAATAAATCAGTATGACCTGCATTTGTCAAAGTGAAAGGATTAAAAGTTATCGTTGAACTAAAAAAATATCCTCCAAAATAGATATTATCTGAATTGTCAGAAACAATGGACATACAATAATCATCAGCTGAACCACCAATGCTTTTAGCTGAAATAAAATTACCAGACTCATCCAGTTTCGAAATAAAAATATCTAGATTTCCATTGGATGTTAAATTAAAACTTGCTGAAGTATCAGGATCAAAGTCCTTAGTTTCAGAATAATTACCAGTAGTGTAAACAAAACCGGAATCATCAACTGCAATTGAAAATCCAATACCGACACCTATTCCTCCCATTGATTTAGCCCAAATAAAATTTCCCGAATTGTCAAGTTTAGAAATAAAAATTTCTGTCATCGCCGAGGTTGTTAAATTAAATGTGTCCGAATTAGGATCAAAGTCCGCTATCAATCCATAACGACCAGTTGTATAAATATTTCCAGAATCATCAAGAGCAATTGAATTGCCTTCATCAGGCCAAGCACCCCCAAATTCTTTAGCCCAAACAAAATTACCGTTGCTACTTAATTTGAATATGAAAATATCGTTGTCGCCATTTGAAGTTAAATTAAATACTCCACCACCCGGATTAAAATCAGCTGTTCCTTTTAATATACCAGTTGCATAAACATTATTGTTATCATCAATGGCAATTGAAGGATCAAATACTGCATTAGTTCCAGAAATCCCTTTTGCCGATAAGAAACTTCCATTGCTATCTAACTTCAAAATAAATACTCCATCGTAAACAGAAGAAGTTAAATTAAAAATGTTCGTACTTGGGTCAAAATCTACAGTGCCTTCAAATTGCCCTGCAGCATATACATTGTTAAAATTATCAGTCGCTATTGAATGACTTTTATTCCCATATCCAAATATTGGTTTCGCCCAAATAAAATTTCCATTGTTATCCAGCTTAGAAATGAAAATATTTTCTGATCCTGATGAAACTAAATTGAATGTATCTACACCCGGATCAAAGTCAACTGTTCCTGTGAAAGAGCCGGTCGAGTAAACATTTCCTGAATTATCTAGAGTGATTGAAAATCCTTCATCTATTTGGGATGAACCAATTGACTTTGTCCAAATATAATTGCCTGAGCCATCAATTTTGGAAATAAAAATGTCATCAATTCCAACTGAAGTTAAATTGGAAATACCAAGATTAGGATCAAAGTCAACTGTACCATTGAAAGAGCCAATTGAGTAAACATTTCCATTGGCATCAACAGCAACGGAGTTGCAATATTCATGACCAGATCCACCTATTCCTTTTGCCCATTGCCAATTTGGTGATTGTGCAATAATTGATTGAGAAAAAAATATGAAAATAAATATAGCAATGAAAAGTATTTTTTTTGTTTTCATTTTATTCTTATTGAGGTTAGAGAAAGAATAAATTTAAAAATATTTTTTCACAAAATTTATTTTTGATATGCCTGTATTCTATATCTCCAAATTTTCAAATCCTCAAATCTTAAAATCAATTCCTCAACGGCTTCCCCGTCTCCAGCGTAAACTTAATTCGCTCCATTGTTTTTTTGGTGGTGACGAGGGAGAGGAATGCTTCGCGCTCGAGGTCGAGGAGGTATTGCTCGCTGACGGTTTGCGGGGAGGTGAGGTCGCCGCCGCACATGACGAAGGCGAGTTTTTCGGATACGAGTTTGTCGTG
>CANJII010000067.1 GCA_947474435.1 Chitinophagaceae bacterium | reverse complement strand
CCGGATTTTTTTCCTGAGAAAAGCAGGCAGTTCATCATTCTCGCCATGATTGGCGGGTTATTTCTCTTTTTGGTATATAGTGTAAATATTTTTATCCCGGCATTTCTCGGAGCACTTATTTTTTATGTGTTATTCAGAAAATTCATGCGAAGGCTCATCGAAAAAAATAAATGGAAACATTGGTTAGCAGCCTTACTCATTATCTTTTTTTCATTTTTGGTAATTGTGATTCCATTAAGTTCATTGCTGTATTTACTTTTTGGAAAAGTGCAAATAATATTAACCAATCAACAGGATGTTATTTTAGGTTACCATACTTTGATTAATAAATTGAATGGAATTTTTGACCGGGAAATTGTTAACAGTAAAACGGTTTCTGATTTTTCTAAATCATTGGCTGCTAAGGTTCCTTCCATTTTAAATTCAGCACTTCAAATATTTGCAAGTTTATTAATGATGTACTTTCTTTTATATTATTTGTTAATCAATATCGGAAAAGTTGAAAGCTCCTTTTTCAGTTATCTTCCGTTCAATCGCGAAGGAATAAATATTTTAACTAAGGAGTTGCACGACATGACTTTTGCAAATGCAATTGCTGTTCCGCTGATTGCTCTTAGCCAGGGATTAGTTGCATCGCTTGGCTTTTGGATTTTTGGTTTAAACGATCCCTTGTTTTGGGGGATCATGTGCGGATGCACAAGTATATTACCAGTTGTTGGTGCAGGATTAATCTGGTTACCTGCCGGAGTTTTTCTTATGTCAACTGCTGAAACCTGGCAAGGAGCAGGAATATTAATTTATGGTGTTGTAGTTATTTCAACCGTTGATAATATTTTTCGTTTTTTCTTTGCTCGCTGGTTTGCCGATGTCCATCCTATCATTACAATTTTAGGAGTTATCATCGGTTTAAAATGGTTTGGGTTGCCGGGATTGGTCTTTGGTCCTTTGGTAATTTCCTATTTCTTTTTATTACTTAAGTTATATCGAAAAGAATTTCTAAAAGAAAGCTCTGATAATTAATTCAAATTATTTGCTAGTATAATTTGTGCTAAATTTCAAAATAAAAAATAAGTGCAAGCTTTTTATCAACCTGTTTATAATAATAACTTGTCATTCAAAGTAAACTATTGTTCGTTTCGTTTACCTTTGAAGCCCGTAACTAATAATTACACTTACGCATGACTAAATATATTTTTGTTACGGGGGGCGTTACTTCATCATTAGGAAAAGGAATCATTTCGGCTTCACTCGCCAAGTTGTTACAAGCCCGTGGATTCACTGTTACCATACAAAAATTTGATCCATACATTAATGTTGACCCGGGCACATTAAATCCATATGAGCACGGCGAATGTTATGTAACTGATGATGGCGCCGAAACTGATTTAGACCTTGGTCACTACGAGCGTTTTTTGAACACTCCAACTTCGCAGGCAAACAATGTAACAACCGGCCGAATTTATCAAACTGTAATTAACAAGGAACGCGAAGGTGCTTATCTTGGAAAAACGGTACAGGTAGTTCCGCATATTACTGATGAAATAAAAAGACGAATGATGTTGCTCGGTGACCAAGGAAACTTTGACATCATCATTACTGAAATCGGTGGAACAGTTGGCGACATCGAATCTCTGCCATACATTGAAGCAGTAAGACAAATAAAATGGGAATTAGGCAGCAGCACATGCCTGGTTATTCATTTAACACTCATCCCCTATTTAAAAGCCGCCAAAGAATTAAAAACAAAACCCACACAGCACTCAGTTAAAGAATTATTAGAGTTGGGTGTGCAGCCTGATATTTTAGTTTGTCGTACCGAATATCCACTCAATGCTGAGTTGCGTCGTAAGGTTGCGCTATTCTGTAATGTTACTACCAATGCTGTTGTTGAAAGTATTGATGCCGATTCCATTTACGATGTTCCTTTATTGATGCTGAAAGAGAAGTTAGACAAAACAGTGATGGGGAAATTAAAACTGATTTCTAAGGAAGAACCACATCTTGAAAAATGGAAAGAATTTTTAGGCAAACTGAAAAATCCAACTTCTGAAGTTCGCATTGGGTTGGTTGGAAAATATGTGGAGTTGCAGGATGCTTATAAATCCATTCTTGAATCGTTCATTCACGCAGGGGCCTACAACGAAACAAAAGTGAACATTGATTTTATTCCTGCTGAACATGTGAGTGATCTAAATGTTCAACACTTGCTTGGCAAGTTGGATGGTGTGTTAGTTGCTCCCGGTTTTGGTGAAAGAGGATTTGAAGGAAAATTAGCTGCAATAAAATATGTGCGCGAATACAACATTCCATTCTTCGGAATTTGTTTGGGTATGCAGGCATGTGTGGTGGAGTTCGCACGAAATGTTTTAGGTTGGAAGGAAGCAAACACTACTGAGTGCAACCCGAATACTCCGTATCCTGTAATTGATTTAATGGAAGAGCAAAAGAAAATTACTGCCAAGGGTGCTACTATGCGATTAGGATCGTACAACTGTCACATAAAGAAAAATTCAAAATCTTATGCTGCCTATAATAATACAGATATAACTGAAAGACATCGGCATCGTTGGGAAATGAATAATAAATATGTTGCTGATTTTGAAAATGCAGGACTGATGATGGTGGGCACGAATACTGAAAGTGGTTTAGTTGAAATTGTAGAATTGAAAAAACATCCCTACTTCATAGGTGTTCAATTTCATCCTGAATTAAAAAGCACTGTTGATAATCCACACCCGCTATTCATGCGATTTATACTTGCTGCAAAAGAGCATAAACAAAAGGCTTTAAACGGTTCAAATAACCGAACCGAAAATGTATCTGTTTATTCATAAGTTTGCGCCCCTCAATTAAAAAAGCAGTTGAAAAATTAAATGGATAAGAATACGATTATCGGCCTTGTGCTGATTGGTGCATTGTTATTAGTTTGGAGTATTTACAATCAACCCTCTAAAGAACAACTGGCTTTTCAAAAACATGTTCAGGATTCTATTGAACTGGTTAATAAGCAAGTTCAAAAAGATGAAGCAACAAAAGCAGCGAATACAAAAACTTCATCTCCTGAACTTTCGGCAATTGATACAACCCCTGCAAAAGTTGCTCTTGTTAATGCCGGATATTTTTCTGACAGTACCAACACACACGAAGACTTTTTGACTATAGAAAATGATGTTCTGAAAGTTACATTAACTAACAAAGGAGGAAGAGTTTATTCAGTTGAATTAAAAAAATATAAAACGCACGAAGGGAAAAACATGGTGCTGTTTGAAAGTTCAAGTTCTGAATTTTCGTATGTATTCTTTTCAGGCACCAGCCAGATTAACACAAGCGACATTTATTTTAAAACAGAAAACAAATCGGTTTTAGTAACCGGAAAAGACTCATCAACTATTCAATATCGTGCTTACCTCAGTGCTGATAAATACATTGAGCAGACATACACCATTCGTCCAAGTTCATACATGATTGGATACAATTTGCTTTTAAAGGGACTCGATAGCATCATTACACAAAACAATCAGTTCTTAACGCTCATTTGGAAACAACGCTTACTAAATGGCGAACATACCATTACCGACAATAAAACTTATTCATCTGTCTATTATAAATATCCAAACGAAAGTGCAAGTAGCTTGTCGTTAACGGCAGATGCCTCTGATAAATTTCCGGCAGCATTGCAATGGATTTCTTTTAAGCAGCACTTTTTTAATTCATCCATCATAGCTCCAAAAATTTTTGAGCAGGGAAATGCAAAAGTTTCGCTCGATACAGGTACTGTATTTGTCAAAACAATGAAAGCTGAACTTGTTATGCCATACGAGCACAACAAAGAAAATTCATATGCCATGAATTTTTATTTCGGTCCCAATCATTACCAAAGCTTGCGCAAATTCGGAATTGGGTTAGAAGAAATTGTACCTTTAGGTTGGGGAATCTTCTCCTGGTTTGCCACTCCTATTAACAAATATTTTATTCTACCACTGTTCAATTTGTTAAATGATTTCATAAGCAATTACGGAATCATTATTCTAATAATGACACTTCTCATTCGCGGAATTACATTACCACTTACTTACAAGTCAATGGTCTCTGCCGCTAAAATGAAAGTACTGAAACCGGAGATTGATGAGTTGAAAGAAAAATATAAAGACGATCAGGGGAAATTCGGGCAAGAACAAATGAAATTATTTGGCAAGGCCGGAGTAAATCCATTGGGAGGTTGCTTACCTCTGCTCATTCAGATTCCAATTCTTACTGCCATGTACAGTTTGTTTCCAAATGCAATTGAGTTGCGCATGCAGCCATTCCTGTGGGCAAAAGATTTATCGTCGTACGACAGCATCTGGAATTTTCCCAATCATTTCTCATTGCCATTTTATGGCGACCATGTGAGCCTGTTTACATTACTCATGACTGTTACACAAATCATAATGGCAGTTTACACCAGCCAAATGAACAATGTAACAGGGCAAATGAAATGGATGCAATACATATTCCCGGTAATGCTGCTTGGTATATTTAATAATCTGTCGGCTGCATTAACTTACTATTATTTCCTGTTCAATCTTTTCTCCATCATTATGCAATGGGGAGTACAGAAATACATGATTGATGAGAAAGCCATTCACGCCCAAATTCAGGAAAATAAAAAGAAGACTCCTAAAAAATTGGGCTTTATGGCAAGGCTGGAAGACATGCAGAAAAAGCAAAAATCTGCTCAGCGTGACAGAATGAAAAAATAATTTTTAAATTCTGCATTTGAGGCGGCTGTGTTTTTCGTTTTATAAACCTGATGATAATTTTATTCTCAGCAGAGTTTTAATCTGCTATAAATGTGAAATATTTTTACGAATAGAAATCACTCTGATTTTTAACCGATTTTTTTTTGTCTCATTTGATGGTAATATAGCCTGATGAAATTTATACACTTCTCTTTAACATTTTTTTTAGTGATAGTTTTTATCCAAGTATCTTTCGCTCAGGATAGTTTGAAGCATTGTGGTACTGATGAATTCATGCATTCGGTTTTTCAAAACAATCCCAAAGCAGTATTGAATCAACAACTGCTTGAAAATTTTACTCAGCAATTTCAACAAACCGCTAACACACGACAACAATATATTATTCCCGTTGTGTTTCACATCATTCATAATTACGGCATCGAAAACATTGCCGATGCACAAGTCATTGATGCTGTTAAAATTCTGAATCAGGATTTTAATAAACTAAACAGTGACACAAGTGCAATTGTAAATCAGTTTAAACCAATAGCTGCCAATTGCGGAATTGAATTTCGTTTAGCATCTCTTGATCCGAATGGAAATTGCACAAATGGAATTGAACACCTGCTTTCAGGTACAACTTATTCGGGCGGCGAAGATTCAAAATTAAATCCATGGCCAAATGATCAATATTTAAATATCTGGGTGGTGAAAGAAATTGCGAGCGGTGCTGCAGGTTACACCTATTATCCGGGTAGTGCTGATCCTGATAAAGACGGAATTATTATTCTTTCATCTTATGTTGGCAGCATTGGCTCAGGTCAATATGCAACTGCGAGAGCATTAACTCATGAAATCGGGCATTGGATTAATCTAAAACATACATGGGGTGGCACTAATAGCCCGGGAGTATCGTGTGGCGACGATAATGTTTATGATACTCCTCAAACACAAGGATGGACTTCATGTAACCTCACTGGTGCAGTATGCAACAGTGCAATTGAAAATGTTCAGAATTATATGGAATATGCATATTGCTCCTGCATGTTTACTGCAGGTCAAAAGGCAAGAATGATTTCGGCTTTGAACAGTTCAATTTCCGGACGAAATAATTTATGGAGTTTATCCAATTTAGTTGCAACCGGAACATCAAATTCATCATCCCCAACCACATGCATTCCGGTGGCCGATTTTTTCAGTATTAATAAATTTGCATGTACTGGAGATCCCATAGAATTAGTAGATAAAAGCTGGAATGCAAAAGTTTTATATCGGTATTGGAATGTTTCAGGCGCAAGTACAGCAAGTTCACTTTCTGATTCAGTAATTTCAGTTACTTATGATTTACCGGGAATTTATGCAGTGTCGTTACTTGCAGGAAACAATGTTGGTTCCGATTTAAAAGTACGAACAGCTTTAATTCAGATTCTTTCTGATACTGCATTGTATGCAAATGGTTTTTCAGAAAATTTTGAAACCGGAAGTTTTCCAACCAATAATTTTATTCCTGATTACACCGGTAATATAGATTGGTTTATTAAATCCACAATTGGATATAGCGGAAATCATTGCCTTGCGTTAAACAATTACTTTGCAAATTCAGGTATAAGTTACGGGGTTTTAGGACCCACCTTTAATATTACAACCATCCCAAATCTCTTGCTTACTTTTCATGTTGCCTATGCACAAAAGTCGGCCGATAACAATGACCGATTAAGAGTAATGGTGTCGGAGAACTGTGGCAAAACCTGGGTGCCACGGTATGGAAAATCAGGAAATCAATTGGCAACTACAACAGTTCATCCATTAAACTTCACACCAAATATTAGTGAATGGCGAATGGAAACGGTAAATATTTCTCCTAACGCTAACAGCACTAATTTGCGAATCAAATTTGATTTTTTATCTGACGGCGGAAACAATATTTACATTGATGATATTAATCTCGGTGGCTTTTCTTCCATCGAAAATAGTTTTGAAGAACATGCACTTCAACTATTTCCAAATCCGGTAACCGATCATTTGATCTTGAAATTAAATCTTCAGCATGATATTGAAGGAAGTATAAAACTTTATGATGTTACAGGAAGAATGCTTGAAGTTATATATTCAGGAAAAATAAAAAAGGATAGAAACATTTCAGTTGATGTTTCAAGATTTTCATCGCAGGTTTATTTTATTCAGCTGGAAAACAATGGTACGAAACAGATTTATCGTTTTGTAAAACAGGATTGAATTAGAATGAAACTTGTAAACGCAGTTGACACAATTATCATTGAATCCCCAATTGGAAAACTACTTGCTAAAGCCACTGCAACCGGAATCTGTTCTTTTGAATTTGCCGAGGAGAAAAACACATTATCAGAATTACCTGAAATTTTATTTGCAGATAAAAAGAACAAGCACCTGATCAAATTACAAAAACAAGTTGAAGAATATTTTTCAGGCAATAGAAAAAATTTTGATTTAATACTTGAACCTGATGGAACAATATTTCAACAAAAAGTATGGAGTGAATTATTAAAAATTCCGTTTGGCAAAACACGATCATACAAAGAACAATCAATTGCTGTTGGCGATTTGAAAGCCATAAGAGCTGTTGCTACTGCCAATGGAGCCAACCCAATTGCCATCATTATTCCATGTCATAGAATAATCGGAACCGATGGAAGTTTAACAGGATATGCTGGAGGTTTATGGAGAAAGAAATGGTTGCTGGAATTTGAACGGAATAATTCTGCAATAGATAAACAGTTGAGTTTGCTGAATGAATTTTTATAGTTGCTATTTTATCGTTTTACTTTTAAAATTTAATTCAAAGCATTTTTTCATAAATGAAAATCTATTCAAACCAAATATCAAATTCAAAAATATTTAATGCTGATAAAATCATTGGCTATTCTTTCTTCAATTAATTATTAACCAATAACATTGCTTTATGATAAAGAAGAAGGAAAATTTTTCGTTCAGAAAAATAATTTACGCATTTGCACTCATTGCATTCCTTTCATTGGTTGGCATGGGTGTATCGCTTTATCAAAAAATTTATTTGCCCAATGTTATTGGAAATGAAGATAAGCAGTACTTATATATTCCAACAGGCAGCACTTTCAGTCAGCTGGTTTCTATTATTAAGGAAAATAAAATGGTTATGAATTCTGAAACTTTCCGATGGTTGGCTGAACAAATGAATTTACCTGAACACATTCATCCAGGGCGTTACGAAATAAAACCAGGCATGAGCAATTTTGCATTGGTTAAATTGCTGCGCAGCGGAAAACAAACACCATTGAAAATTGTTATCAATAAATTCAGACTTAAAATTGAGTTAGCCGAATACATTTCAACCAAGTTAGAAATTGACAGCAAAGTATTTGAAGAATTATTAGATGATGAGCACTTGCTTTCAAAATTCGGTTTCACACCTTCAACAGTTATGTGTTGTTTTATACCCAATACCTACGAATTTTATTGGAACACATCTCCAATAAAATTTATGGAACGAATGAAAATAGAATACGATGCATTCTGGAATGAAAGCAGAATACAACAGGTAGCCCAATTAGGACTTTCCGTTAATGATGTTTGCACCCTTGCCTCAATTTTAGAAGAAGAAACAAACCGCAATGATGAGAAACCAATTATTGCATCGGTCTATCTTAATCGATTGAAGAAAGGAATGTTATTACAAGCTGATCCAACTGTTAAATTTGCAATGGGAGATTTTTCAATCAGGCGCGTTACCGGATTTTACATTGAAGAAACAAAAAATTCTCCCTACAACACCTATCGAAAACAGGGGCTACCACCAGGCCCCATTTGCACCCCATCAGTTATAAGCATTCAATCAGTATTGCAACCCGCACCGACCGATTATTTATATTTTTGCGCAAGTGTAGTTAAACCCAACTACCATGAATTTGCGACTACTTACCTGCAACATCAAAAAAATGCAAGATTGTACCAGCAATATTTAAATAAAAAAGGAATTCATTAAACTTAAAAAATTTCAAATAGTGTTTAAATTTTGAAAACCATTTTAAAATCAATAACCGATAAATTTATTGATCGGACAAAGCGATATAGCCTGCCGGGTTTTGATGGGCAGAGTATTTATAATGTTTTCAATTTTCTTTTTAAAGAATTTCAACGAGATGCAATTAATGTAAGAGCCGGTGCAGTGGCTTATAGTTTTATGTTGTCGTTGTTTCCGGCAATGATGATAATTTTCAGTATCATTCCTTATATTCCCATTCAGGCATACCGAGTAACTTTAATGAATAGTTTGCAACAGTTTATGCCGCATAGTGCCTACCAGGCCATTTATGCAACAATATATGATATCATAAATCATCAACGCACAGGAGTGCTTTCCATTGGAATTATTCTGGCCTTATATTACAGCAGCACAGGGGTAATTGGATTAATTAACGCGTTTGATAAAGTATATCCTTCTTTCCGCCAACGAAATTTCTGGATGAAAACATTGGTAAGTTTTAAAATCACAATTTTTCTGTTTCTATTATTAACCCTTTCAGTTGTTTTAATTGTAGCCGGTGAATTCGTTATTCAATACCTGATGAATTGGTTAGGTGTATCGGGCGCAAGCGCTTATTTTTTTCTTGCATCCATCAAATGGCTGGTTATAGTACTTCTTTTCTATTTCAGTATAAGCATGATTTATTTTTATGCTCCTGCCATGCATCGCCGGTTCCGTTTTTTTTCAGCCGGTTCAACAGTTGCTTCTTTTTTAAGTATTCTTACCTCGGTGGGATTTTCTTTCTTCATTAATAACTTTGGTAATTACAATAAGTTGTATGGCTCCATTGGAACTTTAATCGTAATAATGTTATGGCTCTATTATAATTCGCTGGTATTGCTCATAGGTTTTGAACTGAATGCGAGCATTGAAATTAACAAACACCTTAAAAATGAAACGCAAACCGAAATTGATTTTGAATAATTATTTCTTAGCATCTCTCCTCTTTTTTTTGAATTCATCTGTTTGTTTTTCACAAACTGCTTCTCCCCTTTCAACAGCTGCTGTTTCTATAAATATTAAAATTGACAGCGTTGCCGGTAATTATAATATCAACCCAAACCTGTTTGGCTTTTCGGCCGAGAATTTATTTATTGAAATAAAGAATGCTGACGATACCGCCTTTGTCAACCAGATAAAAAAAATAAATCCTGTGGTTTTAAGATTTCCAGGGGGCATGTTAGCTAACTTTTATCATTCAACTGATAATGGATACGGACTAAAAAAAAATGAAATTGCCGGAATATATCTTCAATATGCTCAACAGTTAGAAGCACAAGGTGTATTCGCATCACAGGCTAAGCTGAACCATTCTTTTCAGCAGGATTTTTTGCACCTTGTTCAAAAATTAAAAGCTAAAGTTTTAATCACAGCCAATATACTTACCGGATCTCCTGAAGAATTATTGGATCAGCTGAATTTTTTTAATGATAATAATATCGAAGTAGTTGGTGTAGAATTAGGTGATGAAATGTACCTGAATATTTATCGCGCCATATTTCCTTATCCGGGTAGTTATTTATCAAAAGCAGAAACATTTGTTACATCTGTTAAAAAATACTTTCCTAAAATAAAAATCGG
>CANJII010000066.1 GCA_947474435.1 Chitinophagaceae bacterium | reverse complement strand
TTACCATAGCAACATTTAAAGAAAGGAAATTCCACTTGCTTGTTTTAGGCATTTGAAAACCTGCCATAACACCCAAATCTCTTTCTCCGGGAAATAAAGTTTGTGACCATCTTGCGCGTTCAGGTGATTCACGCATGCTACTGCTGGTATGGATTTCATATCCCCATGGACGGTTGAAGATTCCGGCTTGTATAGAGAATGCATTTAACCAAGGTTCAGTATATTTTCCATATACATCAGTGAACGAAACTCCCTTTTCGCTTCCATCAATCTGAATAACGAATTGGGTGTTGCTGTAATCATAAGTAAATTTTACACGGCCTCGGCGCAATGCAAAACGCTTATTTAATCCGGAGGTAAAATCACCACCGGCAAAAGATGCAACTCCACTTGAATCAGCAACCTGGTATTGTGGCTGCATGTATCCTGTGATTTTTAATCGCTTCATTACATCCACATCGCTGTTGATGATGTTTACACGATTGGTTAATGTGTCAATGGGTGTTTCTGTTTGTGCTTTAGCTGCTGTGAGCGATAGCACCATTACTGATAATAGACTGAGTAGTTTAATTCGCATAATTTAATTTGTTGTTTAAGGTGATGCAAAAAGAATAAGGAAATGTTATGGATACATGAATCCTATGTTAAGAGAATGTTAATCTTAACAATGCGTTAACTATTTGATAATTGCTAAACTATTTCATAACCATTCACTATATAGTTAACACTCACTTAAAATTTTGAACCCTGAAAACTTCAACCCGATAAAATTTATTTAATTTAAACAGTTGAGTTGATTACTAATTCTTGTTAAACAATTGTTATGTTAAGAATTATCCGGTTAATATGAATTCAATGAATTTATTTTTGTGAAAAATTATAAAAGTTGGAAATAAAAAAATTAGCCGCCATTGATATGGGTTCCAACTCGGTGCGATTACTAATTTCCAATGTGCTCGTGAACAGTGAAGCACCTTTCTTTAAAAGAAGTTCGCTCATTCGTGTTCCGGTTCGGTTAGGTGTAACGGCATTTACCAACCATCAGATTCCTGAAGTATCAATTCTTCATTTAGAAGAAACCATGCTTGCATTCAAACACCTGATGCGAGCTAACGATGTTATTCATTATAAAGGTTGCGTGACCTCTGCCATGCGCGAAGCAGTAAATGGTCCTGAGATTATAAAACGAATTCAGAAAAAAACAGGAATTACTATTGAAATAATTTCAGGCACTTTTGAAGCTGACCTAATATTTAACAGTCAGAATGCATTGGCAGAAAAAATGGAAAGCAATTGTTTGTTTGTAGATGTGGGTGGGGGTAGCACAGAAATTACTTTGTTCTCACAGGGGATTCCAATTGATAAAAAATCTTTCAGTATCGGCACGCTTCGGATTCTTCAGAATCAGATTGATAAAAATGACTGGAAGAAAATGAAGGAGTGGGTGAAAAACAAGGCAGGTGATTTGCAAGATTTTAAAATTGTAGGGTCAGGTGGAAATATCAATAGTTTTTCAAAACTCGCAGGAATAAAAACGGGGAAGGCGCTTTCATTTGTTAAGCTCAACGAAATGATTGATGATTTGAAAGCACACACTTTTGAAGAGCGCATGAAAGTATATGATCTGAATCCGGACCGGGCAGATGTAATAATACCAGCGGGCGAAATTTTTGTTCGCATTATGAAATGGGTGGAAGCTGACGAAATTTTTATTCCGAAAATCGGTTTGTGCGATGGCATTTCACGCGAAGCATATAAAGAATATCTGAACGGAAAAAAAAGTAATTTAAGTTGAATTACTTTTAACAGGAACAATTATTCCTTTTCAAAATTATTTTTCACTCAGATTTTAATGACTTTTTATTTCATAACAATTATTTAATCTCTTTTAAGCATATTCCAATGAAACACTTTTATTTTCGTTTCGCTTTTTTTGCACCTGATTAAGAAATAATTTTTAAAAATTGAATACAATAGCAATAATTTTCAGAAAAATAAAATCAACCTAAATCAATAAAAATGAAAGCAAAAAAACTTGAAGAATTAAATGGAATGTGGAATGAATGTAACAGCAAGTGGGATGAATTTACTGCTGCAGGAAAAAAAGCACAGATAGAAAACGCTGCCAAGGAAGACCTTGCTGCTTATAAATCAGCAGGTAAAAAAGCATTCAAAGCATTAAATAAAATTCATAAACTGACTAAGAAAATCAGTTTGTAATCACGCTGGTAAATTTTTTCTGTTGAGAATAAATCCTTGTAGAAGAAAGATATAACGACTGAAATTTTATTTCTTTCATTTTATTTATTTTTCATATTGATAAATTAAATCCTCTCGCTTTTCATGTTTATTACATAAAAGCTTTCAATCTTTATTCACTTCACTATTCAATAATATTGAAGTAAAGCACAGTTAACATTCAACTGATTATTTCGCACTCAAGACGCATCCTAAGTAAGCAGAACTTACAGGTTGTTGTTTTAGGTAAGTCCTCCAATAAAATGGGGGACTTTTTTTTAAACCTAAACCTAATCTCAACATCCATGTAACAACAGTGAGGTATGATTTGGAGTTTGAAAACAAAGGATAAAAAATAAATATTGGTAGAGATTGAGCAGAATTTACTTGATTTGCTCAGATATAATTTTAAAAAACTGGATTCCTGATTGTATCGTTATTCCAATACTAATTTATATCCTATACCAATAACAGTTTTTATCATTTCTTCACCCAATTTTTTGCGAATCCGGCTGATGTGAACATCAATGGTTCGGTCGGTCAGGTTATTATCTGTATTCCATAATTCCTGATAAATTTCCAGACGCCTGAAAACTTTTCCGGGTTTTGAAAATAACAGACACAATAATTCAAATTCTTTTTTAGGAAGTATATAAGAGTTATTATTTTTATATACGAGATAAGATTCTTTGTCGATGTAGAAATTAATTTTTTCAGTCGAAGCTATCATGCAATTGGTATTAATAAAGGTGATGAGCAAACATCAATAGCAGATATAAATAAATAGTTAAGCCTAGATGATTATAACATTAGGTTGGTGTAAACAAATTGGTAACAGATTATACTATCCATTAAATTTATTGAAACAAATTTTCAGAGTAAACTAAATAGCCAATTCAAATTTGATTTTTCAGAAATACACTTACATTAATTTTTCCATCGAATTTTTACTTCTACTTTATTCAATGCTGCGATTAATTAATATAAACTTAATGAACAGATAAGTCTGGAAGAGAACTGTAGAATTAATATTGCTGCTTTAAAAATAACAGAAATGAAAATTTTACTTATTACATCTATTCTATTTTCTTTTTATTCTTCAGTTTATTCTCAAACTCTACATGGGCTTGAAAAAATTATTGTAGAAAAATATTATGTATCTGATTCAGCAGATTCAAAAACAAACAGCGCTGGATACTTACCTGTTGGTTCAGTGACCTATAGAATTTTTGTTGACTTGCTTCCTGCCTACCGCTTACAAGCAGTGTATGGTGTTCCCGGTCATCCGATCCAAATAGCTACCACAACTTCCTTCTTTAACAATGAAGAGTATGGGGCTGCAATTGCCAATTTCATTTCATCAGATAAATTAACAGATAACACATTAATGCTTGATTCATGGTTATCGGTTGGCGCGGCCGCAGAAAATTATATGGCAATTATGAAGAGTGATGACACTTCAAAACCTTTAATTAATTCAGGTTGGCATTTGCATAATTCAGATTCATTAGCTGGCATTCCATTATCAATGAGAGACGGAATGTTTCCAAGATCACCTGTTTCGGTAGTTACTTTATTTGGTATTGATAGTTCATTGCTTTCTGTATTTGGAAAAACAAATAAGAATGGAAATGGACAAAAATTTTCAACTGACAATGGTTCATGGGCATCATTTGGCGGGGCTGTTGGTGTTCATCCAATGAACAGAGTTTTGATAGCCCAACTAACTACCAATGGTGAACTCTCGTTTAAATTAAATATTCAGATAGGAACACCGGATGGAAAAGTTGAAAATTATGTTGCCGAAAATTCGGTTGTCAACGAAATTTTATTTCCGGGATTAACATTCCCTCTGCGTTAGCTTTCTACTTCTGCATATTCAGAAGGAAACATTCTATCAGAATTTCAATTTAAATTCCGTTTACAAAGACATAACACTCTGATAGCATTGTGTTAAGACAACCGTAATTTTTGATGGGGACTTTTGTGTTTTAATAAACCAAAACAAAAAACCCCTTCATGAAAAAAATTACATTGTTTTTTACTTTCTCCTTTCTTGTATTATTAGCCAAAGCACAAAACGGTCTTGAATGTGTTGAAGTTGAAGTATATTATGTTTCAAATGCCAATGATACTATTGCCAATTCTGCCGGGGGTGTGTTACCCATTGGCTCAGTAACTTATCGAGTGTATGCTGACATGCTTCAGGGATATAAATTTCAGGCAGCGTATGGTGTGCCCGGTCATGAATTGCGACTTGAAACCTCTACTTTATTTTTTAACAACATTGACAGAGGTGCTACATCACCAACTTTCACTAAAACACAAGCACGAACAAATACAGTAATGGTTGATTCGTGGTTTTCTGTTGGAGCAGCTTGTGTTGGTAATTACGGAATTTTTAAAACTGATGATGATACTGTGGCTAATGTTGTAAATAATTTTGTTCCGCAGGTGCTTCAGAACAATGATGCAGACGCAGGAATTCCGCTGACTCAGAAAGATGGTTTTATGGCAGGCAATCCTGAGCAGGTAACATTTGTAGGATTCACCGCTCCTGAATTGGATGTTTTTGATGCGGGAACGGTTGGAAATTTACTTTCAACTCATAATGCTTCATGGGCTTCTTTAAATGGTTCAAAAGGATTTGACACAGTTGCGAATAAAGTTTTGATTGGTCAGTTTACGACCGACGGAATTTTTTCTTTCAAACTGAATATTCAGATAGGAACACCTACAGGCGGGGTGGAAAATTATGTAGCAGATTCTGCGGTGGGGAATGAAATAGTACTTTCATGTCTGACTTATGTTTCACTGGTAGATACTGTAATAGATACAACCGGAGTAGGAATTATTAATGATTTAGTTTCATCAGCATTTTCAGTTTATCCGAATCCCACAAATGAATTTGTAACTGTAACCTATAATCATTCAAAATCAAGTGCGTATTACACACTGTTAGATATTTCAGGGAAAGTTTTAGCATACAAAAAACTTGACGGCGCTGCAATAAAGAATTCTGAACTGATTGATCTTTCCATGCTTGCCAATGGAATTTACATTATGCAATTAAGCGCTGACGGAATAACTACAAACAAAAAAATAATTAAGAACTAAAAATTCAGAAGCATAGAATTAATGGCATCAAATAATACCATCTGTTTTCTGATGCCATTTCTTTTTATAAGACCATGAAAAAAATATTTCTTTCAATACTCATAGCATTTAGTTTTTATACTAACACAATTGCCCAAGGAATTGTAAGAGGAAAAATTACTGATGCAACCGGCGAAACACAAATTGGTGTTACAATAGTTATTAAATCAAATCCATCTGTCGGAACTGTAACAGATGTGGATGGAAATTACACCCTTAATTTAAAAGATTCCACCTCTCAAACATTGGTTGTTTCTTCTATCGGATATGATTTAGTGGAAGAAGTTGTACATCCGAAAAAGGGAGAGGTTATTATCAAAAACTTTATACTTAAATCAACAGCGCATGAAATAAAAGAAATAGTAGTGAATGCAAAAGGTAATCATGCAAAGGATACTTATATAGAAAGCATGAAAAAAAGTTCTTCGGTTACACTTGATTACATTTCATCTGAAACAATTAAGAAAACCGGAGATGCAAATGTTACTGCTGCTGTGGCTCGTGTATCGGGTGTTTCAACAAACGGAAGTTTTATTACAGTGCGTGGAATCGGCGACCGTTATGTTAAAACTGCAATCAATGGTTTGCGCATTCCAACACTCGACCCATTTACAAATAATATTAAACTCGATTTATTTCCAGCCAGTTTGGTCGACAATGTTATTATCACAAAAACCGAAAGCCCCGATTTGCCCGGCGATTTTGCCGGTGCATATATATCCGTTGAAACAAAAGATTATCCTGAACAGCTTGCAGTGAACATTGAAACTTCAGTCGGCTATAACAATCAAACAACATTTAAAGACATTGTTTCATCACAAAAAAGTTCTACCGATAAGTTTGGATTTGATAATGACTTTCGCGACCATGACCATTTTTCATTTATACAAACTATAAAGCAGCCAACCGACTACCAACAATTTGTAGCTTTAGGTTTGGGTGCTTATTACAATTCATTAGGCGTTACCAATGAAAACTGGAATTCAAATGGCGATATGTACTACCGCCTTGGCTTGGTTCAACTTGGATTGCTTGCACCGGTTCAATTGAATGATAATGCTGCCTATCAGGAAGCAAAAATTAAATACATCACCGGTCCTTATGCGCAACAGGCATTTCAAATAATAAATGCAAATGTTCCTGAATCTGGGCAATCTTTAAAAAATAACTGGAATACCATTTCGCGAAAAGCACCACTTGATTTCAGTCAGAGTTTCAGTATCGGAACGCAAACAAATTTATTTGGAAGACCTCTTGGATTTATTGTTGGTTACCGATATGGAAGTTCTACCAAGTATGATCCAGCATATATGGCAAGTAAAATCAGAGCCGATGGTTCACGCGAATCTTTATTCAGCGGACAGCACAGCGACGAAGTAAACGGGTGGAGTGCCATTGCAAATGTTGCCTATAAATTCAGCCCGAATCACAGCGTATCATTTTTGTTCATGCCCAACTTATCAGGAGCAAACAAGGCTGATAATCTGCTTGATGACTTGGATTCAACTATACTTATTTATAAAAAAATACAATTTTATGAGCAACGGAAACAAATGGTTTACCAATTAAAATCTGAGCACTTTTTTCCTGCAAAAAAAATAAGAGCCGAATTCAATGCATCATACACAGATGGTAATAGCAGTGTTCCGGATTTTAAAACACTCAGATATATTTATCGCAAGGATATTGACACCTGGCAAATCGGTGGTGATAATGGTGATATAGACAGATACTACAGATACCTTTCTGATAATCTTTTTGATTCAAAGGCATCCATTAAAATTCCATTTTACGACAAACCGGGTTTACCCAGAAAGTTAAAATTAGGTGGAGCGTATCAATACAATTTCAAGGAGAGCCAGCAGTATGATTACAATGTTCAGTTTGGAATTAATTCAAACCTGGCTCTTAAAAATGGAAACATCGATGAGTTTTTCGATTTAAATAATTTTGGATTTACAGATGGAACTGTCAGCGGAATTCCATACAGCACTATTAAAGAATATTATGTAGAAGACGGCACGCCTGCCAATCACACCTTCGGAAAAAGTGAAATCACTGCAGGATTTTTAATGATTGATTATTCAATTATTCCGCGTCTTCGTTTTTCAGGCGGAGTAAGAATTGAACATGCTGAATTATCAACCGATGTTTTCAAGTTTGATTCAATTGGTTATTTGAAAAATGATCCGCGAAGAAATTACTCGTCTTCATTTCCATTGGTAAATCCGGGAATATTAAGTGAAACTAATTACCTGCCGAGTGCCAATTTAATTTTCAAATTAAATCGCGACAGTTCAGGAAATAACAGCGCGCCAATTAATTTAAGATTGAACTACAGCAGCAGTATTGCACGACCAAGTTTGCGCGAACTATCAGATGTGGCGCAATTGGATTATGAGTTTAAGGAATTTGTTTTCGGAAATTCAGATCTTAAAACAGTGCACATCAATAATTATGATTTGCGGTTGGAGTCTTATTTTAAATCAGGAGATAATATATCTATCAGCTTTTTATACAAGAATTTTAAAAACCACATTGAACTGGTTCGGTCAGTTGGTTTAACCTGGCAGAATGTTGACCACTCTTATGTTGCAGGCATTGAACTGGAAGGAAAAAAAATAATCACAAAAAATTTTGAGTTCAGAGCCAACGGAGCATTGCTGAAATCGCAAACAAAGTTTGTGCGAAACCGCGTTGACATTTCAGATGGAGTGAAAGAATACATTCCCATTGATACAATTACCCGCACCATGTTCGGGCAGGCACGGTATGTGCTGAATGGAATGCTAACCTATACTGCGGATAGCATTGGTCTCTCGTTTACTGTCAGTTATAATGTGCAGGGAGCAAGATTAGTAATCACATCAGCCAATCCTTTTATTCCTGATGTGTATGAGTTGCCAAGGCAGATGGTTGATATCAAACTCATCAAAAAGTTAGGCAAGCACTTCAGTACAAGTTTAACTGTGCGTGATATTTTAAGTACCACCATTACACGAACCTATAAAGATTCAGATTTCATTTATGATGAATTTTCATACGGAACAAATTTTTCAATTGGCATTTCTTATAAATTCTGAACCATGAAACAATTCATTTTATGTTTTCAATTCTTCACATCGATTAATAAAAACTAAACTTTTTTAAAAATAATAATCATGAAAAACATTTTACTCATTTGTACTTGCTTGCTTTTTCTATGTGCATTTGAATCAAAGGCACAGGTGCAAAATGTGATTGTTGAAAAATATTATATCTCAGATGCAAATGATGCAACGGATACTATTAATGGCCGCGTACTACCTGCTGGGTCAATAACTTATCGGATTTATGTTGAACTGAAGCCTGGCTGTAAACTCCGGAAAATTTATGGTGATGTTAATCACGCATTAAAAATTATGAGCACCGATACTTTTTATAATAACATCGACAGGCCAAATGCATATTTCGGGTACCTCATTAACAACCTGTGGTTTTCAAGTAACCCTACTCTTGCGCTTGACAGCTGGTTGACCTTAGGGCTCGGAGCAAAATATTATTCAGGTATTTTAAAACCAAAAGATACCGACGGTTCTTCCATTGTTGCAGGATTGGGAGGATTGCTGATAAACAATGACCCGAACGCAGGGATACCATTATCAGTTGCCGATGGTTTTGTGAATGATACTGTAACGCTTGGTACCTGGCTCGATGATGGATTTAAAAACCTGGCCAATATTGATACTTCAATTTTCGGTTCAGTATATTCAGGTAAGGAGTTTATCTCTAACTCAGCATATCTGCAGCAGAACTCCGGTGTTTATGGCGGAGTTGGAAACAAAATTCTGGTTGCACAATTAACTACAAGAGGTGAATTGACATTCGAACTCAATATTGAGATTATAGATACCCTCGGAAACAGTATTAAGTATGTTGCAAACGGTGATACGCTTTTAGCTGACGAAAAAATTTCTCCGTACCTGAAATACCCTCCTGTATGCGGATGTACAGATGCGAATTACCTTGAGTTCAGCGAAGTATATGGCTGCCTTAATCAGGATTCATGTAAAACACTTGTTGTTTTCGGATGCATGGATCCGATGGCTTGTAATTATAACCCGGGCGCGAATTATAATATTCAATCGCTGTGCTGTTATCCGGGACTTTGCAATGACCGTGACCTTGCTATTGTTTGTCCTGATTTAACTGACAGGCGAATGGAGCTTTATCCTAATCCTGTGAATGATAAACTGACACTTGAAGTTACTACTGACAAAGAAGAAACAATTAACTATTCCATTTATGATTCATTCGGAAGATTGCTTATTGAAAAAAACAGTAGCGTGACAACCGGAATTTCACAACTGCACATTGATGTTTCAAATCTGAACAAGGGAGTTTATATGATTCGGATATTAAAAGAAGGAACATTGGAAGGAAAAATGTTTGTGAAATATTAATCAGAAGTGAGAAAAAAAAATACGAATCAGTAAAATGAATAAGAAATATGAAGTTGCAGCTTACCTGATTGCCCTGCTGCCTTTTTTGTTGTTAATCGGAAGTTGCAAGCCTGACAAAAATCCTCCGGTAGTTGCGCAGGAAACCGGAACAATGGCCGACATTGATGGCAACAGTTATAAAACAATTAAGATTGGAAATCAATGGTGGATGGCTGAGAATCTGAAAGTAACTAAATTCCGCAACGGAAATTCAATTCCCAATGTAACTGATGATTCACTGTGGCAGAATAACAGCGCTGCATGCTGCCTTTATCAAAATGACAACACAGCACCCGGATTGCTTTACAACTGGTTTGCAGTAACTGACTCTAAAAATATTGCACCCACAGGATGGCATATTCCCACTGATGATGAGTGGAAAGAATTAGAACGATTCATTGGAATGAGTGATGGAACAGAAGATGTTTCAGGATGGCGCGGCACCAACGAAGCCGATAAACTGAAAGCCGCAGCACCCGAAGGATGGACCCAATT
>CANJII010000065.1 GCA_947474435.1 Chitinophagaceae bacterium | reverse complement strand
GCTGCTCACATATTCGTCGGGTATGTGCATCTCCACATCGGTGTCAATGGTGCAGTCGCGCACAAAATTTTCTTCGCGCGTGATTTCGTCTTTGAACAAATCTTTGAAATCGGTTTCTTTCAGTTCGCGAATGGCTTCGTCGAGAATTTTGTGATAAGTATCGTAACCGATTTCGGAAATAAATCCGCTCTGCTCGCCACCGAGAATATCGCCGGCACCGCGAATGTCCATGTCGCGCATTGCTACCTGGAAACCGCCGCCGAGTTCGCTGAACTCTTCAATGGTGGTGAGCCGCTTGCGCGCTTCCTGCGTGAGTGTGCTGAGCGGCGGTGTGATGAGATAACAAAATGCTTTGCGGTTGCTGCGACCCACGCGCCCGCGTAACTGGTGCAAATCACTAAGACCAAAATTCTGCGCATCGTGAATGATGATGGTGTTTGCATTCGGAATATCGAGACCAGACTCCACAATGTTGGTGCTCATGAGCACATCGTAACGGCGCTCGATAAAACCGAGCATCACTTCTTCGAGTTGATGACCTTCCATTTGTCCGTGCGCCATGCCCACATCCACATCGGGACAAATTTCTTTTATCTTGAGTGTGAGTTCGGCAATGTCTTTCACGCGGTTGTGCACGAAAAAAACCTGACCGCCACGATACACTTCGTACTGAATAATTTCTTTCAGTTGTTCGGGGTCGAACGGTATGAGTTCGGTTTCTATGGGCTGACGATTAGGCGGCGGCGTGTTGATGATGCTTAAATCGCGCGCGCCCATGAGCGAGAACTGCATGGTGCGCGGAATGGGTGTGGCAGTGAGTGTGAGCGTATCAACATTGGCGCGAAACTGCCGAAGTTTTTCTTTGGTAGTGACTCCGAATTTTTGTTCTTCATCCACAATGAGCAAACCGAGGTCTTTGAATTTTACTTTGCTGCTTGTAATGGCGTGAGTGCCGATGAGAATATCAATTTTCCCTTCGGCTAATTTTTGCAATGTTTCTTTCTGCTCTTTCGCCGATTTAAACCGGTTGATGTAATCAACTGTTACAGGAAATTCTTTCAAGCGCTCACTGAAAGTTTTGTAATGCTGCAACGCGAGAATGGTGGTGGGCACCAGCACACCAACCTGTTTTCCATCTATCACCGCTTTGAATGCGGCACGAATGGCGACTTCGGTTTTTCCGAAACCAACATCACCGCACACCAGGCGGTCCATTGGTGTTTGGTTTTGCATGTCGCGCTTTACATCGTTAATGGCTTTCAGCTGGTCGGGTGTGTCTTCGTAAATGAAACTCGCTTCGAGTTCATTCTGCATATAATTATCTGCGCTGTATGCAAAGCCCTTACTCGCTTTTCGTTTTGCATACAACTGAATCAAATCTTTTGCAATGTCTTTTACTTTGGTTTTTGTTTTTCGCTTCAGCGCTTCCCACGCATCGCTGCCGAGTTTGTTGATGCGCGGCGGAGTTCCTTCCTTGCCAACGAACTTCGAAATTTTGTGCAGAGAGTTTATGCTCACATACAACAAATCGTTGTCGCGATAAATAATTCGCACAGCTTCCTGTACTTGTCCGTTCACATCAATTTTTTCGAGACCGCTGTAAGTGCCCACTCCGTGGTCAATGTGCGTGACGAAATCG
Organism: Chitinophagaceae bacterium; assembly: GCA_947474435.1. GTDB lineage: Bacteria > Bacteroidota > Bacteroidia > Chitinophagales > UBA10324 > UBA10324. Next base: position 8,852 of record CANJII010000065.1, on the reverse strand, counting down.
CCAGGTTTTAATTCGCGCAGCAATTTTAATGAGATTGCTTTGCTGGAAGAAAATCCCTGCTTGAGTTGGTATCGATGGTAGCGTTCGAAAATCTGATGGTCGGTGTAACAGGCGAGTTTTAATTCGCGGTCAATGAATCCTTCGTGAATAGAAATGTAAATCGGAACGAAAGGAACATCAGCTTTCAAATCCTGAAAGATGTGTTCGAAGCGCTCGACTTGTTTTTGATTGTCGGAGAAAAGAAGCAGCTGATATTTTTCTTCGTGCTCTTTTTTCCAGGTTGAAATGAGTAGGTTAAAATTTTTATTGAAGGAAGGTTGCGGCGCGAAATCGAATTTGATTTCATCGTCTGTACGGAAATAAAATTGTTTGCCGAACTCAACGATGGAAAATTTTTTCAGGTCGGAAAGAAATGCTTCGGAGTTTTCGAAATTCTGTTCGGGTGGATTTTTCAGGTAAGTGTTTTCTTCATCCTTATTTAATCCGAGCTTTTGTAATTGCTCCAACAAATCAGTTGCGAATTCCCAGCACTCTTTCAGTTTGTCGGAAATGAACCGCACATCTTTTGCCCACACAATAGTATCGGCAGAAATAAAATCGAAGAGCGAAGTTTTTTCTTCCAATCCAAACTGCGTTTGAATATTCGGAACGATAGTGACTTGCGAAATTTTTCGTTGCGACAATTGTGTAACAGGGTCGAACAAACGAATGCTCTCGACATCGGTGCCGAATAATTCGAAACGATATGGCAAATCATTTCCGAATGAAAACACATCAACAATTCCACCGCGAATACTGAACTGCCCCGGCTCGTACACAAAATCAACGCGGTCGAAACCATAATTCACGAGCACATCAGTTACAAAATCAATATCGAGTTTCTCGTTGATGCGAATGAGGAGAGTGCTTTTTTTCAGCGCGCTTGTGTTCACCACTTTTTCGAACAGCGCTTCGGCATAGGTGACAATGATTTCGTTCTTCGTCGGACTGTTTAGTACGCGGTTCAAAACCTCTGTACGCAGTTGAATGTTGTGCGAGTTGAGTTCCTGCAATCGCGCAGGTTTTTTGAATGAATCAGGGAAAAATAAAATTTCCTTTTTCTCAATAAGATTCTGCAAATCGTTTTGAAAGTATGCCGCTTCTTCCTTATCGTTAAAAATGAAAATAGCAGGTTTATTCAGTTGTTTGAAAACTCCCGCGGCGATAAAGGCATGAGAAGAACCCACCAATCCCTGCAAGTGCAGTGTTGTTTGCGTTTGCGGTTTTAGTTTTTCAGCAATGTGCTGAACCTTCGGGTGTAAGTTGTAGGCATCTTGTACTGCCTGCAAATTCATAGGGGGCAATAATAGTTGATTTGAAGATTAGATGATTTATTCATTCTAATTCTTCTCCTCCTGCGAAAAACTAAACATATTCCCGAGTAAATCTTTGAACTGGAAATTGTTTTCAAGGCGGTGCTTGCTGAGTTGGGAATATTCGGCGAGTCCGTGGAGGCAGAATTCCATTAACACCATTTTCTCTTCGCGTTTAGCTTTCGGAAAAAGATTTTTTACCAGATCGTTTAATCCGCTGACGCGAACGATTTCTTTTTCGAACACGGGCGTGGTGGAAACAGAAAGTATGTCCACCGTGTTTGCTTCGTTGAACCAATTGATGATGGCGGCAAACGGGTTGGCGACCTGCTTGGATTTTTTTGTTTTCTCGGGATTGGGAAAATATTTTAAAAACAATGTGCGCATAGCTTTGCCAATGAGTTGCTGCGCCACGCTCGACATGCCTTCAAGTTCGCCTTCGTACACCAACTCGACTTTGCCGGTGATGCTGGAAATGATTCCGTAAATATCACTGACGCGCGCGCTGCCTTTTGTTTCGCCGGTGAGTAATAACCGGCGCTCGACCACGCTGTATAAATTTTCTAAAGCGGAAATGGTGAGCCGCGCCGACACGCCGCTTTTTTTATCAATCCAATCGCTGTCGCGCGCTTCGATGGCAATCTGCTCGATAAGTTCGCGCAGCAATTGCGGAATGAGAATGTTTTGTTTTTGTGCCTCGGCAATTTTTGCTTCCTGCTGCGTGATGGCTTCGGATATTTCGACGCTCTTGGGATAGTGGGTGAGAATCTGGGAGCCGATACGGTCTTTGAGCGGTGTAACAATGGAGCCGCGGTTGGTGTAATCTTCGGGGTTGGCAGTGAACACAAACTGAATGTCGAGCGGGAGGCGCATTTTATAACCGCGCACCTGCACATCGCCTTCCTGCAAAATATTGAAGAGCGCAACTTGTATGCGCGCCTGCAAATCGGGCAATTCGTTTATCACAAAAATGCAGCGGTGCGAGCGCGGAATTAATCCGTAGTGTATCACTCGTTCATCGGCATAAGCAAGTTTGAGTGTGGCAGCTTTTATGGGGTCAACATCGCCGATTAAATCGGCAACGGATACATCGGGTGTGGCGAGTTTTTCTGTGTAACGCTCTTCGCGAATCATCCAGCGGATGGGAGTTGCATCTTTCATTTCGGCAATGATATCTTTTGCCTGTCGCGAAATGGGATGCAGCGGGTCATCATTCAGTTCGCTTCCATCAACCACGGGAATAAATTCGTCGAGCAGGTTTACCATCAAACGCGCAACTCTGGTTTTCGCCTGTCCGCGCAAGCCGAGTAAAATGATATTGTGTTTGGAAAGAATGGCGTGATGCAATTGCGGCAACACGGTTTCGTCGTATCCTTTTATTTCTTCGAAATAATTTTTTTTCTCCTTGATGGCGATGATGAGGTTGTCGCGCAATTCTTCTTTAACTGTTTTCGGTTTGTAACCTGATTTTTTCAAATCGCCGAGCGTCTTTATTTTTTCTATGTTCATGTTATCGTATGTTCTTCTTTCTGTTTTTTTCGTAATCAACAAACATTATTTCTCCCAAGTCATCGGGCGCACAATAAAACGCGCGACCATTATTTATTTCGGTGAACTCGCGAACGAATTCCTGTAAATAATTATCGCTCGCAATCATGAAAGTGGTAATTGGAATTTTCAGTCGCTTGCATTGCGCCGCGAGGTTGTAACACTTGTTCACGATGATGCGGTCTAACCCGAAACTGTTTTTGTAATAGCGGTCGCCTTGTTTCAGGCACGATGGTTTTCCATCGGTTATCATAAAAATTTGTTTGTTGATGGCTTTGCGTTTGCGCAGCATTTCCATTGCGAGTTCTAACCCTGCAACGGTGTTGGTATGAAACGGACCGACTTGCAGGAATGGTAAATCTTTTACCTCAATCGGATACGCATCATCACCAAAAACCAAAACATCCAATGTGTCTTTCGGATAGCGGGTCATGATTAATTCGCTGAAAGCCATCGCCACTTTTTTTGCGGGAGTGATTCTATCCTCACCATATAAAATCATGCTGTGCGAAATATCAATCATGAGCACAGTGCTCGTTTGTGTTTTGTGTTCGCGCTCGGTAATTACTAAATCATCTTCCGTCAAATTAAATTCATCAATGCCGTGATTGACCTGCGCATTGTGAATGGAAGAAGTTAAATTAATTGTATCAATGGAATCACCGAATTGATACGCACGCGAATCGGAAGTGAGTTCGTCGCCCGTGCCGCTGTGAAAAGTTTTGTGCTGACCGGCACCTGCTTTGCGAAGCTTGCCGAAAATTTCTTCCAGCGCTTTTTTGCGAATGACCTGGGTACTTTTTCCTGTGATATCAAAATTGCCGTTCACCGGATTTTCTTTCAGGTAACCTTTCTTTTTCAGGTCTTCGATGAAATCGCCCATGCCGTATTGTTCGTTGGTGATTCCGTGTTCGCGGTCGAGTTCGTTCAGCCAGTCCAATGCTTCCGCTGCATCGCCCTTTGTGTAGGTGAGCATTTGTAAAAACAAATTCAGCAGTCGCTCAAAGGGAGTTCCTCCGTTTTCGTTTTTCAGGAATTTTGTGAAGCGGATGTTCATTGGTGTTTCAGCAGAGTGCTAACTTAACATACAAGGCAATGCTTAGTTCCATTTTAAAATAAGATTGCAGATAAAAATTTCAATTTGCATAACTCCTTGTTTGCAATTATGTTAGCGCGCGCAAAAAATTAAAACAATGGGAGAAGCAGAAAACAAAAAATCAAAAGCAATTTACGGAATCGGATTTTTATTATCAGTTGCCGCAACTGCTGCATTATTAATGTTTATGCCTTCATTATTCTGGACCGCCCTTCCATTTGTGTTCACCTTTGGTGTGCGCTTTATGGATATTATTTAAGAAGGTCATTTAATTATTGAAAATAATTTTTATTCTTTTTTGCTGAACTTTTTTCATTCGAAGGCAACGGTTATTTTTATATTTACTAAAACATATCCGTCATGCTAAACAATATTTTCCTGTCAAATCTTTTGTGCATTGATATTGAAACTGCACCGGCCTTTCCATCAATCAAAAAATTAGATGCGGAGTGGAAAGATTTATGGGAAATAAAATCAGCCCGGCTGCGCGACGAAAAAGAAAATCCCGATGAACATTATTTTAATCATGCAGCCATTTATGCCGAGTTCGGAAAAGTGCTTTGTATCACCATTGGAATATTTTTTCGAAAAGATAAAAAGAGCAGTTGGAAATTTCGCCTGAAAACTTTTTCAGGAGATGATGAACGAAAAATTTTAGAAGATTTTTCAGCCTTGTTAAAAAAATATTATTCGGCAGATAAATATTTATTCTGCGGTCACAATGTTCGCGAGTTTGATATTCCGTATTTGTGCCGGCGAATGCTTTCCTTGCAAATTGAAATCCCATCGCTCATGGATATAAGTGGAAAAAAACCGTATGAAGTTCATTGGGTTGATACCATGCAACTATGGCGCTTCGGTGATTATAAGCATTTTACTTCGCTTCGTTTACTCGCTGCGGTGCTTGGTTTACCATCACCCAAAACTGATATGGATGGAAAGGATGTAGGCAGGGTTTACTGGAAAGAAAACGGACTCAACAGAATTGTTGAATACAACCGGCGTGATGTTATTACTGTAGCCCAAATGATTTTGCGTTTTAAAAATCTTCCATTGCTTACCGATGATGAAATCACTTTTGCTGATTGATATTTGAGGTGTGAAAAATATTTCTTCCAAAAAATTAATTCCCACTCATGCGCAGATTATTCATAGCGGTGAAGAATATTTTTCCTGTTTAATTAATCTGATTGATAAAGCGCAACAAGAAATTCTCATTCATGTTTACATTTTTGATTTGGATGAAACTGGAAACGAAATTCTCGAACATCTTAGAAAGGCAGCAGCAAGAGATGTAACAGTTTCTGTTTTAGTGGATGCTTATGGTTCAGGTGGAATTGATAAACACGCCATCGAAAAACTAAAAGCCGAAAAAGTTTTTATAAGAAGATTCGAGCCTCTTGTAAAAGGATTCAAATTACAGGTTGGCAGGAGATTGCATCATAAAGTTATTGTTATAGATGAACAATTTTCTTTGGTGGGTGGAATAAACATTTCCAATCGCTACCGTGGATCAACAGGTGAAATTGCATGGCTTGATTATTCTTTTTATTTGGAAGGAAATATCTGCCGACAACTTGCATCAGTTTGCAGAAAAATTGAAGTGAAAAAATTCCTGCCCGAAAGAAAAGTTAAATCAGAATATATTTTTGAAGAAGAAAAAAATCTGGTTGAAATTTTAGCAAGGGTTCGGCAAAATGATTGGGTACGCGGGAAAAATCAAATCCGGAATTCATACAAACAGATTATTAAAACTTCGAAGAAAAACATTGTACTGGCGACCGCTTATTTCATGCCGGGGATTACTTTAAGAAGAATCATAAAGTCAGCTACGAAGCGTGGTGTAGAAATAAAAATTGTGTTGAGCGAAAAAGCAGATGTTCCATTTGCAAAAGGGGCAACTGAATATTTATATGCCTGGATGTTGCGAAATAAAATCAGGTTGTTTGAATACAAACCTTCCGTTGTTCATGCTAAGGTGATGGCAGTGGATTCAGAATGGATGACAATAGGTTCCTACAATGTAAATTACCTGAGTGATTATAGCAGCATTGAAATGAATATTGATATCATTTCAAAAACTTTAGCAGGAAAATTTCAAAATGAAATGGAAGAAATTATTGAACGCGATTGTCATGAGATTACCTTGAGTGATTATGCTCAAACAAGTTATCTGCATCGTTTCAGTTCCTGGTTCAGCTATCAGTTTGTGCGAATAAATTTTTCGCTTTTATTTTTCTTTCAGAGTAAAAGCAAACTGAATAGAATAGAATAGAATAGAATATTGGACTCACCGCTGTTTAACAATAAATATTTTAGAATTTAAATATTCTGTTCAAAATTCATTTAGACTCCTATCCTTTCCATTTAAAAACAATAATAAAAAGGCTGCAAAAATCTGTTGTTGATAAAAAGTTTATGTTCAGTTCTATAAATACTTAAAAAAATCAAAAGCCCTTCGAAAAAATTGAAGGGCTTTTGAAAATTCAAAAAAACTATTTCTACTGATTATTCTTAATCATTTTAATGGTCTGCAAATTTCCGTCCTGCGAAATGCGAACTATGTACATACCAGTTGCGAAATTATTCTCAATGGCAAATGCTTCATTCGCTTCAACATCAGAAATTGACTGAATTAATTTTCCAACCATATCATAAATTTCCACCTGTATAGGACTATCAGACACAGTTGAAACATTGATATTGAAATTTGAAGTGAATGGATTCGGATAAACAGAAGTTTCAAAAGTTCCATTGCTGTAAATGGTTTCATCTTCTGGTCGGGCTACACAATTGTTAGGCACTTTAACTTTTATTGTTCCTTCAGATAAAGCGGTTGTTGGCAGTTCATAATCACCTGCTCCCATTTGTGTATCAAATACAACTGCATTGCCTGCGGTGATATCCCATATTTTTATTCTGATTTTATTTTTGTTAGCAGCGTTTTTGTATTTATCAGATTGAACAATTAAAATTCCATACTGATGACCTTGGTTAGAATGACCTACATTACAACCACCATGACAATCGCCATGGCAACTGTTCTGATGACCTTCAGAATATAAATAACCTGTACCCTGAAAAGTTGCCAGAAAGCAAGCTGAAACAGCCAGATAACTCCAGTCAATTTTTTCAGTTTCAAATTCAAAATGACCACCGTCCATTTCAAATTCCATTTCACCATTGAATTCACCGGGGTGATTTGGTTTAGGCTTGCATTCTACACCAATCTCAACTTTACGACGCGATGCTGATAAACTCGGATTCGAAACCAACGAACCTGCCGGTGCTGTAAACTTACCTTCAGTAGTGGTGAAATAATTTCCAACTACATAAACCACTAAATATTTAAATGCAATCGTTGATGAAGTATTGCTTCCATCAGTCACTTTTACAATTGGTGCAAAAACTCCGGTTTTATTATAAGTGTGAGTCGGTGCTACAGAGTAACCTGTAATGCCGGAAAGCAGTGTATGAGCAGAACTGTCTCTCCAATCAATATCTACATTGTAAGGACCGCCATTTTCATTATCAGTCCAGCTGATATTTAAAGTAGCACTTGTGTTTTGCGGAATAATATTATCAATGTCGTTTGAAGTAATAGGGTTTATAACTGGGGCGGTATTTACTGAAGGAGTAATCATGACTGTCACTGTTTGAGTAGCTGATGTTAAATTGCCATGTGAATCAGTTACTGTCCAGTTAATGGTCGTAACGCCACCATAATAAATTTCTGGTGCATCATTAATAACCACTACAGTTCCGCAATTATCATTGGCCGTTGGAGTTCCCAAATTAATACCACTGACACTTGTAACACCTGCAGGAGGAGCCATAGATACTGATGGTGGAACAATTACAGTTGGTGCTTCATTATCAACTACAGTAACATCAAAAGAAAGTGAAGTGGTTCCACATGTATTTGAAGCTGTTACAATATTTGTTGTTGTACCTATATCAAAATTTGAACCTGATTGATTTGAATATGCCACTGAAGGAGTTGGTATACCTGTTACAACTATATCCGGATAAATTACAATTTTACCACACTGTCCTGTCGCATTGTTCTCAGTAATATTAGGTTGAATGGAGGTAACTAAGGGAGCAACATTTAAGGTTACTGTTATTGCCGTGCGACCTGCGCTCGGCACATTTGATGGTGATAATGACTCAGCATAATAAACTGTAATCGGACCAGGATAAACTAAAAATCCACCTCCGCTTGATGAGGATCCAATGCTTGATCCGCCAGTGGAAACAATGTACCATCTGATGGTATTACCAGGTGAAGTTGCCTTTAATACACTGGCGCTTCCAGCACAAACTGCTGATGGAGTAGCAGTTAATGTGGTTGGATCTGTCGGAACAGTTTGAGAAAAAAGAGGTGTGGAATAAATTAATGCTATTATTAAAAATAGCGCTTTCGACATCGCATAATTTAATGACGATGTGAGAAGCAAATTAAATTTTGACTTCATTAGTGTTTGATTTAGAGTAGTGTTAAAAAATTTAGGCTTGTACTTGCTTTCGTGAAGTAATGAAAACGAGGTTGGTCGTGTATCATGTACATGAATAACCTTGGGAAATTTTATTGGTGTTTTTTATTTATCCATAATTTTTATCAGGGTTGAAAAAAACAATTGAAAAATTTTACAGCAGCGAAGAAGACAGTGGAATGCAAAAATTTAAAATCAGTTAGTATATGAATGGATATTCCGCGCATAGTGTACCAGTAATTCCGCGGCAAACTGTACCGCTAAAGTTAACTGCCTGATTTAAGATAATTGTTTGCTGATTCACTGGTTACAAAATTACTTTTATTATTTAGTTTGTTATTTCCAATTGTGTTGATTGAT
>CANJII010000064.1 GCA_947474435.1 Chitinophagaceae bacterium | reverse complement strand
ATTAATTCTCCATTAGTTACTTCTTCGTTCAAACTCTTAATCGCTTTTGCAGTAATTGCCTTTACCTGTCGGTGAATATTATTTGCCCATTTTTTTAATGCGGTATTTTCATCCAAAGCTTTCAATTGAGAAATATAAGTCCCACCCTTATAATCGAAAATTATAGTGTATAGACTGTGTATTTTTTTTCTTTCCCTCATCTTCCCATCAAACATAATAAAGTTCCGATTGTTGTTTTGTGGTTTTGAAGGGAAATAGTAGAAGCACTGATTAAACGGATGAAATGTTTTCGTGGATGGCAAAGAATTAAATAGAAACTAAATTATACTATCCTTTTTTTGAACAAATGTTTGAATGCCAAAAACAATTATTGAATACCCAATTATATAATATGGAATATAAGTAGGATATGCTCCATTAAAAAAAATACTATAAAGAACTAATTCAGCAAATAGCAGTGGTATAACAATCAAAAAAGTAAACAACCAATTCAAAAAAGTTTTCTTTCTAAAAGTTTTTTGAATTGTTTTTATCAATATAAAAAGCCCAATTGCCATTGGTAATATTCCCCACAAATAAAACTCTGGTGAATTCATCATCTTCCCCTCAAACATAATAAAGTTCCGATTGATGTTTTGTGGGATTGAAGGGAAATAGCAGAAGCACTGATTAAATGGAGGAAAAATTTTCGCCGATGGCAAACATTGAACGACTAATGTCATTTATCTCTGAATGCTATTACTAAGAACAAAGCTGTACTAAACACCGAATAACCAATAGCAATTAAATCAAGGTCTTTTATACTTGTAACAGAATTGTTTCTTAGAATCAGAGGTAATCTTTTTTTATAAATATATGCAACCACCTGTCCGATTACAATTGAAATAATAAAATCTACGAGATCATTATCCCATAAGCATAAATTATAACTATTTAAAGTTTGCTTTATAAAAAGCAATATGGCGACACAATTTAAAAAAATCAAAAAAGAAAATAAAATGTGTTCATATAAAAAGTTATTTGAACCACTATTTATTTTTCTTCGAACTAAACTGTAAAATAATATGTCTAAATAGTTTGCCATTCCCATCAAACATAATAAAGTTCCGATTGATGTTTTGTGAGTTTGAAGGAGAATAGCAGAAGCACTGTTTAAACGCCTGCCTGCCGCAGGCAGGGATGAAAAATTTTAGCGGAAGGAAACGAAACAAAAAATCAGAAAAACAAAATGATTTATACTCTCCGGATTCATGAAGAAGCGATTGCTCTTAAAAAGAATGCATAATATTATTTCCAAGATAGCGGTAATCAATAAAAAAGCCGCTCTCAAATAGAGAGCGGCTTTTACTTTGAATTTTAAATACTGAACTGAACTATTCAGCAGCAGCCTTCTGTCTTCCTTTAGCTTTTGCTATTACTTCTTCAGCCACCGCATTTGGAGCAGGAGCATAGTGCGAGAATTCCATTATAGAAGTTGCACGGCCCGATGAGATGGTACGCAACTGAGTTACATAACCGAACATTTCGCTCAGTGGCACTTTTGCTTTTATCACCTGTGCATTTGCTTTCATTTCCATGCTTTCCAACTGACCACGACGGCGGTTCATATCACCAACCACATCACCGGTGTATTCTTCAGGCGAAACAATTTCCACTTTCATAATCGGCTCCAACAAAATCGGTTTCGCTTTGCGGCAAGCTTCACGGAATGCATACTTCGCACAAATTTCAAACGACATGGCATCGGAGTCAACCGCGTGGAACGAACCATCAAACAATCGGACTTTCAAATCTTCCACTTGATATCCTGCAAGTACACCGCTGTTCATTGCTTCCTTAAATCCTTTTTCAATAGATGGAATAAACTCGCGCGGAATAGAACCTCCGAACACATCGTTTACAAACACCAATCCTTTTTCTTCAGGTCCCACAGGTCCCACTTCCACAATAATATCAGCAAACTTACCACGACCACCCGACTGCTTCTTGAACAACTCGCGGTGCTCAACAGTTTTCGAAATGGTTTCTTTGTAAGCAACCATCGGTGCGCCTTGGTTACACTCTACTTTAAATTCGCGCTTCAAACGGTCAACAATAATTTCCAGGTGCAACTCACCCATTCCACTAATAATGGTTTGAGAAGTTTCATCGTCAGTACGAACTTTAAATGTTGGATCTTCTTCTGCCAACTTGCTTAAAGCCATTCCGAGTTTATCTACATCAGCCTGAGTTTTTGCTTCAATAGCAATAGAGATAACAGGGTCAGGGAATTTAATATTTTCAAGAATGATTGGGTGCTTTTCGTCGCAAAGTGTATCACCGGTTTTTATTTCTTTAAATCCAACTGCTGCCCCAATGTCACCTGCTTCAATAGTCTCTACAGGATTTTGTTTGTTCGCATGCATCTGGAAAATACGGGAGATACGCTCCTTCTTTCCTGATCGTGTGTTCAACACATATGATCCTGCATCCAATTTACCTGAGTAAGCACGGAAGAAAGCCAAACGACCAACAAAAGGATCGGTCATAATTTTAAATGCCAATGCAGAGAATGGTTCCTTAGTATCAGGCTTGCGCTGAATTTCTTCGTTGTTATCAGGATTGATTCCGGTAACAGCTTCAATATCCATTGGAGATGGTAAGTACTGAACCACCGCATCCAATGCTGCTTGCACTCCTTTGTTTTTAAAAGAAGAACCGCACATCATCGGGATAATTGCAATATCAATAGTAGCACGACGAATGGCATTACGGATTTCTTCCACTGAAATAGAACTTTCATCAGCGAAATATTTTTCCATAATCTTATCATCGTACTCGGCAACTGCTTCAATCATTTTTGTTCTCCACTCTTTCACATCAGCCACCATATCTTCGGGGATAGGAATTTCCTTAAAGGTCATTCCCTGTGTATCATCATCCCAAACAATTGCTTTATTCAATACAAGGTCAACTACACCTTTAAAGGTTTCTTCAGCACCAATCGGCAATTGAAGTGGAACAGGATTAGCACCTAATTTTTCTTTCACTTGTTTTACCACATCTAAAAAGTCGGCACCGCTGCGATCCATTTTATTTACAAATCCAATACGCGGAACTTTGTAACGATTTGCCTGACGCCAAACAGTTTCTGATTGTGGTTCAACACCTGATACAGCACAGAACAATGCAACCAATCCATCCAAAACACGAAGCGAGCGCTCCACTTCCACTGTGAAATCCACATGGCCCGGAGTGTCAATGATGTTGAATTTATATTGTTGTGTAGTATCTATTTTTTTTCCTTGTTCAGTAGGATATTGCCAGAAGCAGGTAGTAGCAGCAGAGGTAATGGTGATACCACGCTCTTTCTCCTGAACCATCCAGTCCATTGTTGCAGCACCATCATGTACTTCACCAATTTTGTGTGATACTCCGGTATAATATAATATGCGTTCGGTAGTGGTTGTTTTACCCGCATCAATGTGCGCAGCAATGCCAATGTTCCTTGTGAACTTTAAATCGTAAGCCATGAAATTGAATTGATAATTTGTTAAACTCTGAAATGCGCAAATGCCTTGTTCGCATCAGCCATCTTGTGAACATCTTCTTTCTTCTTAAAGGCAGCACCTTCGCCCTTTGTAGCGGCAATAATTTCTGCAGCTAATTTATCCGACATTGATTTTCCGTTGCGGTCGCCTGCATATTTAATCAACCAGGTCATTGCCATAAATGTGCGACGGGTTGGGCGCACTTCACTTGGAATCTGAAAAGTAGAACCCCCAATACGGCGGCTGCGCACTTCCACATTCGGACCAATATTTTCTAATGCCTTCTTCCACATTTCGTGTCCGCTTTCTTTGGTAGTATCAGCTACTTTATCAAAAGTGTCATACACTATTTTATAAGCCACAGATTTTTTTCCCTGCTTCATCAGGGTGTTTACGAAGCGGGTAATCATCGGATCGTTAAATTTCGGATCCGGTAACAGGGCTTTCTTTTTGGCGCGGGTCTTTCTCATTATTACTTAGTACTGAATTATCAGATTGAATTATTTAATTATTTCTTTTTTGCAGCGGCAGCCGGCGCTCCTGCTTTAGGGCGCTTGGTTCCGTACTTACTGCGACTTTGTTTGCGGTCATTTACTCCGGCAGTATCCAACGCACCACGAACAATGTGGTAACGAACACCTGGTAAATCTTTCACACGACCGCCGCGAATCAACACAATGGAGTGCTCCTGAAGATTGTGACCTTCTCCTGGGATATAAGAGATAACTTCAATGCCATTGGTGAGGCGAACTTTCGCTACCTTACGCAATGCTGAGTTTGGTTTCTTAGGGGTTGTGGTGTACACTTTTGTACAAACGCCACGCTTTTGAGGACTGGCATTAAGGGCGCGAGACTTGCTCTTCGCCTTGATGATTTTACGACCTTTTCTTACAAGTTGTTGAATGGTAGGCATTCAGGGTTATTTTACTTTATTTTTTTGGGACGGCAAATGAAAACAAAAAAACTCAAAATATCAACAATGAATTTGAAAAAGAATATTTGGGTAAGAATCAATGTTTCAGCCTGTTTGGAATTTAAAATGATTTTCATTTTTTGGTTTGCAGGTAATCTGAAATTTTATCTTTACCGCCCTCATAAAAAACACTCATGAAATATATACCCGCTTCCAACTCTCTCTTTATTGAAAACCGTCAACGCTTTGTCAGCAAGATGAAGCCGAACTCCATTGCTGTTTTTCACAGCAACGATCAGATGCCGCGTAGTGGCGACCAGACTTTTTACTTCCGTCAGAACGCTGATTTGTACTGGCTCACCGGAATTGATCAAGAAGACACGATGCTCATTTTGTATCCCGATTCTCCGCGACCTGAATACAAAGAAGTTTTGTTGATGAGAAAAACCAATGAAGTAATTGCGGTTTGGGAAGGACACAAGTACACCATTGAAGAAGCGAAGCAGGCATCGGGCGCAAAAAACATTTTATGGAACGAAGAGTTTGATAACATTTTAAATCTGCTGATGGTGTATGCTGAAAATGTTTACATCAACTTAAATGAAAATGACCGCGCCGTAATAAAAGTGCCTTACCGTGATTTGCGTTTTGCCAATGAATTGCGAAACCGTTTTCCGCTGCACAATTATGAAAGAGCCGGAAGAATCATGAGTGAATTGCGCTCCATAAAATCAGAAGGAGAAATAAAACTGATTCGCGAAGCGTGTGCAATCACCGAGAAAGCTTTTCGAAGAGTGATGAAGGCGATGAAGCCCGGAGTAATGGAATTTGAAATTGAAGCAGAAATAATTTCAGAGTTCATTCGCAATCGTTCGAGCGACCATGCCTACTATCCGATTATTGCGAGTGGCGCGAGTGCCTGTGTGTTACATTATGTTGAGAACAATAAAGAATGCAAGGATGGTGATTTGGTGTTGATGGATTTCGGTTGCGAGTATGCCAACTATGCTTCTGATTTAACACGCACCATTCCGGTGAATGGAAAATTTACTCCGCGACAAAAAGAAATGTACAATGCAGTTTTGCGTGTGATGAAGCAGGCGAAAAATATGCTTCGCCCCGGAACAATATTGAATGACTACAATGCCGAAGTCGGAAAAATTATGGAGGGCGAACTCATTAAACTCGGATTGCTGAATGCCGATGAAGTGAAAAAACAAAACCCGGATGCGCCGCTTTATAAAAAATATTTTATGCACGGTACTTCGCACTTTATGGGATTGGATGTACACGACATCGGTAATCGTTTTGCGCCAATGAAAGCCGGAATGGTTTTTACCTGCGAACCCGGCATTTATGTTCCTGAAGAATCCATCGGTATCAGAATTGAAAATGATATTCTTATTACTGACAAAGACCCGATTGATTTGATGAGCACCATTCCGATTGAAGTGGAGGAGATTGAAGAGTTGATGAAGAAATAAAATTTTAAAAATTGACTGGAAAAATTTTCTTGCTATTAAGTTTCGTATTCATCAGTCAATTTTCTGTTGCACAGAAGGAAGATAGGAATTGGGTGTTTGGTGATTCTATTGGAATAGATTTTAATAATCTCAATTCTCCAATTCTCTTTTCTACCACTTGTTCCAATGCTGAAGCCAACGCATGTTATAGCGATATGACTTCTGGACAATTAAAGCTTTATTTTTCTTCTTATATTTTTTCTGGCTACGATGACTATGGCAAAATTTACAATAGTCAAAATCAAATTATTAATAACGGAGATAGTTTAAAGTTGAACAATTCGATGAGTAATGGAGCTGTCTTTATTCCAATGCCAAGTGACTCTTCTCTTTTATATTTCTTTTCAATAGGACTTAATCTTTCAACGCAGAGTAATTACCTTTCTTACTCAACAATTGACAAAAATTATAACGGAGGGGAAGGTAAAATTCTGACGAAGAATTTTATTTTAATAGATTCAATTACCGAACATTTAGTTCTTGTAAAACATGGAAATGGAAGAGATTGGTGGTTAATAACCAAATTAATGAACACCAACATTTTCGTAAAATACTTAATTGGAATTAATGGAATCAGTGCTCCAATATTTCAAACAATTGGAAGCGCGTCTTTTCGACCTGAAGGAGAAAATAGTTCTTCAAGAAATGGTGACAAACTATGTTTTGTAAGTTTATATGGCAACATTGATGTATTCAATTTCAATAGATGTTCGGGTGAATTGACCAATTGGCTTGAATTAGGTGATTCACCTTATGACCAGCCCGACCCACAAGGTTGGGGTTACTATGGATGCGAATTCTCAATGGATGGCAATAGATTATATATATCTCGACAGAAAGGTTCTTTCCCTTATCATTCAAATATTATTCAGTATTCGTTAGATAATGTTAATCCAATAAATACTAAAACGGATGTGCTTGCAGATAGAACTGGATTTATATTAGGTAGATTGCAATTAGCACCTAATAACAAAATCTATACAATTGGTCAACCCGGACCTGGGTTTTTAGATTCCTCATATCAATATTTATCTGTGATTAATTCACCTGATGATTCAAGTATTGCATGTGATTTCAATTTGTTCTCTTATTACTTAGGCGGTAATTATGGTATTTATGGTTTACCCAACATGCCCAACTACAATCTTGGAAAATTAGTTGGCAGCCCTTGCGATACACTTACATCAATTCAAAATGAAAATCTAAAAACGAAAAGTTTAATACGCATTTTCCCTAACCCTGCAACAGAGCAATTGACAATTGATAATGGACAATTTACAATTGCTGAAATTGAAATCACTGATGTGATGGGAAGAATAATTTATAAAGAACAATCACATGCTCACTTATCAATTATCCATTGTCAATTATTTTCCGCCGGAATTTATTTTGTAAAGGTTTATAAGTATGATGGAAGTGTGGAGGTGAGGAAATTTGTGAAAGAGTAACTCACCCGCGCTCAACTATTTTGAGTGCGTCAGCTATTACCACCCTCTCTTTTTTCAAATATCACGCAGAATTGAAACTTATGTATGGAAAAAAACAGAGGGAGTTAGATATTAATCGGAGTTTTTTGTGGTAAATTAAAATCAAAAGTCAAAGAAATTTACCCATCACTTTTCACTTCGGTTCCATACATTATTTTACTCTGCTTCCGAATCGATTCCTTTTGTATGTAGTCGAATATTTTCAGCACAATGTCTTCAGAAAGGTTTTTTTCAGCAGCCAGAAATTTCACCCGTGTTACAATATCATTCCATCGCTCGGGTTGAAAAATAGCAATCCCATTTTCTTTTTTAAATGCACCGATCTTTTCTGCATAACTCATTCGCTCGTTCAGCGTTTCCAAAATATGTTCATCTAATTTATCAATGATGATGCGCAATTCCTCCAGTGAAGAATAGGCAACTGAGTCTTCCGCATTTCGTTTTCTGAAAACAATCTGCTTCAATAATTCAGAAAAAACTTCCGGAGTAATTTGTTGTTGCGCATCACTCAGCGCCTCGTCAGGCGATGGATGCACTTCAATCATCAATCCATCAAAATTCAAGTCCAGTGCTTTTTGCGAGAGTGGCAACAGCAATTCTCTTTTACCCCCGATGTGACTCGGATCACACAATAACGGCAAATCAGGAAACCTGCGTTTCAGTTCCAATGGAATTTCCCACAATGGTTTATTGCGGTACTTACTTTTATCGTAAGTTGAAAACCCGCGATGGATGGCTGCCAGTTTCTTAATTCCATTATTATAAATCCGTTCTATTCCGCCAATCCATAAATCAACATCAGGATTCACCGGATTTTTTACTATCACCGGAATATCAACTCCGGACAATGCATCTGCAATACTTTGAACAGTAAACGGACTTACCATTGTTCTTGCGCCAATCCATAAAACATCAATACCATATTTCAACGCCAACTCAACATGAGCAGGAGATGCTACTTCAACTGTAGTTGGTAAACCTGTTTCTGCTTTTGCATCACGAATCCATTTTAAACCTTCTTCGCCTGCACCTTCGAAACTATTAGGTCGGGTGCGCGGCTTCCAGACGCCGGCACGGAAAAGATGTACCGGAGTCCTTTTTAATTCACGGGCAACTGATAATACCTGTTCAGCACTTTCGGCCGAACATGGGCCAGCCATTAAAAAAGGATATCCCGAATTTATTGGCCAGTTTGAAAATAAATTGAATTGCATGCGCTGCAAACCTAACTGAATTCATAAAACACATGAAATGAAAAAATATTTAAATCAGATTTACATATGGTTCAGCGTTAGCGACTCTTAATTATTCAAATGACTATCATCAGCATTTTGCATCCCAACTATGCTTTTATATTTGCCAACAACTGTTTCCATGCAAACACAAACTCTTATGCTGTCGTTCGATAATACTGAAAATGCCTTCGCTTACAAATCAGATAAAGAATTACGCAAGTCAAATTTTCTGTTCAAACTCATAAACAATAACACGCTTGTTTCAATCGGAACGCGATTAACTCCGCTTGCTTTCAAATTACACTTGCCGATAAATTCCATTGTGAAGAGTACCATTTTCGATCATTTTTGCGGCGGCGAAAACCTGAATGAAAGTTTATTAGTCATTGATAAACTTTCAAAGTTTAATGTTAGAACCATTCTCGATTATGGTGTGGAAGGAAAACAAAGCGACAAAGATTTTGATCATGCAGTTGAAGAATTTCTGAAAGCAATAAAGTTTGCGGGCGGAAATAAAAATGTACCGTTTCTCAGTTTAAAAATTACAGGCATTGCTCGATTAACATTATTGGAAAAAATAGCTGCGGCTAAAATTTTATCAGATGCAGAAACTGTTGAATGGAATCGTGTGAAAGGTCGCATGCATCGCATTTGCAAGTGCGCATTCGATAATGGAAAGTCAATGATGATTGATGCAGAAGAAACATGGATTCAACAACCGGTTGATGATTTGGTGGAAGAGATGAGTCGCAGTTATAACAAAGACCGCGCAGTGGTTTACAATACCATTCAGCATTACAGAACCGATAGTTTGCAACTATTAAAAATATTTGCTGCAAGAGCAAAAGCCGGAAATTATTTACTTGGAATAAAATTAGTTCGTGGTGCATATATGGAAAAAGAAAGAGCTCGCGCCGCAAAACTCAAGTATCCTTCACCAATTCATTCTGATAAATCCGGAACCGATAAAGATTACAATGCAGGAGTGGAATTCTGTTTGCAAAACATAAATGACATTTCAGTTTGTGTGGCATCGCACAACGAAAACAGCAATATGCTGGCTGCAAATTTTTTAATTGACAAACAACTTCCGCACGATCATCCGCATGTTCACTTTTCTCAATTGCTTGGCATGAGCGATCACATCACCTTCAATCTTGCGAATGCAGGATTCAATGTCACCAAGTATGTGCCATATGGTCCGGTGAAAGATGTGGTTCCATACTTAATGCGTCGTGCTCAGGAAAACACTTCGGTGAGTGGTCAAATGGGGCGTGAGTTAAGCTTGTTGAAAAAAGAAATGGTTCGCAGAAAAAAATAAATTCCAAGCAACACTTATAAGTCCTGTGTGATATCAGTTACGAATTCAATTCAAAAAAAAAGAGAAGCATTACTGCTTCTCTTTAATAACTCAAAAAAATTAATTGCCGGTTAAATTTTCTTCAACTCTAAATTTATTTTGATAATAACATCAGTACTTACTACAGATGTTCCTTCTGAAACAACATTCCAGTTTATTTTATAATCCAAACGATTGATAGTGGTTGTTGCCACAAATCCTGCTTTTGTATTTCCATAACCATCGGGTTTTGTGCCGCCGTATGTAACATCATAAGTTACAGGTTGTGTAACATCGCGGATGGTCATGTTGCCGGTAAGCTTGTATTTATTATCGCCAACATGTTCAAACGAAGAACTCTTGAAAATCATTTTCGGAAATTTTTCAGCATTGAAAAAATCATCGCTCTTCAAATGATTATCGCGAACATCATAATCAGTGTCGATAGAATTTACATCTACTGAAAATTCTACTTGTGCATCACTCATATCTTCTTTTGCGTAACTCATTTTGCCATCAAATACTTTAAACTTTCCTTCCATTTCCGAAACACCCAAATGCATAACAGAAAATTTAACATTGGAGTGAGCAGGATCGCAAGTCCAGTTAGTTGCTTCTGCCGGAAGTTTTGTCCAGTTGATTTCTTTTGCCGGAACAATTATTCTGTTGGTTTTAAATGAACCGATTACAAATGCACTTCCAAAAAGAAATGCAATTACTGTTAATACTGTTACAATTTTTTTCATGATTTTGATTTTTGTTTTAGTGTTTTGAATTTTATTTAAAATGATTTTAGATTTTTAAATTTCTGAAAATTACCCTCTCAGTTTATCCAACAAGTCACTGAGTTGTTTTGCTTCCTTTTGAGTCAGCGTTTTCATGCTTTCTTCCATTTCTTCAATTTCTGCATCGAGTTTGCTCAGGAGTTTTAATCCTTTGGAGGTAATTAAAACATTTACTGCGCGACGATCTTCGGGACAAACTGTGCGCTCCACCAATCCTTTTACTATTAATTTATCTACGATGCGCGATGCATTACTCATCTTATCAATCATGCGGTCAATCAACAAATTCACAGTGGCAGGTTTCGGATGCTGACCGCGAAGGATTCGCAGGATATTGAATTGCTGCAAGGAGATGCTGTGCTTCTTCAGCAGGCTGTTGTGATTGGAGTTTAACCAGTTTGCCGTGTAAATGATGTTCACTGCCAGTCGGTGAAACTCACT
>CANJII010000063.1 GCA_947474435.1 Chitinophagaceae bacterium | reverse complement strand
TTTCCGTTTGCGCCTGGTGTAACACCGGCACCAAAGGTTAGGTTGGCATCTAAAATATTAGCCACAATATTCACATTGGGTTCTGTAGTTTCTGTACCTAAGTTTCCAAAGGTGTTCCATTGCAACAATGATTGCAACAATGTTTGCGCATTTGAAATTTCTGTTTTAATCAACAGACCAAAAACTAAACTCAGAGCTAAAAATGCTTTTGCGTAAAAATTTCTATTCATAATAAAAAGTTATTAAGGCTAATTTAAAAGTTGTATTTATTTTAAGGCAGGGAAAGTAAACGAATAATTCAAAGTAACAAAGTCTGAATGTTAAGTACATGTTATTAACTGTTAAATGACCAAAATCATTGAAAAAATTTACTTGAATTAAATAGCTCCCAAATTATTTCATGGTTTTGGTTAAAGTAGTTTTTGTAAAAAATCGCTTGTCAGGTAAGCTCTAAAGAATTGTGGTTAACATTTTTATTAAGGTGCAAAGATTCATTTTAAATTAGTTCCTGTCAATAACCCATTCGGGTAATATGTTTGGCTAATTTCAGGAATTATTATCCCATGATTTTTCAGGAAAGCACAAAATCAAAAAAAATCAAACACTGCTTGCTATCGATAGTTGGGTAAATGAAACCTACATTCGCCGCCTCAAAAAAATCAGGTACATGTTAAGTGCAAGAAATATTTCATTAAGTTATGGTAAGCGAGTGTTGTTTGATGAAGTAAATATTAGTTTCATAAAAGGCAATTGTTATGGTGTGATAGGCGCGAACGGTGCCGGCAAGAGTACCTTTTTAAAAATATTGAGTGGCGAAATTGAACCCAACAAAGGGACTGTTGAAGTCGGAAAAAACGAACGGATAAGTTTTCTGAAACAAAATCAATTTGAGTTTGATGAGTTTACAGTGTTGAATACTGTAATGATGGGGCACAAAAAAATGATGGAGGTTCAGTTGATTAAAGACACCATTTACAGCGACCCTAATTCCACCGAAAAAGATTTTTTAATAGCCGGAGATTTAGAAGCCGAATTTGGCGAGATGGGTGGGTACACTGCCGAGAGTGATGCCGCAACTTTTTTAAGTGAATTGGGGGTGAAGGAAGAATACCATCAATCGCTGATGAAAGAAATTCCAAGTAACTTTAAATTGCGGGTGTTGCTTGCACAGGCATTATTCGGTAATCCTGATATTTTATTGCTGGATGAGCCAACCAACGGATTGGATATTGAAACCATCATTTGGCTTGAGAATTTTTTAGCTGATTATGAAAACATCGTTTTAGTTGTAAGTCACGATCGTCACTTTTTAGATACTGTGTGCACCCATGTAGCCGATGTAGATAAAAGCAAGATTAAAGTGTACACCGGCAATTATAGTTTCTGGTACGAAGGCAGTCAGTTAGCAGCACGACAATTGAATGATAAGAATAAAAAGACAGAAGACAAACGCGCTCAATTATTGGATTTCATTGCGCGCTTCTCGGCCAATGCAAGTAAAAGCCGGCAAGCAACAAGCAGAAAAAAGGCATTGGAGAAATTAAACATCGATGAGATAGAACCAAGCAACCGTAAGTATCCCGGAATTATTTTCAGTCCGCTGCGTGAAGTTGGAAACCAGATTTTGAATGTAGATCATTTGGCAAAATCAGTTGATGGAAGAAAGCTGTTTGATAAAGTTTCGTTCAGCATACACAAGGGCGAGAAGATTGCGATTCTGAGTAAGGACCCATTGGCTGTTACCACTTTTTTTGAAATTATAAACGGACACGCAAAAGCCGACCATGGAAAATTTGAATGGGGAACTACTGTGTATAAAGCCTACCTGCCACAGGAAAACGAAGTGTTTTTTAATTCGGGGTTGAACTTAATGGATTGGCTACGGCAGTTTGTGCCGAAGTATATTACTGATGCTGATGAACCTTTCATTCGGGGTTACTTAGGTAAAATGTTATTCGGCGGCGATGATATTAATAAGAAAACTGAAGTGTTAAGTGGTGGTGAAAAAGTCCGCTGCATGATAAGCAGAATGATGTTGCAAAATCCGAATGTTATTATACTTGATCAGCCAACTAATCACCTCGATTTAGAAAGTATTCAAAGTTTCAATGAAGGTTGTCAATCGTTTCCCGGCATTGTGTTGCTTACTTCGCATGATCATACATTCATGGAAACAGTGGCCAATCGCATTATTGAAATTACTCCACATGGAATTATTGATCGTTTAATGGATTTTGATGAATATATCAATGATAAAAAAGTGAAAGAACTTCGCGCTGAGATGTATAAATAAAAAAACGCTTCTTAATTATTTCTAATAACAATTTTATATAAGCATACATTTTTATCCACATTTATAGTCCGAAATATTTATACCATTCATTATTCATTTTTAAAATTCAAAAAGCCGCTCAGCTAATTCTGAACGGCTTTTTTCAATATAATCTTAATTAAAATTTAATCAACAGAATTCATTATAAACCTGTTTCAGATGAGTTGAAATAATTTCCGCAGTTCTTCCTTCAATGTGATGGCGTTCTATCATGTGCACCAATTTACCATCTTTAAACAAAGCAATTGCAGGTGATGATGGCGGATAAGGCATTAAATGCTGACGGGCAGCATCCACGGCTTCTTTATCAACCCCGGCGAAAACTGTCACCAATTTTTCAGGTTTCTTTTCTCCGGTTAATGATGCTAATACGCCCGGCCGGGCGCTTCCAGCTGCACAACCGCAAACCGAATTCACTACTAATAACAAAGAGCCTTTTGACTGATCTATGACCGCGTTTGCGGCTTCTGCTGTTTTTAATTCTTCAAATCCGCTGGCAGTTAATTCTCTGCTCATTGGCGCTGTTAATTCTTGTGGGTACATTTTTATTTTTTGATTTTATTATTTGAATTTAAATTTTGGCAAAAGTAAAACCTTCTGACCATTCTAATGTTCAAGTATTATTTAAAGTTCATTTTTATTAGCCGAATTATTATTAAATTCAAGTGATGGCGATTAAATTTTATTCTGGTGAAATATTATTCTTCCACATTAATTTTAACTAATTAAAAATTTTTAATTCTAACTTGCACAGGCTAATTATAATATAGGAATATATCCTCTTTTACATTTTTTTTAGAATAAAAAAAGTTAAGAAAGGAATCATGAAAAAAGTCAGTAAAAAAACAGAAGTATCCAACAACCGAAAAAAGGCTAAAGAGTTGCAGATGAAAAAGACAGCAAAATCTGTTAAACCCCTTTCTGAAAGAGAGGTGCAAAAACTCATTCATGATTTAGATGTGCATCAGATAGAATTGGAAATGCAGAATGCTGAATTAAAAACTGCAATGGAGAAAGAAGAGGCAACAGCTAAAAAATACATTGAGCTGTATGATTTTGCACCATCCGGAAATTTTACACTATCAAAAGACGGTGATATAATTGACCTGAATATGTTCGGAGCAAGTTTGCTTGGTAAAAGCCGCAAGCGTTTAATTAATAATCGGTTTGCCTTGTATATTTCGGATGATACAAAACCAATTTTTAATTTATTTTTTATCGGATTATATAAGCGAAATGTCAAAGAGTCCTGCGAAGTAAGTTTATCAGTTAATGATAAGCCTCCAATATTTGTTCTTCTCACAGGTCTTGTTACAGAAGAGGGAAAAGAATGCCTGGTAAATCTGATTGATATTACAGAAAGAAAAAAAACAGAAGAAAAAATAATTTCTGCAAACAGGTTATATGATTTTATCAGTCAGATAAATCAAATGCTTGTACATACATCTGATAAGGAAACACTTTTCAAACAAGTTTGCCGGATAGCAACTGATGTCGGAAAATTCAGAATGGCATGGATTGGATTGATAGATAAAAAATCAAAAAAAGTAATTCCGGTAACACATGCCGGCGAAGATGATGGATATCTGAAAAAAATTAAGCCAGTTTCAATTGCTGATACTCCGTCTGGTCGTGGACCTACAGGTACTGCTTTGCGTAAAGGAAAATATATTGTGTGTAATGATATTGCTAAAAACCCATTGATGGCTCCGTGGAAATCACTGGCTTTAAAACGCGGTTATCATTCTTCAATAGCATTACCCATTAAAGTATCCGGAAAAATTATCGGTGCTTTTTCATTGTATGCTTCCGTTGTAAATTACTTTAATGATACAGAAATTAAGTTGCTTGATGAAGTGACTCGTGATGTTTGTTATGCGTTAGAAAATTTTGAAATTGAAACTAAAAGAATAGAAGCAGAAGCTGAAATCAGAAAAAATGAAAAGCTGTTTCAGGCAATGGTTGAAAACAGCGACAGCATCATTGTATTAACAGATAAAAACTTCAAAGCTTTTTACCGATCACCATCAACAAAAAAAATTACAGGATGGACAAATGAAGAAAGTGATAAAATTGGTTCAAATGAATTAACACATCCTGATGACAGGGAAAAGGTGAAAAAATTTATGGAATCGGCGTTAAAAAATCCAGGGAAATTATTTCCGTTTTCAATCAGAGGTAAACATAAAAACGGAGGATATGTTGAACTGGAAGGAACCGCTATAAATTTATTAAACGATGAAAATATTAGGGCAATCGTTACAAATCTTCATGATGTTACTGAGAAAAAAATTACTGCAGAAAAAATCAGGGAAAATGAAAGTCGCCTTGTTAAAGCACAAGCAATTGCTCACATCGGAAGTTGGGAAATTAATTTTGAAACAAATATTGCAGTTTGGTCAGCAGAAGCATGCAGAATTTACGGACTTGAACCGGATGATAATATTCAGACATACGAAACCTTTCTTTCTTTTATTCATCCTGAAGATTTGGATTTTGTAACAAAGAAAGTAAATGAATCGATGGCCAATGCATTAGATACTTCATTTCAACATCGTATTATCTGTATGGATGGAACTGTCAGACATATTTATTCCGAACGGAAATTCGAATTTGATTCAACCGGCAAACCAATAGGGTTATATGGTATTGCTCACGATATTACCGAACGGAAAATAGCAGAAAAAGTGATGCAGGAGAGCGAAGCCAAGTATCGCAGCGTGGTTGAAAATATTCATGAGTCATTAATTATAGAGGATAATGATGGGAAGCTTATTTATGCCAATAATGAATTCACAAAAATATTTGGATTCACACCTGATGAGTGTAATAATTTATCGCTGAAAGATTACACTGCTCCCGAATCCTATGATGAAATAGTGGAGCGTCATAATTTACGCTTGCAAGGAATTCCGGTGGCCGAAGAATTTATTTATAAAGGCAAACGAAAAGACGGAACAGAATTATGGATTGAAGCAAGAGTTTCATCAATTATTGAAAATGGAAAAATTATTGGCACACAATCATTGGAACGAGATATTACAGAACGGAAACTTGCCGAAGAAAAATTAAAGAAAAGCGACGAGCGTTATCGCTCACTCATTGAACAGGCATCAGATGCAATAATGATTTCAGATTTCAATGGAAATTTTATTGATGTAAATGAGAGTTTATGCAAAATGTTTGATTATTCAAAAGCAGAATTGCAAAGAATGAATATTGCAGATTTGATTGATGCTGAACAATTAAAAGAAAGACCTGTAAATTTTAATAAATTAAAAGAAGGTATACATGTGATTACTGAAAGAAGAATGATTCATCGGAACGGAACAATAATAGAAGTGGAAGCCAATGTAAAAAAGGTAAACGATGATATGGTGCTGGCAATAGCCCGCGATATAACTGAACGGAAAAAAGCAGAACGAAAAATTATTGAAAGCGAAAATAAATTACAAACAATTATTCAAACAAAACCTGAGTGTATAAAACTGCTCAACAGTAAAGGAGAGTTGCTGTCAATGAATCCTGCAGGGCTTGCAATGATAGAGGCTGATAGTGAAGCACAGGTGGCAGGGCAACGGATGGATTCAATTATTAATTCTGACTATAAAATTGCGTTTAATAAAATAACTCAAAATGTTTTTAAAGGAATTTCAGGAAAACTCGAATTTGAAATAACCGGATTAAAAGGTACTCATCGTTGGTTGGAAACACACGCAGTCCCCATGAATGATTCTGATGGAAACATTACTTCATTACTTGGAGTTACCCGTGATATTACTGAAAAGAAAAAAGCTGAAAAGGAAATTTTACAGATGAATGAGCAGCTCCGTGAACTTTCGGCTCACCTTCAAAGCATACGCGAAGAAGAACGGATTAATATGGCGCATGATATTCACGATGTACTCGGTCAGCAACTCACTATTGTTAAAATGAATCTTTATTCATTGTTAAAGAAATATAAAAACATAAGTCCGGAATTTAATGAGCAAGCCGAACTCATAGGCGAATCAATAAACAAAACCGTAAACACAGTTCGTAAAATTGCTTCTGACCTTCGACCTGTAATTTTAGATGAACAAGGATTGGATGATGCATTGACTTTACACAGCAGTGAGTTTTCAAAACATATGGGTATTCCCTGCCACATTACCATTGAAGGCACTGAAATGATTGACGATATAAATATCAATACTCAAGTGTTTCGTATTTATCAGGAAGCTCTCACAAATATAGCACGACATGCAAATGCAAGCAGTGTTGATTCTACAATGAAAACTGAGAACGGATTATTAAAATTACTGATCACTGACAATGGAATCGGATTTAACCCCAATACCGACAAAGAAAAAAAATCGCTTGGTTTAGTAATGATGCGCGAGCGTGCAACATCCATCGGCGCCACTTTGCAAATAATAAGTGAACCATACCAGGGAACTTCAGTACTTTTATCGTTACCAATAAATTCAAAGTATTGAAACAAACTACACGAATACTTATTGCTGATGACCACCCGCTCATTCGCAAAGGCATAATTCAAATGCTGAACGAAGAGTTTATAAATTTAATTATCGGTGAAGCAAAAGACAGCAATGAGTTGATTGAAAAATCAAGAAAGGATAAATGGAATGCCATTATCACCGACCTTTCAATGCCAGGTGGTGGTGAACTGGAAACCATAAAAATACTGCGCGCTGAAAATCCATTGTTACCCATACTTGTTTTAAGTATGTTATCTGAAGAGTTGTATGCAAAGCGTTCATTAAAAGCCGGAGCATCTGGTTATTTATTAAAAGATTCGGCACCGGAAGAATTGGGTAATGCATTGCGAAAAATTTTAGAAGGAAAAAAATACATCAGCGCCAATGTTGCTGAACTGCTTGCAAACGATGCATTCACCGGAAAAAAAGATATTCCGTTTCATCAGCTTTTATCTGATCGCGAAATGGAAGTATTTAAAATGATTGCTTCCGGAAAAAATGTAACCGACATTGCCGAAAAGCTTTCACTCGGTGTGCCTACTATCAGTACCTATCGCACCCGATTATTGGAAAAACTGAATTTTAAAAACAATGCTGAGCTTACTCACTTTGCTTTCAGCCAGGGTATCATTTAATATTTCTCAATATATTTTACAGGCAGTTCTCATGCGGTAATTTTTTTAAAAATTATTCTCAGCATTTTTTCGAAATTAATTTCGCAATGCTTTTTATGTCCCTTTAATTAAACTATGTCATTGTAACAATGACAACTGCTAAATTTATTTACTGACAATTGTTTCGTTCTCGCTACTAACAATCTCTGTGTGCTGATATGGTTTTATTGCGTATGCAAAAAATATAAAACCAACTAACCCAATGAAAATTTTAATTGTTGATGACATCCAGGAAATTGCAATCAATATTGATAAAATTATCAGATACAATTTACCCGATGCGAATATTGAACACGCATTCACTGTTGATGGTGCAATGTTTAAGTATGATGAGTTCAGTCCCGACTTTGTATTGCTGGATTTAGGATTAGGAAAAAGAAGCGGATTGGATGTACTAAAACACATCAGAAAAAATAAATCGAAAACCAAAGTAGTAATCGTTACCAATTACAACGAAGCATATTATTTCAGAAAGTGCAGTGAACTCGGAGCCGATTATTTTATTGATAAGTCAAACGAGTTTAACGAATTGCATAAAATATTGAATTGGCAAGTATGAACAACCTGATTAAAGGAAAGCGGATTCTTTTAATTGCACTGGTGGCATCTGTTACATTGCTGCTCGGTACGAGGTATTATTTACACAAGCAAAATTCTGTTTTAGAAAAAGCATTGACCGAACAAGACCTGCACATTCAACAACAAATAGAAACAAGAAACATAGTTTCACTAATAGCGAGAATTGAATCTGTTTTAAGAGGATATGTTATTTCCGGGAATAAAAAATTTGTTGTTCCCTTTAATCCCAATATTGATTCAATACAAGCATCATTAAGCAGGTTCAAAATTGCAAACAATCAGGTAAGCTCATCTATTGACATACCAACTTTCACTTCTTTTGAAAGAAGCATAATAAACAAAGTCAATTTCATGCAAAAGGTAAAAGGCCTGTGTGATGAAAATAATTTTAAGCAAGCCGCATTTTTAATAACTTCAGGAAAAGGTCAACAACTGACTGATAGCCTATTGTATTTTAATGAAATTTTATTGACACATATTGCAGAGCACCTTGGTGGCGAAAAAGTAAAATTTTCAAAAGGATATAAAATAAAATCTTTTATTGATGGTGTTGCTTTTTATGCCTCCATTATTATTCTGATACTGACTTTTATTTTTTTAGGAAAAGAAATTAATAAAGCAGTAAAAATTAAAAAAGATTTAAACGAGCACGACGAACAATTTGGGGTAACACTCAATAGTGTGGATGATGGTGTAATTGCTGCCGATACAAAGGGTTTAATAACATACATGAATCGCTCTGGTTTAGGGTTATATATTGTAAAAGAAACATTGAATAAAATGCAGGGAACCATTTCAGTAGATTCAGTGAAGAATGAAGGAACCATTTTCAAATTAGAAATTCCAAACACTAAAATCCTTTAAATCATGAATAATGTTTACCCAATCAACGAAGTAATGGTTATTGACGACAGCAAAATTGACCTGATCATTAACTCTCATGTGGTGAAATCAATGAATGTTTCTAACAGCATCAACACTTTAACATCCGGTGTAGAGGCCATGCATGAATTGTTGTCACGGAAAAATTTAAATCAACCGGCTCCACAATTAATTCTGCTCGACATTATGATGCCTAATATGAACGGGCTTGAATTTCTTGGCGAGTTTTCAAAACTTCCTGAATCATTTACTCAACAAGTAAAAATTATTTTAGTAAGTTCTTCATTGGATAAAAATGATTATGATATAGCTATGAAGTATAAACATGTTGCTGACTTTTTAAATAAACCTTTAACACCGCAAAAATTAGAATCAGCCTTTATTGAAATTGATATCAGAAGGTGAAATAAAAGTGAATAATTAATTGCGAATTGTGTGCTTCACGACTTTGAGGTCCGGGATGTTCCATCGGCAAGCTGAACATGACAATAGTGAATGGTGAAAATTACTCATAGCCTGTAATAGTGAGAAAACTGTAATCTGCTTTCGAAGCAATCTTTCAATATGGTTTGAATAATTGCATCGGCCATTTCTTCATGCAACAAAACTTTTATTTAATTTCATTCAAACACTTCATAGAAACTTTGCAGTTCTCAAAGTCTTCACCATTGCCGGAAGACGCTCTCATGCTTGTCATATTTATTACTTTTTTTTCATCCGGGAAAACACTGAAAAAATTATCGCTCAGTTCAAATCCTAAATAGTTTCCATCTTTTCGCTGCGCATAAAATGAAACTCCGAAAGCAGGTTTGTTGCACGAAACAGTTATAGCACGAGGCATTTTATATTTTTTATCTCTTACTACTTTAAATTTTATTTCAGGGTTCTGAAGTTTGAGATTTTTTGGTGAAGCGAAATAATAATCAGCGAACGAAATATTTTTATCACTACTTATTAATTCGCCATGCAAAACAATTTCAGTCGAATCATATTTTTTCAAAATAGAATCGAGTTCCATTTGAAAAAATATTTTACTTGATTGCGATGGAACATTCACATCCATATTTTCCTTCCACAATAATTTTCCTGAAAAACTCCAGAGCGAAAGTTGCAGTTGTGCTATTGTATTTTTTAATGAATCAGAAATAATCCAGCACTCCATTTTATTTTCATTTTTCACCATACTCAGTAAAAAAGTATTGTAAAGCCGTTTGAGTTGGTAGTGAAATGCTTTTTTATTTCCTGAGTAATCAATGCTGCTCCATGATATCGCCGGCCAGCAATCATTCAACTGCCAATACAAAGTTCCCATGCAGTACGGCATGGCACGACGATGCGCTTCAATGGCAGCGCTCATTCCTTCGGCTTGCAATAACTGTGAGAGATAAACATAGTTTTCAAAATTGGTGGTAGTATCAAAATCGGGTTTCAAATAAGTTTGAATGGTTTGAAAACCTGTCGGATGTTTCTGATGAACTTTTAAAGCAGGCGAATACAAATTCAATTCATCAGGTGTTAAATATTGCTGCAAACAATTCATGGAAGGAAAAGATTGAAAACCATATTCACTCACAAACCGACCCGTGTGATTGATGTATGAACTGAATGGTTCCATACCCCACCACACTCCCCAATAGTGAACATCGCCTTGCAGCAAACTTTCTTTGCGCCCCCATCCAATGGAAGGAGAGGAAGGCCAGTATGGAGTTTGGGGGTCAATAATTTTTAAAATGGAAGGAATAGTTTTCTCGAAAATATTCAGGTAATCATTCCATATTTTCTGTGAATCAGTTTTTGAAAAATGAAATTGTTTTTGCCATCCCCAATTGAACCAGCCCTCTTTAACTTCATTATTGCCGCACAACATTGCCAGCGACGGGTGATTGCGAATGCGCAAAACATTTTCTTTAATCTCTTCGCTCACACTTCTGTCGAAAGTTGAATTAGCAGGATACATGGAACAAGCAAAGGGAAAATCCTGCCACACCATAATTCCATTTTTATCACAATCATCATAAAATTTGTCGGAAGCATAGGTGCCTCCACCCCATACACGAAGCATGTTCATGTGCGATTCTTTTGCTGCAACAATTAAGGTGTAATTTTTTTCATCAGAAATATTTTCGCGCATCAGCACATCAGGCGGAACATAGTTTGCTCCCTTGATAAAAATCGGAATTCCATTCAACTTAAAATAAAAAGAGGACCCAATGCTGTCGGGTTTTTGAATGAGTTCAATTGTTTTTGCACCATAATTTTTTACAATAGAAAATAATGTGTCGGCATTGTAATAGAGCAAATCAAATTTCAAATGATACAGAAAAGGTTCGCCATAACCATTGCACCACCAGCGTTTCGGGTTTTTGATTTCAAAATGAATTTCTGTTTTACCTGAATCATTCAGTTCTATAATTCGCGTGAAAAAAGTTTGATGAACAACTGTGTCGGTTATTCTTAACTCAACATTTCCTTTCAGTTTGTTTTCATAAAATATTTCTGCCTTCAAAATTGCCAATGAATCAGTGAGCGATTGCTGATGCAACTGAATATCTTTTAACCGGAAATCATCCCAATAAATTAATTCAATTGGTTTCCATATTCCACATCCTAAAAGTTTAGGTGCAAAGTCCCACCCGAATTGCATAGCGGGTTTGCGTGTGAAAACATATTCGCTGCCGGGTAATTCATATGGCAATGAATTTCGCAATGAGTCAGAAGTTTCTTTCACAGGCAGAAACTGAATAACAAGTTCATTTTCAGTTTTGAGAAATTTCTTCACATCAAGATCCCAATTGAGGAAAAAATTGTCTGTACTCCGATAACATTGACCATTCAAATAAATTTTTGCATAGGTGTCAA
>CANJII010000062.1 GCA_947474435.1 Chitinophagaceae bacterium | reverse complement strand
TTTCTTTTCCAGTATCGGAAAGTCGGTGAGTATAAACAGGTTTTGCGCCAGCACCTTCTTCATCGTCACAGTAAACGCGCGCGCATTCGAATTATCTTTTACAATATTCAGTAAATTATTCAGCGCGCTTCTGCCCGACACATTCACCAGCGGACAGGTATATGCCTTGAAAGAAAAAATCACATCGTCCACAGTCAATTGCGCGCCATCATCAAAAGCGGGTTCGTCCTTCAGTTCAAACCGATAAGTGAGTCCGTCGTTCGAGACCGGAATTTCTTTCACCAGGTCAGCTTTCAGTTTGCGCGTCATCGGGTCAATCGAAAGCAGCGAGCGGTGTATCAGTGTAAAAACTATGGCGCGCGAAAGTGTGCGACCGTTACACGGATGCAGATTGTCGGGTTCCTGCATCCACTGCACCGTTAGGTTATTTTCTTTCTTCCAGTCGCTTAAAAATTTCGACGCATCGGGGAAGGGAATGTAATCGCCATCGGCATTGGTGAGCACGCGGTTATCCGGAACAGCAGTTTGCGTGGTTGAGTTTTCATGTTGACATGAAAAAAGAAATGATATGGATAGAATAAAAACGAAGCGCGAAAACATTTTGATGATTGAACGAAACAAATATAGAAAGCCGTATTAATCCTGATTGAATTTAGAAAATTGTTCTTACTGATTGAGGGAAATTTACTACACTGTCTGGATGAATAATTAATATTTAACTAAAGAGTCATCTTGATGCAGTTATAAATTCCTTAATATAACAGACCGCCACCTTTGGCTAAACGGTCGCCATTACGAACACTGGTCTGGTCAGGATTTAACAGAAGAATTAGAACAGGCTCCGCATACACTAAAAGTTTTCGAGAGGTTTAAAGCGATAGGAAGACTGGGAAAATAACTATAATCCCAGCCAACTCAGCGCATTCCCTCTAACTAATTTTTCTCTCACACTTTCAGAAAAATTCATGTTCTCAATTAATTTTCCCGGAAATAATTCTCCTAACGGAAAAGGATAATCAGTTCCTAAACAAACTTTATCGTCGCCCATCATTTTAATAATTATGTTGAGCATATCAGAATCGTGTACCAATGAGTCGAGCCAGAATTTTCCGAGATAATTTCTTGGAGAATTATTATTGTCAACCGCAACCAAATCAGGTCGCACATTAAATCCGTGTTCTATTCTTCCGAATGTAGCGGGGAAACTTCCGCCGCCATGCGCAAACGCAACTCTGAGTTTTGGAAATTTTTCGAACACGCCACCGAACATCATGTTACAGATGGCGAGTGAAGTTTCGGCAGGCATTCCCACCAACCACGGCAACCAGTACTTCGGCATTTTTTCTTTTCCCATCATGTCCCACGGGTGAACAAAAATTGCCGCGCCTAATTCTTCGGCGGCTGCATACACCGGAAATAATTCCGGCGCATTTAAATTCCAGTCGTTGATGTGCGAACCGATTTCTACTCCGGGTAATTTTAATTCTTTCACACAGCGCTCTAATTCTTTCACTGCTAATTCGGGCGACTGTAATGGCAGTGTTCCCAATCCGATAAAGCGGTCAGGAAATTCATTTACAACTGTTGCAATGTGGTCGTTAAAAAATCTCGATGTATCATTCGCATCCTGTGCCCTTGCCCAGTAATGAAACAACACCGGAATCGTACTCAGCACCTGCACTCCAACTTTGTGTTCATCACATTCGTGCATGCGCACTTTCGGGTCCCAGCAGTTGCTTTCAATCTCGCGAAAAAATTTATCGTCGATCATCATCTTCGCGCAACATGGCTTGTGATGTTCGAGATGAATGAATCCACCATAACCGAATTTCTCAGCCCACCGCGGAACCTGTTCGGGAATGATGTGTGTATGAATATCAATTTTACCTGCGCGCATTCAAAAATATTGTCGTGAAATGTAGCAGATAAATTTTCAATGAAAAAGTATCAGAGTTGTTCCACCTTGCTGCGCTCAATCACGAGGCGATAGAAATCTTCATACTCAGGAAGAATTTTATGTACATCAAATTCATGCGCTTGCTTCAGTGCATTTTGTTTGAATAGGTTCAATTTGTTTTCATCTAATAATAAGTTGATAGAATTTTCTGCCATGCTATCCACATCACCTACTGCACTCATGTAACCTGTTACACCATCAATATTTACTTCGGGAATTCCACCTGCGTTTGTACTGATAACCGGAACCTGACAAGCCATTGCTTCCAATGCCGCCAAACCAAAACTTTCGGTTTCCGATGGAAATAAAAACAAATCGCTCACAGCTAATAATTCTTCAACTGCTTCTTGTTTTCCAAGGAAGCGAACATGCTCCATCACATCGAGTTCGCGACAGAGTTGTTCCATTGATTGTCGTTCAGGACCATCACCGACCAATAATAATTTAGAAGGAATTTTATCTAATACTTTTCTGAAAATTTTCACCACATCATCGGTGCGTTTCACCTGGCGGAAATTGGAAGTGTGAATCAGAATTTTTTCGCCCAGTGGTGCAATTGCTTTTTTAAAATGTTCCTTCTTCGCTTTATGAAAACGGTCGAGGTCAATAAAATTGGTAATGACTTTTATTTCCTGATCAATCTGGAAACTTGTATAAGTTTCTTCTTTCAGATATTCAGAAACGGCAGTTACACCATCAGATTTATTAATAGAAAAAGTAACGACTGGTTCGTAGGTAGCATCTTTTCCCACGAGTGTAATATCAGTCCCGTGTAGCGTGGTGATGTATGGAAGATAAATATTTTTTGTCTTCAGAATTTCGCGTGCGAAGTAGGCAGTAGCGGCGTGCGGAATGGCATAATGCACATGCAGTATATCCAGCTTTGCATGCAACACTGTATCAACAATTTTACTGGTGAGTGCCGATTCGTAAGGTGCGCGCTCGAACAACGGATAGTCGGCAAAATTCACTTCATGAAAAAAAATATTCTCGACAAACGAATCCAATCGAGCAGGCACTCGATACGAAATGAAATGCACTTCGTGACCTTTCTGCGCCAATGCTTTTCCCAATTCAGTTGCCACCACCCCACTTCCGCCATAAGTCGGATAACAAACAATTCCTATTCTCATTTTTTCCATTTTCAATTGATGTGTCTGACGAACACGCGGTTTTAATATTGCGTTCAAATTTATTTATAGAAAACTTCTTTTCTTAACATTTGAAATTTTCTGTGAACTTTGAAGCCACAACTTTATAAAATGAAATTCAATTCCAATACCATTACCACCGCAATGCTGGCGCTTGTGCTCATCTGTTTCCTTTTTCCATTTGCCGAAATCAGTTGCAACAATGTTTCGTATTTAAAACTCAGTGGCAAAGATTTATTACGCGGAAAAGAAATGACCAAAGCCGATGTAATGGCATTTGCAAAGCAGGCAGGATTAGAAAAAGAGGTGAATGAATATACCGACCCGCAACAGGAAACCAAAAATATTCCATCAAATCCATGGGCCATTATTGCTTTCAGCATGGCAGCAATCGGAGTTATTACAGGAGTGGTATTGCGCCGTTTCGGAACAATAATTCATTTGGTGACATCGGCTGCTGCGGTTATTTCATTGATTGGTTTGCAGCTTTCCATGAACAGCGAATACTCCTACACCAATTCACTTTTTAAAGTGGAATTGAATATTAAATATCTGGCGGGCTACTGGCTGAGTTTATTATTAAGTGGTTTGGTTGCCGGAATTTGTTTCGTTGTTTTTTTGATTGACCGAAAAAAAATAAATCAGCCAATAAATATTCCTGCTGATACTATAAAAATGGAACCACCTTCGATTGATACACCTGTTGAATGAAAATTTGAAATTCTCTTACAGCATTAATTGCGGTGGTTATTTTAGCGCGCTAATAAAAAATCATGCAAAGAGATAATTTACTTTTTGGTCTTATCAGTGAAGAATTAGAACGGCAGCGCCACGGCATTGAATTAATTGCTTCCGAAAATTTTGTAAGTCAGCAAGTGCTGGAAGCAATGGGTTCGTGCCTTACCAATAAATACGCAGAGGGTTATCCCGGTCGCAGGTATTACGGCGGTTGCGAAGTTGTTGACAAAGTGGAGCAATTGGCCATTGACAGAATCAAGCAGCTCTTCGACGCGGAGTATGCGAATGTACAACCACACTCAGGTGCACAAGCAAATGCAGCCGTGATGCTCGCGGTGTTACAACCAGGTGATAAAATTTTAGGTTTGGATTTAGCACATGGTGGTCATCTCACACATGGTTCGGCTGCTAATTTTTCGGGCAAAACTTACAAGCCATCTTTTTACAGAGTTGAAAAAGAAACTGGTCGTATCAACATGGATGAAGTAGAGCTGATTGCGATTGAAGAAAAACCGAAGCTGATTATTTGCGGCGCATCGGCTTATTCTCGTGATTATGATTATCCTCGCTTCCGCGCGATAGCAGATAAAGTTGGTGCATTGCTGATGGCTGACATTGCGCATCCTGCGGGTTTGATTGCTACAAAATATTTGAGTGACCCATTGCCGCATTGTCATTTCGTTACATCTACAACACATAAAACTTTGCGAGGCCCTCGTGGTGGAATTATTTTAATTGGAAAAGATTTTCCAAATCCGTTTGGATTAACCACACCGAAAGGCGAAGTGCGAATGATGAGTTCTATTATTGATGGCGCTGTTTTTCCGGGCACGCAAGGTGGTCCGCTCGAACATGTAATTGCATCGAAAGCAGTTGCGTTTGGCGAAGCACTCACACCTGAGTACAAAGAATATTGCGGACAAATAATTAAGAACGCACAAGCATTAGCGAAAGCCATGACAGCTCGCGGATTTGAAATTGTAAGTGGCGGAACCGACAACCATTTAATGTTGATTGACCTTCACAATAAAAATATTTCGGGTAAAAAGGCAGAGAACACTTTGGTCCGGGCAGAAATTACTTTGAATAAGAACATGGTTCCGTATGATGATAAATCCCCGTTTGTGACATCGGGAATTCGCATTGGTACAGCTGCAATTACATCAAGAGGAATGAAGGAACAGCACATGGACCAAATTGCTGAATGGATAAATATTGTTTTGATGGATGCTGATAATGAAGCAACGATTGCCACTGTAAAAAGTGAAGTGAATAAATTCATGAAGCAATTTGCATTGTATCCGTAGCAACAGTTTCGCACGGTGAAACATAGTGCACAGAGGAATTTTAGTTACAGAAAATATTTTAATATTTTTAGGTTAGTAAATCCCTGAATTTGTTATAACAACTATCCAAAAATTTATTTAGGAAAGAATGAATTTTTTAATTTCAATTTTTTGTTCGGGGTGCATTGAATGTATTTGAAAGTTTTATTTATTCAGCGATAAATCATTTGAATTTAAAATGGCTTTATAAATCGCCTCCTGAATATTCTTGCGCACATTCAATGAATTTATTTTACTGTTTTCGTCATCGGGAAAAGTGCGGTTCGAGAGAAAAACAAAAGTTAGCTGGTATTGCGGGTCGGTCCACACACAAGTACCGGTGAACCCTTGGTGACCATAAGTGTTACACGATGCTTCTGAGCAACACGGACTTGCACGGTCAGGATCAGTTTCCGGTTTATCGAAACCCAAACCACGGCGACAAATTTTTCCGGCCTGAGTCGTAAACTTCTGAACTGTTGCGGGAGAGAAATATTTTTCGCCACCATATTCCCCATTGTTAAGTAGCATTTGCATTTCAATGGCTAAATCATTTGCGGATGAAAAAACTCCAGCGTGTCCTCCAACACCTCCGAGCATTGCCGCGCCCTGGTCATGCACAAATCCACGAATCAATTCGTGACGATAAAAGTTATCGTAGTTCGATGGAACAATTCTGTCCAATGAAAATTTATCTGTTGGATTGTAAGTCATGGTTGGCATTCCAAGTGGCGCATAAAAATTTTTGTCAACTAATTCATCAATTGGCTTGCCTCTTATTTTTTCGGCAACTGCTTTCAGAAAATAAAAATCCAAATCGCTGTACACATAAGTTCCTCGTGTATTTACAGGAGAAGAAAGAATATCCTGCCACATGGTATCAATGTATGCCGGACAGATGTAAATATCTTTTGTTACACGCACACATTTTTCTTTGGTGGAAATACTGCTGTAAAGATTTGCATCCAACCCGCCACGCGCATCAAGCGTGTGTTTGTAAAAAGGAATGAACGGTTTTAATCCGGCTGTATGCGTTAGCAATTCTTTTATCAGAATGGTTGACTTGTTTGTTACTCGTGTTTCAGGTAAATAATCTCCGAGTGATTTATTTAAATCAATTTTCCCATCGTCATACAACTTCATAATTTCCATATTGGTGGCGGCAATTTTTGTAATAGACGCGAGGTCGTACAAATCATCGTTGCGCACCGAATCAATTTTATCGTAAGTCAGGTAGCCGAAAGATTTCTGGTAGATAACTATTCCATCCTTTGCCACTAAAACCTGGCAACCGGGAAATGCTCTGTCTAACAAAGCATCTTCCACTATCGAATCTATTTTCTTTAACAAATCTTCGCGCACACCAACTTCTTCGGGTTGCGAATATTTTAATCGGATGGTTGAAGTTGTCAGCAATCCTGTTCCTGACGGAATTGTTTTCGATGCGCTCACCGATAATTTTCCTTTTGCTTTTATTCCTCCGAATAAAAGTTGAGCCGCCATTTTTTGTGTGATGGATTCATCGTTGTAACACTCGAGTAACCAGTTCTTGTCTTCAAAAAATTTCAGCGCATATGGGCTTCCGAAAACAGTGACAATTGTTTTTTTCTGCTGACTGATGGCATCAATAAAAGTTTCGGCGCTCTGTGTGATACCGTAAAAGTCGCTTGACTTTTTATTCATGTTATGAATGCTGACGATAACCAGATTATAATCTTTCAGCTTTGTTGAAAGCGCTGCATAATCTTCCTTGCTTGCTTGTTTATCCATTTGAAAACTTTTCACCGGCGCATATTGCTCCAGCATTTCCTGAAACTGATTTCTGCTGAAAGTCCCAATGGCAACCGAAGCAATTCGCAGTGTATC
This sequence comes from Chitinophagaceae bacterium, assembly GCA_947474435.1. Lineage (GTDB taxonomy): Bacteria > Bacteroidota > Bacteroidia > Chitinophagales > UBA10324 > UBA10324. Next base: position 5,240 of record CANJII010000062.1, on the reverse strand, counting down.
GAGTTTCTTCAATGGAATAAAATTGTTTTGGTTATGAACGAGTGTCAATGCATTTTCAACCAATTGTTGTTTCAATAATTTTGATTCGTTGGTATTCAAATCTGCATTCAGATTTTTCAGCGAGATACTTTGCCGCTTGTTTAATCCGCACCAGTATTTCGCTCGAAGAATTTTTTTTACACGCTCGTCCACTTCTGCTCTCGTAATAAATCCGCTGTCAATCGCTGCTTTAATTTGTTTGATGGCTTCACCGACATTCCCGGAAAACAACAACACATCATTGCCGGCAAGCAGTGCCATTGCATCTACTTTTCCGGGAGCCGAATAATTACTTACTCCCTTCATGTTCATCGCATCTGTAAAAATCAATCCCTGAAAACCGAGTTGCTGTTTTAAAATTCCGGTGACAATAGCAGGTGAAAGTGTGGATGCACGATTCTTGGTTGTATCTAATGCAGGTATAAAAAGATGAGCCACCATCATGCTTCCCACTCCCGCATTAATCATTTCTTTGAACGGAAATAATTCCAGCGTATCCAACCGTTGTTTCGAAGCATTGATTACAGGAAGCGCGAGGTGCGAATCAGTATCTGTATCACCGTGACCCGGAAAATGTTTTGCGCAGGCAATCACTCCGCCATCCTGCAAACCCTTCATGTAGGCAATTCCCTTTTTCGCCACATTGTATTTGTTGTCGCCGAAACTTCGGTCACCGATAACGGGATTGAGCGCATTGTTATTTATATCTACATCAGGAGCAAAATTTACATTCACTCCGATGCGCTTGCACTGCCGTGCAATTTCTTTTCCCATTAAATAAATGAGCGAATCATTTTGAATTGCGCCGAGCATTTGCTGCCGTGGAAAATTCATAGTGCTATCGAGGCGCATGCTTAATCCCCACTCGCCATCAATAGCAATCAGCAATGGAACCTTACTTAAATTTTGATAAAAATTAGTGAGAGATGCTTGTCGCCCAGGACCGCCCTGCATAAAAATCAATCCGCCGATTTTGTATTTAGAAATCATGGCGGCGATATTTAATTTTTCTTCTGAACCTTTATTGCTGTATGCAGCCATCATAAATAACTGCCCCAATCTTTCGTCGGGAGTCAGTGTATTGAAAATGGAGTCAGCCCACGCAGAACTCTCCACTAAAAACGGCGGCACATCACCATCAAATAATTTAATATCTCTCGGTCCGGGAGAAGCTAAGGGGAGAAAAAAGATTCCGGCAAGCACAATAAAAACAAACAACTTCTTCATGTCTTCAAATAAAAAACAAGTATGGCGGTGGATGATTCAATCACTTATACTATTCTCCACAACGATTTGTTTGACTGTTTTATTTCGCCATTTAATCATAGCAGCAGGTAATTTTTAGCCACAGATTCACAGATTAGTTTCTGATTCAGAATAAATAATTTTTAATGATTGTCGCAAAAAAAATTCCGGTGTCAATCTGATAAAATTTTTAAGGAAGAAAAATCTGTGAATCTGTGGCTCTGAATTTTTTTAGAATTCATAAAACTATTTTCGCGATTCAATTTTTGGTGTGAAGCAAAAACAAATTCGAATTCAGGATTACAATTATGAACTACCGACAGAATTAATTGCGCAGTATCCATTGCCGCAACGGGATGAAGCGAGAGTGATTGTATATCGTGATGGTGCCATCACAGAAAAAGTTTTTTCGCAGGTTGCAGAAATTATTCCAGCAGATACATTGCTGGTGTTCAACGACACGAAAGTGATTCGGGCGCGATTGTTTTTTAAATCGGGCGCTGGAGCAACCATTGAAATTTTTTGTCTCGAACCTGTTACACCATTCACTGATTTACGACTCGCAGTTTTTGCTCACGAGCCAACAGTGTGGCGGTGCATGGTTGGTAATGCAAAAAGATGGAAGGGCGATTCGCTTGAAAAGTTTTTTTCGGTTGATAATTCTATTTCAAAACTGCGCGCATCGCTAGTTGAAAAAGAAGGAGAAACTTTTCTGATAAAATTTGAATGGGATAATTATGATTTCAGTTTCGCTTCGGTGATTGAAGCGGCGGGATTAATTCCGTTGCCGCCCTACATGCGAAGAGAAGCGGAACATAAAGATGCTGATTCTTATCAAACTATTTTCGGACAACAAGATGGTTCGGTGGCGGCTCCCACGGCAGGATTGCATTTTACTGAATCTGTTTTTGAATCGCTGAAGCAACATAAAATTGAAACTGCTTTTCTCACACTGCATGTTGGTGCCGGAACTTTTCGTCCGGTGAAAACTGAAACACTCGAAGGACATCAAATGCATTGTGAGCGGATTTATGTGAACCGGATTTTCATTGAGAAATTATTGAAACATATTTCAGCAGGGAAACCGGTTGCTGCGGTTGGCACTACATCACTTCGCACATTGGAAAGTTTGTACTGGCTCGGAGTAAAATATTCGCTCGGCGATAAATCGTTTGAACTGAATCAGTGGGAAGTTTATGAGTCATCGTTGGTAGAAACAACAATGACCACTACAGATTCGCTGCAATCCTTGCTGAACTATTTAGATGCTGAAGAAAAATTTGAATTGAGTTGTGCTACTCATTTGTTGTGTGCTCCGGGTTATCAGTTCAGAATGACGGATATTCTGTTTACTAATTTTCATTTGCCACAAAGCACTTTGTTGTTATTGGTTTCTGCATTCGTTGGCGACGACTGGAAAAAGATTTATGATTATGCAAAAGCAAATCGCTTTCGGTTTTTATCGTATGGCGATACTTCGGTTTTGTTTCGGAAAAGCAAGGTTATAAATGGCTGAAAGCCATAACTGTATTCTTATTTTGTGAAATGGATTGCACGGTTATCTTTGCCGTCCAAAAATTTTAAACAGTAATTAACAATGGCAAATACCAAGAACGCGAAAAAAGCTGATCGCCAATCGAAAAAGCGCAGAATTGAAAATCGCTATGTAGCCAAGACTACCCGTAATGCAATGAAAGATATTCGTGTAAGCGAAAATAAAGCTGATGCCGAAAAAGAATTGCCAAAGGTGATGAGCATGATTGATAAACTTGCCCGCAAAAAAGTTATTCATCCGAATAAGGCCGCTAACCTGAAATCAGGGTTGGTAAAAAAGGTGAATGCATTGGCGAAGTAATAAGTTGTAAAATATAATACCTATAATTTGTAAGAATTACTAAAGCTGCTCTCAGTGCGAGAGTGGCTTTTTGTTTTGTATATCATTAGCAGAAAATCCGAACAGCGTTAACTGGATAGTTTAATATTATTGGATAGAAAAATATTTTCATTGTCATTTCGAATAGTATTATATGAAAATATGCTTTTTCATAGCCCGCATCTTTTTGCCTGCAATTATTACATTCATCCCACCAAATTCAAAACCCCAATGACCAGAAAATTTATTTTCACTCTCCTCACAATTTTCACCCTTCACTTTTCATTCCTCACTCAAAATGTTTTCGCACAAACCGAAGCAAGACTCATGCGTTTCCCGACTGTGTACGACAATCAGGTAGTGTTCAGTTACGCAGGTGATTTATACACGGTGAGTAAAAGCGGAGGAACTGCGCGACGATTAACAAGCGATGTCGGTTACGAAATGTTTTCAAAATTTTCTCCCGATGGAAAAACCATTGCATTCACCGGGCAGTATGATGGCAACACCGAAGTGTTCACCATTCCGAGTGAAGGAGGAGAACCAAAGCGATTGACTTACACCGCCACGCTCGGTCGTGATGATGTGAGCGACCGCATGGGTCCGAATAACATTGTGATGACATGGAAAGACAACTCACATATCATCTATCGCTCACGCAAAGAATCGTTCAATGATTTTCAGGGACAACTTTTTGTTGCATCCACTGATGGCGGCTTGAGTGATGAATTGCCTGTTCCGCGTGGTGGCTTCTGCAGTTATTCTCCCGATGGAAAGAAGATGGCATTCAACAGAATCTTTCGAGAGTTCCGCACCTGGAAATATTACAAAGGCGGAATGGCAGACGATGTATGGACTTATGATTTCGACACCAAGCAAACCACCAACATTACCAACAATCTCGCGCAGGATATTGAACCGATGTGGGCAGGCAACAAAATTTATTTTCTCAGCGACCGTGATAGAACAATGAATCTTTTCTGCTATGATTTGACAACCAAAGAAACACGCAAGGTCACCACTTACACCGACTACGATATCAAGTTCGCTTCACTCGGAAACAAAGACATCACCTGGGAGCGCGGCGGATTTTTATATGTAATGGATTTGACAACAGAAACAATTTCCAAAGTGACTGTTACACTCGAAGGAGATTTTCCTGATGCACGAACCGAGTGGATTGACGGAACAAAATTCATTGAAGGATGGGATGCCTCACCCGATGCAAAACGATTGGTATTCGTATCGCGCGGCGATATGTTCACCGTGCCGACTGAAGAAGGAATCACGCGCAACTTGGATAAGAGTTCTTCCTCACATGAGCGCAATGCGGTGTGGAGTCCCGATGGAAAATGGATTGCCTACATCAGCGATGCTTCCGGCGAAGATGAAATTTACATGCGCTCGCAAGCCGGTGATGATGCGCCAGTTCAAATCACAAAAAATGCCGACACCTATAAATTCGAACTCACATGGAGTCCCGACAGCAAAAAGATTTTGTGGGGTGATAAAAAACTCCGGCTCCAATATGTGAATGTGGATACTAAGGATGTAACACTCGTGGAGCAATCACAGGTTTGGGAGATGCGCGATTTCTGTTGGAGCCCCGACAGCAAGTGGATTGCTTACACGCGACCCGAAGCAAACAGCAAAAGCAAAATCATTTTGTTCGGCACCGAAGCAAAAAATAAAATCGAAGCAACAGATGGATGGTACGATGTCGGCTCACCGGTTTTCAGTCGAGATGGAAAATTTTTATTGCTCACTTCAAGTCGCGATTTTAATCCGTCATTCAGCGGAACCGATTTCGAAATTGCTTACAACGATATGTCGAAAATTTACCTGCTGCCTCTTTCTTCCGATACAAAATCTCCGTTCGCCCCCGTGAACGACGAAGTGGAAATTAAGAAAGACGAAACTGTTACTGATGCAAAAACTTCCGACAAAAAATCTTCTGCCGATAAACCTGCTGATAAAAAAGAAGAAACTGTTACAGTAAAAATTGATGCCGCCGGAATTCAGGATCGCTTAATCGCACTCCCCGGCGATGCAGGCAATTACTGGAACATCGAAATGCTGAACA
>CANJII010000061.1 GCA_947474435.1 Chitinophagaceae bacterium | reverse complement strand
GTGGCCATTGGTCAGCCGGTTGCAACGGGAGATCATATCGGAGTGGTTGGAAGTTCAGGAAGCTCATCGGGACCACACCTGCATTTTGAAATATGGAGCGGCAACACAGCGGCAACAAGAGTTGACCCTTTCTCGGGTACCTGCAATTTGTTAAACGCTTCGTCGTGGTGGGCTGCCCAGAAATCCTATTTAGAAACAGCGGTAATAAAAGTATCGGTAAATATTACTGATGCGGTTTTTCCGGCATGCCCCGCTACTGAAACTCCGAATGAAAGCACCACTTATCAGATTCCGTTTCAGGGTCCAAGCTTAGCTCCCGGCTATGCGAAGTTTTATATTTTCCTTCGCAATGAAGTGAGCGGACTGATTGCCGATTTAAGTATTCTGAATCCGAGCGGGTCAACCTATCTCAACTGGACTTACACCAGCAATGCAAACACCCTGGTAGGTTTATGGGCTTATTCGAAAGTGCTGCCTACTACCGATGGCGCTTATACTTTCCGCGCTGTTTACAATGGCGATACCTGTTCCAGTGAATTTGAAATCACGCATAATGCAGCAGGAATGGTGGAAGTAAATTCTACCTACTTAAATATTTATCCGAATCCTTCGAATGGAAATTTCACAGTTGAAACCAACACCAACCAAACGATTAAGATTTATAATTTACTGGGGGAGAAAATTTATGAAACCGAAACTACTGATGCCTCAACAACTGTTACATTGCCTGTAAAAAGCGGAGTTTATTTCTGCGAACTCAGAGATGAGGGCAATAATATTCTTAGAAAGAAAATTGTTGTGGAGTGATGGTGGGTTCTTATTTAAGATTTTTTCTTTTCTGAATTTCGTCAGCTGATTAAACATAAAACAAAAAACAAAACTGTTAGTTTTGTAAAATGAATTTGCAGCAAATCACCGACATACTAAAAGCAAACAAAAGTTTTATTCATTCGCAATACAAAGCGGAAGTGAAGGGTGTGTTTGGTTCGTACAGTCGCGGTGAACAAAAACCCGACAGCGATTTGGATATACTTGTTGCCTTTGAAAAGGGCGCAACGCTTTTTACGCAAGCCGGACTAATAAATTATCTGCAGGAAAAAATCGGAATTAAAGTAGATGTGGTTTCGGAGCGTGCAGTGAAAAATAAATTGCGTCCATACATCGAAACCGACCTGATTAAAATATGAGAAGTCAGGAGCTATACTTAGCAGATATATTGGAGGCCATTGCAAACATCAATGATTTTGTCGGTGCAATGAGTTTAGCGGAATTTGAAGAAGACCGGAAAACATGCAGTGCAGTGATTCACCAGTTTCAGATAATCGGCGAAGCAGTAAAACATATTTCGGAGGAGTTGATTATTCAGCATCCGCAAATCAGCTGGAAGGATATTGCCGGCATGAGAAATATTTTAGTGCATGAATATTTCGGCGTTGATCTTAATCTGGTTTATGAAACCATTCAACACGATTTGCCACAACTGAAAAAAACTGTTGAGGAGTTGTTATTGAAAATAAAATAGTTTTCAATTTCTTCATCGAATAACGGATACAGCAATCTACATTCTAAATGTTTTTGAATGATTCTTATCAGTTAAAACTTATTGGTGCATTGTGCTGTTGCGTGTTGTTGTAAATTGCAATCACAATGGATGTATTGAAACTGATAGAAGCGCAACGCGAATATTTTAATTCGAACGAAACAAAGGAGGTAGGATTCCGGATTGCACAACTCAGGCAATTGTATTCAGCCATTAAAAAAAACGAAGCGCTGCTTGAAGATGTTATTTATAAGGATTTTAAAAAATCAAAGTTTGATACTTACACCACTGAGATCGGACTTTTATACATTGATATAAAGCAGAACATAAAACACATAAAGAAGTGGTCGGCCATTAAAAAAGTGCATACCAACCTTGCCAATTTTCCGGGAAAGTCATATACCATTCCTGAACCACTGGGTGTAACACTTATCATTGGCGCATGGAATTACCCGTACCTGCTTTCGCTGGCTCCGGTTATTGCCGCCATTGCAGCAGGAAATACAGTGATACTGAAGCCGAGTGAAGTTCCGGAAAACACAAGCAATGCGATTGCCAAAATTATAGGCGAACATTTTGACCCGAAATTTTTTGCAGTGGTGGAGGGTGGTGTAACAGTTACAACGGAATTGCTGAATCATAAATTTGATAAAATCTTTTTTACGGGCAGTGTACCGGTCGGAAAAATTATTTATCAGGCAGCAGCAAAACATTTAACTCCTGTTACACTTGAGTTGGGCGGAAAGAGTCCGGCATTTGTGCTTGCAGATTGTAACCTGAGTGTTACAGTTAAAAGATTAATCTGGGCAAAATTTCTGAATGCGGGACAAACCTGCATTGCGCCTGATTATGTGCTAGTGCATAAATCAATTGAGAAACAATTTTTGGAAAAAGCAAAACAGGAAATAGCCAATTCACACTTTACCATTGAAGACAACAACTATGTGCAGATTATCAATGATAAAAATGTGGAGCGGCTGGTAAAACTGATTGACCCTGCTAAAGTTTTTTGCGGCGGCAAGGTGGATGTGCAATCACGAATCATTGAACCGACTATACTGCACAACAATTCATTTGATGATGAAGTGATGCGCGATGAAATATTTGGCCCCATACTGCCAGTAATTGCTTATGAAAATCTTGACGAAGTCATTGCAAAAGTAAAGGCACGACCCAAGCCGCTTTCTTGCTATGTGTTTACTGAGAGCAAGGCACACAAACAAAAAATTCTCAATGAGATTTCTTTTGGCGGCGGTGCAGTGAACGATGCCATGATGCACATTGCTAATCCTAATTTTCCTTTTGGCGGAGTAGGGGACAGTGGTATCGGTAGTTACCATGGCGAAGCAGGCTTTAAAACATTTTCGCACTACAAAAGCATATTGGAAAAAAGCATTTCACTTGAAACTCCTTTAAAATATTATCCGCACACAGCGCAAAAGCTGAAGTGGGCAAAAAGAATTATGGGAAAGCTTTCGTGAAGTGTAACACTGTTAAAGCACCAGCACCAATGTGCCGGCAATCACGCACCCTGCACCAATCGCGGTTTTGAGTGTGAGCGTCTCACCTAAAAAAACAACGGAGAAAATAATTACCAGCGCAAGACTCAGTTTATCTACCGGTGCCACCTGCGAAACATTTCCCAATTGCAGTGCTTTGAAATAAAATACCCACGATAGTCCGGTGGTAATACCCGACAGTGTGAGAAAAAATAAATGGTTGCGCGTGAGCAAATGAAAAGTATTGGTGCCGCCGCGGAAATATGCAATGGCCCACACCATTACTATAATCACCGAAGTGCGGATGGCAATAGCCAGATCGGTATTTACATTTTTAATTCCCACCTTGGCAAACACCGCAGTGAGTGCGGCAAAAAGTGCAGAGAGCAAAGCGAATATCCACCACATGAATTGAGTTGTTTTTTGCAAACATAAATTGTCGGCGCTAATTGTCTGAACTATGATTTTAAAAGAATGATTTTTGTGATTAATAAAAAAATTATTTTCGTTAGCAATAAAATCATACTAATCACATGAATCAATTATTGTCTGCACTATGATTTTATTAAGATGATTTATTTGATTTCTGTGATTGATAAAATTAAATTCGTTAAAGAAAAAATCATACTAATCACATGAATCAAAAGAATCACAGTTCAGACAATGGCGCCGACAAACAAATCATCAAAGAAGAATACAAATATTCTGAACTCACATCAAGGATTATTAAGTGCGCAATGACTGTACATAAAACATTAGGAAACGGATTTCAGGAGGTGATTTATCAACGGGCTTTAGAGATTTAAATGAAACTGGAAGGATTAAATTTTAATCGCGAGTTTGAAATGCCCATCTTTTATCGCGACTATCAGATCGGAACACGCAGAGTTGATTTTTTGGTGGAAGGTGTTATATCAGTAGAAATAAAAGCAACCACAAAGCTGGACGAAACAAATTTTGCACAAGCAATAAATTACCTCGAAGCTTACAATCTTGAAATTGGCTTATTGATAAACTTCGGCGAAATGAGCTTAAAATTTAAACGGCTCACAAATAAAAAATTTAAGGTGGTCTGAATTAATTGTCTGAACTAAATGTCTGAACTATAATTTTATAAGGATGATTTATTTGATTTTTGTGATTAAGAAAATAAAATTTTGCTCAGAACGAAATCATGCTAATCACAAAAATCAAAAGAATAATAGTTCAGACAATTAGCGGAATCACAGTCCAAACAACTGCTTCTCAATTTCATCAACCAATCCGCCCACGGGTTTATCCTGAATTAATTCCCAGAACATAATGCCTCCTAATTTTTTGCGGCGAATGAATTTTGTTTTCTCGTCAATTGAATGTGCATCATCAAAAGTGGCGAATAATTTTTTCGACTCATTGTAAGCATAAGGTGCTTTCGCCTTTTCATCCCAATAATATTTGTAGCCGGATGTGTCGTTGAAATATGTTTCAAAATCTTTGTAAGCAACTCCTTGTTTAAAAATTCCGCTCTGATACAATCCGTTGTTGTCGGCGCCAACATGCTCCCATACCCGCGCATAAAATGCCGCGCCGATAATCAGTTTATTTGAAGGCGCATTATTATTCAGCAACCACTCTACACATTTTTCGGTGCTCTGCTGTTCCGGCATATAACTTTTCAGCGGCGTGTGATGACCTGTAACAGTACTGTATCCTCCAACCAAATCGTAAGTCATCAGGTTTATAAAATCCACTTCGGGCAATACTGCATTCCAGTCAATGGATTGTTCCAGATATTTTATAAATCCACCGGCGGCAAAACTCAGCAGGTAATTATTTCCGAACTCGCTTCGCAAAATTTTTACAAGTGCTGTGAAATTTTCTTTGTCGCTCGCCTGAAACAGATGACCGGGATAACCTTCAATGGCAGGATATTCCCAATCCAGATCAAGTCCGTCAATATTGTATTCTTTAAAAAGTGTTACAACAGATTTTGCAAAATTCTTTCGGTGTTCATCGGAAGAAAATAAATCAGAACACGGAGCACAACCGCCCCATCCACCAACACTCACCATAATTTTTAAGTTGGGAAAAGTTTTTTTCAGCGCAACCAATTGTTGCAGTGTTTGCTTTTGTTGTTCGTTGTGAAAAGTAAGTGTGTCGTTTTGCAGTTTCAGAAAACTATAAATAATGTGTGTGAGTTTTTGAATCGGATATTGTTTGATGGTTTCGAAATTGCCGGTACAGTATGCAATAATTTTATTATCATTCTTCGGTTGAGTAAAACTTTTTAACGAGGCAATAAGAAAAATGAAAGCGAGAAATTTTTTCATTGATTAATAATACTAAAAATCACACACAGAGACTATGAACTTTTTAATTTCACACATAGTTATCACTCGCAATGCAACGAAAACATTTTCTACAAACAGTTTTAGCATTTTCAGCCATGGGTACATTAGGCAGTTTTAAAAAATTTACCGATACACTTCCAGCACAAAGCAAAAAAATGCCGGTGTTATTTACCTCGCATGGCAATCCGATGGATATACCACTCACCAAGGAGCAACGCCCGTTCTGGAATTCGCTATTCAATCTTGGAAATGAATTGCAGAATAATTATGAAGTGAAAGCTGCGCTTGTAGTGTCGGCGCATTGGTGCACAAAGGGAACTTTAGTAAATATTTCTCCAGAGCAAAAACAGATTTATGATTATTACGGATTTCCGAAAGAATACTACGATGTAATTTATAAGGCACATGGCGCAGTGGACATTGCACACGAAGTGAAAAAAATTATTCCTTCAATAACAGAAACCACCGACTGGGGCCTCGATCACGGCGCGTGGCCCATGCTCATGCATTTGTTTCCTAAAGCAAACATTCCGGTTTTTCAAATGAGCATCGATTACTATGCTAAACCTGAGTATCACTACGAGCTTGGCAAGCAATTAAAATCGTTGCGCGATAAAGGGGTATTGATTATTGGAAGTGGTTCGCTCATTCACAACTTGAAACTTGCCATGCAAAAAATGCAATCAGGTGATATGAAACCTTATGGATGGGAGGCTGAATATGATGCTTGGATGAAAAAACAAATTGATGAGCGGAATTTCCTGAACATCATCAACTACGAAACCAGTCACAAACTCGGAAAACTTGCAGCACCCACACCTGACCATTATGTTCCTGTTTTATATAGTCTTGGATTGATGGACTCAACTGACGAGATAAAATATTTTTACGAAGGAGAACCATCTCTTCCCGCTTTCAGTGAGCGGAGTTTTATAATCAACAGTTAAATTTTTATCTATCGCAATGAATAATTAAAATGAGAACTAATTTTTTCTGCTTTACTGTATATTGCTATTCAACAGTTCCAAATATTTATTGGTTAATTGTAATTGCAGGAAACTGTATTGAATAAAAATGAGTGTAAAGTTTTCTTACAGTCTGTCTATTTATTTTAACCCGGTTTTATCTTTTTCATTTTTGATCCCTTTCAAATCAGCCATTAAATAAACGAGGGAAATGAAATCATAACCGCTTTGTGTTTTCCGGAAAAAACAAACATACTTCCGGCTGCTGCTGCTGATGCTCCGCATGAAACCACGCTTCTTAAATCTGAAAATGAACCAGCCCCTCCACAAGCCACAACCGGTATTGAAACAGCTCTTGAAATTTCTTCGATAAGTTTTAAGTCATATCCCTTCATCATTCCATCTCGCTGAACAGCTTGAATTAATATTTCTCCGGCACCCGCATCTTGCATTTGCTCAAGGTGATTTTTCCAGGAGCTAATCACTCTTTTTCCTGATGCTGAATAGAGAATATAATTTCCAAACATGCTTTGTGAAATATCAATTGACACAACTATGGTTGAGCTTGCAAATTGCTTTGATGCCTCTCTTATAAAAGATGGATTTTCTAAAGCAGTGGAATTAATAATCACTTTTTCCACTCCTGATTTTATTAATTGTTCAATATCCTTCAGTGTTTTTATTCCGCCCCCATAAGCAAGTGGCATAAAACATTCACTCGCTAAATCTCGAATGAGATTGAAGTTAATGGATTGATTTTTTTTAGATGCATCTATATCAAGCAATACAATTTCGTCCACTTCTTTTTCATTGAAAATCTTTATGGCATTAATCGGATCACCGACATATCGTGGCTTCATAAATTTTTCGGTCTTCACCAATGCGCCTTGCTGAATTAATAAAACCGGAATAATGCGCGCACGATAACTCATTTCAGTTCAGCAAAATTTTTATACAGATCCATTCCGTACCGATGACTTTTTTCGGGGTGAAACTGCACTCCATAAATATTTTCTTTCTGAATGCCGGAAATGAAATCGTAGCCATAATGGGTTTGCAGCCACTTGTTTTCCTCACGCACATTTGCAAGATGAAAGGCATGAACAAAATAAAACCGATGCTCTTCATTCGGATTTAAAAGTGTAGCATCTTTCAGTTGCTTCACCGAATTCCAACCCATGTGCGGAATGCGTATGGGTTCTTCAGCTTGCTGCATATTGAATCGTACCACATCGGCATCAATAAATCCTAAGCCTTTCAATTTCCCTTCATCACTTTGTTTGCACATCAATTGCAACCCGAGGCAAACTCCGAGCACAATAACTTTTTCATTTAGTACTTTTTCATTCAATGGTTCTATCCATCCTCTGTCGTTCAGCAATTTCATTCCGGTGTCGAATGAACCAACTCCGGGGAGAATAATTTTTTTTGCTTCAGCAATTTCAGATGGAACGGAAGTGATAACAGAATCAACCCCGATTTTTTTCAGCATGTTTTGTATGCTTGAAATATTTCCGGCTCCGTAATCAATTATGTGAATCATAATACTGCAAATATGGATTAGCTGATGATTCGTTTATAAAGTTCCAGTAAATTTTTCTGTTCTTGCTCCCAGTTCAGTTTTTGTTTTGCGATCAGCAATTCCGGATGAAAATTTTCGGGCTGTGTTAAAATCTGTTTCAGCCCTTTTACAAATGCGCCAGGAATTTCAGGATCGACACAGACACCTACATTAAAATCTTCAACTATTTTTTTGTATTCAGGTTGTGCAGTAGCAAGTATTGGAATTTCAGCCATGATGTAACTGAATAATTTATTATCGAGCGCAAGCCAGTAACTCAAATCCTTTTTATTCCACGCCGATACAATTCCCACATCGCAACCACTCAACACACTTGTAATCTGATTGATTGGAATGAGCGGATGAAAAAACACATTGCTCCAATTGTTGTCTTCTACCCACTGCTTAAACCACTGAGAATGCGAATCGTCGCCGGTAATTATTACCACAGAAATATTCGGCACTGTTACAATTTCTTCAATTGCCTGTTCCATGCGCAACGAGTTTCGATATAAGTGCCCACCGATGTAAACCACAATTTTATTAGTTGCATCAATGGAAAATTTGTTGCGCAGGTAATCACTCCTTTTTATAACTGCTTCATATCTCGGAATATTTCGGGTAACAACAGCTTCATTTTTCAAGTGAAAATATTTTGCAAGAATATCGACAATGGATTGATTGACTGTAATAAGGAAATCTGCTTTTCGTCCATCAGCTTTTTCTTTCTGCACTTCTAACTTTCTTACGATCCACGATTTCAACCACAATACAAATCCGGGGGCAGAAACATGCAACGGCCATTGATGAAATAACTCGCGCGATTCGTAAATCAGTCTTGCGTGCGGTTGTTGCTTTTTAATCATTGTTCCAAGGTGTAACATCACACGGTCGTGACAATGCAGAATGGCAAATTCTGATTTGGAAATAAAAGCCGCAAGCGACTGTAACAATCGTTCGTTTCTGAACTGATAAATTTCAGGAGTAAAAATCCGGTGTATGAAAAGACTGTTTCGTGTTTCTGTTTCGGGTAAATCTTTATCCTGCATGCAGAATAAATGCAACTCAATATCAAGCGAGCACAAACTTTCAACTTCGAGCAATGCACGACGATCAATCGTTAAAGTATTGTCGAGCAAGAGAGCAACTCTCTTCATCGTTCTTTAATAGATAACTTTCATTACTTCAAATGCCTCTGCAAACTCGCAACCTATTTGCACACCACGCGCAGTTGCGAGTCCGCGAATAAAGCCCTCGTTCAGATAGGCGCGGTGCGATTGCGATTTATATGCTTGAAGAGCTTCTAATTTTTTCATTACAAATTTTTCCTGCAACTTGATGAAGCAACTTGTTTGAAAATTCAGATTGTTCCAAGGCAATTCGTATCCAAGAATCGAAGCATCTTTAAATGCCCGCAGCCCTTCGTTATGAATAACCTGATGGTCCTGATGCAAATCAGAAGAGCACGGAAGGAAAACCAATTCGGGTTTCAATTCTTTTTTCAGCACCACCATGTCTTCTAAAATATTCTGGCGAAATGAGCTGAAGTGCCGAACATCATAATCAAACAACCGAAGGTTCTCAGCGGGAATTCCCAGAATTTTTGTTGCAGCCTTTACTTCAATTTCTAAAGTATCGGGAGCCAATCCGGGCTCAAGCGAACGACGACAAAGCGAAAATGCCGAATAGTAAATTTCTTTTCCTTCATCTACAAAGCGTGCAATGCTACCGCCCAATCCCAACTCACCATCATCAGTATGCGGTGCTAAAACGAGAATTCTTTTTTTATTGATCATGATTTTTATTCAGCGGCTCAAATATAACTGTTAGTTGTGTTGCACATTTTCAATTATGGAACTATCACTTTAGCAATCATATTTTTCAATTCATTCTTCTGCAACACAGCAATGTAACACCCCGACGATAAATTCAGATTGACGAATTGGGTGTTTTTATTATTCTCAATTAATTGCTCAAAAACTTTTCGTCCCAACACATCATACAACACAATTGAACTTGATATTTCTGATTGAAAATAAATCCTTCCATCAGTATAAAATATTTTTTCGTTGGAAAGAATATTCGATTCAACAATTCCGGAAGGAAGAACGGTGAGTGAATGAATGGCAGTATCACTCTTACAATGACTTGTTACAATTTGTGTAACAGTGTAGGTTCCGGGAGCATAATTGTGCGAAGGATTTTGTTGTGCGGAAGAATTTCCATCTCCAAAATACCACTGAAACTGTATGCCATTTATATCTGTTGATTGAAATGTAACAGTTGTTCCGGCAGCAGAAAAATCAAACCCAGAGAATGGAATATTTCCACTTTCAAACCAAAGTGATAAACTATCAAACACAATTGCATCTGCCGTTTGCTGTAACAGTATCGCGGTTGTATCGGGGATGGTGGAATAATAAGTTGCGCCTACAGGCGATTTCTGGTAGAGCATGGCATAAAAAACACATGCCGTTAAATAGGTTCCATAAACAGTGGGGTGACTTTCATCTGCTTGAAACAAATCAAAAGATAAACTGTCCCCAACAATTTTTTTCCAGGCCATTCCCACCGGTGCAACAGTTGCCTGATTTGTTTGTCCCATCTCCATATAACTTTCTCGAAGCCGCTGCTGCACTCCCCAGAAAGTACATAGTATTGGATAACCGGCACAATTGGAGGCATCACCATTCTTTTTTCCCCATGTCATGTAAAACATAGTTTCAGTACACGAATCATTTGCATGAATTAAACTGTCGAGCTTAGTGGCATATGGATAAACATCTGTCTGCACCTGAGAGGGGGGAAACGAAGGCATTTGACTTTGCTCCTGTAACACTACAAAATCCCATGGTTGTTGAGCAATTTTGGAAAGCGTTGTTGCATTTGTTGTGTGCTGTTGAAAAGTATATCCGCCCGGTGCATTTGAATCAACAAACAATGAGTCACCTTTTGAGAGGGCTAATTGTTTTACGGTAAGAGGCAGGTTATTTACAGATGTATAACTGTTGCCGATAAACAAAACAGATTTTGTTTGTGCCGAAATTTTCTGAAATGAAATCAGCAACAATAAAAGTGAAAATATTTTTTTCATTAAAAATTTTTTATGAAATTAAAATTATTCAGTAGTAGAAACCCAGAAATTATTTGCGCCCATTCCGATATTGATGTTGATGAGGTTGGATTGAATTAATTCCAACATCGCGAGAAAAGTAAAGATGGCGTGAATGCGGTTTTCGCAGTGTTCAAATATTCCGATGAACGGAACATTGCTTCCGCGCCGGACAACTTCCATAATTTTTTCGCGTGAACCTTCAATCGAATACGCATATTGAATCACTTTGTGCACCGGCTTGTTCTTGTCTTCTTCGTAACGGGTCATCACTTTTTCAAATGCTTTCAGTAAACGAAAAAGTGTGAGTGTGTGCAACTCCGCTTCGCCAGATAAACTTTCTGATAAAACTTTTAATTCACCAACAGCATTTCCGCGTTCATATTTTCCGGCTCTCGTTTCTTCGAGCAGGCGCATTTGTTCTTGCACTTCTTTAAATCGTTTGTACTCCAGCAGTTTTGCAACCAACTCATCACGCGGATCAATTTCATTTCCGGTTGCGTCAATATCTTTTCGTGGCAATAATAATTTTGCTTTGATGCGCATGAGTGTTGCTGCAACCACAATAAACTCACTTGCCAGTTCTATATTCATCAGACTTGCCTGATGCAGGTAATCCAAAAAATCTTTTGTGATTGTATATATCGGAATATCGTTGATGTCGAGCTCATCGCGCTCAATAAAAAACAGCAGCAGGTCAAACGGACCTTCAAATTGCGGCAGATGTATTTCGTAAGTCTTATTACTCATGCGCAGCAAATGTATTGATTGTTGTATGCATGAGTATGTGTTGGTTTTGCGATGTGAATAATCAGCTATCTGTGTTGATTGTTCAGTGTTGGTTCGCACAAAGACTACATGGCGAAAACCTGAACACAAATCAATACATAGCGAAATCAAATAAAAAATTCCGGTGGTGTAGTTTACAGGAAAAAATTAACTCACTAAAAATCAGAAATACATATTGCCAGAATTAAATCTCGGATTTACAATGTTGTTATAAATACTTCCGAACTGGTAACTCAACCCTATTGATCCATAATACCGGTAATTCGTTTGTAATTGTTTTATCTGCAATAAAATTTCTTCCTGACTGGCTCCGGATTTCGGCAATGAAATCTGATCATGAATGATGGAAAAACTTCCATAAAAGTCTAATGATAATCCTTCAAACAAACGAATGCTGGCTGAGCCTGAAACATTCATTCTGTTTTTTGTAAAATCGTGTAAATAGGCTGAACCCGAAACAGTAAAATTGGCGCTTCCCCATTTTTGTTTGAATCGAATTGAGCTCCTTAATTTCTGTTGCACCACCGACTCCTTTAATTTATTGAAAATAGTAGTGTCGTTGTATTCACCGGTTTGATATTGAATTTCGTAATAGAAAGTCCAGAGCTTGCGGTTCGATTGTGAGTAAGGAAACACATCGAACTCCAATGCGGGACCGGTGCTAAGCGCCCATTTTAAATTTTCGTAGGTGCTTGCTGAATAATCAGCAATCAATCCGGTTGACCAATGTTTATTTAAACTTTTCACATAACTCGCTCCTGCATATTTCGAGTTCGATTCATTAATAAATTCTGTAGTGTCGTCTAATTTGTAAATGCTTTTGTCATAATTCATACTGATGTATGTATTTAATTTCATTTTGGCAGTGACTTTATCTGCTGAAATATTTCCGTTGTATGAACCGCTTGTGGATTGCTTTTCACCATTCCAGTTTCCGTTTCCGCCAATAGAAAAAACCCAGCTGCGCCAATGATCAACTGTATCTTTCTGAGTAACAGTTGCAGTATCTTCCTGCGGAGAAGTGATTGTAATTTTTGAAGCCATTGTGGTGTGTGCCACATACCGCATTAAACCGATTGAAATAATTTGTGTTAAACCTTTTCGGGTTTCATCGGAAGTGTTTGTTGAATTTGCGGTGAAGTACAGC
>CANJII010000060.1 GCA_947474435.1 Chitinophagaceae bacterium | reverse complement strand
GGACACGGTGGTATCAACACTCGTACCCACATCAAACCCTTAATCAAATTTTCCATCGAGTACATCATAGAAATTTTTTAACCAACTAAAAGTATTAATTCCTTCTTCATAAAATTTTGCGCTTGAGTGTAAGTAGTTCAGATAATCATTTGCAAGATTCCATTTTTTAGTAACCGGATTGTGATGCATATAATTCAGTTTCTGCAACATCATTTCTCTGTTCAGGATTTGTCGTGCATCAAACGAATGCTTGAAAGGTTGATGCAGTTTTCCTCTTTGCCTATCAGATTGTGTAACACTTTCTGCTAATAAAGACAGCATTTTTATTTCATTTTGTTTTTTCAACCGGTCAACAATTTCATAAGACATAAATCGCTTTCCATTTCCAATAATGGTGTTGAGTTTTTTTTCTTCGTTGAGGTAAATGATGAAGTGTACATGATTAGGCATAATGACAAAACCTGTGATATAGTTTTTCTTTTTGTCCATCAACTCAAACCAATTGTAAACTTCACTGTATGCATCCGTGATAGCAAAAAGGTTAATCCAATTCGTGCAGGTGAAAGTGCAGAAATAAAACGATTGATACTCGGCGTGTATTGATTTGACACTCATATTAAAATGGGTGGGATAAAATTAATGGCGTACGAGCAAAATACCCCACCGTGTCCTCTCAAGGCGCAAGGCACTGCTGTGGAGAGACACGGCGGGGGAGACAAGGCGGTAAGCGGTAATATTCATTGGAATTAAAAATTCTTCTGAAAGAATTTCGCCTGGATGAATGTTGTTTAGTCGTTTCATTTAATTTTTTTTAGAGGTAATCAATTTTTAATCTTTCACTTTTAATCTTTCATTTCCCCTTTGTTCCGGTAAAGCGAAGCATCCACCATATCCACCATTTTATCAATCTCCATTTCTTCATCTAAAAAACTGGCGATGGCTTCGGCGGCTTCCTGCGGGTTTGCAATCACCTCTTTGTAATTCAGTTTTAAAACTTCTGCACCCGGAGTTCGTGCAATCCAAGCATCGGCTTTTTCTAACTGCTTGGTAAATGCTTCGGCGAGTGCAATGGGATATGCTTCCTGCCGCACCGCACGATTGTGACCGAGCATTACCTGTTGCGAACGCAGCACTTCATCCATATCGCGCTGCATGAAAATAATTTTGTAATTGTATGCAGCAGGTAAATTCGGGAGCAACGGTGCAACCACTTTCACTGCTTTGTCAACTGCTTCATTCACCCATGTGTTATCGCGAAACAAACTTTTTACTTTTTCAAATTCCAGATAACCTTTCGGATTGTTGGTGTCGTTTGCACGAATGTTATCAGTGAGAATTTCTACTCCTCCAGCATTTAGCATTTGCATAATCATGCTCGTGCCGGTGCGCGGCAATCCTGAAACAATGGTGATGGTGCCTTTTATATTTTCCATAATAAACTGTTCGTGGTATTTTATTTTTTCTTCATCATGCAAATGCTCTCTGTAAATTTTCAATAACCACTGATGTGCTTTGCGGCTTCCCGGCGCCTGACTGATTACCACTTCAAAAGCCATTGCAGCATCGTAGTACAATTCAAGATTGTACATGGCCTCACCCAAACAATAATGCGCCTGCGGCATGGCATACATTAAACCGATAGCTGCTAAAGATTCTTCAGCAGCTTGTTCATATTCTTTTGTGCGAAGCAGCGAGCGTGCAATTCCAAGATGTGCTGATGCATTGTTTGTGTCAATATCCAATGCACGGTTGTATGCCTGTTGCGCCTTCTCCCATTTTCCCAATCGCTGATACACTCTTCCTAATTCGTTGTAGTAATAAGGCAAGTGTGCGGAGCGCTGTTCAGCTTTCTCTAACAACTCCATTGCCTTGCGGGGTTTGTTTTCAGCAATAAATAATCCTGCTTCCAGTAAATCCAATCGAGCAAGTTCTGCTGCATCTGTGGTTCGCAGTTTATCCATCAGCACACGGCACTCTTCATTTTTATTCAGCGCCATGTAACATTCATGCAGGGCTAAACCAAACCGGAGTTTATCAATGTTCTCCGAAAATATTTTCTCCAGAATCACCATCGCCTCACCGAATTTTTTCCGGTACATCAACACACGCGCTAAATAAAATTGCGATTCGTCGGTAATTTTTTTCAGCGCTTTCTCTTTATCCTCTCCGGGTTTTTCTACATAACCCAATTCAATCAGCTGATCCATTGCCGCCTTTGCCGCCCACGGATCTTCACGCACATCGCCGGGCAACATGCCTGCATCTCCTTCGGTTACATTTTCCCAACTATCAATATAAGTTGGTTCCACTTTTTTATTGAATGACTGTAACAACGATTTACCAATCATGTCTTTTCCAACGGGCAAACCAAAAAGTGTAAGCACAGTTGGAGCAATATCTAACAATGTTGCGCCGTAAATCCGTTCATCTTTTTTTATGTGCGGTCCCTTCATGGTAAAAATTCCGAACGGTGCGTGTTCGAACGCAGGACCAGCAGGTTCTTTCGGAATACGATTTGGTCGCAGATGATCAGAATGAAAACCATGATCGCTCATGATAATGACAGTGGTATCATCACCTGCCAACTGCAACATTCGTTCAAGCATCATGTCATGAAAACGATAAGCGCCCTGCACCACATCTTTATACAATTCATATAAATTATCAGGAATATTTTTTCGCTGCGGCGGATGAAACTTCATAAAGCCGTGACAGAAATGATCAATGGCATCGTAATACACCGCCATGAAATCCCACTCGGTATTTTGCATGAGCCAGGTGGCAGCGCCGTGAATAGAAGAACACTCCGCCAGAATTTTTGCAACCGATGAAAGATGCTTGTCTTTATCCTGATCAACTTTTAAAGCTTCAGGAACAAAAGGTAAAATGTGAGAAAGAGTAAGCTCGCCCGGATGCACACGCCATTCGCTGATGTGTTCCATTGCTTTCGGATGTATGCTTCCATCGGGCATTGGCCACGGATCGCCATACTTGCCTTTTACTTTCTGAAAAAAATTGGACACCATTACTCCGTTAATGGGCTCAGCAGGATTTGATGGCCACCAACCAACCACATTTGATTTCAATCCTTTCTGACTTAACATGTTCCACAACGCTTTCACTTTTCGTGAGCGCGAAGACACGGGCCGAACAGCCTGATTGTTTGCATCCGGTTCCACAAAACCAAGTATGCCATGTTCATCAGCAGTTTTTCCGGTGGCTATTGAAGTCCATAAAATTGGTGAGAGCGGAGGATCAAGCGTGGCGAGATTTCCCATTACACCTTGCTCTACAAATTTGTTGAGCGTGGGCAATAAACCCGCATCGAGCATGGGCGAAATAATTTTCCAATCCGCTGCATCCCAACCTATGAGTAAAACTTTTTTTGCGAGCCTCATTTGTGAATTGTCAATGGTGAATTGTGAATTTCACTTCTGCAAACTGCATAATGAATATCGAATATCACTGAAATAAAAGTCGTGACAAACTGCATACTGCCGACTGCATACTGCCTACTGATTTTTTCCATCGTTGTCCGCATTCCCATCTTTTAAGTCTTCAGAAATTTTTAAAGCATCAGCCACTGTCCCGCGCTTCTTCCGCCACATTTTTAAACCCACATCACCGAGTGCGAGCAAGCCGAGCATTCCTTCTTCAGGAATTTCGAATTTTTCGTTGTTCAGAAAAATCTGTTCTTCGGGTTTTGTATCTGAATTTTTTTCTGACATCAGAATTTTATTAATGCTGCAATGTATGAAGAAGAATAAATTATTGCGATGATAAAAATTATTCCGACAGAAAAATATTTAAGCATACCTTTCAAAAAAGTTTTTAGTCTTCACGCATGAAGAAAGATTCCTTCGCAAAAAAATTAGCCGGATATATTGCTATGAGTTCTGCATTTCTTGCAGCACAAAAGGAATGTGATGCGCAGATTGTTTATACGAATGTGAATCCTGATGCAGTAATTGGAAATGGAAATTTTACAGAATCATATTTTCTGGATTTGAATGGAGATGGCATAAATGATTTTGAATTGGTAAATATTCAATCCGTTTTTACCTCAACAACTTCATGGGGAACATATACATCAACATGGAATTCCAATGCTTTTTCTCCCTTAAATTTAAATATGATGGCTGCAACAAGCAGCAGTTATATAATTGAAAATTTTTTGCAAGGAGATACAATTAATGCAAATCAAAACTGGATTAATAACACTATTTATGGACCAGGATTCGGAGGTAATGCTGAAATAAATGGATTTGTTGGATTAGAATTAAAAAAAAATAATCATACTTATTTCGGATGGGTGCGATTGTATTCACCGAACGGAGCTGATTATTTAGCAGTAAAAGATTACGCATATAATTCTATTGCAGATGAACCAATTATTGCCGGAGAAACTTCATGTGATTCTATGCTGCTTCCGCCAATTTTAGTCTGGAATGGAACAGAAATTCAAAGCTCAGGAAATGGAACTCCTCAATGGTTTTTAAATGGCGATACACTTTCAGGATACAATGCCAATAATATATCACCTCCTTTAATCGGTTCATACAATGTTATATATTCTGATACTTTGGGTTGTCATTCACAATCGCATTCGTTTTATTATTTGATTTGCGACAGTCTTAATGCGGTTGTTTCATCAGGTAATGATTCGGTTTGCTATAATCAGCATCCGGTTGTTAACGCTCTGCCGGCAAACTCATCTTTGTATTATCAATGGCAAAACAATAATTTAAATTTCGGGAGTAACAGCATCGGGCTGTATTCAACCCCAACTAATTTGTTTGCGGGTATTAATAATTTCAGGGTAATAATTTCAAGTTCTTTAATGGGCTGTTCAGATACATCAACATTGTTTAGCATATATGAATTCCCAATTGTTGTTCCGACTATTTCAATTAATGGGGATACAATGATATCATCACCAGCAATGAGTTATTCGTGGCGTAATTCCAATAATCAGGTTGTGGGAACTTCACAAAATTATTTTCCAACATCAAGTGGAATGTACAGAGTATTTGTTATAAATGATTTTGGCTGTTCGGGATATTCCTCGTTTGCCTATTTTGATTATTGCTGGTATCTTAATAATTCAGTTCAAAATCTTGGGGATGAATTGTACTGTCCGGGGGCTTTGATTTATGATTCATTAATTACTGTTTATAATCCTGATTATTTATATCAATGGTATCTTAATTGGACATTGATAAACGGTGCCATTTCAAATATTTATGTTGCAACGACTACCGGCAATTTCAATGTAAATATCATTGACACTAACACTAATTGCTTCGTAAATTCAGACGCGGTTTCGTTAGCTTATACTAACTTACCTGCTCCATCCATTTATCAAACCAACGATACTTTGTATACACAATCAGGACTGTTTGCATATCAATGGTATTTGAACAGCCAGCCAATTTCAGGAGCTACAAATTGGTTTTATGTTTTAAATGTTTCAGGTAATTATTCGGTATCAGCTTTCAATCAATACAATTGTGAAGGCACATCTTTAAGTGGTTCTTATAGCAATTGTGCCATTGGAAATCAAATAATACACTCAACAGGTGATACACACTTGTGTCCCGGTGAGTCAACCACATTGTATGTTCCTTTTGCTGCAAATAATCTTTATCAATGGATGAAGAATGGAATTATTATTCAGGGAGCAATAAATTCTTCGTTGATAGTTGATACAAGTGGAGATTATTATGTATTAATCTATGATAGTTCTGCGGTTTGTTTTTATAATTCACCAACCATAACCACAATCGCTTTTCCATATGTACCGGTTGTAATTTATCAATCCGGTGATTCATTAATTTCTTCAGTTGCCGCGCCTTTTTATGCCTGGTTTCATAACAATGCTTACATAAGTAGTTCTAATCAAAAATTTTATTTACTGCCCTCAAATCCATCAGGATATTATTATGTGAAATTGGTTGATTCAAATGGTTGTGAGAATTATTCGTCCTATATTTATTTTGCTCCAAATGGAATTCAAAATATTAATTCAGAAGAGTATAAATTTTATACAGATAGAAAAACAATTTACATTACACTTAAGGATGACCGACTTTTAGGGAGTGAAATCATAATCTGCAATTTACTAGGACAAAAAATTTATGCTGGAGAAATAAAAAATGAAACACTTCAATTGAATTTGAACAATGCAAGTGGAATGAATTTTTTAATTATCAGAAAAGGTGATTATTTCAGTATTGAAAAAATAATTTTGAATTAGAGGTATGAAAAAAGATTCATTTGCAAAAAAATTAGCCGGATACATAGCAATGAGTTCAGCATTTCTTGCAGCGGCTAAAGAAAGTGAAGCTCAAATAATTTACACTGATATTAATCCTGATTTTTATGACTCAAATGGTTACTTCAGTCTCGATTTGAATAATGATGGTGTGGTTGATTTTCAATTTAATGCTTTAACAAACATTTTTACATATTCGACTTCATATTCTTATTGGGAGGTGCATTCTCATGAATTTTTAATTGAATGTATCGGAAGTAATAAAGTCGTTATTGATTCTGTTCCACTACCAAAAGCATTAATTCAATCTGATAATATTTCCGTAAATAATGATTGGGGTTCAAACCAAGTATTATATAAATATTCGGGTTTTGTAGGAAATTGGGATAATTCTACAGAAAAATTTGCAGGGTTAAAATTGAAAATTGGCACTACAAATTATTATGGTTGGGTTAGAGTAATTGTTGACGGAGCTTATTTAAAAATTAAAGATTATGCCTTCAATAATTTTCCTGAACATTCAATTCAGGCCGGGCAAGTAGATTGTAATAATTCAACCAATATAATTGCAACACCAAGTAATATCGGCTGTGAAGGACAACACATCACACTTCAATTGTCATCCGGAAATTTTAATTCAGTAACCTGGTATAAAGGAACCGCTGTGATTTCATATAATCAATCAGTCTGGGCAATTGTTTCAGGAGACTATTATGCAATTATTCACCATTTTACTTGTGTTGATACAACAGAGTCTGTCAATTTAATTTTTAATCCGTCTCCTGCTATTCCGATTATTACTCAACAAAATGATTCGCTTTTCACCACCAATATTTCGGGTTATAGTTATCAATGGTTCTTTGGTACATACCCAATACCTAATTCAGATAATTATTTTTTGGTGCCACAGTGGTTAGGTTCTTACCATGTTACAGCTACCAATCAATATGGATGTTCCGCTTCATCAGGCCAATATTATCTTTATCCTTTAAATTCAAATTCAATAGCATCCATATCTGAAAACTTGATTTTTACCAATGACCAAAATCAATTGAATCTTATTTTCCTTCCTGATAAATTAACTGGCGGAGAAATAAAAATATTTGACCTCAATGGAAAATTATTGATTGAAAAAAAACAGATAAGTTCTACAGAACAAATTCCACTCAATAATTTTTCATCAGGAATTTATTTTTTCGAAATCAGGAAAAATGAATTGGTAGTGCGGAGAAAATTCTTTGTGAATTAATTCTAATTTCTATAACACTTCATCATCAAGTTAGCAATATGCCTTTATTATATTCGCAACTTCATGATACCATCAAATGAAATCATTGCTGCTATAAGTACTCCACCCGGAGTTGGCGCCATTGCCATTGTGCGTGTTTCAGGCAATGGTTGCATTGATTTAGTGAACACCGTTTTCAAAGGAAAAAATTTATCGGAGCAATCGTCGCACACACTTCACTTTGGAAATATAATGGATGGTGAAAAGAAGATTGATGAAGTAGTTGTTGGTTTATTTCGTGCGCCACACAGTTATACAGGCGATGACATTGCAGAAATTTCGTGTCATGGTTCAGCATACATACAGCAACAGATTTTGCAATTGCTTTTACAACATGGCGCACGAATGGCAAAGCCCGGTGAATTTACTTTGCGTGCTTTCCTCAATGGCAAACTGGATTTAGCGAGTGCCGAAGCAGTGGCAGATTTAATTTCTGCTGATTCTGAATCATCGCATCAGTTAGCCATTCAACAAATGCGTGGCGGTTTTTCCAATCACATAAAAGAGTTGCGCAAGGAGTTGATAAATTTTGCATCGCTCATTGAACTCGAATTGGATTTTGCCGAAGAAGATGTGGAGTTCGCCAACAGAAAGCAACTGAATGATTTGTTGGAGAAGCTGCACAAAGCCGTTGCTGATTTAGCTGAATCGTTCCGGCTGGGAAATGTTTTGAAGATAGGAGTGAACACCGTTATTGCCGGAAGACCGAATGCAGGTAAGTCCACTTTATTAAATGTTTTATTGAATGAAGAGCGGGCAATCGTTAGCGAAATTCCAGGTACCACACGCGATACCATTGAAGAAACACTGAACATTCATGGTGTGATTTTCCGGTTGGCTGATACCGCAGGTTTGCGAGATACCAGCGATGTGATAGAAAAAATGGGAGTGGAGCGCACACATGAAAAACTGCAACTGGCTGCGGTAGCAATTTATTTATTTGATGCAGCACGAATGGATGAAGAAGAAGTGCTGAGCGATATTGAATCGTTAAACCTGAAAGACATACCGGTAATTCTCGCAGCCAACAAATCTGATTTGATGAACATTGAACTGGAGAAGAAAAAATTTCCCCAGTTAAACAATCTTATTTTTATATCAGCCAAGGAATCAAAAAACATTATTGAACTGAAAGAAAAATTATTCGATTCAGTTTTCAATACAAAAATTCACAATGGCGATCCTGTTGTTTCGAATATACGACATTATGATGCACTGATGAAAACATTAAGTGCCATTGATGATGTAGTGAAAGGATTAAACTCAAAAGCAAGTGGCGAGATGTATGCACTTGATATTCGTCGTGCATTGGATTACTTAGGCGAGATAACAGGTGAGATTACAAATGAAGACCTACTCGATAATATTTTCTCTCGGTTCTGTATCGGAAAGTAATTTGTTTTTTATTTCCTCACCTACCTTAACCTAGTTTTATTTACAATCCGCATGTGCGCATAAATGCCGGCATTCCATCCCATCATGGGTGGAGTTTTATATTCTTCTTTCACTTTTGCATTTCCTTCAACGGCATTATACTTTTCCCACAAAGTGCCGGTTGATTTAAAAACTTCATAAACAGTATTCACATACTTCGAACGAATGCGGTCAGCGTCTTCTTCATAATTGTATTTGGATAATGCTTCTGATACAATCAGTGCATGAGGAGGCCAGGCATTCGGATAATCCCACTGATAAACGAAATCGTGTGTAGCTGCCTCACATGGAACAATGCCGTGAGCGTATTCATATAGTTTCAATTTTTCCTTTACACTTTTCGCTTGTTCAGTTGAAGCGCATCCAACCCAGAGTGGTTGAAATGTTGCAACTGAAGTAATGTCCGATTGCTGTTCATTTTTCATATCGTAATCGAGATACAATCCACGCGATTCATTCCATAAGAGAGTATCAATCAGTTTTTTTCTTTCTGTTGCGCGGTCACTCCATAATTTGCTTTCACCGTTTTCAAGTATAGAAGAAAAATCACTCATCGTGACTTCATAGAGATAGAGGTTGCTGTTGAGGTCAACCGGAATAAAATCAGAACAACGACCATCGAACCGTGGAGTAAAATCATAACCTGCTTCAGCCTCTGCTAAACGATGACCGGCTATGGAAATTTTTTCTTCATCAGTAGTTGCAGTCAACGGCAAACGAACTTTTTTAAGGTGCTCGTAAAACTTGGCGAGATATTCTTGTGTCGCATCATGATGATGACGCGATAATCCGTAAGTCGTGCTTCGTTTTGTTATCCAGAAATCATACTCCTTGCTGATGAGCGGGTAAGCCGTCTTCAGCCATTCTTTATTTCCTGTAACCGCATAAATATCTTTCACCATCATGCACAGATATGGTGGCTGCGAGCGATTGGTCATATCAATACGATTGCTGTTCGGCATGAAGCCAAGTTTGTCAACGAGAAAAAGAATATCGTTTACATTGTTTTCTGCCTGTGCAGTATCACTGAGCGCAATCAACCCGCGATTCAGAAAATAAGTATCGTAGTAAAACAGGTTTTGAAAATGAACGCTGATGCATGGCACATTGAAGTCATACGGAAGGGGAATGCTTTTTCCTAATGGGTCAACGGTAGAGCTTGGTCGCAATGTTTGACTGAGAGAAGCCCTGATGTATTTGAGAACACGGTCATTCGGTGCGGCATTAGCAAACAGGTTGCCCGAAGGAAGAAGAAGAGCCGCACTTGTTGCCGTTGCAAGGTGAAGGAATTTTCTTCGGTTCAGTTCGTGTTTCATTCACGCAAATGTATTTAAATAGTTAACCACAGAGTTGCGCGGAGTTTTGCGGAGTTTCACGGAGAATACATTTAACTGGGAGTATTAGGAGTAAATACATAAGGGAGTAATAGGAGTTTTTTGTAATGCGGTGCTATATAGTATGGACTTATGATGACTTCTTTGTTTCGGTGGAGCGGGGTGGTGAAACTTATGAGCGGAGCGGTGCAGCGTATGAGCGGAGTGGTGCAACATCGGAACACCCGCCAATAACATATGAGCACCCGCGAACAGAATATGAGCACCGGCGAATGAAATATGAGTTTTGGAAAGTGCGTATTTAGCGCAGAAATGAGGTTTTGTAGCATTTTGGCAAAAAGCATGACATTTTATGCTTTACTATTTCTTGTCACTTTTCTTTTGCTGAGTTTGACTGTTCTGGTTTGTGTGTGTTCAACTTTTCTTTGCCTTGAAGCAAAGAAAAGTTACAAAAGAAAATTCAAGTCAAACCCGAATGGCTCCGCCTTTTTTGACGGCACGCGCTCATCCTCATCCTACCCTTCTCCTTGATTACAAGGAGAAGGGACAGTCGCGATGAGTTGTCGCTTTCTGATAATTGCGTCGCATCTATGAAAAAATTGGTGAGAGGAATTTTGTTTGAGGGAAAAGTTAAGTTTGTGAGCGCGAGAAAACCTGCTGGTGAAAATATCATGCATGGCGCGAGAGGAGAAATACCAACACACTAAAAAAATTAAGTATGGAATTTATAAAATCAATTGACTGGATATTCCTTTTAAAGATTGTTGTTCTTGTCTTGTTTAATTTATTACTCCTAAGTATTTACAAATCGAATTTCCTGCAATCAAACAAAGATTTTAAATTTAAAAAATATCGTTTTCCAAAAATTCAAATATGGTTAGAGAAGGAATTAAATAAAGAAGGATTTCTTCATTATGTAGTTCTTATTCTATTTGGATTTCTTTTCGTTGCCGCATTGTTTGAACTCGGTCTAATTGCGGTAAATGCCTACAAAGATTTCTTTAAAGATTTAGATAATGATTCTTGGTGGATGCAATTACTGAAATGCATGTCTCTAATTTCTCTTTATTACATAATAAGACTTTGGATTGAGGACAGAGACAAAAAATTAATCGAGAAGGCAATTAAAGAGAATAACTTAAATCGGAAAAGAAATATTTCTGTTAAAGAAAATAAGGATTGAAGATGAATTTGTATAAGACACTTGAAGAGAAAAATAAATTTTTCAATCAAATAACAATTGAAGATGAAAATTCTCTTGCTGATTTTTTTGAATTGAAATTTGATAAATCAATTTGGAGAGGACAGAATCACTCTGGATTAAAAATATTAACTACGCTTCAAAGGGCGTATTTCAATGGAAAATTAAAAAACATTTCGGCTTACGATTTAATAACTAATCTCAATAAAAAAATTGTTACATACAATTATAAATTTTTTGTTAGGTATTTTTTAAACCTTGGATTAACAATTGAAGACCCAAATCTTACTTTGATGAGTTTAGCTCGTCACTATGATTGTTATAGCCCAATGCTTGATTTTACAAGTGACAAAATGGTGGCAGTTTATTTTGCTTCACAAGAATTAACAGGAATCCAAAATATAGAAACTGATAAATATTTCTCAATCTATCTCATTAAAGAAACTAGAGACTTTGACATTAGAAATTGTAAAGTTGATGAATTGGAAATTGCTTTAGAGTTAGAGAAAATAAATAAAGACCTTGGAGCAACTAATGCAATAATGGATGAAGAACTTAAAAGAAGGAAGGCAGAAGAAAGAGCACTTGCAATTAATCCTTGGTTTAAAATCCTAACTGCTTATAAAGAAACCAAACCGGAGTTTAAAAACAATTTCTCAGTTTTTTTTATCAATGATAATATAACTGAAACATTGAAATTTTATTTGAATGTTAATGCAAATATTGTTGCCCAAGAGGGAGTATTTATCTTTAATACATATCCTGATAAATCACTGGAAGAAGTTTTTCATCAGGGAGTTCGCAGTGTTAGTACTTACGATGAATACAATGGTCATATTATTCATCCTCAAATTGATTGCTATAACATCAATCGAAAATTTATTAAATCAATTCAAAATCATCTTAAGAATAATGGATACACTGATGAAACATTATTTCCTGACTTTAAAAAAATTATGCCGCAAATCCAACAACAACTTCTATACGATTTATCATAAGTACTAATTATAAATTAAAACTGCCGCATTCTTCTCTCGAAGAACACGGCGGCTACCAAAATATTTCAACGCTTAAGATTTAGTGTTGCTCGAGTGAGGGATTGCAACGGAAATCCTTTTCATTGTAATCAATGAAAAGATTGCAGTGGAAAGCCCGACAGCTTTTTTTGTATTCAAAAAAAGGTGGCACTCCCAAATGATGCTCAGAAACTTTTTAGTTTTGCGAGCAGTGAAATTTTTCTTCTCTATTTTTTTTCTGAGTGCTGTAACATTTGGGTTGTCGGGCAGCCGCAATGAAAATGCTGCACCCACTGCTGCGCCTGTTTCATATTACCCTTCTTCAAAACCCCAGGTCCGCTGGTGGTGGTTTGCAACTGAAATAAAAAAGTCAGATATAAAATACCAGCTCAACTGGGTGAAGCAAATGAATTTCGGCGGCGTTGAAATCTGCTGGCTGTATCCGTTATACCGTTACCAGAAAATGTATGCTGATAAATATAACCGCCATTATCCGAAGGACACCTCGGCGCAAAAATGGCTCAGTCCCGAATGGAGCGAGGTGGTGGCGTATGCAAAATCGTATGC
>CANJII010000059.1 GCA_947474435.1 Chitinophagaceae bacterium | reverse complement strand
CCTTGCCGTCGCCTATGACAGAATCTTACACACACAACATGTTAAAAAGGGTGGTCAGTTTGAACCGGATTCTGCTGGTCAGTTTGCTCCGGTTTTCAGTGGTCAGTTTAAATCGGTTTCAGGTGGTCAGTATCACCGGATTTTCCACCTACGACCCATCAAACGATTCGTGGACAGTACGGGCAAATTATAGCGGCGGAAACCGATGGCTGGTAGTTGGATTCAGTATTGGCAATAAGGGATATTTCGGAACCGGTATGAATAATACTACTTCCACTAACTACAATGATTTTTGGGAATATGCACCAACTATACCAGAGGGTATTTCAGAAAATAATTCCATAGAAAATGAAATAAATATTTTCCCCAACCCCTGTACTTTTTGCGAAATCACTACAACCGCAAAGGCAAATGATTTAACGGTTACAGATATTCTTGGTCATAAACTGAATGCAACTTTCAACCAGTCAGCAAATGGTTACTACATCAAATTACCTGAAGTAAGCACCGGATTATTCTTCATCAGAAATATAAAAACGGGTGAGGTGTTGAAGTTTGTGAAGGAGTAAAAGACTGTTATAAAATTGAGTGTGGAATTTTAAAACAACTCCACACTTTATTTCACCGACCAGACTATTTCATCTTCTTTTTTATCAATGGAAATGGTGTTTCCTTTTTTTACCTGACCGGAAATAATCATTTTTGAAAGTGGCCTTCTTAATTGATTTCTGATTACACCAGTGATTGGTCGTGCTCCGTATTTTGGTGTGAAACCC
Organism: Chitinophagaceae bacterium; assembly: GCA_947474435.1. Classification (GTDB taxonomy): domain Bacteria; phylum Bacteroidota; class Bacteroidia; order Chitinophagales; family UBA10324; genus UBA10324. The sequence continues at coordinate 13,055 of CANJII010000059.1, read as the reverse complement.
ATCATGGCAAAAGTTTTTTTCGCTTCGTCAGAAAGTTCCAATGCAATGCCTTGCTTCTTTAAAGTTTCAAATAAACTTTTTACATGAATGTCAAAAATCTTCACCACATTTTCTTCACTGATTGGTGCGAACGGAACGATCTCTGTTACACGAGCTAAAAACTCCGGACGGAAATGCTTGGTCATAATTTCCATTAAGTCCGCCGACTTGGGCATTATCTTTTTTCCGAATTGTTCAATGATCCATTCGCTGCCGATGTTTGAAGTGAATACAATTAACGCATTGGAGAAATCCCCTTCCTTACCCAAACGGTCGTGCATTTTTCCTTCATCTAAAATCTGAAGGAAAATATCGAATACGGATGGGTGCGCTTTTTCAATTTCATCGAACAACACAACTGCATACGGCTGCTGACGAATTTTATTTACCAGCATCCCTCCTTCTTCATATCCAACATATCCCGGAGGCGCACCATATAATAATGCGGCTGAATGCTCTTCTTTAAATTCCGACATATCAAAACGAATCATTGCTGTTTCGTCGTTGAAAAGAAAATCGGCGGTTGCTTTTGCAGCTTCTGTTTTTCCGGTGCCTGTAGGGCCGAGAAAGAAAAATGATCCGATTGGTTGTCCTGCTTTATTTAATCCTGAGCGTGATTCCAACACGGCATCAGCAACAGCTTTTAAAGCATGGTCCTGACCAATTACTCTTTTCTTCAGGAACTGTTCCATGTTCATCAACTTCTCTTGTTCCTGCGCCTGTACTTTACCAATAGGAATTCCGGATTTGTATGATACCACAGATGCTATATCTGCTTTATCCACTTCACCTTTTTCCTTCTGTGCAAATTCGTTTAACTTGGTTAATGTTTCAGCCAGATAATCATACAAACTCTCTGGCAATTCAATGTCTTCAATTTGTTTTTCATCTTCCAACTGTCCGAATAAAACAGGTGAGATTTTATTTTTAAGAATGCGGTAAAACCATTTGTATTCTTTTAACAACTCAGTTCCTGAAATATCAGGTGTTGCTTTTACTTCTTCCAACTGAACTTTTAAATCTTCCAGTTCTTTTTTAGAAGTATCGTCCATCATTTTTATTGCAGCCATTGTTCTATCGAGTAAATCAATTGCAGCATCAGGCAATCTGCGATCTTTGATATATCTTTTTGCCAAACGAACGCAATCAGGAATGGCGTCGGCATTTACTTTTAAGTTGTGGTGCTTTTCGTAAACCGGAAGAATTTTGTTCACCATTTTCACGGTGGTTTCAATATCGGGTTCTTCCACACGCAACATTTCAAAACGGCGATTGAATGCCTGTTCGGGTTCAATTATTTTCCGATACTCATCATTGGTTGTTGCACCAATAACAGTCACTGCTCCTCTTGCTAATTCAGGTTTTAATAAATTGGCTGCACCTCCACCTGCAGGTCCTTTCGGATCAAGCAGTGTATGAATTTCGTCAATGAAAAGTATGGCTTTATCAAATTGTTTTATTTCCTTAATAATATTTTTCAGGCGATCTTCTATTTCACCTTTATATGATGCACCGGCAACCAATGCACCCATATCCATTTCGAACAACAATGCACTCTTTAAATTCTCAGGTACTTTTCCTTCGTTAATGGCATTAGCAAATCCATCAACCAAAGCAGTTTTACCAACACCCGGATCACCGGTTAATATCACATTTGGTTTGCTTCGACGACCAAGAATTTCAATCATCATGCGCACTTCCTTATCGCGACCAACAATTGGATCAAGCTTGCCTTCCTTTGCTTCCGATGTTTTATCAATGCAATATTTAAACAGTGCGTTGGCCGATTGTGTGGCTGCTGCTCCACCACTTCCTGCTGCTTGTCCTTCAGTTTTTCCAACGGCTTGCTGCAATGTTGCGTCAGAAAAATAGAGTTCGAAAATTTCCTTTTCTTTTACAGGAAATGACTTCAATTGCTCAATGGAGAATCCTACACCCGGCTTGCAAATGGCGGTGAACAATGCAATCGGATTTACCTCCTGCAATCCTAATTTGATTCTTACATTATCTGCTTCTTCAAATATTGCAGTAATATAATCATCACCTGCAGGTGCTTCAGGTACTTTGCCTGTTTTCGGATAATCATCCATGCGCACCTCGGCCCAATCAGCTAAGTAGTTTACATCTTTTCCCAATGACTCCAGAAAGGTTCTGAAACCAATATCGCGATGTGTTAATGCTTTTAATAAATGGGCAGAAGAAAATTTTTCGTTGTGATATTCTTTTGCGAGTGACTGTGCAATTTCAATTGAATGCTTTACACTATCTGAAAAAATCTGTGACATAATTTATTTTATGTTTTTTATTTATCTGTTGAACAGTGAATTAAATGTAAATGGCTTTTTGAATTTATTATCTGTTATAAATTAAATCGCCCGGTGATTTTGAAAGTATGCTTCGGATGGTGCTCCACGAAATAACTATTCCGCTGATGATGATTACTCCCATTGCTACGAGTGTATTCAAATTCCACAACTGGAAGTAGCTGATGTCTTGTTCCACTCCTGCATTCGATTTCAATATCATGTCAACTCCACTTCCCACTAAAAAAGCTCCTGCAACTGAAACTGCAATTCCGGTAATGATGAAAACCAAAATGATACTGAAATAAATATTCAATGATTCTTTGTTGTTTAATCCAATGGCTTTAAAAGTTCCGATATTCATTTTCACTTTGTTCAGGTGCAGTTTTAATAAGTTGAATAAAAACAAACTCACCGTTATTGTTCCGAATAAAATGACGAGGTATGCAATGATGTAAGTAATGGTACTCAGGAAATAAAAATTTTCCTTTTCAATAACTTTCGAGGTATCAACTTCAATGGTTGCGTTGTCGTCTTTGTCGTTAAATTTTTTCAGTATGTATTCTGAGAACGGGCGAATCTTTGACAGGTTGGTAAAATAAACCGAGTAGTAATCAGGACTTGGAAATACTGAACGGTTCAATCCGGAATAATCGTAAGTGCGGTAAATATTTTTTTCGCTCTTCAGTTTCAAACTGTTTTCAATCACTGAATAAAAAGATTCAATCTTGCTGTTCAATGTACTGCTATCGACATTCGGATCGGAGAAACTGATTCTGATATCGAAACCTTTGTGATAAGTGGCTTTGTGCGGTTCCGGATTTTCAACTGCTGCATCGTAAGTTTTGAAATCTTCGTTTGCATCTGTCACGCTCAGCAATTTTTTTCTGAAATCAATAGCATCCTTCGTTTCACCCTGAATAAAAAATTCAATGTAATTGGTATTGCCGCGAACTTCGAACGGACTGCGTGGTTCGTGCTGATTGTATGATTCGTAACAACTGGTTAAACAAACGGCCATACTTTTTCCGGGAAGTTCATTCACCACAGCTCTAATGGGAAGAGGAATGTGGTAATATAAATTCTGATCGGAAGCTGTGTCTTTATTAAATTCTCTGATGTCGATGTAAGGAGTATTGATATCGTAGCCTAATTCGGTAAGCAATCTTTTAGTTACAATCAAACTGATGTCTTCGTCATTATTAAATCCGCCTTCACCTTTTACTGTATTTTTTTTGCTTAGAATAAAATTCGAAATGAAATTTTTATCCCGTTCAAAATCCAGTGTTCTTAAACCTTTAGCCTGGTACCTGTTTGCTTCTTCGCTTGCAGAATCAAGTTGGTTATAAAACAGGAAATTAAATTCTTTGTATGTAGAAATATCTCTGTATTCAAATTTGCTTTTCAAATCAGGATTATCCAATTCCTTTTTCAATCCATTCACTTGTTCGGCTGTACTCTTGGTCCACGGAATAGAGATAGTTAACCACTGTACAAACGGACTGTTTAATTTTTTATCTAAGTAATCCAAACATCCATTTGCAAAACCAATAGATATGAAAGTGAAAAATAAAATGCCTGAAAGAATCATCAGGTTTATCATTGACTTACCGGCAATGGCTTTTGATTCTTTATTGAAAAAAAGTTGTTTGTAGGTCTTAAATATTTTTTTCTTCGCTTTTACTTTCTCATCCGAAGCCATTGCATGGTCAACATTTGTTGAAAACAACGCTTTGATTTTGTTTTTGAATTTCAACAGCTCCTCGGGATTGTAATTTTCCCATAACGAACGATCAAAAACATTTTCTTTTAAAATTTCGCCATAGCCTTTTGATTTATCTTTAGTAAGCACCACGATTCTGTCGCAGTGATTTAAGGCAAGATTGATGTCGTGCGAAACAATAATGGAGGTTATGTTCTTCGAATTATTTTTTAAGATGGAAATTAATTCGTTGGCATTTGCTTCATCCAGATTACCGGTTGGTTCGTCCCCTAATAAAATGGTTGTGTTGGTGTTCAGTGCTCTTACAAAAGCCAATCGTTGTTTTTGTCCGCCCGATAAGTTTACTGCTAGTGTAGTTTCATCCACCTCATTTTCCGGCAAGTTCACTTTCTTCATCAACTCCTTTGCTCCTGCAATTACTTCAGATTCTCCAATGGATTCCTTTATCATGCGAGAAAGCGAAATGTTTTCGTACGCAGTAAAATTTTCCATCAGATTGGTGTTCTGAAAAATAAAACTCAGATGCCGTTTTCTTATTTTAGAAATTTCGGCTTCGTTGTTTTCTTTCCAGAGTTGATGTAGTTCTATTCCTTCATTATTATAATTCAGGTTAACAGTTCCGGATGCAATGGTGTTATTCATCATGCCCAGTGTTTCGAGCAAGGTGCTTTTACCTGAACCGGATGAACCTAATAAAAATGTGAGCTTGCCTTCCGGAATTTCCAGTTCAGAAATTTCCAAAACTTTTTCTTCCGGTTTGCCTGAATACGAACAAACCAGGTTCTTGATGGAGAAAATACTTTTCATGTTTATGGAAGATATTCTTCAGGTACCCAGTAAAAATCAATATCAAAATCGCGGAACGAATATCGTTTGTCTCTTGAAAGCTGATCGAGCAACGAATAACTATCAGTCATTTGTTTGGCAATGGAACCAATGGCTTCATCACTTACTTTATTTACATCTTCTAAATCGCTGAGTGTGTATTGAAACAATTTATTTTTTGCATTGGTAGGAAGGTGAAACACCAGCGCATTAATTTCACTTGCTTTCAATTTACTCGGATCTTTTATCGAAGGGCCGTAATAAGTTTTTACCATTTCATAGTAAGCACTTTTTACATCTGATCTTAAAGTAGCAAGGTCACCACTGCTGTTATTGAATTTATCAAGTATTTCAGTAATTCGATTGAACTCGTCCTTTGTCATTAACAGCACATACTTATATACATCATTTTTTAATCCCTTCGGTTTCATGCATGTAAACCCTTTCATGAAAAACTGAAAATTATCGGCCGCATATTTTTTTGCAATCTCAGGATCAATTCCGCTGCTGATAATATTTGACATATACATTTTCATAAGAGGAGTAAATTCAATACTCTGCTCTCCTATTCCTGAAACTTTATCGGTTACCTGCTGAATTCCCATTTCTATATAACTGTAAGCACGGATGAAAACTGAATCCAATGCAATAGATAATTTTTCAGGAGTCATTGGATCACCAACATTCGGAACCAAAATGTAATCGTTCACCGGACTTGATTCTGGAACTTTCAAATACCAGATGCTTCTGCCTTGTGTAGTGAACTTTGGTTCAACAACTGTTAAGTTGTAATCCTTTTCATTCAACTTACTTGTAAAAGCCTGTTCCATTTTCTTAGTGGACTCAATCATAATTTTTCGAATGTCGGCTTTAAAATCTTCCGACTCATCACTGCCGCGCGCTGCCTGAAATGCAACGAGTGTTACATGCAGCTCAGCTAATTTCTTTATAACTTCTTCTCTTCCTGCCATATCATCAGGGTTGTCAGATACAGATCCTATTAAAATAATGATGTTTGATTCCTTTGAATCATCAAACATTTTTAATCCGCGCAATAATCCTTTATTAATTGCCTGAAACTTTGGATTGTTATCAGAGCATGTGAGTGTAGCAGATAATTTTGTTTGCAGTTTATCAATCATATCAGATTGATTGCTTGTTAAGTTCACAGGATCAACAGTCATATCCAACCCCTGGCAATTGTTCATGCTACCATCACGATAAATTACTCCTCCGTAATTAAAAGTATATTCATTCAAGTCTTCGAGACTTGCAGTACTCTTTGTAATTGCGCTGATAATGGATGCACGGTATAATTGTAAATCAGCAGAACCATCAATGACCACAACAATATTAACCTGTCGTGCCTGCTTCAAAACCTTTTCTGAAGTGGTTCCTTCCATTGTTGCTTGCTGGTCAACAGTTAAAGTTTGTTTTCCCTGAACATTATAAATCGGAGTTACAAATCCTGTTTGAATAAGATCCTGACCTTCTGGTCGACCAAGAATCGGGAACCGTTTCCATTGTGGGTCTTTCTTTTGCTCGTATGGATCATCGTCCCATTTTAAATTACTAACTACATCATTCTTTCCTGATGAATATGCTTCAGCATCACCTTTGTCGCAAAATATCTGCGACTTGTATCCTTTTGATTTTCGCTCCGCCACCGCTTCAGGATCCCAGTTTGGTTCAAGGCAAACGCAATCAGCCCACTTGGTAATTACTTTACTTGATACCCAACCTAATACTAGACGATCAACATTGTAAGGTCCAAAACCATTTTTCCGTACCAATAAATAACTGGTGTCCTTGTTAGCTGAATATATTTTTGCAATGAATATCCATTGAAACAATCGAATTGATTTATCTTCAATTACAGTGGAACTTGCTAATGTCGGACTGTAAAAAAGACGGATACCAGCACTATCTTCATTGTCCGACATGTATTTTTTAATGTCGCCTTGCAAAACCGACAAATCAGTTATAACAGCAAGTGCTTTTAAATAAATATGATTGGAAGTCTGTAATGTGGAACCCCACAAAAGAAGTTTATCCTTTTGCACCCAGCCACCATCATTGGCAGGTTCCTGTAAAGATTTTTTTAAAATCTTTGCTCCTTCATACGCAATCAAATGAAGCTTGTCTCCCGATTCTTCAATCACATAAAATTTATCCATGAATTTATAGGTGGCCAGCACCTCACCGCTCGTTGGGGTTTTAAATCCCTGTACGCCATCGCGATCAGCATACACCACCCATGTTTCGTCTGATGGATTGGTTTTGCTGTTTGTTAAAATTACTGTGGAAGCTGTTGGATCTTTGTATTCCTGTGGCTTTGAAAAAACAGAGGTTCCCTTCTTAATTACCGTAGCCTGAGCAAAAACAAAATTGCTGGTTCCCGATAAAATTACTATCGCTAAAAAAATTTTAATCTTCTTCATCATAGACCTTTACTGAAAAATTTATGTAATTTGATTTACTTGAATCGTTGTAAAAATTTATTAATCGGTTTACATTTTCTTCAAACCATGCTTTCGATTGACCAGTTGCTTTTGAATTGGCAATTCGTATGTAAACATGAAATGATTTTGCCGGACAATTAGTTAAGGTATAAAGTTGCTGAGGAAGGTAACGCAGCAACAACGAAATTTCACCATTTGCTTTCGTAATACTTTTAAAAACAAAATCGCCTTGTAAATAGATATATAAATTGGCTTCATCAGTTACTGTAAACGGAACTTTGTTAATCCAGTTAAGCACTGCATCATCATCGAAAAAAAACTTTGGTGCTTCATATTCATTCAACTCATAAATACTATTAATATACCCCTCTCTTTCTTTATAATTGGTTTCAATTTTGGGTTCAGCATTATTAGGTTGAAACATAATGAAGCGGTAATTGTCTTTGTTGCCAACATTTTGGATGGAATTTTTTAAATCGGTCATTAAACCTGCAAAATCAAAAATTCCATTACTCTTTGCTTTTCCATTATCAATGTAAAAAAACTCCAATGATTTATAACTTTTAATACTAGTTGTTTGAGCAGATGCAAAAACTGAAATCAAACAAAAAATTAATGGAATAAATTTTTTCATTTATTTAATTGTGATGGTTACGGTCATGTTACTTACTACCCCTCTTGCTTTATCAATAACCGGAACAACAGATTTAACAGTTACAGACCCGGGGTTTATTGTCATGTTATCTATTAAATCATTTAAGGTCAGCATGTCTTTATAACCTGTTACTTTAATAGGTGTGCGTAATCCTAAAACAAAATTTTCATTTACCCATTTCTTATCGGCAGTTGTCATTCTATCTTCTTTCGACATTGCTTGTAAGTGAGAAGTAATTTCAGCAGCACTTAATCCGGCAACTTCAGGTTCTTTAGGTGGTTTTGGTGGCGGAACATTTTTTTCAATTGGTTTTACAACAGGATTATTTACAACAGGATTTTTCGGTGGTTTTGGTGGAGTTGTAACAGTTTGTGTTACTACTTTTTTCTTAGGGAACACTTGTATTGACCATTCACCTGGCTTGTTTGCATTATCAGTTTTTAAAAAAACATTGTAAATGCCCGGAGTTTTAAAAGTATACAATGGGTTTTGCGTGCTGTCGTCAATCTGAGCAGTTTCACCAAATTTCCAATACCAGTGTTTCGCGCCATCAGCGGTTCCGGTAAATTGAACGGGAGTTCCGACCTCTGCTTCAGCCGGTGCAGAAATTTTTACCACAATTTTATCTGCATCAACAATAAATGACTTTACTAAAACCGAAAGTGTATCAGTACATTTTCCGTTTACGGTTAACTGAACTGTATATTTTCCAGAAGCTTCGTATTCATAAGTTGGATTTTGTAAATCAGAAGTTCCTTTTCCATCACCAAAATTCCAGAGCCATGTTGTTGCATCAGGTGTGTTATCAGAAAACTGAATTTTTTCTCCACTACCAATAACCATCATTCGAGGTGTGGCATCAATCACTAATTTCTGACAGTCATCAGAAGGGGCCATCATTATTTTAAATCCAATGATGAGAAGTACTAATAAAACAACTCCGCCTATTACAATGAAAATTCTTTTGTCCATTTATTTTATGATTTTTTATCTGAGTAATCCAATTGAAATTCCCACATTAATTCCCCCATTATAAAACTGAATTTTGTTTAATCCGGTTATTAATGAATTGTATTCTTGTTTTTTATCTGTTAAAACAAATCCCTCCACTCCATTTGTTGAACTTGGAATATCAAGATTGGTAAAAAGAAAAACCGCTCCCACATTTAATGAAATCCGTTCAGTCAGCAAGTAAGAAAATTGCGGCTTAAATATGAATGTAAAATTTGAAATTTTATTACTGAGTTGAAAAGTATCTCGACCGGATGGAGAATCATCTATGCCGAAATTATTCAGGAATCCATTGTTAAGAATTTCATTTCCATATTTAGCTTTAAGTATTTGAACTGCATTTTCATCAATTACAATTGATTCATCTGATGGTGGTTTAAATGCATATTGGTTTTGTTCATCCAAAGTGAATATACCTGTGTAATTAAATTTAGCGTTGTAATCAGTTATTAATTTTCCTGGAAGCGTATAACCCACTCCGAAACTTAGTTTTAAAAATGATTTTAATGCCGATGAATCTTTTTTATAAAAGTTGATTTTATATTTAACAAAAAGTGGAATTGAAACCATGCTATATTTTACTTTCTCAGTTACTTCACCATTATTTCCATCAACAATTCTTCTGTAAATACGAGCGTTGTTAAATGAATCGATGGCGCCATACTCAACATGAAATTGACTGAGTACTAAATCCTGTTCTGATTGCGTATAAAAAACCCCAAGCCCAAAACCAAGATGTCGTTTGTTTCCAACAAACATTTCCAACTCGCCTGCAAAGTGAAATTGAAATTGTTTTGAATTTTTAAAACTCAAAGTCCCAATCGAATCAGATTCGGTATCAAATAAATTATTAGCATATCTGTTCTGATAACCTGCTTGTAAATTGTCTTTGAACGAAGTCTGCTCGTTATCATTAAATACAATAAATGATTTAGAAACACCTGCATTAATATTTAACGACAACAAATATCCACGGGGAGAAGGTGCTCCGTTAAATTCAATTAATCCGGGAATATTCGGAAACTTATCATCGATATCAACCACCAGATCCTTATCCTTATCATTTGAAAGTTTTACATGGACAACCGAACCATTATTAGAAACCTTTGTAATAATTGCCTGAGAATAATTTTCCACCAATGTTACAGTCAGCATCAGTGTATCCTTATTATTAATAATGGCATGTGTTTTTGGTGATCGTGCTCTGAAACTTTTTTCAAGAATTACATAAACCACATTGTTTTCAAAATCATTTATGTTAACCGCCAGATTACTGATTACTAATTGATCAATGCCTTTATTATAAAAGTCTTTAATGTTTCTTAAATATTGATCAAGGGATTTATCACCGAGTTGCAATGGGTTTTCACTTGTTGGATTCCTGTAATAATCGGGAGTGTATTCGTCCCATACATCAGCATCCGGACTGAACATACTTCTGTATTGTTCAATTGATGATTCAGTTATCGTGTCCGATCCCGGTGAAATAAATTTTCCTAATTGCTGAAAATTATATAACAATGAATCGATAGCACGAATGGCTTTCATTTTCTGATCAAAGTTTAATCCCTGACCAACAGCAGTTGGATGATAAAAAAATACTGAAAGCAGTACGACTAAAACGAATTGTATTTTTTTCATAGATTATTGAATAATAATTTTAGAAATCTGACAGCCGCCATTGTGATTAATATACTTTATAAAATAAATTCCGGGCGGATATTTTCGATCCGCATTAATAACTAATCTGTCTGAATTGAAATTACCTGCGTGATTTTCCATTTCCTTCCCACTTAAATCATAAATATATAATTGATCTTTTTGATTATTAAGTCCTGCTGCAAACTGAAGAATAAAAATTCCATCTGTTGGATTTGGGTATAGGAAAAAGAAACTTTCAGATTCAATTATTTTGTTTTGAATTCCGGAAAGTGACTGAAAAATAGAAGTTGAATCAATATTGAAATAAGCCTTTTGTTTACAGTTAATATCGGCGTTAAAATATTCCACCCAATAATAAAACTGATCGAAATGCAATGGGGTAGCATTGGTATCCGGAACTAAAAACAATTGTAAGTTCTGATTTCCAAATTCACTATTAAAACCAACTGTATCCTGATTGAAATTTGAGATAAAATCTCGACCCCAACGATAGTTTGTTCCAGATTGAGAAAAAAGAACCGCTAGTGTAAATGGATTATTTGAAAATTTAATTACAGGTTCCAACGGTGGTGTCTGGCCACTGATTGTAATGGTTTTTTGGCCAAAAGATTTACAACCAAAAGCCACTGTTGTAACTGAGGTGAACAAAGTACAGGAGGTTATTCCACTACTTAATCCTGAAAAATCAGTTAAGCAGGTATCATGGTTACCATTTGTAATGAAAGCATTAATTCCAGCAGGAGTTGCTGACCAACTGAAAATATCTGTTGCTTGTACTGGAGGAGCAATTGTATAAACAACATTTGCTTCACCTCTGCAAATTATATCTTTTCCGTTAATGGTCGGTGGATTAGGAAGTGGGTTAATCGTGATCGTAACATTGTCTGTTGCAGTACATCCAAATGCTGAAGTGCCTATTACACTGAAAAATTGTGTTGTGGGTGATGCAGTTGAATTGGTAACTGATGCAATTACTGCGGTTCCTGTTGAGGTATTTAAAAAACCAGAAGGTTGCCAATTGAAATTTGCAACCGGAGTTCCTGTTGATGTTACGAACAAAGTAGTGGTATCATTCGAACAAATTGATGTACTGATTGATGAAACTGAGATTACTGGTACAGGAAGAATTGAAACCGTAACCTGATCATTCTTAGTACATCCATTTGATGTAGTACCGGTAATTACATATGTTGAATTTACTGTCGGGGAGGCAGTAACATTTGCACCTGTTGTTTGATTTAATCCCGATGAAGGAGCCCAGGTATAAGTACTGGTTCCAGAAATTGTGGTTACAGTAAAATTTGTACTCGCTTGCCCAACACAAATTTCGCCTTGTAGAGGAGACACCGAAAAATCAGGGAGCGGATTTATAATAACAGTAACTGTAAATGAAACAGACGGGCAAGTATTTGCAGATGCAGTAATTGTAAATGTTGAAGTTTGCTGCGCTGTAGTTGTATTTGTTAATGTACCGGTAATTGGATTTGAAGTGCCCGTAGCAGCTATTCCTGTCAGGCTAGCTGTATTTGTTCTTGACCAACTAAAAGTAGTTCCCGAAACACTATTAGGGTTAGTGATTACAATGTTTGTAATTGGAACACCTGAACATTTTGTTTGAGTCAATGGTGTTGCACTAACAGTTGGAGTTGGATTAATATTTACTGAAACTGTGGTTGATGAACTACATGCACCTGCTGTGGCGGTTATTGTAAATGTTGTTGTTTGAGGCGAATTCGTATTATTAATTAAGGTTCCGGTAACTGGATTTGAAGTTCCTGAAGCAGCAATTCCCGTAAGGTTAGTGGTGTTGGTTCTGGTCCAGCTAAATGTTGTACCTGCAACATTATTAGGATTGGTTATTACAATATTTGTTATCGGATCTCCTGAACAATGTGTTTGAGTACCAGGTGTTGCGTTTACTGTTGGAGTTGGATTTACAATAATAGTTACATTAAAAGTTGAAGACGGACAACCTGTAGCCGAAGCTGTTATTGTAAAAGTTGTGGTCTGTTGAGTATTGGTAGTATTGGTTAATGTACCTGTTACTGGACTTGATGTTCCTGATGCAGCAATACCTGTAATATTAGTAGTGTTGGTTCTTGTCCAGCTAAAGGTTGTTCCCGAAACATTATTCGGATTAGTAATAGCAATATTGGTTATCGCTGTACCCGAACAAATTGTTTGTGTAACCGGTGAAGCACTAACTGTTGGAGTAGGATTTACTATTACTGAAACGGTTGTGTTTAAAGAACAAGAACCTGCTGTTGCAGTTGTAGTAAATACAGAAGTCTGTTGAGTATTGGTTGTATTGACCAAAGTTCCGGTTATTGGATTTGAAGTTCCTGAAGCAGCAATTCCGGTCAGATTAGTGGTAT
>CANJII010000058.1 GCA_947474435.1 Chitinophagaceae bacterium | reverse complement strand
GCAATTTTCGCAATCGGATAACCTGTAGCTTTTGATGCAAGCGCTGATGAACGAGACACACGCGGATTAATCTCTACGGCTAATAAATCTTCTGTTTCAGGGTCGAGTGCAAACTGCACATTGCAACCGCCGGCGAAATTTCCCATGCTCCGCATCATCTTGATGGACATGTCGCGCATGCGCTGGTATGCTGTATCACTCAATGTCATTGCAGGAGCGCAGGTGATGGAATCACCGGTATGCACACCCATCGGGTCGAAATTTTCTACCGTGCAAATGATGCAAACATTGTCGGCGCTGTCGCGCAATAATTCTAGTTCAAATTCTTTCCAGCCGAGAACAGCTTTCTCTACTAAAACTTCGTGAGTAGGAGATGCTTTCAGTCCGCGCTCGAGTGCTGCATCAAATTCTTCACGCTTGTGCACGAAGCCGCCGCCGCTTCCACCAAGAGTATATGAAGGACGAATCACCAAAGGAAAACCAATCTCCTGCGCAATCTCTTTTCCTTCGAGCATTGAGTTGGCAACTCTTGAAGGAGCAACGGGAACACCAATTTCTCCCATAAGGCGACGAAACACTTCACGATTTTCTGCGCGCTCTATTCCTTCAATGTCCACTCCAATCAATCGCACATTGTATTTTTTCCAGATGCCCATTTCATCTGCTTCCTTACAAAGATTGAGAGCAGTTTGTCCACCCATTGTTGGAAGTACCGCATCAATTTGTCTCTCTTCCAGAATCTGAATAATGCTTTCCGGAGTGAGCGGCAACAGATAAATGTGGTCTGCCGTAACAGGGTCTGTCATAATTGTTGCCGGATTCGAATTGATGAGCGACACTTCAATTCCTTCTTCGCGCAACGAGCGCGATGCCTGTGTTCCGGAGTAATCGAACTCGCACGCCTGACCAATGATGATGGGTCCGCTGCCAATGATGAGGACTGATTTTATGCTGTTGTCTTTAGCCACAGTTACTTGATTTGGAAATTTGAAGAATTGGAAATTTGAAAATGAAATACAGAGAGGATATGTTCTGCTCTGAGCGATAATTAATTTTTCCTTTCATCTCAGGCGACAAATGTAATAGAGAATGCCGCGAATGAAAGAGGTGTTGAAAGGTTGTGGGTAAATCAGCAAACAGTTTGCAGTTGACAGTTGGCAGAACAGCCGCTCACTCCTTCATTAATTTTTTGCAAATAATTTTTTCACCATCAAATATTGTTAGCTCATATATACCGAATGATAAATCAGAGATATTGATGGTTGTGTTTTGTTCATTATTGACTTCAATACTTTTTACTTGCTGACAAAGTAGATTGAATATTTTAATTTGATTTTCTAACTGAGAAAGATTCGAGATTTTTATTTCGTTGGTTGCTGGATTAGGATAAATAGAAATTTCAGAAACAGTTTTTGGATTGGAGATTCCATTTGGAAGTATAGTACATGTTGAATCAGGATTGCCATAAATTGCAAAGGTGCTATCATAATAATTACAAAACCCATAAACGAGAGGGTCCGAAGAAAGGGAGCCAAGCGGATCAAACGGATAAAATGTATTTGCATAGCCAACTCTGTTATAAATTGTATCGAAAGTGGTAAATCCACCTTGATGATTTTTAACATAGATCCACTCGAGATTAAGCCCATTTACAAATCCACTTCCTGTATCTAAAACTTCAGTTCTGACTGTATCAGAATTACTAAAATACCAAAATCCACCCGGAACAATATTGAAATTTATAAGTGTATCCCAATTATTACTTCCTTGAACCAAGTTGTAGATGAAAACAATATTGCTTGAATCATAAGTAAATAAATTTCTAAAATTATTTATTTCAGGACCTCCCGTTACACTTCTATAGCGTTGATGCTCAATTAATTTCTTGCAAGGAATTCCAACAACTACTGTATCTGAAACATATTTTATTTCCGCGTAGCCCTGATCGGCAAACCAATTAATAACATAATGCCAGGTAGCACCAGCAGGACTCCAAACAATTTGGCTATAAGAAAACTGAGTGAACGAAATAAAAACTATCAGAGAAAAGATTATTTTTTTCATGATTAAAAATTTATGAGTGTGAAGCTAAACTGTTTTTCATTTATGAAGCCAACAACTTAATTCATTGCGTGTCGAAATAAATTCTCGTTCCCAATCCTTTGTTTTGACTTAGCTCCTTTTTATAAATAGTTTTTATCAGGAGACAGGCATTTGCTAATCGCTGTTCGGGTGAAAGTTTTAATTGTTCCAATCTGCCTGCTTTATCTGCTTCTTCAAATGAAGAATAAAACTGAATCCACTTTTGCTTGTATTCCGCAGGCGGTTCGTTTAATTCATTCTTATTTCCCTCTTCATTCATTGTGTAAATTTAACTTTCATTAAATAGAAAAACTATTTGAATAGGAGAATGATTTTTTTTCAGTGAACAACTGTGAGTTTAAATTCTTCATTCAATGATGGAGAAATAATTTGAATGAAATAAATTCCAACACAAAAATTTTCAGTTGAAATATCAATTGGCAATTTCAAATTATTTCCTGCCCATACTTCTTTTCCTGATTCGTTGAAGATGTTTATGCATAACTTTTCTTTGATAGAGCTTGTAGCCGCAATTGAAAACTGAGTTGCGCAGGGATTGGGATAGATGCTGGAATTTTTTTTTAAACCTTTCTGATTTTCTATTCCGGAAATTAAATCGACGAGATAAAGATTGCCGCCTGTTCCGAAAAATCGTTCGTCGCTTATGTATAGCTCGTGATTATTTTTGTAAAGCACTGCTTCTTTTTGTGTCAATCCAGTGAACGAATAATGTTCAGGTGTAACAGAAAAGAAATGGTGCTGTACAAAGTTTTTGAAAATGTAAACGGATTGATAAGTGAGCAAAACCAAATTGGAATCATCATCAGAAATATCTGCTGAAGTCACCTGTTGATTCGTAAAAAAACTATCAATCAATTCAGCGACATAATTTCCGGGAGAAGAAGGAAGACGATAACATTTTGTGAATCCGGAACTGTTCGATGTAGAAATATTTTTTGAAAACAGGTAAAGCGAATCGCCTGAAAGAATCATTGCTTCACAATCGAAATTCAGATTTGCACCAGATGGTGGAAAAGCATTCTGGTCGGGATAAGAAAATGAAATGGTGTCAGCAAACACTGTATCAGTGCCTGAAGCGAGCGCATAAGTTGACACGCGATAAATCCTAAGGTTGGTTCTGTTGCAAACATTATTTCCGAAATCTCCAATGAATAAAGAGCCGGCGTGGTCATTGGCTAAATCTTCCCAATCAACATTTGTTGCGCCTACAATTACAGTTGAGTCAATCAACTGTCCGTTTAACAGATAATGATAGAGCATTGGTTTTCCTCCGCTGTCGTTATGTGTCCAGATGGAAGTTGAATCGGTTTGTTCAAGTCCTGAAGTTTCGTTGCAATTGGGTTGCAACGAACCAAGTGTCTGCAACGAAATAGTTTGCGCAACACACTTCGATAAACTCAATGTGACAATGAATATTGAAAAAATAAAAAAGAAGTGTAACAGTAATTTTTTCATTCCTTGTTAAAATAAAACGGACTTGCCTGCGCAGTGGGTACAATCACCAGTTCGTTAATGTTCACATGCATTGGAGTGTTGAAACAATAACTGATTACATCGGCAATATCATTTGCATTCAGTGGTATAAATCCTTTGTAAACACTTTTCGCTTTCTCCTTATCACCTTTAAACCGCACTTCAGAAAATTCTGTTTCGGCAGCGCCGGGGTGAATAGCAGTGACTCGAATTTTCTTTTTAAGTAAATCAATTCGCATGGCTTGTGTGAGCGCGTCCACGGCAAACTTGGTGGCGCAATAAACATTTCCTTTTTCGTAAACATACTTTCCGGCAGTGGAGCCGATGTTAAAAATATATGGATTGGAGCTCTGCTTCATCAGTGGCAAAACTGCTTTTGTTACATACAACAACCCTTTCACATTGGTGTCAATCATGGTGTCCCAGTCTTCAAGTTCACCGTCTTCTATTGTTCCGAAACCGTGAGCGCCGCCGGCATTGTTGACGAGCACATCAATATTTTTCCAATCAACGGTTAAAGAGTCAATTGCACTTTTCACTTCATTTTTTTTTCGCACATCAAAACACAAAGTCAGCACTTCAGTTTTGAATTCATCTTGAATGCTTTTGCTGACTGCTGCTAAATTTTCTTTTCTTCTTCCGGTAATAATTACTCGATGCCCTTCTGATGCAAATCGTTTTGCGATTGCTTCTCCGAAACCTGATGTTGCGCCTGTAATAAATGCTGTACCCATATTTTGATTTGAAGATTTGAAAATGTTAAGTCGTTATGATTTGATTCGCAACAAAACTATTCAGATAAAATTTTCTTCGCTAGTGGAAAAATTTTCTCCACCCACAAACCATATTGTTTTGCGGAAGGATGCAAACCATCGGAAGCAGCGAGTGATAAATCGGTTGTTGCGTTTCTGCTGATGGATGTGATGTTACAGTACGGGCATCCTGATTTTGTTGCTTCCTCTTCATTCACTTTGTTGAAGGCATCAATCTCTTCTGCAATTTTTTTACGGTCTCTTCCTTCGGCGAAAGGCATTACTCCCCAATCGGGAATAGAGATTACAATCACATGAGCAGGTCTGTGGTTAGCGTATTTTATTGCAAGGTCGAGCAATTCACGAAATTCTTTTCTGAATTCATCAATTGATTTTCCGCGGTATTGATTGTTCACGCCAATTAACAAAGTCACTAAATCGTAAGGAGGCGATGGAGGGTTTTCATTTATTCCATTCTTCAGTTCATCAGTAGTCCATGCGGTAGTTGCAATTATTTCAGGAGTGGAAATTTCTATTCCTGACTTTTTTAATTGCATTTGTAATTGATGCGGAAAATTTTCTGCTGACGGAACTGCTTCGCCGATTGTATAGGAATCGCCAAGATTGAGCATTCGAAAAGTTTTCATGAAATGGGTTTCAGTGGTTGATGAAAATAAAAGTGATAACAAGAAAGTAAACATGATTCGAAAATAAAATTCCATTTGTGTTCACTTGTTCCTTTAAAATTATGATGAAATTACGCTGATCAATTTATTCAATAAATAATACAAATTTTTTTCTCCAACTAACTTTCAATATGAATGTTGGACGAAAGTAATTTAATAAATAGCTGCATCAACAGATTGCGTTTATTTTTGAGCGATGACTGTGTGGTCAAAAGTAATTCTGCATACTACTATTTTATCTATTGCTTCAATAAAATTATTGATGGGGCAGAATTATGAAATCACACTTCCTGAAAAATTAAATTACGGAACCAACCGATATGAGGTACTTGGCACCAACAGCGATGGAATAGTGACAATGAACGCCGGTAAAAATTCGCATTCCATTGCTTTGTATTCATATGATATGAAGATGAAGTGGAAGAAGCCGATAGCACTGAAAGAAATAGGATTTGTAAACATTGGAAAAGTTATTCTCACAGGTGATTCCGCCATTGTTTTTTACACCATTCAGGCACGCGGAATAACTTTCCTGAAAGCAGCGAAAGTGAATCATCAATTCATGCTTATTCGTTCTTCAATTGTTGTTGATACACTTGCAACATCAACCTTATTATCAGTTCCTAAAATGAGTTATTCAGTTTCATTCCTCAAAAAAAGATTTTTGATTTATTACGATGACCTGAATGTTGGTGAACGAAAAAAAATGCATGCATACTGTTTAGACGAATGGTTAAATGTAAACTGGGAAATTTCATATACTGCAACAGATTTTATGGAATCACAGATCATTACTGCCGAAATTGATGACTCACTGCACAGTTGGTTTTTGTTTGGAGAAAATCAGGTGAAAAATTTTCACAACGATTTTCCATTCAACAAAAACATGATGGTTTGCTACAATGAATCCACTCAAACTTTTTCAAATACAATTACAGAGCAGTACGGAATGATTTTTACTGAACCATTATTGAAACATGACTTCACTAACCATCAACTTATAGTGGCAGGGTTATATTCAAATTCACCGGGCAATGAATCCAATGGAATTTTTATTAATCGTTATTCTCTCAATGGAAAGCTGCTGAG
Organism: Chitinophagaceae bacterium; assembly: GCA_947474435.1. GTDB lineage: Bacteria > Bacteroidota > Bacteroidia > Chitinophagales > UBA10324 > UBA10324. Next base: position 8,830 of record CANJII010000058.1, on the reverse strand, counting down.
CAAAAAACAAATTCAATTTTCAACCGACTTACTTACCAACCTTAGCGGGAATAATCCGCCAAAACGAAACGATGGCTTTTATTTTTTTCACCCATCAGAAATGATTGTGAAAAAAAACGGAGGTGTTATTTTTCTGGCTGAATCTCACACTGTTTCTACTGAATCTTTTAACTCGTCGGGTTATGGAAGTTTTGGTGGCAGTTCATCTCTCACTGTGAATTATTATCACTACGATGAAATTATTGCCTGCAGCATTTCTGACACCAGCGGCATGGAATGGAATCAGGTGCTTCATAAAAAACAACAGACTGAAAGCGATGGCGGAATTTTTTCGTCGTACGCATTGGTGGTTGCACCCACTGAATTGATTTTGGTTTACAACGATTTTTCGGGTGGAACAAATGTGTTGTCGTCGTTTATCATGAAAGCCGATGGGAAAGTTACTCGTACTGAAATTTTTAATGCCGATAAAAAAGGGTTGCTTCCTGTTTCAAAAGCCGGTCAACAAATTTCCCCCAATGAAATTGTAATACCGAGTTTGAAAAAAGGATATTTGCAATACTTAAAACTTTTATTCTAAACACTTGCTTCGTTTCTACAAATCCAATCATCCGCTTGTTGTTGTGCTGGTGTTACTTTCTATTGGATTGTTGCATGCCTATACATTTTACCTGCCGGTTAGTTATGCCGATGAGTTTGTAAATCCATTGAGCATAGCGTTAAAATGGTCGCTGAATTTTATTCCGTTCAATCCATTAATGATCGAAAATGTTTTTTCAGTTTTATTATTATTTACACAGGCACTTTACTTCAATGCCATTCTGGATAAACATAAAATTACAGAGCGTGGCAATTACCTCGGCGCTTATATTTTCATTTTGCTATCGTGCATGTTTCGAAATTTTTTATTCCTGTCACCGGCGCTGATTGCCAACCTGTTTTTATTAATTGAGATTGATTTGCTCTTTTCCATTTATAAAAAAGAAAATGTAAGCAGTCAGATTTTTGATTTGGGATTTGTTATTTCAGTGTCGTCACTTTTTTATTTTCCCTCACTTGCATTTTTATTATTTCTTTTTTTCGGTGTGCTGATTCTTCGTCCGTTTAAAATTGGTGAGTGGATGGTGTTATTGATTGGAGCCATTGTTCCATATTTTTTATCGGCAGTTTATTTTTTCTGGTTCGACCGGTTGCCCGAATTTTTCAACAACATAACTTTCCGAAAAGTGATGAACGAAGAATTTGGATTCGTGACCAACACACAAATAATTATTATTTCATTGGTGGTTTTAATAGCAGTGATATGGAGTCTGATGAAAATTCAGCAGAATTATTTTAAAGCATTGGTTCAAATCAGAAATTACTTTGCTGTGTTGCTTCTGTTTTCTTTACTCGGATTTGCATCGGTTTTTTTGCAATCGAATATCAGAGTTGAAAATTTCATCTGGCTGGTCATTCCGGTTGCAACAGCATTGAGTTACTCTTTGCCGATGTTAAAAAAATGGTGGATAGCAGAGATTTTTCATTTAACGCTACTTTTGCTCATTCTCTATTTTCAATTTGAAAACCAATTAAATTTATTTCAATAAAAAAAATTCATCAAACTCAATTTTAAAAACCATGAAAAAAAATTTCGCCTTAATTCTTTTACTCAGTTTTGCGGTTTCAAAAAATTCTTCCGCTCAAATTGTTCAACCTGCACACTGGAGTTATACCACCGAAGACTTAGGAAATAGTGAATTCAATATTATGATTTCATGCACGCTTGATAATGGATGGCACATATTTTCAAAAGACTATGTTGGAATTTCAGTTCCCGCAACTTTTACATTGGAAAAAAGTGATGACTTTGAAGTGGTTGGAAAACTGCAGGAACAAGGTGAATTGATAAAAGAAGAAATTGACCTTGGCAGTGATAAGGAAATGGCTATGTATTATAAAGGCCGAGTTGTTTTTGTGCAAACCGTAAAATTATTAAAGCAAGATGCAGTGGTTAAAGGAACCATGGATTATATGACTTGCAAGGAAGTGTGTGTTCCGCCAGCCACTTATGAATTTGAAATTAAATTGCATAAGAATTGATTTTTCATGAATCGGAAAATCAACAATAATTTAAATTTTACTTTTTATTGCCTCGGTTCGTGTCCGCACGAACCGAAAACAAATTTTACTTTTGCCTGCTCTTTACAATTTGAAAACCATTAAACGCTTTTTGATTAAATGAAATTTGGTGTAGTGATTTTTCCCGGTTCCAATTGCGATCACGATGTGATTCATGTGTTGGAAAATGTATTGCAACAGGAGGTTAAAATTCTGTGGCACAAAGATAAAGAACTGGAAGGTTTTGATTCACAGGATTGCATCATTCTTCCCGGAGGATTTTCGTATGGAGATTATTTGCGCTCGGGGGCAATTGCACGATTTTCTCCGATTATGGATTCGGTTATTTCGTTTGCTAATAGCGGTGGATTTGTGCTGGGCATTTGTAATGGCTTTCAGATATTATGCGAGGCAGGTTTGTTGCCCGGCGTATTGATGCGCAACAGCAATCGCAATTTCGTTTGCAAAAATGTTTTTATTAAAGCGGTTCATTCTGATTCGGCAATTACTGCCGATCTGGATTTGAACAAAGCGTATAAAATCCCAATTGCTCATGCCGAAGGAAATTATTTTGTTGATGCAAAACTGCTTTCGCGCATGAATGATAACGGTCAAATACTTTTTCGCTACTGCGATGAAAATGCAGATGTGAATGAAGCCGCCAATCCGAATGGCGCATTGGAAAACATTGCCGGAATTACCAATGCAGCAAAAAATGTTTTTGGAATGATGCCGCATCCTGAGCGTGCCGCCGAATCTGTTTTAGGAAATACTGACGGAATAGAATTGTTCCGTTCATTAATTTCTTATGCCGGAAAAATGGAAGTGGATGTGATGGATGATTTATTAAGATAATTTTTTTTCTAAAACTGATATCGTTAACGAATGAAATCATTCAAGCTCCTATTGTTTTTTCTTTTTGCTTTTATTGGAATTTCTTCTGCGCAAATTCTCACTCCTGCTCATTGGTCGCATTCGGTTAAAGATTTAGGCAAGGGAGAATTTGATATTTCTATTTCAGTAAATCTTGATGAAGGATGGCATGTGTTTTCAACCACTTATGTTGGAATTTCAATTCCGGTTTCGTTAACTCTCGAAAAGAATAAAAATTTTTCTGAGGTTGGAAAGATACGAGAGGTGGGAACTCTGGAAAAAGAATATGTAAAAGAGTTGGATGAAACATTGCTTTATTATAAGCACAAAGCTGTATTCACTCAGAAAATAAAGTTAATAACTGCTGATGCAATTGTTAAAGGAAGTTTGGAATACCAGGTTTGCAAAGAAGTTTGTTTGATGCCGACTACTTATGATTTTGAATTGAAATTGCATTCAAATGATTTAGTGATAAATAAAATTGAAACAGATACTGTAAAAATAAATTCGGATACTATAAAGGCAGATACTTCCATAAAGCAAACAACTAATTCCACAGCCGACTCAACTTCCACGGCCGATTTTAACAAACAATTTCTTCAACCCAATGATGGTGTTTGTGGATGGGAAATATTTTTTGGTGGTTTTCTCGGCGGACTATTGGCCTTGTTAACGCCATGTGTTTTTCCAATGATTCCATTGACTGTAAGTTTTTTTACTAAACGAACAAAGGATAAAAAGAAAGGAATTGCCAATGCATTAATATATGCACTGTCAATAATTGTCATTTATGTTTTTCTTGGATTTACCATTACAAAATTGTTGGGTTCCGATGCGTTGAATGATATGGCGAGCAATGTTTATTTCAATATGGGCTTCTTTATCATCTTCGTCATATTCGCCATTTCTTTTTTCGGTGCGTTTGAAATTACACTTCCAAGTTCGTGGGTAAATAAATCGGAAAGCATGAGTGACCGAGGTGGATTGATTGGAATATTTTTCATGGCATTCACACTCGCACTGGTTTCATTTTCATGCACAGGTCCAATCATTGGCTCCTTATTAGTACAAGCCGCAGTTGGTGGTAATGATACTTGTCCGCTTATTGGCATGTTTGGTTTTTCATTGGCTCTTGCACTGCCATTTGGCCTGTTTTCACTTTTTCCTGGTTGGTTAAATTCTTTACCTAAATCAGGAGGCTGGTTAAACTCAGTAAAAGTTGTTTTAGGTTTTATTGAATTGGCATTGGCATTAAAATTTTTCTCCAATGTTGATCTTGCCTATCACTGGCACATTTTAGACCGCGAAGTATTTCTGGTTTTATGGATTGTGATTTTCTCCTTGCTCGGATTTTATCTTCTTGGTAAATTAAAATTTTCGCACGATAGTGATATTCATTATATAAGTATTCCGCGATTGTTTTTTGCAATCGCTTCACTTTCATTCGCATTATATATGGTGCCTGGTTTATGGGGCGCACCGTTAAAAGCTATCAGTGCCTTCTCTCCACCGCAAGCCACACAGGATTTTGATTTGTCCAGATTATTAATTGAAGGAGTTTCAAATTCAAATACTCATTCAACCAAGAAAAAAAAATACGACGATGTTTTTCACATGCCACATGGTATTGATGGATACTTTGATTATGAAGAAGGAATTCAGGCAGCAAAAGAATCTGGCAAACCAGTGATGCTTGATTTTACAGGGTGGGCTTGTGTGAATTGCCGTAAAATGGAAGCAGCCGTTTGGAGCGATGCAAATGTTTTAAAAAGAATGAAAGAGAATTATGTGGTCATCAGCATGTTTGTAGATGACAAAACAAAATTACCCGAAGAGCAGCAATACATTTCAGCCTTCAGCGGGAAGAAAATAAAAACACTTGGCAATTGGTACAGTGATATTCAGGCATCAAATTATCAAACAAACACTCAACCATTTTATGTGTTACTCGATAACAATAAAAAATTATTGAACGAACCACGCAGTTATAATGAAGATGTTGATGCCTATGTAAAATGGCTCGACAAGGGTTTAGAAGAATATAAAAAGCGTACCGTTAGTAAATAGTATTTTTTTTATTGTATTCTGTTTCAATTATTTCACTAACAGTTGTTAGGTGTATACAACTTATAATTTCAAATTTCCGTCTGCAATCAAATCAACCTAAAGTAAAAAAAAAAATTAAATCATTGTAAACACTAAAAAATCCAATTACTTTCATCCCAACATTTTTTCTAAACCCAAAACACCTTTTATGAAAAAAGTCTTTTTACACATTATCTCTGTCTTGCTCATCGTGATGGGCAGCATGGACCTTTTCGCACAAACCCGCATCATTACGGGAACAGCGAAAGACTCAAACGGTGACGCCATTATTGGTGCATCTATCCTGGTGAAAGGAACCACGGTAGGCACTTATACTGATGTTAACGGAGGTTTTTCGTTGGCAGTAACACCGGACGCAAAAACAATTGTCGTTCGTTATTTAGGAATGAAAACTCAGGAAATTGCGCTGGGTGCTTCCAACACTCTTGACATCAAGATGGAAGAAGATGTGCTCGGATTAGATGAAGTAGTAGTAACTGCAGTTGGCGTAAGCAAGGAGAAAAAATCTCTCGGCTACTCAGTGCAGGATGTTGGCGGTGATGCGCTGACTCAAGCAGGTCAGTCAAATGCATTGACTGCATTAAGTGGAAAAGTTGCCGGACTTTCCATTATTCAATCAAGCGGATCACCCGGCGGATCAGTTGATATTAAAATACGAGGAGCAACTTCTCTTTCAGGAGGAAACTCACCACTCATTATTGTAGATGGTGTGCCTTTAGATAACTCTGAAAATTTTTCAGGTAATCCTGATGATCTTTCAAATAACTATTTATCAAGCGTAAACAATTCCAATCGTGGTGTTGATATTAACCCCGACGATATTGAATCAATAACAGTTTTAAAAGGACCTGCTGCAACAGCATTGTATGGTATCAGCGCAGCAAGTGGTGCATTAATTATTACCACTAAAAAAGGTGGTAAAAAAGTTGGTGGAGGTGTAAATGTTACTTACTCTACTAATCTGACTTTTGATAAAGTAAATAAATTACCTGAGTTGCAGGATCAGTACATTAAGGGTTCAGGTGGAAGCATTGCATCTTATCAAAGCCTTGGTTCTGGTTCATGGGGTGCAAATGGAGATACTATTTCATGGGATCCAACACAGGAAACTCCTTTCAATAAAAATGGTCAATTAATTGGAAACATTACCGGAGATACAATTACCGGTCTTATTCCATTTAAGCCATTTGACAATATGAATACATTTTTCAAAACCGGTAGAACATGGGAAAACAACTTAGCCCTATCAGGGGGTTCTGATATTTCATCTTATCGTTTTTCATTCTCTTCATTAAAACAAGATGGAATTGTACCGCTTGCTGATTTCAAACGCTACACTACTAAGATGAGCGGACAAACAAAATTGTCTGATAAATTAAGTGCATCTGGTTCTGCTACTTATTCTAATTCCGGTGGTCGCCGTGTTCAACAGGGTTCTAATCTTTCGGGTTTAATGCTTGATTTATTAAGAACTCCAATTTCATTTGACAATTCAAATGATGTTGGTGAAGGTGTATATGATGATCCTGCATCTTATATTTTGGATGATGGTCGTCAAAGAAATTATCGTGGCGGCGGTGGTTACGATAATCCATACTGGACTATCAACCAATGCCCGTTCAACGATAAAGTAAATCGTGTTTATGGTTTTGGTCAGGTTGATTATTTACCAGCAAGCTGGCTGAATTTAACTTACCGCTTAGGAACCGATAATTATTCTGAATACAAAAAGCAATTTTTTGCTATAGGTTCAAGAGCGTTTCCGGGGGGGCAAATTTTCGTATCACAATTTAATTACTTCCATGTTAACTCTGATGTGATTGCAACTGCAACAAAAAAATTCTCTGACGACTTAGATGGTAGTTTAACATTAGGTCAGAACATGTACAGTCAAAGAACAAAATCAATTTACACACAAGGTGATGATTTAGTTTTTACTGATTTCCAAAATCTGTCAGTTGCCGGTTCAGTTTTCTCAAGAGAATCTGCATCGCGTTACAGAACTTCAGCTGTTTACGGAGCTGGAAGTTTATCATACAAAAGCATGTTGTACCTGAACATTACAGGTAGAAATGAAATGACTTCCACTCTTCCAAAAGATAAAAACTCATTCTTCTATCCTTCAGTAAGTTTGGCTTATGTGTTTACTGAATCACTTGGATTGAGCAGCAACAAATGGTTTCCATATGGAAAAATTCGTGCTTCATGGGCAAGTGTAGGTAAGGATGCTCCACCTTATGCTTTGGAATCTTATTATGATCAGGCAACATTTACTGACGGATGGACACCCGGTGTTGCCTTCCCGATTGAGGGTACGGTAGGATATTCTAATTATTACATTCTTGGAAATCCATTATTGAAACCTGAGAAAGTAAATTCATTGGAGTTTGGTGCTGATTTGCGTTTCATAAACAACAGAATTGGAATTGATTTCACTTATTATTCATCTAAATCTTTAGATCAGATTTTAGCTACTCCGGTTCCTGGTTCATCAGGTTACCAATACATGTATCAGAATACAGGTGAACTATCAAACAAAGGAATGGAAATTATGTTGACTACCACTCCAATTAAAACTAAAAACTTTAAATGGACATTGGATTTGAACTGGAGCAAGAATACAAGTTTGGTTGTTTCTCTTGGAGACACTTCAATCAAAACTTTGTTCCTTGGTGGATTTGAAGGTTCTGCAATTTATGCAGTAGTAGGTGAAGAGTATGGTTCACTTTACGGTGGTCGTTGGTTGCGCGATGCAAATGGTAATAAGGTTATTGATGATGATCCGAATTCAGGTAACTTCGGTTATCCTATTGTTGACAATCAGGTTGGTGTAGTTGGAAATATTAATCCGGATTGGATTGGTGGAGTTAACACCGGTTTCACTTTTAAAGATATGCTGACCATTTCTGCAACAGTTGACATTCGCCATGGTGGTGACATGTGGAATGGAACAAGAGGGGCACTTACCTTCTTCGGAAGAACTCCGGAAACTATCAGTGCTTTAGAAGCACCAAGCGCTGCAAACAATTACCTCCGTTACGATACTGCTCATGTTTTTGAAGGAGTAAAAGGTCATGTGGATGCTGATGGTAATTTGGTTTTAGGTGATGGACAGAACGACACTAAAGTTGCTTTAGACCAAGGTTGGTATCAGGGTAATGGTGGTGGATTCGGAAGTCAGTTTGAAGACTTCATTGAAAAATCTTCTTACATAAAATTGCGTGAATTGGCATTGACTTATTCTTTCAGCAAAAAATGTTTGAAAGGAACACCTGTTGCCGGATTAGACATTTCATTCATCGGTCGTAATTTGTGGTTGAATACCAAGTACACAGGCATTGATCCTGAAACCAGTTTAACCGGTTCAGGTAACAGTCAGGGTATGGATTACTTCAACATGCCGAATACAAAGAGTTTTGGTTTCAGTTTAAAACTCACACTCTAATCATTCATCATCTAAAAAAAACAATCACATGAAAACAAATAAAATTTTCATACTCGGAATGGCGGTGATGCTAATGATTGCTGCTACTTCCTGTAAAAAATACCTTGATGTAAATCAAAATGAAGATTTACCATCTGTCGTTCCTCCAAAAGTTTTGCTTCCATCTACTGAGGCATCATTGGCTTATTCAATGGGTGGTGATGCTTCTCGCTACATCAGCACATTCATGCAGTATGTAACAGGTGCTTCGCGCCAGTTTTACAGTTATAATAAATACAGCATGAACGAAGAAGATTTTAATAATCT
>CANJII010000057.1 GCA_947474435.1 Chitinophagaceae bacterium | reverse complement strand
TGTTCCTTTTGTTTTTAATAAAAAAACGGGCACTCACTTATTTTTTTTCCATCTCGGAATGGTTGTAGACAGTGCCGAGCAGGAAAGTTACAAGAAAGCGATAACAAGAAAATATTTTCAACGCACTTTTAAAACTCTCCTGAAAAAAATTTACTCCGCCTTATACCCCATATAATTTGCAGTAGATAAAAACTTATCGTCCAAAACATTTAAAGCTTTGGCTGCTGAGTTACTGATTTTCATTAACACACCTTGGTTATCTGCTGTGTTCGGCAACTTGCCAATCACCTTTACCTGAATTGTTTTACTGTTCATCATATTTTTAACAGTAATGGTTGTACCGATTGGCGCAGTTGGATGCAAGGCATAATACTGTCCATCGTCGTTATTGCTTTTTGTCCAGGTAATTACTCCTTTCTCAGTCAGGTATGTTAAAGTCTTATCAGTACCAGGTGAATTTGTTTTCGTTGAGGTTACCGGAGTGATTTTGATTGTTGTTGCAGTATTATTTGTATCAATAGTTTTTGTTGTGTTGGGGTTAGTAACAACTGTTGTAGTTGATGTACCCGGATTTTTTTCTTCAACCTTTGTATTGGTGATAGCCGTTGGAGCAGGAATCAATTTCTTGTTTTCAACCACTGCATACGAATCAGATTTTGTTTCGGTGCTGGTGGTTTTTATTACCGATACTGATGTGTTGTCTTGCTTTTTCACCAATGTATCATCCTTTGGTGCCACCACTTTCTTAGTATCCTTGTTTGTGGTTTCCTTGGTTGTTTTCACAACATCTTTATTGGTATTCTTTATCGTTTCTGTTTTTTTGGGTTCAACAGCAGTTGTTGTTTTATTTTCACTCACCACCACATTTTCGTTATTCGAATTGCCATAACCCACAATTAATTTTTGACCGGCCTTTATGTTATCATTCTTTAATTCATTCCACATCCGAAGTGATTCAACATTGGTGTTCATTTTTTTCGAAATGGAATACAAAGTTTCTCCCTTGCCAATGTTGTAGGTAACCGGAACAATAAATTGCGGAGGACCAATCTTCACTTTGTTGTAATTCACATCATTCTTCAATGCAGGAACTTTAATGGTTGCTCCTTCTTGCAAATTATTATTGATGATAGCTGGATTCAAATCAAGCAAATGAGCAACAGTGGTATTATATTTTTGCGACAAGGCATATAAAGTTTCGCCCTTACTTACTTTATAATCCTGAGTGGCACTTTGTGCAAAAACACCATCAGGAAAAATCAGCATTAAAAAAATTACAACAACTCTTTTCATGTTACTTTTGAATTCGTTAATCATTCTGTAAAACTATTTCATTGAAACTTTTCACGCACAAAGCCCAACGATTCTTATTCACGATAATTGTATGGCTGCTACAATTAACTGTACACCATTTCAGCAATGCACAAACTATTTCTGAAACAAAAAAATTGGTTTACACCTTTGAACTGAAGCAGGAAATTGCTTCTGCTGCGTGGCGAACAGTTAACAATTGTTTTAAGGAAGCGGAAGAATTGAATGCTGATTTTATCATTCTTCACCTGAATACTTTCGGGGGCGAATTGCAGAATGCCGATTTAATACGCAACCGGATTCTCGATAGTAAAATTCCGGTTTATGTACTGATTGATGGTAACGCCGCTTCAGCCGGAGCATTGATTTCCATTGCCTGCAATAAAATTTTTATGAAACCCGGAAGTACAATCGGCGCTGCATCGGTGGTGAATCAAACCGGAGAAATTATGCCCGACAAGTATCAATCTTACATGCGCGGCATGATGCGAGCCACTGCCGAAAAACGAGGTCGCGACCCGAAGATTGCCGAAGGAATGGTTTCGCCAAATAATTATTTGAGTGATATTGCTGACACCGGAAGAATAATCACCCTCACTACCGACGAAGCCATGAAGTATAAATACTGCGATGGCATTGCGAGTGATATTAATGAAGTGTGCACACTTGCCGGAATCACCAATTTCAAAATAGTAAAACATGAATCCTCCGTATTGGATGCATTGATCAGTTTTTTATTAAACCCGATTGTGAACAGCATTTTACTGCTGGTGATAATAGCCGGCATTTATTACGAGTTTCAACAACCCGGAATCGGATTTCCATTGTTTGCAGCGCTCACAGCAGCAGTACTTTATTTTGCTCCGTTGTATTTAGATGGCATGGCTGCCAATTGGGAAATATTGGTGTTTGTTGCAGGCATAATTTTGTTGGTCGTCGAAATTTTTATTCTTCCTGGTTTTGGTGTGGCCGGAATTTTAGGTATCAGTTTTATTGTTGGCTCGCTCACACTTTCATTAATCGCGAACGACTTTTTTAATTTCTCAATGGCAGGTGCCGATAATTTATTGTATGCGTTACTGCGCATAAGTTCCATCATGATTGTGGCTGTTACAGCTTCCATTTTTGTTGGCAATCGGTTTTTAAAATCACGCATGTCGCGACGAATTGTGCTGACCGATACTTTAGAAGATGCAAAAAGCTTTAACGATTCAGTTGTCACTTTAAATTCTTACATCGGCGAAACAGGAATCGCCATGACCGATTTGCGACCTGCCGGAAGTGTTGAAATAAATTCAATTCGTCACGACAGCATAAGCGATGGAGATTTTATCTCCAGAAATGATAAAGTGAAAGTGATTGAGATAAGAGGGAATTATCTTGTTGTTAGAAAAAATTGATTCACTATTAACTATTAACTCAATGAAGTTTCTTGGAATAATTCCCGCACGATATGCATCAACCCGTTTACCGGGAAAACCATTGGCACTCATTCAAGGCAAACCAATGATTCAGCATGTGTATGAGCGAGTGAAGGAAAGTAATCTGATGAATAAAATAATTATTGCAACGGATGATGAACGAATAATGAATGTTGCTGCTTCATTTGGTGCCGAAGCTATTTTAACATCACCATTACACAACAGCGGAACTGAACGATGCGCCGAAGTAGCATCTGTTATCGGAAATGATTTTGATGGTATCATAAACATTCAGGGCGACGAACCATTCATTGAAGCTGAACATTTACAATCGTTGTGCGATTTGTTTTTGAATGATGCAGTGCAGATTGGTTCACTGATAAAAAGAATTTCATCATTGGATGAATTAAAAAATCAGAATGTGGTGAAGGCCGTTAAAACACCTGAAGGAAAAGCATTGTATTTCAGCAGGGCTATAGTTCCTTATTTAAGAAATATTGAAGAACAGGATTGGCTGCATCATCATTCATTTTACAAACACATTGGTTTGTATGGCTATCGAAAAAATACTTTATTAAAAATTGCCCAACTCTCTCCTACTCCATTGGAACAAGCAGAATCATTGGAGCAATTGCGATGGTTAGAAAATAATTTCAGTATTCATCTTACCGAAACTTTTATAGAAACATTGAGCATTGATACCGCTGAAGATTTAATCAATGCGAATAAATAATCCTTAAAGATTATACTTTAAAACTTCTTTTATTTTTTCTTCAAAAATCCGTTTACTGTTTCAATCCAAACAGATGGGCCACCTTGCAGGTATCCTGTTTGCCCCAATCTTTCGTAAGTTATTTTACCATCATTTTTAGATGCATTCACAAACCAAACGGTTGGATACCCCTGCACTCCAAATTGCTGCTGTAGCAGATTATTTTGACTTTGAATTTCGGGAGCCAAAGCAGTTTTACGGGGGAAATCCACTTCCACCAAAACTACATTCGCTTTTGCCCAGGCAGTAAATTCCGGTTTTTTAAAAACTTCATCCTGCAAACGATGACACCAGCCACACCAATCACTGCCAGTAAAAAACAAGAGCAATGGTTTCTTTGTTTGATTTGAAATTTCAATTGCCTTGTCAAGATTATTATACCAGGTTAACTCTTGTGCTTTCAAAGCAAGTGAACCGACAACAAGTAAAACGAGTATTACTATTTTTTTCATGAAATTTATTTACCGGCAAGTTTAAGTTATTTGATTGAAAAGAATAAATCGGTTTAATTTAATTCATGCATTATAGAACCAGATATTATTTTAAAAAAGTTCATGGTTTCGCTCGCCCTGCAAAATGGTCGTTGCCGAAAGATGTTTTATTGCCAAGGAAAAAAAACACTGGTATATAAATCTGAACGAAACACACCCCTGTCATATTTATAATCAGACAAATATAATTTGCCTCAGAGCTGAAGCTTGCAAGGAAGTAAACGAAACTGCTGATGTGTGAATCCTGTAATTGTTATTGATTGTTATGTAACAGCTAAAGCAGTAAGTCCACTCAACTTTGCAGCGTAAAAAATTGTTGCACCAGATCATTCATTCAGCAGGAAATAAAAAAACCAAAATCATGAAAACTAAATTACTACTCATAGGAATTTTTTGCAGTCAGCTATCAATGGCGCAATTATCCAACACCTCATTTGAAAATTGGAATGGAACTGAACCTGCCGATTGGTTAACGAATCTGAATTTTGCTTCTGGTTCGGTTACACAATCTGAAAATGCATATATTGGTACAAAATCAATTTCATTAAATCTGGTGGAAATTGATGGGGCAAATTATGGAGGCGCTATCTACACAAATAATTCAGGCAACAACGGTTATGATGGAAGTGCACCTCGTTTTATTACAGGATGGTACATTTTTAATCAGGCTGGAACTGATGAAGCTAATGTTGAAGTAGCTGCTTATGCAGGAGAAAGTGTTGCAGGATACGGCACAACTAATCTTGCACCATCAGAAGTATTTAAACAATTTATACTGCCTGTTGATTATGCCTTTTCAGTTTCAACCATTGATTTTACTGATTTCAGCTTTCAGATTTTGCCTCAGAATATTAATAACGAAACCCACCTGGGGTCATTTCTGATATTGGATGATCTGGCAATCGTATATGATTATACCGGAATAAACGAAACTGGAAATAATCAAGCAGGATTAATGCAAGCCTATCCTTCGCCTGCATCAGATAAATTAAGTGTTACCTATATAATTGCCAATGCAACAAAGGTTCAACTTCAACTATTTGATGCTCTTGGAAGGTTGGTAAGTGTATCAACAATGTCAACGCTCACAGCCGGTAATTATAAAACTGAATTTGATATATCGGTTTTACCAAATGGAATTTATCAATGCAGACTTGAAACAAACAATGCTATCAGCAATACTCTTTCTATAATGGTAATGCATCCATAAAAAAAACGAAGCAATGAATTTTGTTTTGACAGTGTTATTTACCATGAAATGAAAAAATTCCAAATGCAATTGAACTTCAAGTTCTCACCTGTGAATTGTATAACTTATTTATAGAATTGTATAACGCGGTTATAAAGTAGCTCACGACCTTTATGGTGGGAATTAATAAAAACTTTTATAGAAAATTAATAATAGTAATGGCTCACATTAATGAGTTAATAAATTCATCAACCATTTTAATCAGAAATTTTAAAAACCAAAACACATGAATACAAAAATTAAACAATACACGATAACAGAAGGGTACGAAGGCAGCAATCAAAACACGCAGGTATCAGTTGAAAAAAAAGGAAGCGGCTGGGGCGTGTTCTTCATTATCACCACCATTGTTTTTGTTGGGCTGAGTATTTTTTTATATGTAGAAAATGTGCGGGCAAATAAATCATCGGAGTTGCTCAGTTCTAAAGTAATTGATTCTGAAAGCAGGTACAACGATCTGGATACGAGATACACTTCTACATTAGCCGACCTTGAAAGTTACCGCGGAAAAAATGCAGCCCTCGACAGCATGATTACCATTAATGAACAAACAATTATTAACCTCCAGTCGGCTTTAAACAAAGACCGGAAATCAAAACAGTTGAATGAAGCGCAATACAAAATTCATTTAGCAGAATTGGATGTGGTAATTACTGATTTGAATTCGAAGATAGAATTGTTGCAACGAGATAAAAACATGTTGCTCGTGGCAAAAGATTCAATGGGAAATGTAATTACCGTAAATACCATAGCAATTACTGATTTGCAAAACAGCAATACAAAACTTAATACAAAAGTAACCATCGCTTACCTGCTAATTCCTGAAGATATAACCGTAACCGGTGCAAGCCTAAAAACAAACGGGAACGAATCAACTACCATGAAAGCAGATAAATCAGAATACCTGAAAATATGTTTTAACCTGCCATTGAATAAAACTACTGATGCCGGAAGAAAATCTTTTTACCTGCGCATCATCAATCCGAAAGGCGAAGTTATTTCTGAAGATAGTTCAGGAGTATTTGTTTCAGTTGAAAAGAATATGCAATTGCAATCAACCATGACTTCAAGCATTCAATATGCCAATCAACCACAACAGGTATGTTCATCATGGAAACAGCATGTTCCATTTGTAAAAGGAAATTACAGCACTGAAATATACCAGGATGGGTACTTGGTTGCTTCTGAAAAATTTGAGTTGAAATAATTTTCTGATCGCTAATTTACTTCTGTCATCCTAAAGTAGAACAATGTGGATGGTAGTGAACATTGGTGCAATCAGTGTCATTCATAAGTGCCATTGCCTGCATGTCGGTTATATCAAGTCGGCTTGCCATTGTTAATGATGGAGTGTTTTTCTTTTTTTTAGCTCAGCACAAATATAAACCCGGCTCGGCACGGAATGTTTCCGTGCTGTTGCAAGCATTGCGGATTGTATCCGCAAGACCTTGACGGTTTCCATTTGATCAAACGATTTATAGTTCCGGCTTTCGTTCACTGCAACTATTTTATATCACAAATTTATTTTTAATTATTAAGTAATTGTTACGCTGAATCTGATGTGCAAAATAATAAATCTTTTCTTCTGCAAGTGCTGATTTTTCAAATCAGTATTCGGTTTCAAACCGAATCGCTATAATGCAGCACGGTGACATACCGTGCCGAGCTGGTTCTGGTGCTTTTCCAGAAAAAAGGGTTTTTAAAAATTTTAACATAGGTAAAATGAAAGTTAATGAAGTCATTTTAAATAATTGGTATTTTCTTTTTTTATTCCTCCGCTGCTAAACTCAAACTATTATTTTCATCATAAATAACGGGTTCCTTTTTCTCGCCCCATACTTCGGCTATTTTGTTTTTTATTTTTTGCTGGTAGAGCGTGATGAGTTGCTTGCTGGCATTTACTAATTGCTGCTCGTGCTCTATGCGCGATACGATTTCGTTTTGTTCTTCGAGGGAAGGAAGTGGAATTTTAGTTTCTTCAATTATTGTATTATAAAGCCTTGCAATTGTGACTCCTTCAGTTGGTCGCCACTTTACCATCTGATAAAAAATATTTAGAAACTTATTTGAAATTTTAGTTTCGTCATTTGCTATCCAAACAATATTAGAATCCTGAAAGTATGCAGGGCTGCCATCAAAAACTACAGTTTTACCAATTGTGCCTGAAGTAGAAATTAATATATCTCCTTTTTTTGGATAAGAGAATTTTGTTTGATATTCAGTAAAAAGTTCTTGACTAATAAAGGCATCCGGTTCTCTACCAAAAGTTCCAATTTTATAAAAAGGAACATCTCCTTTCACAGCTGTTTCTTCTTTGAAAACTCTTTTGCACATGCAAATTTTACCAACCTCTCCCAATCCCACCATTTCCCAATCAGGATTGATGGTGATGTTGGGTTTGTAGTTGTTCACTACCATGCTTGCTCCATCAATTATTTTTTGATAGCCCTCTATTTCATTTACTATTTGTTGTTGGATGGAAAGTGGTGGAAGAGGGATTTCAACAAGCTTCAAATCAGATGTTGAAATGCTTGCTTGATTAACTGCCTTTTTTGCAAATGATTTTGCTTGACTTAGAAATTGCTCACATTTGAAAACAAGTATTGCATAAAATGGATTTACTATTTCTCGATTTGCAACGAACCTTAACAAATTAATTCCATGAACAACTTTCTCATTTTTTAAATTGAAGATTGCTGTTTTTGCAAGATGTTCAATACTGTTTATATGACTTAATAGAATGTCACCATAATTCAAAAAGTCTTTTTCTTCTACTTCATCATTTGTCCATTTTGTTTTTTCTAAATCAACAGTCCCATTTGCAATTGTTTGAATTCTTGAAACACGATATTTTCCTTCGCTATCAATTTGCGTAACATTCTTTCCGTTTTTTATGCTTGTAAATATTTCTTCTAATGAAGCTGTTCCATAATCTTCATGTGTGTGCTGCAACTCTTTCTTATATCTTTCACTACCACTCAAATTCACATCTTTATTCTTTAGAATTTTTTCTTTAGGAACAAGAAGAGTATTTGTGTTTTCAATTTCAAAAACAGATTTGCTGATGAGCGAATCTTTGAATTGTAAAATGGTTTCGAGCGCTTGCGGTAAATCATTTTTATCAAACTCGCGGCGCTGTGCGCCGAGGTCGTAACCATCGTTATCAATTTTCACAAACAAAATGCTGTCGCTCTTTTTGTTCAGCTCTTTATCGAGTAACAGAATGGAAGTTTTTACTCCGCTGTATGGGTTAAACACTCCGGCAGGCAACGATACCACCGCCACTAAGTATTTATTCACGAGCATTTGCCGCAGTTGCTTGTAGGCGGTTTGCGTGGTTGCAACAATTCCGTTGGGCACAATAATGCCTGCGCGCCCGGTGGTGTTCAGGTGCTCGGCTATGTAATCAACAAACAATACTTCCGATTTTTTTGCCTGCACACTAAACCGCTTGTGCGGCTTAATGCCTCCCTTCGGCGACATGAACGGAGGATTGGCGAGTATCACATCAAAGCTTTCATTCCATCGATCTTCACTTGTGAGCGAATCGTATTCGTGAATGTTGGGTGAGGCAAATCCGTGCAGATACATATTAGCAAGCGCGAGCCGCACCATGTTTGGGTCTATGTCGTAGCCAGCAAAATTCTTCGACATTTTTTTGCGGTCGTCGGGAGTTAATTTATCTCCACGGCTCTTTACCGTGTTTTGTTGCAGTATGTATTTGTATGCAGCAATGATGAAACCCGCTGTGCCGCATGCAGGGTCGCAAATGGTTTCATCTTTTTTCGGTTGTACACACGCTACAATAAAATCAATGATGTGTCGCGGTGTGCGGAACTGCCCTGCATCGCCTTGCGTGCCGAGCACACTCAACAGAAACTCAAAAGCATCGCCGAGTTTTTCGCTGTGGTCGTAATGAAATTCGTTAATGGTTTTTAAAAACAGCTTCAGCGTTTCGGGGTCGCGGTAAGGCAGGTATGCGTTTTTAAAAATGTCGCGAAACAGTTGCGGTATGTTGGGGTTGGTATTTAATTTCTCAATGGCTTCGCCATAGAGATTAATCATATCGAACCCGCTGATCTTCGGACTGAAAATATTTGTCCAACTGTATTTTTCATATTCACCGGTGAAGAACGAAGCACGACCACCTAACTCCACTGCCTCCTTATCCATGTCGTCCATGAATTTATAAATGAGTGCAATAGTGATTTGCTCAACCTGACTTTTCGGATCGGGTACTTTACCTACTAAAATATCGCGGGCGGTGTTTATTCGTTGCTTGGTTTCTGAATCTAACATCTAATTATTTTTTGTACGGGCACACCATGGTGTGCCCCAACATTTATTTATAGAATTTATCGTTTGCCCAATTCATGGGATTTGCAATGATGTAATTTTTTATTCGATTGTATTCTTCCTCATTGCGAATCACATGGTCGTGAAATCGGGATTGCCATTGGAAATATTGGTGATTGTTTTTGTTGCACCATCGTGTAACAGATGATTTGAATTGATTAATGATAACGGAAACGGAACCG
Source organism: Chitinophagaceae bacterium (assembly GCA_947474435.1). Classification (GTDB taxonomy): domain Bacteria; phylum Bacteroidota; class Bacteroidia; order Chitinophagales; family UBA10324; genus UBA10324. Next base: position 5,737 of record CANJII010000057.1, on the reverse strand, counting down.
CGAACGGGTTTACCGAATTGGTTTGTGATTGGCTGTTGGGGCATCACATGTGATGCCCGTACAATTTCATTGTCGTCGCGTAGGGACACGCCATGGCGTGTCCCTACATGGTGTGACCCAACATTATCGTCTGTATTCGGTAGGGGCATCCCATGGGATGCCCCTACATCGTCGCCAATTGATTTTTCATTCAACACCAAAATACAATGCACATGATTTGGCATCACAATGAATTCATCCATTTCCATATGCGGAAAATGATTTGGAATGTCATTCAAATATTCATTTGCGATTTTTCCGATTGCGGAAAAGGTCACAACATGTTGTGTCCCTACGATGTTACCAAAAAAACATTCGCGGTCTTTTGTGCAGATGGTTATGAAATATGCACCGGCAGATGAATAATCAAAATTCCGTAAACGAATATGTTTTCGTTCCTTATTCATCACGCTGTGAATTTATTCAATGAAATATTTTCTTTGATGTATTCAGGAATTAATGTTCGCAAATCAGGTGGCAATTTTCTGAACACCTCACCATTTGGGTTTGTATTCAGCAATGCAAAATTTTTGTTTTCAATAATCCCTCTGAATTCTTCGTCGGTGATGTAGCTCTTAAAGAAATTTTTTGCCGTACTGAAATTATTTTCATCAGGTAAATAAGTGCTATCGAATTTGTCGAACTCTTCTTCTAATAATTCATCCTTGCTTTTGAAGTAAGGAATGTAGCCGAATATTTTTTCTACCACTTCACGCAAGGTTAGTTTGCGGTCAACCTTGGCTGCCTTCTGTAATTTTTCGAGGTTGTAAAAATCTTCTGGCTTCTCAAATAAATTGCTGCTGATATATTTTTCTATTTCCTCATAATTTTCTTTCGCTAACAAATCGTTAATGGTTTTGTCTTCTTTCACTTGGTCTTCAAAGCGATTGAAATACATGCGGTCAATCTTCATTCCCTGCGCTCCAATATCAGACACGCGCATTGTTTTCAGTGGGTCTGGATTTATATTTTCAAAATCTTCGGGAACAACATATCCTCCTCCGCCACCATCACCACCTGTTCGCCTTAACACCGGAAGTTTTAATACTTCATCGTAATTAAATTTCTCTTCAAAGTATTCGCAGTTAGCGAAGAAGTCGAAGAGTTTGAATTTCTTTTTATCAGGATGCAAGACCTGTGTTTTCATTTCGTTGTTGAACAGGTCTTTCAGAAAATTATACTTGCGCGTTCCTCTTCCTTTTATCTGAATAAAATCAGTCGGTGAAAAAATGGGGCGCATCAAACAAATGTTCAACAGGTCTTCACAATCATATCCGGTTGTCATCATGCCGACTGTTACACACACCCTTGTTTTACTTGTTTTGTATTGCTCATTAAAATTTGCAGAGCCGTTCAGATTGTTATTTGCAAAATTGATACTGAACTGTTGTGCATCTGTAACAGATGAAGTTACCTGCACTGCAAAATCAGATTTGTATTTTCCAGGAAATAATTGTCCTGCCATTTCATTCAGAATCTGCGTGAGCTTTGCGGCATGATTCTGACTGACAGCAAACACAATTGTTTTTCCGGTTTCACCGGAAACTGGGTCAGCAAATGCATTCTCTAAAAATGTTTTGCAAAAAATTCTGTTCGTGGTATCAGAGAAAAATTTCCGTTCAAAATCACGGAGGTAAAAGGATTGTTCTTCTTCTTGCTGTTCATCATTTTCAATCATTACACTATAACCATCATCCGATAAAAGTTGAGTAGTGATTTCAGTTCGTGCATCAACAACAACCGGATTAATCAGGAAATCATCCTTCACACCATCTAACAATGAATATCGAAAAGTAGGAACACCATTCGCGCAACCGAATGTGTTGTAAGTATCGAGCAACATTCTGCGCTCTAACTCGCGAGGGTCTTTGCTGTTTAATTTTTCTGAATCAATTTTCTTCAGGTAATCTTTTGGTGTGGCAGTCAATCCGAGTTTGTACCCAATGAAATATTCAAACACGGCTCTGCCGTTTCCACCTATGGAACGATGCGCTTCATCTGAAATCACTAAATCAAAATCAGTCGGTGTAAATATTCTTTTGTATTTATTGTTCTTTGTAAATGATTGAATAGTTGAAACAACTATTTCAGCTTTGCGCCAATCATCACGATTCTCTTTGAAGATGACACATTGAAAATCGTTCTTCAGATATTTTACAAATGCTTTCCATGCTTGAGTTTCTAATTCTAATCTGTCAACCAAAAACAAAACACGCTTTGCGTTTTCGGTTTTCAAAAACAGTTTAATTACTGCTGCTGATGTTGCAGTCTTTCCAGTTCCCGTTGCCATCTCAAACAGAAATCTATCCTTTCCCTCTTTAACTTCTTCCTGAATTCTTTTGATTGCTTTCAACTGATAAGGTCGGAGAAAGCATAATTTATTTTGTTCAATGTATGATGGCTTTAAGCTCGCATCATTCCATTGTGGTGCACTTGCATAATCAGGTTTTTGTGTGAGAGCGATAAAATCAATTTTCACTTCTTCGCCGACTAAATCTTTTTGATTCGGCACAAATGAAGAATACTCCTGTGCAGTTTTCGGACTTGGAAATTTGGTAATGATATTCGGATTGCCTCTTTCTATATCCCACAAATAATGCGCGTCACCATTTGATAAAATAATGAACCTGCATTTCTGCGACACTGCATATTTTCTTGCCTGTTCTTTAGCAGCAAGCGGATGCACATTTGCTTTTTTTGCTTCAAGAACTATGAACGGAAACCCTTTTTCATCCAATAACAAATAATCAATAAACCCATTGGAAGTTTTTTCAAAATCATTACCAAATTCATTCAGCAATTGCTGTGTGATTTTTGTGTTGTTCTCTAAAATAATATTTGCTGTCTGACCTTCTTCATCAAAGAATTTCCACCCTGCTTCTTCAAGCAACTTATTAATTTTAATACGGGCTTTTGCTTCCTTCATTAAGATAGAATATTGTCTGCGCCAATGTAAATATTTAATTCATAATGGAGAATTGATAATTCATAATTTCTGATTGCTGATTACAGTTTTCGGTTTACCGTTCACAGTTTACTTGTAATGGGTGAGTGGTTTTAATTGCTGTTTTTTTACCCCGGTTTTACAATAGCATGTATCAATTGGGCGCAGCAGTGCGTTAAAGCATTTATTACCTGCGCTCTTTTGAAAAAGCCCACCTACAGCGCCTTGCAAAAGCAGCTGGCAAAATATAAGAAGCAATTGCGCGAACAACGGCGCAAAGAAAAAGCAACTGCGCCCCGCCCCGCCGAACCAGCTACCATTGAATTAAAAGATGTGCATCACCTTCGCCGCACGGTTGCTGTTGATTCCATTTCGCATCTGCATGCCGATGGCAATACCACCAATGTATATGTTGCAATAAAAAATCGCCTCCTTGCATACTATATCAGTTGCAATCTCCGGCATGCCCTGCAAAAACTACCGAAACAAAAATTTATCCGTTCGCATTTTTCATTCGCCGCCAATGTGAGTTTTATAAAAACAGTGCTGCGCGAAAAAAACACAAAACTGCAGATGCTGTATGATGCAGAGGTGCCGGTGGCTAAGCGCCGTAAAAGCCGCGTGATGCGATTCATAAAAAAATTCTTTCGAAAATAAGTGTCACCGATTGTAGGGGTGTGAAATGCCCACTTATACTTTTTGTGCGCCCACCTGTACCGATTAATTGGTGCTGCCTTTTTCGCTGCTCAATTTTGGGAAAATAATTATTCAACCCCATGAAAAACAAAAACTCAACGGCACAACAATCTGGCAGGTACATACCAATGATGTGCAGTTGCATAAAGCAGCCGGTAAAATTCACGCAACATCAGGAACATTGCACGGAGCAGCAGGAACTTATAACGGAACGGCAGGAACAATTTACAGATCAGCAGGAATCAGTACGCTATCATTTGCCGCTGCCGATTTATCATAAGTGGCAGGTGATGGATGCAATGGAGAAACTGTTTCAGCAATTGTTTCTGTTCATGAATGATTCGGTACTGCGCATACATCAGCCAACTTTTTCGCTGCATCATCGGGCACATTGCTTTGATGCGCCGCTCCATTGCAAGCCTGTTTCAGCTCCGGTGTTGTGTGTTCAACCTCTTGTGAGCCGTGAACAGGTACATCGCGCACGAGCACCTGATTTTAGCGAATAGTGTGCTTTGAGAAGCTCAGCATGACAAGTGAATAGTGTGCTTCGACAAGCTCAGCATGACAGGTGTGAATAGTGAAGGGTCTGATTACTGATTTCAGATTACAGAACAAAACTTTAATACTTTCTAAACTTTAAAACTTAAATAAAATGGCAAAAAAATCAAAATGGCCTACGGCTGTTTTTCTGGCGGTAAAATTTCGCCGGATTTCAGACTTTCTGTTAAATATGAAAACACTGATATTGAACATTAAAAATGCACCGCTTGTGTTTGTGACACCCGACCCAACTCCTGCAAGTATGCAAACGAATCTGACTGCCCTTGAAGATGCAGAAACGAAAGCAAAAACCAGAGTGATAGGATCAGCAGCAGACCGCGATGTGAGGTACGATGTGTGTTACAAAGACCTGAAGGATGCAACAGCGTATGTGCAAAAAATAGCTAATGAGGCAGCCGATGCGGCCATTGCAATATCCATTATTGAAACTGCTGGGTTGAGTGTGCGTGTGAATGGTTCAAAAATTAAAGCTCCCATTGATGCGAAGAATGCAACCGATGAAGGTGTAGTGGATTTGACTGCTAAATCAGGTGGCAAGAACACCATATACCTGTGGCAGAAGGGTACTGATGGCATTGCATGGACTGATTTACCACTCACGCAGTTATCTAAAACCTCAGTGGATGGCTTAACACCGGGGCAGAAAATGTATTTCCGTGTGCGCACCAAAAACAAAACGGGTCTCAGCGACTGGAGCGCTGCGGTGGTGATTATTGTGGTTTGAAATTAAAGGGGTCAGGGGGGGCAGTTGGCCGCAGCGAATAAAATTGCTGCGGCTTTTTTACTATTTGTGCCAACCTCACCTCAATCCTCTCCTTTTCAAGGCGAGGAAGATTGACACGATGTATTTTGTCGAGACTGTTCCCCTCTCAATTAATTAAATACTTAGCAATTCCCCTTCTCCATGAGTGGAGAAGGTGCCGAAGGCGGATGAGGTGTGGAGAGGGGTTAGGGGTGAGGTTTGTTTGTCGCTGTCAACCTCACCTCAATCCTCTCCTTTTCAAGGCGAGGAAGATTGACACGATGTATTTTGTCGAGACTGTTCCCCTCTCCAAAAAGTAAACACATATCCGCTTCCCTTCTCTATGAGTGGAGAAGGTGCCGAAGGCGGATGAGGTTTGGAGAGGGTTAGGGGTGAGGTGAATTTGTCGCGACCAACCTCACCTCAATCCTCTCCTTTTCAAAGAGAGGAAGATTGACACGATGTATTTTGTCGAGACTGTTCTCCTCTCCAAAAAGTAAACACATATCCGCTTCCCTTCTCCATCCGTGGAGAAGGTGCCGAAGGCGGATGAGGTTTGGAGAGGGGTTAGGGGTGAGGTTTGTTTGTCGCTGCCAACCTCACCTCAATCCTCTCCTTTTCAAAGAGAGGAAGATTGACACGATGTATTTTGTCGAGACTGTTCCCCTCTCAATTAATTAAATACTTAGCAATTCCCCTTCTCCATGAGTGGAGAAGGTGCCGAAGGCGGATGAGGTGTGGAGAGGGGTTAGGGG
>CANJII010000056.1 GCA_947474435.1 Chitinophagaceae bacterium | reverse complement strand
TTACCTGCAACAACGAGTTCATCTCCGTTTGTTTGAGACGGAGTTCTTCATAGAGCTTTTTGTTGTCGTATAGTTTTGCGGTCTCGGTTTTCATTGCAGGGAGCGTAAAAATAACAGCGTTAACCAAAGTTCAACTTTGTGATAACGGTAAAACCGAGGGAGAGAGTATGCGAAAATAGTCAGATTAATCAGTAGGCGTTTTTCAGTAGGCAGTATGCAGTTGGCAGTATGCAGGAATTTTATTTTGAAATATTTTGATGGATAAATAACAATTGAATAATAGAACATTTGAACATTTGAATAATTGAACGAATGCACCAATGAACCAATGAACAAAATAAAATTACTGCTTATTGTTTTCGAGTTTAGCCTCTTCTGTTAGTGATGAATTTATCAGCACCATATTCATACACTAATAATTTTTCTCCGCCTTGTTCAATTTCGTGACTGAAGCTGAATCCCAATTTTATTAATAGTTGAATGGAGTTGTTGTTTTCCTTTATGGTTGTTGCAAGAATGTTTGAGTGAACAGAATTATTTACTTCATCAGCCAAAACAATTTTTGTTGCTTCGTAAGCATAACCTTGTCGGGTATATTTTGCAAGAAAAGCAAATCCGATATCGTGATGATTTAAATAGTCGCGCTTGATAAAAGTGATAATGCCGATTGGAATTTTTTGTTCCTGAAGATTTACAATCCAGTAATTGACATTTGGATTAGCAATAATTTTTTGAATGTACGCAATGGCATCTTCGCTGTTTTTAACATTCCGTTCGCCAATAAATTTTATCCATGCAGGAGTGTTCACCAACTCTATTATAAAATCAGCATCGTCGGTTGTTAAAGTAATAAGTGATAATCGCTGAGTGCTATAACTGTTTTGCATTAGTAAATAATAATGATGAAAAAATTTGCACAAGAAATAAAAAATCAATAACAACAAAAACTGCTGACTGCCTACTGTAAACTGCCTACTGACTCTAAAGAATATTCAGCAATTGCTCTTTTATTTTCTCCAATTCGTCCTTCATGGTAACAACTAATTTCTGAATACCCGCGTGGTTTGCTTTTGAACCGAGGGTATTTATTTCCCTTCCCATTTCCTGGCCTATGAAATTGAGTTTGCGTCCGTTGGTTTCTTTTGATTGTATGGTGGAGAAAAAGAAATCGCAATGACTTTTTAAGCGCACTTTCTCTTCGCTGAAATCCATTCGCTCTAAATAATAAATCAATTCCTGCTCGAAACGATTTTTATCGTAGCCATCTTTCCCAAGCAACTCTTCTAACTGTGAACGCAATCGTGCTTTTTGCAAAGTCATTCGTTCGGGTTCCAATGCTTCAATTTCGGCGAGCGTGTTTAAAATATTATTGGTATTTGCTTCTAATTCTTTGGCGAGTGTTGCGCCTTCTTCTTTTCTGAAAGTGTCAATTGATTCTATTCCCTTCACAACTGCTTCATTCAGTTGCTTCCATTCGTCTTCGCCAATTTCATCTTTCGATGCAGAAATAACATCGGGCATTTTCATAACTAAATTAATTAATCGTTCGGTTGGCTGATTTAATGACTCAGCTAATTTTTTCAAGTCATTGAAATAAGAAGTAGCCAGTTCGTGATTGATGGTGTTGATTTTACTCTCGCCCTTGTATTCAATGTTCACATTCAAATCAACTTTGCCGCGCTCTAATTTTTCAGAAGCAAGATTGCGAATCACTAATTCTTTCTCACGAAACATCTGCGGCATGCGCACGCTCAGGTCAAAAAATTTACTGTTGATGCTGCGCACTTCCACTTTCACAATCATTTTATCGCTCACACTTTCTCCCCTGCCATAACCTGTCATTGACTTAATCATATTTGTTTCTTTTGGGCGAAGATAACTTTTTGAACGATGTATGAATTCTGATGAATATGTCAAAGTAAAATCCGGTTGGTTATTTCAATTACACTTTTACATTTGACGGAAATAATAAACCCCAATGAATAAAAAACTTCTGACCATTGTTCTGCTTCTTGCCATTTCCATTTCATCGCGCGCACAATTAAATTTTGTGGCGGGTGTTGGCACCAATTTGTACATGAGTAAGTACATTGTAGATGATAACCTTTCAAACATTGACCTGAATGATTATCACAGCCTCGCCTTTAACCACGACCTTCATTTGAATGTCGGAATTGATTTGAGTAATCGTTTGCGCTTTGTAGCAGGATTGGCAACTTCAACAAAAATTGATAAATCTGATTATTCATACCTGCTACCTGATACATTAGTTAATCCGAACACTGATTATACAGTGGTTACAAAAAATAAATACCTGACTATTCCACTCAGTCTGACTGTTAATCTTGTTGGCAAGGAAGCGAAAAGCCGTTTGCCAATTGGTTTTACTGCTGATATTAATATGTTTAATAAACAACAAATTACAAGTGCAACATTTGATACTACTTATACCAAGGCCGAATTGGATACTGCAATAAATGCCACTTCATTAACAGCAGGATTCACACTTGGATATGGTTATAAATTCACCGATAATCTCGGGATAGATGCATTGCTTTTTGCGAAATATGATTTAAGCAGTTTTGATAAAACCAATACGCTTTATAACAACTATGCATTCGTTGGGTTGAACCTGACATTGTACTATGTGTTTGGAAAGAAGAAAGATTAATCTCGGATGAAATAATTTAAATTTCTTAAAAACAACGAAGCCCGTCAATTGACGGGCTTTGTTATTTTTATTAAGACTATAAAAATTATTTACTCAACAATAATCGCTTGGTGTACTTCACTTCACCATTTGAAATCGTGATTAAATAAATTCCTTTAGATAAAGAATTGCTGAGCGAAATTGATTTAGAAATAATTCCATTCACGGCTGTTACACTTGCTTCATAAACTTTTGCACCGATAAGATTTACTATTGATAATTTATAAGTGTTGTTATCGCCTGTTGTTAATTCTAAATTAAAAATTCCGGATGATGGATTTGGTGTGATGGAGAATTTACCAATGTCTTCAGCTTTTATTTCAAGAGGAATTATTTCCGTTGTTTTTGCAAATGCAGTAGTGAATGAAATACTCTTTGTGTATTCAGTTCCTGATTTCCAGTAGCACTCGTTCTGCATTTGTAATTCGTAAGTGGTATTCGGTTCCAGTCCTTTCAATTTTTTATCGCATGGAAAACTTGCACTTTGATTTTTCAATGTCCAGGTTGTGTCACCAACTTTTCTTAATCTGATTTTATAAATGATTGCATTATCTGTTACACTCCATTTCAGTTGTGCAGATGTATCACCAACTGAACTGATTTTTACTGAATCAGGATTGTTGCAGAAAGATTTTGTTTTGAAAGAATAAATCTGCGACCAGTTACTTGTATCGTTATGCATTGGATCACAAACAGTTTGCATCTGAATTTCATACGGAGTATTGTCAATCAGATTAGTAAGTGTTCGGTTGTTGTAAGGCAAAATTGTTCCTGAACTCGACCATGTTTTTTCACCGGCGACACGCTTGCGGATTTTAAAACCGTAAACTGATTCATTGGCTTCCCATCCGATTTTTACAGTTGATGCACCGATATTGTTAATCATGAATCCTGTTGGCTGATAGCAGTTTGATTGTTTTACTGAAATGGTTTTTGTCACACTGCTCATTGTTTCACTCATATCATCTTTTACAATCACAGTATAATTTCCTTCAGTAGAAATTGAAAGTGATGAATCATAACCAATGGATTGATTTTTTTCGTTGAACCATTGAAAACTGAATTTTCCTTTTCCACCTGTAACACTTGCATTTAAATTCAAAGAACTTCCCGCAGGAATAATTGCACTTGCTGGACTAAACTGAATATTAATGGCAGAGAAAATATTTATGCGAATAGTATCTGTGACAGTTTGAGTATTACCACAAGCAGAAAGATGTGTTCCGGAAACTGCATATTCAATGTAAGGCGGACAGTTTGAATTTGATAAAAATGATATCATGCTTCCGTTGGTATTGCTCAGACATGAATTGAATTGCCCTTCATAACCAGGAGAAACAGATTTCCAGTTTACGCTGGACGAAAGCAGTCCGTCTGTCTTTAAAATGATCGATGGTCCACCAATTCTTACACTGGTATCTTTTGGAAACTGCGCTTTTGAAAATGATGTGATTCGATATGTGTTTTGTGCATTCCCGGGTTTGCAAAAAGAAATTTTATGTGTGCCGTTTAAACAAACTGGCTGACCAACCTCCACCGGATTTTCGCAATCAATATAATAATACAACGATCCAACAGGCAACTCACCTGATGCAATTTCAAATTTTATTCCCTCAGCATTTTTATCGAGTGTTACATTGAACTCAATGCAATTATCTGAATCAACAGCGTTACAGCTTTTACCTTTTCGTGCAATTTCGGGAGTTAAAAAAAATCTGTCGGGTTTGCCTTCCAGATTTACTTCGAAACTGATTGCTGTGGTAGAAATGTCTTCAGCACTTGCAAATGCACTTGCACTGTTTCCGAAATTGGAATATAAAAACATGATTAAACTGACTACTCCGGCAAAAGCAATTCCAATGGAACTGTAAATTAATACCGGAGCAATTTTTACTTTTTGTTTAACCTGAATCTTAGATTGTAAATAACGACTCATGAAATGAGGTTTTCGTGGGTCGCTTTACGATAGGAATTTGTGAAAGTTCAGATGAGAATATTACAATATTTCGTTTTAAAACAACTGGAAAAAATTTGCTTAAAATTGGACTGTACTTTCGTTTTAAAATAAATTATTAAAAAACCAAGGGCCACCTCTTTCAAAGCAGCCCTTGCAAAATTTATTTAACCAACGAGAATATTATTCCTCTGATTTCTCTTCAGCACTACCCTCTTTTGAAGCAGCAGTTTTCTTGGCTGCACCACCGGCACGACGAGTTCGTTTTTTAGGTTCAGCGGCTGAAGTAGTTTTTGTTCCAGCAGATTTACCTGGAGACAAACTGAAATCAACCAACTCAATCAAAGCCATATCAGCGGCATCGCCACGACGAGGAGCAATTTTAATAATACGGGTGTATCCACCTGGGCGGGTTCCTATTTTTTCGGCAATTTCACCAAACAAAGTTTTAATGCTTTCCTTATCCTGAAGGTAAGCAAAACACATACGACGGTTGTGTGTAGTGTTTTCTTTTGTGCGGTTAATCAACGGCTCAATGTAAGTGCGCAATGAACGCGCTTTAGCTTGTGTGGTAAATATCTGCTTGTTCAGAATTAATGCGTTCGCCAGGTTCTTCATCAAAGCCTTACGATGCGAAGCTGTTCTTCCGAGGTGATTAACTTTATGTCCGTGTCTCATATTTAAATTCAGTTGGCAGTTGGCAGTTTACAGTAGGCAGTGTTTGCTGTTAACTGTTCTGCAACCATTTAGTTTTTAATCTTCAATTTTAAATTTAGAAAGATCCATTCCGAAGTGCAATCCTTTCTCGTTAATCAAGGCTTCAATTTCCATCAAACTCTTGCGACCGAAATTGCGGAACTTCAATAATTCGTTGGTATCGTACTTCACCATTTCGGCAAGACTGCCAATCTTTGCAGCTTTCAAACAGTTATAAGCACGAACGCTCAAATCTAAATCTTCCAAAGGAGTCTTCAGCAATTTGCGCATGTGCATTACATGTTCATCAACAACATCTTCTTCAATTTTTTCTTTTGAATCAAATGAAATGTTTTCGTCAGAAATCAACATCAGGTGCTGAATCAAAATCTTTGCAGCTTCTTTTATTGATTCTTCAGGATGAATGGTTCCGTCAGTTGTAATTTCGATAATGAGTTTTTCGTAATCGGTCTTTTGTTCAACACGGGTATTTTCAACTGCATATTTTACATTCTTAATAGGAGTGTAAATGGCATCAGTTGCTATAGTACCAAGTGGCGCTTCTTTCAGTTTCTGATCTTCAGCTGGTAAGTAACCTCTTCCTTTAGAAACATTTAATTCAATATCAAACTTCACATTCTTTTCAAGGTGGCAAATCACTAAATCAGGATTCATGATTTTGAAACCTGAAGTTGATTTTTCAATATCGCCTGCAGTGAATTCATCTTTTCCTTTTACTGAAACAAGAATCTTTTCAGATGAAATTTCTTCGTCGCTTACTTTTTTGAAACGAACCTGTTTCAAATTCAATATAATTTCAGTTACATCTTCAGTCACTCCTTTTATGGTGCTGAATTCATGTTCTACTCCGCTGATGCGGACCGCGTTGATAGCATATCCTTCCAATGAAGAAAGTAGTACACGGCGAAGCGCGTTTCCGATGGTTACACCGAATCCCGGCTCCAACGGACGGAATTCAAACAGTCCTTCGAAATCAGTTGCTTTCTGAAGAACAATTTTGTCAGGTTTCTGGAAAGTGAGTATGCTCATTATGCTTTTGTGTATTTGTTCAGTTAATGGATTACTTAGAGTACAATTCAACAATCAGTTGTTCCTTTATGTTTTCAGGAATTTGATCGCGTTCAGGGAAACTGAGGAAAGTACCTTTCATTGCTTCGCCGTTCCATTCTAACCATGGAAAACGGCTAACATTTTTTACATTGAGTGAAGCTGCAATTGCTGGATGTGTTTTTGAATTATCACGAACACCAACAACATCACCTGATTTTAATGAATACGATGGAACATTTACTGAACGACCATTCACTGTAATGTGGCGGTGAGAAACCAACTGGCGCGCACCACGACGAGTAGGTGCAATGCCTAAACGATACACAGTGTTGTCCAAACGGCTTTCCAATAATTTCAATAAGTTTTCACCGGTAACACCTTTTTTGCGAACCGCTGTTCCGTATGTTTTAGCAAACTGACGCTCCAACAAACCGTAAGTCAATTTTGCTTTTTGTTTTTCTTTTAATTGAGTACCGTACTCTGAACCCTGCTTTCTTCTTTTAGAAGTTCCGTGCATACCGGGAGCATGAGGTTTCCGCTCAAGAGCTTTGCTGAAACCCATAATAGGTTCACCAAATTTTCTTGCAACTTTTGATTTAGGACCGAGATATCTTGCCATTGTATTTTTATTACTGTTTGTGGTTGATTGGAATTATACTCTTCTCTTTTTAGGAGGGCGACAACCGTTGTGCGGCATTGGAGTAATATCGCGAATGATAGTTACATCAATTCCTGAAGAACCGATGGCGCGGATAGCAGCTTCGCGACCTGAACCAGGACCTTTCACGAAAACTTCTACTTTACGAAGACCTGAATCGTGTGCAACTTTCGCAGCTTCTGACGAAGCCATTTGTGCTGCATAAGGAGTATTCTTTTTTGAACCCTTGAAGCCAACCTTGCCGGCTGAACTCCATGAAATTACATTACCATTTTTATTGGTGAAGGCAATAATGATGTTGTTAAAACTTGCCTGTATGTGTGCCTCTCCTTCCGGATCAGCCTTGATGGTTCTTTTTTTTGCTCCTGCTTTTTTTGCGTCTGCCATGCTTAATTGTTGTTCGTTCTTAGTTGTTCACTTATAACTGATAACTTATCACTTATAACTTTCTATTTCTTAGCTGCTACTTTTTTCTTTCCAGCCACTGTCTTGCGCTTTCCTTTACGGGTGCGTGAGTTAGTACGGGTGCGTTGTCCGCGAACAGGTAATCCTTTACGATGGCGGATGCCACGATAAGAACCAATGTCCATCAAACGCTTAATGTTCAATTGAATTTCGGAACGCAAAGCACCTTCAACCTTGTAGTCTTCAGTAATGGTGGTACGGATACCGTTCAAATCATTATCGTCCCAGTCTTTTACTTTCTTTTCAGGATCAACACCTGCTTTCAAAAGTATTTTGCGTCCTGCTGAACGACCTATTCCAAATAAATACGAGAGACCGATATCGCCTCTTCTGTTCTTTGGTAAATCAACACCTGCTATTCTTGCCATTGATGGTTTATGGTTTTTTTAACCTTGTCTTTGTTTAAAACGGGGATTCTTTTTGTTAATCACATACAGTTTGCCTTTTCTGCGAACTATCTTGCAATCAACACTGCGTTTTTTTATTGCTGCTCTTACTCTCATTGCTTCTGTTATTTAAAACGATAAGTGATTCTACCTCTTGTTAAATCATAAGGGCTCATTTCTACTGATACTTTATCTCCGGGTAGTATGCGTATGTAGTGCATGCGCATTTTTCCTGAAATGGTGGCTAAAATCTCGTGCCCGTTCTCCAGTCTGACTCTAAACATGGCGTTTGAAAGCGCTTCTGTTATTGTACCATCCTGCTTAATCAGGTCTTGTTTTGCCATCCGGTTTTGTAAAAAATGAGGCCTCCCTTTAAAAAGAAGGGACGCAAAAGTAAAAAGTTAATTGATATTAACAAGTTAATGTTTAAAGAATAGAAGGGGATAACGGTTGCGTCTCTAATACAATCTTACTTTTTTTTCGGAACAGGTTTTTTATATGGTGCTTTCTTTTTTGGTTCTCCGAATTTGAAGGTATAACCGATGTGCGCATAAATAATATCGGTGTAAGAATTATAAGGAGTTGCAGAAGCATTTGACAAATCAACATTATCGGGATTGTTGGGGTCAAAGGTTCCGGTACCGGCCCAGTTTACAGTCCATTCTTTTATCTGGTTTTTGTTGAAGTAGGTGGCTCTACCACCCCACATGTAATCAACTCCCAGTTCAATGCAACCTCTGCCGGCATCAATTAACAATCCTGCGCCACCGCCATAAGCATAAGTTAAATCGTCAATGGCTTTTACGGTATTAATAATGTTATCGTCATGATCGGATGTGAAAAATCTTTTTTCGGTTTCGTCGGTTACTGTAGTTCGGGTGGAAAGATAATTTAATCCGCCGCTAACCTGAACAAATGGTTTTACATAATCAGTTGGAAAAACAAACCGTGTTTTAAAAATCCAGTTCGATAAACCATTGGTTGTTTCAACTCCTAACTTTACTGGAATAGAACTGATAACAGTGGTACCCGCCATCACCTGCAAATCATTTTCGATGATTTGATTTTTTGTTCCCATTAAATTATAGTTGTAGCCGATGCCGAGATACAACGGAAAATCAGGGTTCATTTTAAACATCAAATCCAAACCAAGCCCCATGTGAAAATCATTGGTGTTATCAGCAAATGCTGCCTGAGGTATTCCACCCAATAATGAAATGTTGAAGTAGTGCTGAGCGTCAGAATTGATTGATACAATTATGAATGCGAGCAGAAGTAAAATTTTTTTCATGTTAGTTTTTTTTGTGCATTAATCGCAAATCATGTCAAAAGAAAATGATTCATGCGACAATTCAGAATAAAAATGAACCTACATTTTGATAAACGATTTCCGTTTAATCATTCCGGCAATTGTAATTTCAATTATGTACTGACCGGAATAAAAATTTTCAATATCAATTTTCAAATTATTTCAATTGCCTTTATTTTTTAAAAATATTTTTACTGAATACATTTATCGGCATGAAAATATTATTTGTGTGTTTAGGAAATATTTGCCGCAGCCCGATGGCAGAATATATTTTGAAAAGAAAATGTAAGGAGTATAATCTTGATTGGGAAATTGCTTCTGCTGGAACAGAAAATTATCATGTTGGAAAAAGTGCCGATGAACGCGGAATCAGAACAGCGATGAAATGCGGAACTGATATGAAAGTACATCGGGCAAAACAACTGACTGGAAAAGATTTTGACTACTACGATGTAATTTATTCAATGGCAACTGATGTTACACATGAAATGGCATTAATTGCACACAGTGAAACCCGAATGAAGAAAGTAAAATTATTTATGACTGAATTATTTCCCGGCAAACTCCAATCGGTTCCTGACCCATGGTATGGAGATGAAAAAGATTTTTTTCCGGTTTATGAATTAGTGGAACGAGTGTGTAACGAAATAATTCGAAACAAAAAAAGTTGAAAGTGTTAAAAAAACCGCCCTGATAAATATCTGGGCGGTTCAATAGTATTCTTAAAAAATAATTTTACTTCAAATCCAGAAAGCCGATGACTTTAAATTCAGTACGACGGTTTTCCTGGTGTTGTTCGTCGGTGCAGCTTTCACAGTTTGGTGCACACTTAACAGTTGGCATTGATTCGCCATAGCCTTTTGCATTGATGCGGTCTTTTGCTATGCCCTTGGTGATGATATAGGCTACTGCACTTTCGGCTCTGCTCTGCGATAGTTTCTGATTGTATGGTTCTGTTCCTCTGCAGTCGGTATGCGAACTCAATTCAATTTTAATACTCGGGTTGTCGTTCAGAATTTTTACAAGTTTATCCAGTTCAACTGCTGCATCGGGGCGGATATTGGCTTTGTCAAAATCGTAATATATATTTTTAAGTGCGATGGGTTTGTTCAGTTCTATTTTTTCCATCTCAATTTTTAAGGTCACCACCATATTTTCTGATTGCTTCTTGCCAATGGTGCTGATGTCTTCGGTCTTTGAAAAATAACCATCCTTATTTCCACTCACTGCATAATCGGTATTTTCATTCAGCTGAAAAATAAATTTACCGTCAGCGCCGCTTGTTGTGTTTTCTTTTTGTCCGGTTTTTTTATTGAGCAAAGTGATGGTGGCTCCTGATACCGGTGTCTGATCTTTTTTGCTCACAACCGAACCGCTCAGTGTAAATTTCAAGTCGGGTTTGCGGTAATGATATATTTTATCGTTGCTGCCATCGCTGCTTTCACGATTGCTGGTAAAGTAACCGGTCTCTCCTCCCTTTTCCGGCAGGTATCCAAAATCGTCGTGCGAAGTATTGATCGGGTAACCAACATTGTGTGGCCGACTCCAGTTGTTTCCATCCTTTGTTGAGGAATAAATATCCAATCCACCTAATCCATATAAACCATCAGATGCGAAGTATAAAACTGAATCATTGTAGATGTATGGAAACATCTCGTTCAACTGGGTATTAATTGTTGAACCCATATTTACAGGAGAGCCCCACCCTTCTCCTTCTTTTTTTACCATCCATATATCACTTCCGCCTTGTCCACCCGGCATATCGCTTACAAAATATATTGTTGCACCACGATTGGCAATGGCTGGATGACCACAAGAAAAATCATTGCTGTTGAATGGTAATTCCTTTATGTTGTTCCATTCTCCGTTTTCATCTTTTGCGCTTGAATATATTTTCAGGAGTGCAATGTCTTCGCTGCTTTGTTTTATTTTTTTATTGATGTAATTATTCCGGGTGAAATACATGGTGCTTCCATCGGGTGAAAAAGTGGCGTCGGCATCGTGGTACAATCCGTTCACTGCGCCTTTCAGTAATTCGGGTGAAGCAAAATTTCCTTCTCCATTGTCTTTTGCATAATACAAATCAAGATAGTTGTGTCCTGTCCATGCATATACTTTGGCGCTTGAATTCCGATCTGATGAAAAAACAATTCCTCCGTTGTAAAACACAGGCGCCATTGATGAGCCGGTGTTGATGGCTACATCTTCCACCACATATTTAGCTGAATCCATTTTAAAATGATTGACTGAATCGCAGGAAGCAAGCATTATGGAACCGGTTTTTTCATTCGGTAATTTTTGCAAATAAATTTTCAGTATTCCTTTGGCGTCTTCATAGTTTCCGTTCTCCATCATTGCTTGTGCACAGTATAAAAAATCACTTGGCTTTGCATCTGGCAATCCAATTACTTCTTTATACCACTTCTCTGCCATCTTTGAGTTGTTGGATTGGCGGTAATCTTCTGCAAGCATTTTTTTTGCTTCCGGAAAATCTTTCATCGATAAACATTTTTCCAGTTTCGGAATGGATTTACTGTAGGCCATATCCTGATTGAACCGTTCACCGGCCAGGTAGTATGAACCTGCACAGCTGCTGAGTAGAAGCACCACCACAGTTACAGGTATCAGATTTTTTATTTTTAGTAGATTCATGTGTTTCATTTTTCCTGCTTGCAATTGTTGTATTGTAACTAGAAATAACGCGGTGTTTTTATTTTCATAATGTCGTAACCGAAATCGTATCCGATCATTATTTCATGTGAACCATTTGAATAATTCTTTAGCAACGAAGTAGTAAAGTCATATGCATAACCAATGCGAAGTTGCTTTGTTGCCTGCAATTCTATCATTCCCACCGCCGCATCACCTGTTCGATACGCGCCGCCAATCCACAATACTTTTTTGATTAACAGATTCAGATTAAAATCAAATTCAATTGGTGTGTTTTGGGAATACTTAATCAGCATTGCTGGCCGCAATACAAAATCAGGATCCAATTCTACTGCTCCGCCAATGGTGTAGAAATAATGTCGCACCTGTTTTGGAATAATGTTGTTTTTTATATCTAGACTCATTGGTCTTGACGGGTCGTAACTCAACAGTTCTGGTGCCGATAATCCCATATAAAATTTTTCGCTGTACAGGTAAGCTCCTGCACCAAAGTTTGGCAATATGTTGCTCACTGATGCCGGATCAAATAACACATCGGGTTTATCCCATACTACCAGTTCGCTGAGCTTTGCGTTGAAATATGAAATGCCACCACGCAATCCTAAACCCAATTTTAATTTTTTATTCAACTGCATGTGGTAAGCGTAGTTGGCATAAACATCGTAGCGGCTTGTTACACCAATTTTATCTGCAGCCAGTTCCAATCCCAATCCTACTTTGCGTGTGCGGGTGGGTCCATGAAGGGTTGCTACAAATGTTTTCGGTGCACCTTCAAATTTCACCCACTGATTGCGGTACAACAAGGATGCTGATGCATATCTTTTACTGCCGGCATAACCCGGATTTACAAGCAGGTTGTTGAACATGTACTGGCTCAACAATACATCCTGCTGCGCATACGATGCAAGTGACAGCATCGAGCAAAAAGTCAGAACAATTATTTTCTTTATCATGCCTTTGAGTTTTCTTTTTCTTTTGAATAATTTTTTCTCCGCTGATTTTTTATCTTCTCATGTCAACATATCCTGAAAGTGGTGTGGTCAGGTTTGTTGATTCGAAAATTACAAAGTAGGTTCCATCAGGTAGTTTATCGCCACTGTTGTTGGTTCCATCCCACTCGTTGTTGTAATTTTTCTTTTCGTAAACCAGATTTCCCCATCTGTTAAATACTTTGAATTGGTTATCGGGATAATGTATTAATCCGTGAATGACGAAGTAATCATTTGGTCCATCGCCGTTCGGTGAGAAACCGGTTGGCATTTGCAATGTATCCTCGTTGCATTCTTCAGGTGGTTTCACGGTTATAATTACTGTATCAATGGCAGTACAATTTCCATCGGTAACTGTCCAGATGATGGTGTTTGTTCCTACAGTTAATCCTGATGTTGTTGCATCCGGATTAGTTTCATCAGAGAAGGTAATTCCATTATCGGGGCTGCTCCATGTTCCCGAACCTGATGACATGCTTCCACTCAGTTGAATATTCACGCTGTCGCATGTTGACTGATCGTTACCTGCATCTACATTTAAATCGGTTACTATAAGTGTGGCTGTATCAGTAAATGTGCAGGTGCCGTTGGTGATGGTCCACACAAATACATTGATTGTATTTCCAAGTCCGGTTACTGCTGTTACCGGTAATGATGGGTCCGCAATGTTTCCTGTTCCATTAATCAATGTCCATGTTCCGGTGTATCCTGCAGGAAGTGTTGCTGTTAAGGTTGCATCGGTTTCGCATGCTACTGTGGTTCCACCACCTGTGAAGTTTGGCATTGGCGGATTTATCAATTGGTAAGTTGCTTCATAGGTGCATCCTATAGAATTAGTTACTGTAACAGTATAGGTTCCGGCTGATAGATTTAGAATGGTTTGTGTAGTATCTGTATTTGACCATAAGAAAGTAAATGGTCCTGTGCCTCCGCTTAAAACTACTGCTGTTAGTTGTCCGTCGTTTGCGCCGTTACAGGAAATGGTATCATCAGCTGTAATACTAACACTAACACTGATTGCCGGTTCAACTATGGCTGATAGTGTATCGGTGCATCCATTCGCATCGGTCACTGTTACAAAATAAGTTCCGGCTGCTATTGAGTTCAGGTCTTGTGTAGTTTCAGCATTGCTCCAGTTGTAATTGTATGGTGATGTTCCACCAACTTCCGTTATATCTATTGCACCACTCAGTAAATCCTGACAGTTTACATCAGTGATGGAAACAATTGTTGCATCTAAAACCAATGGCTGTGTGATTATTACACTTGTGGTATCAGAACATCCGTGTGCATCGGTTACTGTAACAAAATAAGTTGCGGCTAACAATCCTGTTATTGTATCGTTGACTGAAGTGGTTGACCACACAAATGTGTATGGTGCTGTTCCGCCTGATGCTGAAACTACCGCTTCTCCTGTCGCATTGCCATTGCAATTCACTGCTTGTGATTGTGTGGCTGTAGCTGTTAATGGTTGTGGTTCGGTTAAATTAACAGTTGCTGTTGTGGTGCATCCATTGGCATCTGTAATTGTTACTGTATAATTTCCTGCAGCAACATCGGTTAAATCTTCTGTAGTTGCTCCGTTGCTCCAGTTGAAATTGTATGCTGCTGTTCCGCCTGATACAGTCAAGTTGATTGTGTCGGAATTTATTCCTGAACATGCAATGGAATCGGTGATGGTAATATCAGCAAACAGTTGTGTTGGTTCGTTCACATTAAATGAATCTATTACCTGGCAATTATTTACATCGGTTACTGTTACATAATAAAGTGTTCCGCTGATGTTGGTTAAGTCTTCAGTGGTTGCGCCATTTGACCATGAGTAGGAATAGGCTGCTGTTCCGCCCATCACCATAATATCAATTCCGCCATTCAAACTTCCGAAACATGTAACATTTGTTATAACAGTATCCATTATCATTAACACATCAGGCTCGGTAATATTTGCAGTGCCTATGGCTGTGCATCCGTTTGCATCTGTTACAGTTACATTATAAACCGAAGGATCCAAACCTATTATGTCTTCAGTAGTTTCTCCATTGCTCCAAATGAAAGTATATGGCTGAGTACCTCCTAATGGATTAAAATCTATTTCGCCATCAGCTAAACCAAAACAGGTCACATTTGTAGGGTTTATTGATGTTGCAACAAGAGCTAAAGGTTCGGTCACTGTTGCAGTTGTTGTTGTTGAACAACTATTCACATCTATAACAGTGACAGAGTAAACTCCTGCTGGAAGATTTATTAAATCCTGGGTTGTTTCTCCATTGCTCCAGATATAAGTGAATGGTGCTTGTCCATCAGTAATGGTTAAATCTATTGATCCGGTTGAATCGCCGTTACATAAAGTAACACTCGTTGCAATTGCATTGGCAATCGGTTGATTAACCTGAACTATTATTAAATCAGCTGATAAAGTTGTTGTGCATCCATTGGCATCTGTAATGGTTACATTGTAATTTCCTGATGACAATCCTGATAAATCCTGAGCAGTTGATCCGTTATTCCAGTTATAAGAATAAGCAGTTGTGCCGCCTGAAACCGAAATATCTATTGCACCTGTACCGGTAGCATTACAACCGAGTGTATCCGTGTACGAATCTACCGTGGCAATTAATAATTCCGGTTCAGTAATTTCTTCTGAGGTTGAGGCAGTACATCCATTCGCATCTGTTACTGTTACATCATAAATTGCCGGACAAAGATTCGTTAACGAAGCAGTTGTAGCTCCATTACTCCATTGATAAGTGAATGATGGTGTTCCTCCTGTTATATTTAAATCAATGGAACCATCACAAGCACCAAAACAGGTTACATCGGTTGATGAAGGTGAAACTGTTGCAGTTAATTGTAGAGGTTCAGTTACTGTTGCAGTTGTTGTTGTTGAACAACTATTAACATCCAGAACGGTTACTGAATAAACGCCTGCAGGTAGATTTAATAAATCCTGAATAGTTGC
>CANJII010000055.1 GCA_947474435.1 Chitinophagaceae bacterium | reverse complement strand
CTAAACATGGCAGAAGTAAAACCTGATGAAATATCCGCGATACTCCGCCAGCAGCTTTCAAATTTTAAATCTGCTGCTGAACTGGAAGAAGTGGGAACCGTTTTGCAGGTGGGCGACGGTATTGCGCGCATCTATGGCTTAACAAAAGCACGCGCAGGTGAGTTGATTGAATTTGAAGATGGCATAAAAGCTATCGTGTTAAACCTTGAGGAAGATAATGTGGGTGCGGTTTTAATGGGTTCAAGCGATGCGATTAAAGAAGGTGACACTGTGCGCCGTACCGGAAAAATTGCCTCCATTATGGTGGGTGAAGGAATGGTTGGTCGTGTAGTAAATACACTCGGTCATCCAATTGATGGTAAAGGTCCTATCAAGGGAGAGTTATTTGAAATGCCATTAGAGCGCAAAGCTCCCGGTGTAATTTATCGTGAGCCGGTAAAAGAACCTTTGCAAACAGGTATCAAAGCCATTGATGCAATGATTCCGATTGGTCGTGGTCAGCGTGAGTTGATTATCGGTGACCGTCAAACCGGAAAGACTGCGATTGCTCTTGATACTATTATCAATCAAAAAGAATTTTACGATAAAGGTCAACCTGTATATTGCATTTATGTTGCATCAGGTCAAAAGAATTCTACTGTTGCAACTGTGGCAAAAACATTGGAAGAACATGGAGCAATGGCTTACACCACTATTGTTACAGCTTCTGCATCTGACCCTGCACCGTTGCAATTCTTCGCGCCATTTGCCGGATGTTCAATCGGTGAATTTTTCCGTGACACTGGTCGCCCTGCATTAATTATTTATGATGATTTATCGAAGCAAGCAGTTTCGTATCGAGAGGTTTCATTGTTACTTCGTCGTCCTCCGGGTCGTGAAGCATATCCGGGTGATGTGTTTTACTTGCACTCCCGTCTATTAGAGCGTGCTGCGAAAGTGAACAGTAATGATAGCATTGCTAAACAGATGAATGACTTGCCTGAAAGTATTCGTCACTTGGTGAAAGGTGGTGGTTCATTAACTGCTCTTCCAATTATTGAAACACAAGCAGGTGATGTGAGTGCTTATATACCTACCAATGTAATTTCTATTACTGACGGACAAATATTTTTGGAATCAAATCTGTTCAACGCAGGAATTCGCCCTGCTATTAATGTGGGAATTTCTGTTTCCCGTGTGGGTGGAAATGCACAGATTAAGTCAATGAAAAAGGTTGCAGGTACTTTAAAGTTAGACCAGGCACAGTATCGCGAGTTGGAAGCTTTCTCAAAGTTTGGTTCTGATTTGGATGCTGCTACAAAAAATGTATTGGATAAAGGAGCGCGCAATGTGGAAGTGTTGAAGCAAAAACAATTCTCCCCACTTTCAGTTGAAAAACAAGTTGCTATTATTTATCTCGGAACAAATGGTTTGTTACAAAACATTCCGGTTGCAAGAGTGAAAGAATTTGAAGCTGATTTGTTGAATGTACTGGAAGCAAAACATAAGAATGTTTTAGATAATCTTCGCAATGGAATTATCGGAGATGCTGAAACAAGCGTTTTAAAAACCGTAGCTAAAGAAGTTGAAGTAAGATACTATAAGTAAAAAATGGGCGCGAACCTTAAAGAAGTCAGGAATAGAATTAAGTCTGTAACGAACACACAGCAAATAACTAAAGCCATGAAAATGGTGAGTGCTGCAAAGTTGCGCCGTGCACAAGACCGTATTGTTCAGATGAGACCTTACTCAAACAAACTGAATGATATGCTTTCAAATATCGTTTCGGGTTCTTCAGGTGATTTAAGTATTGACTTTGCAAAAGACCGCGATATAAAAAATGTTTTGCTGGTAGTCGTTACATCCGATAGAGGATTGTGCGGTGGTTTCAATTCAAATATTATTAAGGTTGCACGAAAAGCAATTGCTGAAAAATATTCAGTACAAAAAGAAGCTGGTAAACTCACAATTCTTCCAATCGGAAAAAAAGCAAATGAATATTTCCGCCGGTTGAACTACAATGTGAATTCAGATTACTACCAACTATTCAGCACTCTGAATTTTGAACAGGCATCAAAAGTTAGTAAATTCTTAATGGATAAATATTCCGATAAGACTTACGACAAGATTGAAATTTTTTACAGCCAGTTTAAAAATGCGGCGACACAGATTTTTACTGAAGAAGCATTTCTTCCGGTAGCAAAAGTGAAACCGACAGCAGGAAAAAAGACCAACAAAGATTTCATATTCGAACCAGACAAGGAAGAAATTCTGACTTACCTGATTCCTAAAATATTAAATACACAGTTTTTTAAAGTATTGCTCGACAGCAATGCATCAGAGCACGGCGCACGAATGACTGCTATGGATAAAGCATCAGAAAATGCAAACGAAATGCTAAAAGATCTGCGAATCACTTATAACCGAGCTCGCCAAGCTGCCATCACTACAGAGCTGAATGAAATTGTGAGCGGTGCAAATGCATTAGCTGAAGCATAAATAATTTTTACAAAATAATTTCGAAGAGGCTATCCTTTTGAGACAGCCTAATCGCTGCGGCAAAGAATAATCTATCTCAACTCCAGCAGCGCCACATTCTCAATGTGATGCGTATGCGGAAACATATCAACCGGTTGCACTTTCAGCAAATTATATTTCAATGAAAGCATTTGAAGGTCGCGCGCTTGAGATGCAGGGTTGCAACTAACATAAACAATGCGCTTTGCTTCGGTATTCAATAATTCGCGTACCACATCAGGGTGCATACCTGCGCGTGGTGGGTCGGTTATAATTACATCGGGCTTGCCGTGTTCGGCTACAAATTTTGTGGTAAGTGCATCACGCAAATCCGAAGTATAAAATTTCACATTTGTAATTCCATTCAGTTGTGCATTCAACCGAGCATCGCGAATTGAATCTTCAACTTGCTCAATTCCAACAACCTGTTTCGCCTGCGCTGCTATGAATAGAGCAATGCTTCCTGTTCCGGTATATAAATCATAAACCAATTCGGGGCCGGTTAATCCTGCAAAGGAGCGAACCACTTTATATAGTTCCAATGCCTGCGTTGGGTTGGTTTGAAAAAAAGATTTCGGACTGATCTGAAATTTCAGGTTCTCCATCGTTTCGATAATAAATGCATCGCCGCAATAGGTAATCACCTCCTGATCATAAATAGTATCGTTCACTTTTGTGTTTACGATGTAGTGCAACGAAACTACTTCCGGAAAATTATTTTTTATTTCATCCAACAACGGATATAACCAATCTTCTCTCATTTCTCCCACCACCACTATCACCATAAATTCACCCTTGAGATTATTTCGCACAATCATGGTTCGTAAAAAACCATGCTTGTTCCAGTTGTCGTAAAAACTCATGTCATGTTTCAGGGCAAAAGCTTTTACTGCCAATCTTATTTTGTTGGATGGTTCGGGTTGAAGGAAACATTCATCCAAATCCAGAACAGTTGTAAAATTTCCGGCCACATGAAAACCGAGCGCAGGTTTATAAACTCTGTCTTCGGTATCTAATTCTTCTTTAGTAACCCACGCACGATCTCCTGCTGAGTAATCCAATTTGTTGCGATAATATTTCTGATTGGCTGACCCGATGATTGGTAAAATTTCTTTTGCTTCAACTTTACCAATTCGTTGCAACGAATCCAGAACCGATTGTTGTTTGTATTTTAATTGCGAGGAGTAATCAAGAAACTGCCACTTGCAGCCCCCGCAAGTTCCGAAGTGTTTGCAAAACGAATCAATCCGTTCAGGTGAAGGGGAAATGAGTTTATCAATACGACCTTCCATCCAATCCTTCTTCGATTTTTGCAGCTTGATATTCACAACATCACCTGGCACAGCACCATCTACAAACAATACTTTATTATTTATTCGCGCCAGACTTCTTCCCTCATTTGCATAAGCGGTAATCTCAATGTTTTCTAAAATGCTTCCTCTCTTTTGCTTCATATCGGGGGTTAAAAAATTTTTCTTCCAAACAAAAGGAGTTGTTTAATCCTTCGGCTTAATTGTTGTTATTTGCGGGCGGCAAAATAAGCGCACCGAATCCGTAATGTTCTGTTTTATTATTCCTGATTTTAAGTTTTATACCCACGGATGCTGTCAATCAAATTTGTATAGATTTGCCACCCTTAAAAATAACCCTCTGATAAAAACCATTCATTTATGAAGTCAATGAAATTTTCTGGAATTTTTCTTTTGCTTGCTTTTTTCATGCAGGCGCATGCACAAACAACTAAGCCACTTTTCACAGTAGGAAACGAAAGCATCGGTGTTGATGAGTTTCTGAATGTGTACAAGAAGAACAACATGGGAAAGGAAATTGATTACAGCGAAAGTGCTGTTCGCGATTACCTGAACCTGTACATCAACTTCCGCGAGAAAGTGAAAGAAGCACGGGATGTGAAAATGGACACAGCCACTTCGGTGAACAACGAACTATCAACCTACCGAACCACTCTTGCAAAGAGTTACTTGATTGATAAGGAGGTAACCGAACTATTGGTGAACGAGGCCTACGCCCGTTTGGGCAAAGAAGTGCATGTTGAACACATACTTGTTAAGTGCGAACAGAATGCTGCTCCGGTTGATACCATCAAAGCCTACTTAAAAGCAATGACCATTTATAATATGCTTGTTAAAGGAAAAGACTTTAACAAAATGGCGAAAGATTCTTCAGGCGACCCAAGTGCAAAAGATAATGGTGGCGACCTTGGTTACATTACCGCGTTGCAGGTTGTGTATCCGTTTGAAAATGCTGCTTACAATACTCCGGTTGGTAAATTGAGCAAACCATTCCGTACTCGGTTTGGTTATCACATTATTAAAGTGCTGGATACTCGTGCATCACGCGGCACTATTCAGGTTGAACATATTTTTGTTAAGCTCACAAAAAATTCTACGCATGATGACTCATTGAAAGCAAAGGCAAAAATTGATCAGGCATACCAACAACTAACTGAAGGCGGAAATTTTGAAGAGATAGCAAAAAAAGAATCAGAAGACAAAACCTCTGCAGGAGAAGGCGGAAAATTACCTGCTTTCGGTACAGGGAAAATGGTTCCTGATTTTGAAAACGCTGCATTTGCTTTAAAGAATATTGGTGATTATTCTAAACCAATTATGAGTAAGTATGGATGGCACATTATTATGCTGATTGAAAAAACACCATTACCATCATTAGATGCTTACCGCGAAACTTTGCGTAAGCAAGTGGAAAAAGATTCGCGTGCAGAGGTTGCAAAAACTTCTTATATCAACAAAGCAAAAGTGAAATTCAACTATACTGAAAACGAGGCTGCCAAGACCGAATTGTTTTCGAAAATGGATTCAAGCTTAATGAAAGGTTTGTGGAAAATGGATCAGGCTGCAGGCTTGAATAAAGTGCTTTTCACTTTAACAGATAAAACTTTAAAACCTGAAGTGAAAAATTATACTCAGGCTGACTTAGCAGATTTCATTGAAAAAAATCAACGCAAGAATATGCAGCCAAATGACAAGGCAACCATGTTTGCAAAAATGTATAATTCATTTGTTGAAAATAGTTTGCTCAGTTTTCAGGAGCAAAGACTGGATAAGGAATATCCTGCTTTTGCAGATTTGATGAAGGAATACATGGATGGAATTTTGTTGTTTGAATTAACTGATCAGAAAGTATGGTCAAAAGCTGTTAAAGATACTATTGGGTTGCGTTCATATTATGCGGCAACAAAAGATAAATATCCTGACGAAGAAAAAATCACTATCAAAACATACATATTGAAAGATGCAGCATCAAATGCAGCTTACAATAAAATGGTTGCTAAAGGAATGGATGACAATTCAATTAAATTAAAGTTGAATAAAAAAGACAGTACTGTTTTCAGTTTTGAAACCAACACTTACAAACGCACACAGTTTGAAAATGAAAATTCAGGATTGGAATGGAAAGTTGGTTCAACCAAAACCAACAATGGCGAAAACGGAACAATAGAAATTTTAAAAGTTACTGCTTTAACCCCTGTAATGCCAAAACCTTTGGAAGAAGCACGCGGATATGTAGTGGCTGATTTTCAGGAGAAACTGGAAAAAGACTGGATTCAATCATTGCGTGAAAAATATCCTGTGCACATTAATGAAGATGTGTTGAGCACCATTATCAAAAAGTAACTTTTGAATACGGTTGTTCGCTTCATTCTTTGCATGTCCTTAACTTTTCATTCCTGTTCAAACATTTCAAATAAAAAATCGGAACAGGGAAATCCAATTGCACGGGTGTACGAAAAATATTTGTACGAAAGTGATGTGGAAGGTGTTGGAAAAGGTGCGGCGAAACCGGAAGACAGTATTTTAGCAGTGAAGAATTACATTGATGCCTGGGTGAGGCACAACCTAATTTTACATTATGCTGAAGAAAATCTTTCAGAAAAAAATACTGATTTAGAAAAGCAGCTGACTGATTATCGTGAATCGCTCACTGTTTTTTTTTATGAAAAGGAATTGATCAAGCAAAAACTGGATACTGTTGTAGATGAACAGGAAATTAAAGACTACTACAAAAAGTACATTGATAATTTTGAATTGAAAACTGCCGTTTCAAAAATGCGGTATGTGATGTTTTCAAAATCTTTAAGAATAAAAACAGACTCTGCAACGGCATGGATGAAAAAGCAGAACGAAATCAATCAATCGAAACTCCGGAATTTTTGCATTGACAATGCGGTGAAATATCAGATTACCGACAGTTCCTGGTTTTCCATTGACGAATTAACTTCTATTTTGCCTCTTGAAGAAAACAACATGGAAAATGCACCCTACAACAAATCGTTTCAAACCATGAGCGATTCAACTTATCAATACCTCGTAAGTTTTGATGATTTAAAATTGAAAGGAAATGCTGCACCCATTCAATATGTCAGGAAAGATATTATCAATATCATTTTGAATAAAAGAAAACTGGCTTACCTGAGTACCATTCACAATAGCATTTACGATGATGCGTTGCAAAACAAAAAGTTTGAAACCTACTGACATGCGATTCATCACCACCATTCTTCTCTGCCTTGTTTTTCTATCTGCTTCCGCACAAAAAGTGGTTGACAAAATTGTTGGTGTCGTGAACGACAAAATTATTTTGCTATCAGATATAGAAGCACAAAACCAACAATACATTCAGGAGTACGGTGCTAACACGCCTGCAAATCTGAAATGCGAATTGCTCGATCAGGTAATGACTCAAAAATTAATGCTGGCGCAATCTATTTTAGATAGTGTTGAAGTTGCTGATGAAGATGTGGACAATGAACTGGATAAACGAATTCGCTATTTCAGCAACATGACCGGTGGAATTGAAAAACTGGAAGAGTATTACGGAAAATCAATTGTGGAAATTAAAGATGAATTCAGAACCGAGATCCGTGATCAAATGCTTTCATCCAAAGAACAACAGAATATTATTGCCGATGCAAAGGTGAATCCATCTGATGTAAAAGTTTTCTTCAATAAAATTCCAACAGACAGTCTTCCATATTATGACGCCGAAGTACAGGTTGGTCAAATTATTTTCAAACCGCAGGTGATTCCTGAAATGAAACAATTTGCCATTGATAAAATTAATGAGTTGCGCAATCGTGCAATGAAGGGTGAAGATTTTGCCACACTTGCAAGTTTGTATTCTGAAGACCCGGGCTCAGTAGATAAAGGCGGTGAGTTGGGTTTTGTAAACCGTGGTGATTTGGATCCGAATTTTGAAGGAGCAGCATTTTCATTAAAAGTTCCCGGCGATATTTCTCAGGTTGTTGAATCATCTTTTGGTTATCACATTATTCAGTTAATTGAGCGCAGAGGCGAACGGATTAATGTTCGTCACATACTCATTACTCCAAAAACAACTTCGTTTGATTTAACAAAAGCAAAATCTCGTGGCGATACAGTTTATCAGAAATTATCAGCAGGGCAAATTTCATTTACCGATGCAGTAAATAAATTTTCGGAAGATGAAGAAAGCAAAAACAACGGTGGTATGCTGGTGAATAGCGCAAGTGGAAACACTTTTTTCACAATACCGGAATTGGGAGATAATGACAAAAGCCTGGTATTTACAATTGACAGTTTAAAAGCCGGACAATTTTCAAAACCTGAATTATTCAGAGATAAAGATGGAAAGATGATGTATCGGATTGTTTATTTGAAAACAGAATCGGTTGCACACAAGGGCAACATGAAAGATGATTACGATAAATTTCAAGCTGCAGCACTCTCGCAAAAGCAAGCAGATATTTTTACCGAATGGGTGAAAGAAAAAATTGCCCGTAGTTATACATTCATTGACCCACAATTTGTTGATTGTGATACAATGACCAAGTGGAAACAAACAGCACAAAAACCATGATGCAATATAAATCAGATGCAGAAGCCATTGACGGACTTGCTGCACATGTCAAGCAGCTGAAAAGTGAAATCAGTAAAGTAATTGTCGGGCAGGATGAAGTAGTTGATTTAGTTCTTACTTCAATCATGTGTGATGGACACAGTTTATTAGTTGGCGTTCCGGGATTAGCAAAAACTCTTTTAGTAAAAACAATTGCCGATGTGCTTGATCTTTCTTTCAAGCGAATTCAGTTCACACCCGATTTAATGCCAAGTGATATTACCGGTTCCGAAATTCTGAATGAGAATCGCCAGTTTCATTTTAACAGAGGTCCGATATTCTCTCACATAATTTTAGCTGATGAAATAAACCGTACCCCACCCAAAACACAGGCTGCATTATTGGAAGCCATGCAGGAGCGCTCCGTTACTTATGGCAGCAACACTCATGCACTTGATAAACCATTTTTTGTTTTAGCCACACAAAATCCGATTGAACAGGAAGGGACATATCCGTTACCTGAAGCGCAACTCGATCGTTTTATGTTCAACATCATTCTCACTTATCTGAATTTTGCCGATGAAGTACAAATGGTGAAGAGCACAACAACTAATGTGAAACCCGATATGAAAAAAATATTATCTGCTCACGATATACTTTTTTATCAGCAACTCGTTCGTAAAATTCCGGTGGCAGACAATGTATTGCAGTATGCAGTGAACCTTGTTCATAAAACCAGACCAAATACACCTGCCGGAACTGCTGAAGCTAATCAATATTTACAATGGGGAGCTGGCCCTCGTGCTTCACAGTTTTTAGTGCTCGGTGCAAAGTGTCATGCTGCTTTCAGCAATAAATATTCACCTGATATTGAAGATGTAAAAGCAATAGCGGAACCAGTACTTCGTCATCGCATTGTGCGCAACTATAAAGCCGAAGCTGAAGGAATAGAAACAGATCATATTATTAAGAAGTTGTTATAAAAGTTAAGTATTGATTGCTGTTAATTAGCAAGCCTGATATAAAATTCGCGAGCTTTTTTATTTTCATTTTGTACAGACCTATTTTTTTCTGTTGAAACACTTTTCAATCACACACTGCGTTGAATTTATTTTTACTCAGTCTTGGACAAGCTTAGGCTGACAAACTAAAAAATGCGAATGTCGCAATGAGCTTGTCGAAGTGCAATCACCAAATTTCCTAATCCTAATTTCCCAATATCCAGTCAGAACTTGAACAGTGTAATTAAAAAACTCGCAGGGCAAACAGTGGTGTATGGATTATCGACCATGCTAGCGCGGTTTATTAATTACATGCTGTTGCCGCTTCACACTGCTGTGTTTATTCCGTCAGATTATGGAGTGGTAAGTGCGCTCTATGCCTATGTGAGTTTAATGAATGTGCTTTTTACTTATGGAATGGAAACGGGCTTCTTCCGTTTTGCAACACACGAAAAGAACAAGCAAAAGGTTTACGCGACCGCACAAATCTCTGTGCTTGTTAGTTCTGTTTTTTTCGGAGTTCTGATTTCTTTTTTTGCACCGTCAATTGCTGAATTTATTCATTTTCCGAATCATGCTGATTATGTAATTTGTTTTGCATGGGTGCTTGCGTTGGATGCAATCAGCGCCATTCCGTTTGCGCGATTGCGTTTAGAAAATCGTCCGGTGAAATACGGAATGATAAAACTGATTAATGTAATGGTGAATGTTTGTTTCACTGTTTGGTTTCTGGTTATTCAACCCTATTTAAAAACCGGAGAGTGGTTTCATAAATTAGAATCTGATTCCATCATTTATGTATTTATCTGCAACCTGATTGCGAGTGCTGTTACATTGGTGGTTGTTATTTACATGGTGCGGAAAGTGCGGATGGAAAAATCAAAAACAGAAACACTCGATTCAGAAATTGAAGCTGAAAATTCATCCGGCAAATTGAAAATGGATTTTGTTATCTGGAAAAAAATGTTGCTCTATAGTTTGCCATTATTAATTGTGGGATTGGCAGGAATGGTGAATGAAACACTCGACCGTGTGCTGCTTTTAAATTTTCTTCCCTTTGATTCAATAAAAAATTTATCGCAGGTTGGTATTTATAGTGCGAGTTACAAAATCAGCATACTCATGACCTTGTTTGTGCAAGCCTATCGCATGGCAGCTGAACCTTTCTTCTTCAATGAATCAAAAAAACTGGATGCAAAAATTATGTACGCCCGCACTATGAATTATTTTGTGATTGCGTGCAGCATCATTTTCATTTTCGTGATGTGTTCGCTGGATATTTTCAAAACACTTTTTCTGCGAGATGTAAATTATTATGAAGGATTGCAAATCGTGCCAATACTGTTGCTGGCGAATTTGTGTTTGGGTGTTTATTATAACTTAACCATCTGGTACAAACTCACCGACAAAACATTATTCGGTTCTTACATTTCAGTGATGGGCGCTGTCATCACAATCGCACTAAATTTTTACCTCATTCCAAAAATCGGATACCTCGGTTCTGCCTGGGCAACACTGGCTTGTTATGCAAGCATGATGATTGCCTCTTATTTCTCCGGACAAAAATTTTATCATGTGCCGTATGATGTAAAAAAGTTTTTGGTCTATGTCGGGCTGGCATTATTTATTGGTTGGTTTTGTAATCCATACTTCCATCAACTATTTGAAAAAAGTCGATTGCTATATATTGTTTCCTCAGTTGCTACCATTTCTGTTTTTGCATTTTTAGTTTATCTGATTGAGCGCCGTTGGAAAAATCCGGAATGGAATTCTGAACAACAGAAATAATTCTTTCCAGCTTCATTCCTTACTTTCGCCTCATGAAAATCAAAATCATCAATCACTCTTCCAACGCATTGCCGTCTTACGAAACCACCGGTTCGGCAGGAATGGATTTGCGTGCAAACCTTACTGCAACCATTGAGTTAAAACCGATGGAGCGTACACTGGTTCCAACCGGTTTGTTCATCGAATTGCCACATGGATTTGAAGCGCAGATTCGTCCACGCAGCGGACTTGCAGTGAAAAAAGGATTGACCATGCTCAACACGCCCGGCACCATTGATAGCGATTACCGTGGAGAAATAAAAGTGATAGTGATAAACCTTTCCACCGAAACACAAATCATAGAACACGGCGAGCGCGTGGCGCAAATGGTGATTTCAAAATTCGAACAAATAAATTGGGAAGCAGTTGAAGAGTTGGAAGAAACTTCGCGCGGCGCTGGCGGTTTTGGCTCAACTGGAGTGAAATAGTTTTTAAATATTTAACTCACGGATATCAAACATTTTTACTTTTAAATTTTACTTTTTAATTTATACATGAACATAATTATTCCAATGGCGGGTATGGGAAAACGGATGCGCCCGCATACACTCACCACACCTAAACCATTAATTGCAGTTGGCGGCAAACCGATTGTTCAGCGACTGGTGGAAGACATTGCTGAAATGTGCGCCGATGATATTCACGAAATTGCTTTTGTGGTTGGACACTTCGGTGAAGAAGTAGAGAAAAATTTATTAGCCATTGCGCAAAGTGTTGGCGCAAAAGGAAAAATATTTTATCAAGATGAAGCACTCGGAACTGCTCACGCAATTTTATGTGCCCGCGAATGCCTCACTGAAAATGTGATTGTCGCTTTTGCTGATACTTTATTCTACGCTGATTTTAAAATTGATAAATCAAAAGACGGAATCATTTGGGTGCACCGCATTCCCGACCCTTCTGCTTTTGGTGTGGTGGTGTTAGATGAAAATCATGTGGTAAAAGAGTTCGTTGAAAAATCGCCGACATTTATTTCTGACCTCGCCATCATTGGCATTTATTATTTCCGTGATGGAGTGAATCTTGAAAAAGAATTGCAGTACCTGATTGATAATAACATCCGTATCAAGGGTGAATATCAAATTACTGATGCTTTGGAAAACATGAAGAGCAAGGGCATGAAACTCGTTACCGCCGAGGTAAAAGAGTGGCTCGATTGCGGAAACAAGGATGCAACGGTTTACACCAATCAGCGTGTGCTCGAATTAACCAAGCACAAACAATTGGTTGCTGCAAGTGCGGTTATGGAAAACGCGGTTATCATTCCTCCTTGTTTTGTTGGAGAAAAAGTAGTGATAAAAAATTCGGTTGTCGGTCCGTATGTATCAATTGGCGCAGGAAGCAGAATTGAAAACAGCAGAGTTGAAAACAGCATCATACAAAATCAAACACAAATTCGTTACAGAGTGATAAACAACAGCATGATTGGAAGCAATGCGTCAATAGAATCAAAACCTTCCGATTTAAGTCTCGGCGATTATTCAACAGAATCATGATTCATTTTTCAAATAATATTTCTCTCTGTCTCATTTCATTTATCAGAAATTTTTCTTTCCGAAAAATTTCTTTGCCAATAATTATTTCACTCTTCACTCTTCACTTTTCACTCTTCACTTCCTGTATAACAACTGAGTCAACAACCAAAGTTGAAAATCAACCTGAAGCAAAAGTGAATGATGTGGTCGGACAAGACCCGAAAGCAACCGAACTGGAAAACACTTTTCTCGAAGCAAAAAAACAGGAGATACTCGGTGATGCGCAAAAAGCATTATCACTTTACGAAGCATGTTTAAAAATTCAACCCGAGAATGATGCGGTGAATTTTCAGATGGCAAATATTTTATACCAGACTCAGCAATATACTGAGGCACTCGCGCACATAAAAATTTCGGTGAAGCAAAGTCCGACCAATAAATATTACGAGCAATTGTATGCAGAAATTTTAAACCGAAGCGGAAATCCGAAAGCAGCAGGTGAAGTGTACGGAACACTTTGCAAGCAGGCACCGAATAATGTTGACTACCTTTTTAACTACGCTTATTTTCTTTCCCTCTCAGGTCAGAATCAACAGGCGATTGACCAGTACAACAAAATTGAACAGCAGGTAGGCGTGCAGGAAGATCTGGCAATGGAAAAGCAACGGCTTTACAATAAAATGGGGAAAGAGAATTCAGGAATTGCAGAAATTCAAAAACTCTCCGATGCAAATCCAACCGAGCCACGATTCCTTGCCATGCTTGCTGATCTGTACACCAAATCAGGCGACAACGATAAAGTTATTGAAGTAGTAAAAAAATTAGCGGAGGTTGACCCGAACAATGCAACCGCACAACTCGCTTTATCTGATTACTACAGAAGAGCCGGCGACAACGAAAAATATTTCGAAGCCATGAAAAAAGTTTTCACTTCACCTTCAATGGATATTGATAATAAAGTGAAAGTGTTATTAAGCTACTTACCATACCTGAAAGACGAACCCAGAAAAAATGAAGCGTTACAGTTAGGGGCCATTTTAATTGCAGCACATCCCACTGAAGCAAAAGCATTCGCCATGTATGCCGATGTGTTGAATCAGTTGGAGCAAAATGAAAACGCTTTAAAGCAATATCAGGCAGCATTAAAATTAGATAACAGCAAGTTCACCATCTGGCAACAGGTTTTGTATTTAGAATCTGCCATGCAACTGAAAGACAGTCTCGCACATGATGCCGCACGATGCACCGAATTTTTTCCGGCGCAGGGATTACCGTTTTACATGTTGGGAGCAGCGAAATTGCAGAGCAAAAAATACGATGAAGCTGCAGTTGCTATCTCACAGGCAATCGTAATTGGTAGTGACGATAAAAAACTGATGGCCGAATTGTATTCAACTATAGCCGAAGCATACAATGGGTTGAAAAAATATTCCGCTTCCGATAGTTGTTACGAGTTGAGTTTATCGCTCGACAATGAAAATTATTTTGCCATGAACAATTATGCTTACTACTTATCGTTAAGAGGTGAGAAATTAGACCGGGCAGAAGTGGTAATACAAAAAGCAATAAAACTTTTACCAAATAATGCTGGCAACTTAGACACTTATGCATGGGTGCTTTACAAAGCAAAAAAATATCAGGAAGCAAAAACACAAATTGAAAAAGCAGTACAAAACGGCGGCGATAAAAACGGAACCATCCTCGAACACTACGGCGATATTTTATTTCAATTGGGAGAAACCGATAAAGCTTTAGAAAACTGGATGAAGGCAAAAGAGTTTCATGCCGAATCAGAATGGCTCGACAAAAAAATCAACGACAAAAAACTGTATGAATAAACGGATTGGATTTTTTGTTTTCATTCTCGTTTTGTTCAATGCCTGTTTCACATTTAAAAGAGCTGTGAAAAAAAATGAAGTGTTGGTTGATACTACCAATTCCCAATCGGTGCGCGACAGTATGCGCGAAAACAATTTTGAATTCGAATATTTTTCTGCAAAAGCAAAAATCACAATAGCCGACGACAAAGGTTCGCGCAGTGCAAATGCAAACATCCGAATCAAGCACGACAGTGCCATCTGGATTTCTGTTTCTTCATTGGGAGTTGAAGGCTTGCGCGTATTCGCCACGCACGATTCGGTTTATGTCATTGACCGGTTGAACAAAAAATTTTCCAGCTACGATTACAAGTACTTCAGTCACTTCACTTCGGTGGAAGTGGATTACAACATGTTTGAAAATCTCATCAGCGGCATTCCCATTTTTTTCGACGAGAAAAAATTCAAAGCCAAAAAAGAAGATTCAACTTATATGTTGAAGAACGACGGGAAAAGAAGAACAAGTTTTATCGAACTCAATCCCGATTTCACTATGCTCAGCACCGACTTAGTGGACAGTGCAATGGGCAAAAGTTTAAAACTGAAGTATAAAAATTATAACCGCGACAATGTAAATCCTTTCTCTTTGGACAGAGAAGTTCAGCTCAACGATGCCGACAACACAAGGTTGTTCATCAATTTTTCGAAAGTAAAAATCAACGAGCCACTGAAATTTCCGTTCAATGTTAAAGAGAAATATGAGTAAGCATTTTAAAAGAATTTTTTTAGAGAAGAGAATGTTCGCATCTGTATTAAAGTCCTTTCCCTTAGGGAAAGGATTTAGGATTGGGCTTTTTATTTTAATGTTCATTTCAAATTTTTCTTTTGCCCAAACAAAAGACGAACTGCAGAAGAAAAAAGATTCGCTGCTCAAAGAGATTGAGCAAATGCAAAAAGATTTGGACAAAACAAAAAAATCCAAAACATCTTCTCTCACCGAAGTAAAAACGCTGCAAAAAAAAATATCATCACGCGAAAAATTAATCGGCAATTACAATTCGCAACTCAACCAGATTGATAGTCAGATCGGCGAAACAAAATCATCCATCAAAACCATGGATGGCAATTTATCCAAACTGAAAAAAAATTATGCCGTCATGGTTTACACGGCATACAAGCACCGCAGCACTTACAGTCGTTTGTTGTTTGTATTGTCCGCCGAAAGTTTTAACGATGCTGTGCGCCGCATTTTGTATCTCCGTAAATACAGCGCCTACCGCCGCACGCAAGCCGATTTAATAGTTCAGACAAAAAACACATTAACGGGAAAAGTGAAAGTGCTGAGCAAGCAGAAAAACGAAAAGAAAGAATTGCTCACGCAGCAGCAGGCAGAAAAAAATAAACTGCAAAAAGAAAAAACAGATAAAGACAAAGTGGTCAAACAACTTTCCACGCAGGAGAAAAAAATAAAAGCCGACCTCGCAAAAAAGAAAACCGAGCAAACCAAACTCAACAAGCTCATATCCGATGCCATTAAAAAAGAAATAGCGGCAAGCACAAAAAAAACCACCACCACCGGTAGCAATTCCAAAACCACCACCGGCGGCACCATCACCACCACACCCGAAATCGCGGCAATGTCCAGTTCATTCGCCGCCAACATTGGCAAATTTCCGTGGCCTGTTGAGCAGGGAGTCATCATCGAATCGTTCGGCACACATCCGCATCCCGTTTTAAAAAATGTCACCACAAAAAATAATGGCTGCGATATAAAAACAAACGGCGGCGCCAATGTGCGCAGCATTTTCAAAGGCACTGTGGTCAGCGTGCTCGCAAATCCCGGTTACCACACGGCGGTCATCATTCGTCACGGCGATTACTTCACCGTTTACAGCAACATGGCAAGTGTAACAGTCAAGCCAAACGACAAAGTAGAAACCAAGCAATCCATCGGTCGTGCCTATACCGATAAAGAAGAAGGCACCATGGTTCACCTCGAAATATGGAAGGGCACCACCTTGTTAGACCCTGAAAATTGGTTGGCACAGAAGTAATTTTTCACACTTCCCTTTTTCAATCTACATTTACACCCACAATACAATCAGCAAAGCAAAACATTCTTTTATTAAGCTTACCCGGCGGCAGCGAGTGGTACCTTAGTCTATTGGTAGTGCTTCTGTTTTTCGGAGGAAAAAAAATACCTGAACTGATGCGGGGCATCGGAAAAGGAGTTCGTGAATTCAACAGCGCCAAGGCAAATGTTGAAGCCGAAATTGAAAAGGGCATGAAAGAAGAAGAACCAAAAAAAGAAATACCTAAATAAACAGGTACTTAAAACGCTCATT
>CANJII010000054.1 GCA_947474435.1 Chitinophagaceae bacterium | reverse complement strand
TTTCACGGTTGCCATTAAAACTTTACCGACAGCCTTTGCTTCTGTAACAGAATTTTTTTCTGCTTCCATAAACGGATTGAGATACGCAACGGCTTTCTTCATCACGCGCGCACTTTTTACCACCTGCGGCAAAAACATTTTCCCAGCGCCGAATAAATCTCCCACCACATTCATTCCATCCATTAGCGGACCTTCAATCACAAGAAGCGGTCTGCCCAATTTCACCCGCGCTTCTTCAATGTCCACATCAATGTATTCGACAATTCCTTTCACGAGTGCGTGACGCAGGCGCTCTTCCACGGGAGCATCTCTCCACGCTTCATCTCGCTCAATTACTTTGCCTTTCGATTTTATTCGGTCGGCATACTGAATCAATCTTTCTGTTGAATCACTTCGGCGATTCAACAACACATCTTCAACTAATACTAAAAGTTCTTTGTTGATTTCATCATACACTTCAATCATTCCGGCATTCACAATGCCCATGTCCAGTCCCGCCTTGATGGCATGATATAAAAATGCGGAGTGCATGGCTTCGCGCACACCGTTATTCCCTCTGAATGAAAATGAAATGTTGCTGATGCCACCACTCACTTTTGCATGCGGCAGATTTTCTTTAATCCATTTTGTGGCGCGGATAAAATCGTTCGCATAATTATTATGCTCTTCCATTCCTGTTGCAACGGTGAGAATGTTCGGGTCGAAAATGATATCGTGCGCAGGGAACTTCACCACTCTGGTGAGAATATCATAGCTGCGCTTGCACACTTCAATCTTGCGTTCGAAAGTATCTGCCTGTCCTTTTTCATCGAATGCCATTACCACAACAGCAGCACCGTAACGACGAACTTTTTTTGCAACGGCAATAAATTTTTCTTCGCCTTCCTTCAGCGAAATGGAATTCACAATTCCTTTTCCCTGTAAACATTTCAAGCCGGCTTCAATCACACTCCACTTTGATGAGTCAATCATCACCGGGACTTTTGCAATATCAGGTTCAGCAGAAATGAGATTGATGAATTTTTTCATCGCCGCTTCACCATCCAGCATTCCTTCATCCATGTTCACATCAATCACCTGAGCACCGTTCTCTACTTGCTGTCGTGCTACTGCAACTCCCGCTTCATAATTTTCAGCAAGAATCAATCGCGCAAATTCTTTTGAGCCAGTGATGTTGGTGCGCTCACCGATGTTCACAAAATTGGTTTGCGGTGTAAGTATGAGCGGCTCTAATCCGCTGAGTCGTAAGTAAGGTTTTATAATTTTCTGTTCTATCATGAATTCGGGATACTGCGTATTAGCAGAAAAAATTTTTCAAATTGTTTATTAATAATTATCGTATCTGCTTCGGAAATAATAATTGAATCCTATTCCAAATCCTACATAAATATTATGTGATGGTTTACGAGTTTTATCTTGGTCTGTGCCCTCACTAAAAGTGTAATATCTGCCTGTCCAATATTTTCCAGCTAATGAATCACTAGAATAAATATTAGCTTCAAGATTGTCAGTGTTTCTAAAATCAAATGCGCCGCGAATAGAAAAATCAATATTAAAATACTCGCTAATATTCACTTTCACTCCGGTACTCAAACTTGCTCCCCAAATCAATGAATGAAAAACATTATCACTTTTACCATTCCATCCATAATGCCAACCATATGGTGTTTCTCCTATTACTTTCATCTCATTATTATTATTTTCAAAACTCCAAAAATTTTTTCCTTGCCCGTTATCCCATTCAAAATACTCATTATGTCTATAATTTAATAAATAGGAAAACTGAATTCCTGCTTTTAAATATGGCACAATATCCCTTTCAGAAGAGGTTGAAAAATCAAATTCAAATTCAGGTGCAATTGTTAAGTATTTAATTTTTGTTTGTGCAGTCATATAATTTAAATAGGTTGTATCACCATTATTATAATTTACTCCGGACGCCCTTTTGTATTTCTGAAAGTAATTTGAAAATAAAAAATCACAATTGATAGCACATTTCTCACTAATGCCATATCCACTTGAAATTCCCGCCTTGTAGTTTTCAAATTGAAAAGCATCAGGTGAAATAGTTTCACATAACAAAGGATTGTCAGCATGGAAATCGGAGTAATTGTATAACCAAAATACTCCATTGTTTCCAAATGCGCCAATATGAAATCCTTGCTGTCCGAAACAGATAGTAGGGATGCTGAATAGAATCAGAAATAATTTTTTCACAGTGAAGAAACTATTTCTGAAAAATTAACCTGAATGTCGGTATCAGTAATCGGCAATTTTCTTGGAGAAATATTTTTAACTGTTTCAGCAATTGCTTTGATGTGTGCGGGAGTAGTTCCGCAGCAACCACCAACGATGTTGAGGAATCCGGCTTCAGCAAATGATTTGATGATGGATGCCATGTGTTCAGGGCTTTCATCATACTCACCCATTTCATTCGGCAGGCCTGCATTCGGATAAGCACTCACATAACACGCCGCCACATTGCTCATCTCTTCAATGTATGGTCGCATTAAATCGGCACCGAGCGCACAGTTCAATCCGATGCTGATTGGATTTGAATGAACCACGGAATTATAAAATGCTTCGGTGGTTTGTCCGCTCAAAGTTCTTCCGCTTGCATCAGTGATTGTTCCGCTTATCATCAATGGCAATTCAATATTGTTGTCATCGAAATATTCCATGATGGCGTATAGTGCAGCTTTGGAATTCAGCGTGTCGAAAATGGTTTCAACAATGATGATGTCTGAACCACCATCAATGAGTCCGCGAACTTCTTCGCTGTATGCTTTTACTAATTCATCAAATGTGATTGCACGATAACCGGGGTCATTCACATCGGGACTGATGCTCGCAGTTTTTGAAGTTGGTCCTAATGCACCTGCAACGAATCGTGGCTTGTCTGGATTCTTCGCCGTGATTTCATCAGCGGCTTTGCGGGCAATTTTCGCAGCGGCAACATTCAATTCGTAAGCAAGATGTTCGAGATGATAATCCGCCATTGAAATGGAAGTACTATTGAAAGTGTTGGTTTCAATAATATCGGCACCTGCTTCTAAATATTTTTTATGAATCTCTTCAATGATGTGTGGCTGTGTGAGCGACAATAAATCGTTGCAACCTCTCAGCGAACTTTCATGTGATTTAAATCTTTCACCTCTGTAATCTTCTTCACTCAGTTTATATTGCTGAATCATGGTGCCCATTGCCCCATCAATAATCATGATGCGCCGGTCAAGAATTTTTCGGAGTAGTTCGGTTTTGTTTTCCATAACAAGAAAAGTTTTAGTGAACGAATTGCTTCGTACGGTTTTTAATTTTCTTATCTTGAAAGTGAGGAGTGAAACTTAGATCCATCCTTATCTTCACCTTTCGCTGCTGCTACTTGGTTAGGAGTTGGCACCCACCGCGATGGGTTGCCAAGACTTCATCGGGCCTATTCCCTCAGTCTTTCTTGATAAGGCTGCAAATATAATTGCGGAAGTGATGAATGAAGAATGAAAAAACAGAATAAAATATTTAACATCATTTTCCTGATTATTTCTTTATATTAAATAAAATAATATTCCTATCCATTAATTATCCTTGGTTAACAAATCTTTTTGTTATTTTTCAAGCGCAGAAATTTTAACAAAAACTTTTAAATCCCGAATCATGAAAAAAACTTTTAGTCTGTGCGCCTTTTTTTTGCTGGCAGTTTTAACAAAAACTTTTGCCGGTGATGGTGTAACCAACTGGTCCACCAATTTTAATTCACCAAAAGTATTTATCGAAAATCAAGGGCAGTTTCACTTGCCTGCTGGTAGCGGAACCTCAAAGGTTTTATACGCTATCGACAATGGTGCAAGCATCATTTATTTTACCTCAACTGGAGTAACTTATTCTTTCAAAAAAATTATTAAAAAAGAAAGTGAGCAGGATTTAGAAAAAGAACTGTTGCACGAAAAGAAAGAATTGGAAAAAGGCGATGCTGAATTCTGGAATGAAAAAGAGAAAGAAGAAAAACAGGTGGACTTTGAATCGGATGTGGTAAACATGGTATGGGAAAATTCAAATCCAAGTACTTCTGTTGTGGCTGAAGAATTGGCAACTGAATATTACAATTATTCAGTTCAGATAAATGGGGAATACAAAAACTTCAATAAGATAGCTGCCTATAAAAAAATTACCTATAAAAATTTATATCCAGGCATTGATGTCGAATATGTTTTTCATAATGTAGAAGGAATAAAATATTCATTCATTATTCATCCTGGTGCTGATCCTTCTGTAATTCAAATGAGATATTCCGGAAATAAAAAACTGTTGATTCAAAACAACGGCGATTTAAAAATCTCAACATTGTTCGGAGATATTAATGACCATGCACCGCAAACTTTTTATGCAGCAACTAAATCGTATATCAGTTCTTCATTCACAAAAAATCAAAACATAGTTTCATTTTCAATTGATAATTATGATCACTCAAAAGAAATAATCATTGACCCTTGGACAGTAAACCCTGCAATGCCGAACTCTCAAAAAGTTTGGGAAATAGAAACCGACAGCGCTGGCAATGCCTACATCTATGGCGGCGACTGGCCAAATTGCAAATTGCAGAAATATAATCTCGCCGGTGTATTACAATGGACAAACACTACCGCCGGTTACGATTCAAGTTCGTGGATTGGTACGCTCGCAACTGATTTGGATGGTAATAGTTATGTAACAGTTGGCTCTACAGCACGAATAAAAAAAGTAAATACAGCAGGAGCAACGCAATGGAATACCGGAGGAGGAATATTTGATGAGTATTGGTCGTTGGCTTTTAATTGTGATTACACAAAATTGATTTGCGGTGGAACCCGGCTAACCGGACTTATCCCGACTGGTAATGGAAGAGCATTCGATATAAGCATGACAAACGGAAATGTTAATAGCAGCGTTGTGGTAGCCCATTCCATTCCAAGCTTTTTAATAGGCGATGTAAATGAAATCCGCTCAATTTGTTCATCTCCAAATGGTAATTATTATTTCCATACCCTTGATACAATTGGCGCCTTAACAACTGCACTTGGAATAAACTGGCGTTTGCTCACATCTTATAGTTATGCGTATAGCAGTCCGAGTTATGGTTTTACTCCACAGCCGCAACATGTAATTCGTGCAACATCGAATTATATCTACACCATGAATGGTCAAACAATTTTCAGAAGAGATATTTCTACAGGAGCTGTTATAAATCAGGCAGCTATTTCCGGAGGAAGTTATACCGACCCACTCTTTGTTCAAGGCATTGCACCAAACAATAATGGAATTGCAATTGACAGTTGCGGAAATGTTTATGTTGGCTCAACTAACAAGGTTGTAAAATATGATGCGGCACTTAACCAACTTTCATCAGTTACAACAGCAGGAGTTGTGTATGATGTTGCCATTGGAAAAAATGGTCAGGTGTTGGTTTGCGGTAACGGTTATGCTTCATCCATAAGTATGAGTGCATGTCCGCAATCAAAAAAAATAAATTGTGTTTCATTAGGTACAACACCAACATCTGCATTCAATATCAGCGACAACACCATTTGTCCAAACACTTGTATAAATTTTACTGACCAAAGCTTAAATGCTCCAACAAGCTGGAGCTGGACTTTTGCAGGTGGAAATCCTGCATCTTCCTCTTCACAAAATCCAGGAGCAGTTTGTTATGCAGCAGCGGGTTCATATACAGTTTCGCTCTTGGTATCAAATGCAACCGGAAGCAATTCATCATCGCAAACAATCACCGTTTTTAATACGCCAACAGCAAGTGCCGGAAATGATGTCGCAGTTTGTGCTGGTTCATCCACTACATTAAATGCAACCGGTGGCTCATCCTATTCATGGTCGCCAACAACCGGATTAAATAATTCAACATCGGGAACACCCACTGCCACACCAACTGCAACCACAACTTATAATGTTACCTGCACAAATGCGGAAGGATGTACAGCAGGTGATGCAGTAATTGTAACTGTAAATTCATTGCCGAATGTTTCTGTTTCTCCAATTGCTTTTTCGTTGTGCAAAGGTCAGGGAACACAACTGACTGCAAGTGGTGCAGCAACCTATACCTGGAGTCCGAGTGCAGGATTGAGTGGCACCAGTGGTTCCAGCGTGTTTGCCATTCCCAGTGTTTCTACTACATATTCTGTAACAGGAGTAAATGCTCTGGGTTGTTCAGCAACAGCAACTTCAGCAATCACAGTGCAAGACCAGCCATTCGTTATTGCGAGTATTACCAATGACAGTCCGTGCCCCGGAAGCGGAGCCATTGCAATTACAATTATTGGCGGAGTTGCCCCATACAATTTTACATGGAGCACCGGTGCCACTACGCAAAACCTTTCAAACCTTATTGCCGGAAATTATACACTGACCGTTACATCAGGTCCATGCAATGTAGTTACAACATATACGGTGAGTG
Organism: Chitinophagaceae bacterium; assembly: GCA_947474435.1. Taxonomy (GTDB): domain Bacteria; phylum Bacteroidota; class Bacteroidia; order Chitinophagales; family UBA10324; genus UBA10324. Next base: position 10,442 of record CANJII010000054.1, on the reverse strand, counting down.
CAGGAACTTATAATCCAACATTAACTGTTGCGAATCTTTACAGTTGCAGTGCACGATTGAACTGGACAGCCACACCATCGGCATCGTATTACAAAGTGCGTTATAAAATTGCAGGCACAGCCACATGGAGTGCCCAAACAAATGTTGGTGCAAATTTATTTTATGATTTCACGGGGCTGGCGTCGAACACCAATTACACTTTTCAAGTGGCTGCATTCTGTGTAAGCAATCAGAATTTAGGATGGAAAGCGAAGAACGGAAAAACACAAGTGTGTACTTCACCAATCAATCAAACAATAACAAATCTGACAAATACATCTGTTACTGTTAGCTGGACAATTGCATGTTCGCCAACCGGTTTTGTTTTCCGTATCAGAAAAACCGGAACTACTGCCTGGACCAACATCAGTACCACCAATACATCAGTTACTATTTCCACGCTTGTAAATGCAACGCAATATGAATTTCAGATAAGATCAACTTGCGGAGCCGGAATAAATTCTGCATTCACCGCATTGCAAACATTCATCACTGCACCGCGATTGGAAGATACAGAAGTTGAAAACACATTCAATATTTTCCCCAATCCGAACACCGGAAATTTCACTTTGCAGATTCCATCATTGAAAGTTGAATCGCAGATTTCGATTTACAATATCACCGGACAGTTGATTTATCATTCCAATCTCGCAACAACAGAAAATTCATCATCGATAACTATCACACTCGAAAATGTTGCAGATGGTTTGTATGAAGTGGTGCTCAACAATGAGATGCAAACATTGACGCAGCGATTGATAATTCAGAAGTAAATTTTTTCTTCAACATTTAGCGAAGCCATCCGCCACAGGCGGATGGCTTCGCTATTTTAAATGTTTCTGATTCAGAAATAATTTTTATTAAAAATCGAACTAACTGAGTGCCGCTATATGAAGAAGAAGCTGCCTTTTTTCAAAGCAAGGAGCCCAATCGTTTGTTGCCATCAAAGAAATTTATTAATTCCAACAATAAACTTTCCTATATATTTCGCAAATGCACAAGCATGATGAATCGAATGAATTATTTCAACTGGCATCGCGGTATGTCAATCACACCGGACGCGATATTTTTTTAACCGGAAAAGCAGGAACCGGTAAAACCACTTTCTTAAAATTTATTAAAGAAAATACTTACAAGAAAACAGTTGTTGTTGCGCCAACCGGAGTGGCTGCAATTAATGCCGGCGGAGTTACCATGCATTCTTTTTTTCAATTACCGTTTGGTCCGTTTCTTCCGGTGAAATCAAGAGCATGGAATGAAAATGTTTCCGACCAATATTCACTGATAAAAAATATTCGTTTCAGTGCAGAGAAGCGCGAACTGATTCGTGAACTAGAGTTATTGGTGATAGATGAAATATCAATGGTGCGTGCTGATATGTTGGATGCAGTGGATACCATTCTTCGACATTTCAGAAATAAATTAACGCAGCCATTTGGAGGAGTTCAGGTTTTATACATCGGCGATTTATTTCAGTTGCCACCTGTGGCGAAACAAGATGAATGGAATTTGTTAAGTGAATTTTATGAGAGCCCGTTCTTTTTTCATTCGCAGGTAATACAGCAATCGCAACCACTTTACATTGAACTGAAAAAAATTTACCGGCAAACCGAAGGAAACTTTATCAGCATTCTGAATAACATTCGCAACAACACAGTTACAAATACTGATTTAGAAATACTGCACGAAAAATATCATCCGTCATTTATTTCCCGAGATGATGAACACTACATCACGCTTACTACGCATAATTATAAAGCTGACGAAATCAATGCAACACAATTAATTAAACTGCCTGGCAAACTGCATTTGTTTCCGGGAAAAATTGAAAAGGAATTCAGTGAGAAAGCGCTGCCGGTTGAAATGAATTTGCAGTTGAAAGAAGGAGCACAAATCATGTTCATCAAAAACGACAAAGGTGAAATCCGCAGATACTACAATGGAAAAATAGGAACCATAAAAAAAATTATCGACGAAAAAATAGTTGTTGAGTTTCCGAATGAACCGGATGAGTTGGAGTTGGAAAAGGAAACCTGGAAAAATATCCGCTACTCATTTGACCGGGAGAAAAATCATTTGAATGAAGAAGAGATTGGAACCTACACGCAGTATCCAATTCGTTTGGCTTGGGCAATCACGATTCATAAAAGTCAGGGATTGACTTTTGAGAAAGCAATTATTGATGCCGGAGATTCATTCGCTGCCGGGCAAGTGTATGTAGCACTCAGTCGCTTAACCGGAATGGACGGTTTGATTTTATATTCTAAAATTTTGCCGCAATCCATTTCAACAGACGAACGGGTTTTAGCTTTTTCAAAATCAGAACTGAATAAAGAATTGCTGAAAGAAAATTTACAGATCGAGCAGAAAATATTTATCAGCCGATCGTTGATGAAATTTTATGATTGGGAAAAACTAGTGGAGACTTTCAATGAGTTCGAAGAAGAATTAACTCACCGGCAAGTGACAGATAAAAATTCAGTAAAGGCCTGGGCGAAAGGTTTGGTCGAAAAAATATCGGAGCAAAACGAAGTCGCAAAAAAATTTGTGTTACAGCTGGAAGGTTTATTGGCGACTGCTGAATTTGATAATTACATGCATCTGCATCACCGGATAGAATCAGCATCCAACTTTTTTATCAAAGCATTGAATGAAATTATTGCGTTGATAAAAATTCATTTGGACGAAAACAAACTGAAAAAGAAAACAAAAAAATACCTGAGCGGATTGCAGACACTTCTGATAGTTTCTGAAAGAAAAAAAATTCAACTGAAACAATCCATTCAGTTTGCCGAAGCACTAATGAAAGGAAGCAATGTAAATGATTTACTTGAGTTGGTGGAAAAACAAAATGAAATCCCGATTGATACCAGTCAGTTGATTGAAATAATAAAATCAACCAAACCAAAGAAGGGCGATACCAACTGGGTGAGTTTTCAATTATTCAAAGAAGGAAAATCAGTTGCCCAAATTGCTAAGCTTCGTGAGTTGGCTGCGAGTACAATTGTTGGTCATCTGTTAACTTTTATTCCAACCGGAGAAATTTTTATTACTGAAATTTTATCCCTGCAAAAAATTGAAATCATTTTGAAAGTGATGGAAGAATCAATTGGTGAATCAAGTGCTGCCATCAAGGAAAAGTTGGGAGATGAGTTTACTTATTCTGATATCCGTGCTGTTGTAAATCATAAAAAATGGCTGGAGTCAAAAAATATTTCCAATTCGAAGGAAGCGGTTTAACCAAGTAGCGTATGTCAGTCTGATGAAACATCCGGGGCCTCAAAATCGGGAGCTTGTCGAAGACCTAGCAAGGATTTCTCAATGGTAACTTTCGAAAAATGAAATCGTAATGGCTAAAAAAACACCATTATGATGAAGCCTCACATTGAGATGAGACCCAAAAATCTTGTTCGATTAAAAATGAAACCAACATTTGTTTATGCTACAGTTGGTTTAAGCTTAGCAATAATTGCATGTGTAGGACTATTCATGTTTCAGCTGGTTGGAAACAGCGAAAATGCTAAAGCAGGGTTAAACAAAAAATTTAAATTCTCCTTATTCCCTCAATCATCTAAAGGGGAAATAGCTGCTGCGGTGGAAGTCGAATTTAGCAGCAGTGAGGATAGTTTATATATCGAATTCATGTCTGTTGATCAAAGCGAAATAAAAAGTGCGGTGTTAAATATCCGTGATTTTAGCAATGGGGAAAATCAAAACACATCACAACTGAAAACCTATACTTTACAATCAGGGAAAAAAGTTGGCGATAACCATTACCGGTTTGCTGTTTCATTAAATGAGATTCCTGAACGGGTGGTCGTTGAAGCAAGTGCCAATGTAAAAACAAATTCGAAGACTGAAATTGGTGAAACAAGGGAAACATACGCATTGATTAATCGCGTAAGTTTTAATCATTCAGACTATTCTTTTACAGCCACACCATCAGGATTAAAGGCAAATAATGTTTCAATAAAAGCCGCTACTGCTTCGTGGATTCCTGTTGACAATGCAATTAAATATAAAGTCCGTTGCCGAGAAACAGGTTCCACGACATGGACGACAGGAACGGTTATGGCTCCCGGAAATCAACGGCCATTTGTAAATTTAAAACCAGAAACTACTTATGAATTTCAAGTTCAGGCAATTACCAGAAAAGATAAAGTTGATTCAACAGGATATAGTGCGCTGTCGTCATTTATGACTGATGCCATTCCTAAATTATAAAACAATTGTGTCATAAAATGAACAAAGCCTGTTCGATATCCGAACAGGCTTTGTTGTTTTATAATCGAAATTTTATTGTGCAACCATTGCTGTAATTGAAAAACTAATATCCGCAGTCAAGGTCATAGCAGGAATTGCGGTATTGCTATAGCCCTTTAAAATAAAATTGAATTCAGATTGTTTAATGTACTCGGTCAAATCTGCAAATTGACTATCCTGTGTAATGGTAGTTAAACCTGTTTGAGGTATTGGTGCTTTATAAGCAACTTTTGTTTCTCCCAAACCTGCTGCATTTATAAACGATACAAGGTATTCAATGCCATCGAATGTTTGGCCTGATGGAGTGGTAATGGTCAGACTCACCGATTTCAAATCAATCTTTTTTATGTTTTGAAGAGTTGCTCCATTTTCATTCAACTTGGCTTCAATTCCAGTTGTAATAACCTGTGAGGCGAATACAGTATCAGGTGCGCTGCCGGGTTGGGCAGGGCTGTTTAATACAATGCCTGAAAGTGTTAAATCAAATTTCTTTTCAATATCTCCTTTTTTGCAGGAAGTAAAAATTATGCTTGCTGATAATGTCAGCAACAGAACAATTGAATTTATTTTTTTCATGAGTTGTGAATTGAAAACGAAAAATAACAAGAAAGAATAAATAATGATGTGCTTTTCGATAAACTACTGAATAAACAGGTTGATATTCAACAACAATTTTTATTGGAGAAATAAAAAAATTAAACTCAAAAAAAAGAGAATCATAAAATGATTTTACTTTTCGGCATTGCATTAAGAAAATAATTTTTAAGAATCTTTGTTTTGAATAAAATTACCCGAAATATTTTATTGCTGTCGTTGGTGAGTTTGCTCAATGATGTATCGAGCGAAATGCTGATACCGATTATGCCTTTGTATCTGAAATCAATTGGATTTACTGTCGCATGGATTGGTGTTTTAGAAGGAGTGGCAGAAGCAACAGCGGGATTAAGTAAAATTTATTTCGGTCACTTGAGTGATAAAACAGGAAAGCGGATTCCATTTGTGCGCATCGGATATTTTATGAGCGCCATTTCAAAATCAATGCTGGCACTTTCCACTTTCACTGCATGGATTTTTACTGCGCGTTTTTCTGATAAGCTCGGAAAAGGAGTGCGCACAGCAGCTCGTGATGCCCTGCTGAGTGATGAAACCACCACTGAAAACAAAGGTTCAGTGTTTGGTTTTCATCGTGCGTTTGATACAGCGGGTGCAGCACTCGGGCCCGTTGTTGCATTAGTGTTTCTGTGGAAATATCCGAGAGATTATCAATCACTTTTTCTCATTGCGTTTATTCCATCCATGTTAAGTGTACTGCTGACTTTTTCTATTAAAGAAAAAATACAAAAAGCAATTTCAAAATATAAACCAGGTGTGATGCAGAGTTTTTCTTATTGGAAAACTGCAACATCTTCTTACAAAAAATTAATTCTTCCATTGTTGCTTTTTTCGTTGGTAAACAGCAGCGATGCTTTTCTGTTGCTGATGATGAAGCAGATTGGAATGAGCGACACACAAGTTTTAATTCTCTATATTTTTTACAATCTCGTTTTCGCTGCTCTATCATATCCCATTGGAAAATATGCTGATAAAATAGGGTTGAAAACTATTTTGATTTTTGGGTTATTGATTTATTGCATTGCCTACACCGGTATGGCAATCACGCATTCGCAGGTGATTTACTACTTCATATTTTTTGGTTACGGAATTTATTCGGCGAGTACCGATGGGGTTTCTAAAGCGCTCATCACTAATCTGGTTCCGAAAAGTGAAACCGCAACTGCCATCGGATTTTTTGCGGGCGCACAATCCATTTGCATTTTGTTGTGCAATGTTGTGGCAGGATTGCTATGGCAACATTTTGGTGGACCTGCTGTTTTTATAGTTGCGGCTTCGGGGGCTTTGGTTACTGCCATTTTTCTGGGAATGCAAAAATTGAAGTTAGTTGAAGAATGAAAATTTATAGAATTATTTCACAACCTATATTTGGAAAATAAAATCCCCAACCCCAAAAGCCGTTGTAGGTGTTTTCACCAACAACTCTCAATCATGAAGCAAACCATTTTAATTCTACTTCTTCTTATTCCTGTTTTATCGTTTGCGCAAACTGAAATTCAGGATGCCAATCTTGCGCGGTACTATTATTCGCAGGGAGATTTTGATAAGGCGCAGGTGCTTTTCGAAAAACTGTACAACAAAAAACCGGACAACAACGATTACTACCAGGGATACTACAACACACTGGTTGCGAAAAAAAATTATGACGATGCAGTGAAAATGGTGAAGAAGCAAATAAAGCGCAATCCGAAAAATGCTTCGTACTACATTGACCTTGGACAGATTTATCAAACTAAGGGCGACGAAAAAAATGCGCTCGCTTCGTTTAACACTGCAATTGAAAATCTCTCGCCCGACGCAGGGCAGGTGATTGGGTTGGCTACTTTATTTATGAATTCGGGAAAGTATGATATGGCGATTGCCACTTACCAGAAAGGAAGAAAATTGCTGAACAGCAATATTATTTTCAGTTATGAACTGGCAAATGTATTTGTGAAGAAGGGCGATGTTGCCGGAACAGTTAGCGCCTATCTTGACATTCTCGATAACAACGAAAACGATATGAGTAATGTGCAGGGCTATCTGCAAAGTTTATTGGAAGACCAGAAATATGTAACCGAATTACAGACTCAGCTTTATCGTCGAATTCAAAAAAATCCGGACAACAATATGTATCCTGAAATGCTAATGTGGATGTTTGTACAGCGCAAAGATTTTGACGGCGCACTGGTGCAGGCTAAAGCTTTGGATAAAAGAAACAAGGAACAAGGCGCGCGTGTTTTTCAATTGGGACAGTCGGCTTATACCGAGGCTTTTTATGATGCATCGGTAAAATGTTATCAATACATAATTGACGAATACGGCACGCATGGAAATTATTACATGGCTTCAAAAACTAATTTGCTGCAAACACTGAAAACAAAAATCACTGTCGCCAATAATTATTCTGAATTGGATTTGAATACGCTTCGAAATAGTTATGAAACTTACCTTGCTGAATTCGGCAGAGGCGTGCAGACCATTGGAACACAGCGTGATTTAGCAAATCTGTTTGCTCGATACATTCACAATCTTGATTCATCCATTGCCATTCTGACCACCACAATAAAACTTCGCACCAACGACAGCAAATCAATCGCATGGTGTAAACTGGATTTGGGCGATTATTATTTAATGAATAATGAAGTGTGGGATGCAATGCTCATGTACGGTCAGGTGGATAAAGATTTTAAAGATGAGCCGATAGCCGAAGAGGCGCGTTTCCGCAACGCGAAAGTGAGTTACTACACAGGTGATTTTGATTGGTCGAAAGCGCAATTGGATGTGCTGAAGGGTTCCACTTCGGAATTAATTTCGAATGATGCCATTGCACTTTCTGTTTTCATTCAGGATAATACAGGGCTCGATACCTCATACGATGCAATGGGTTTTTATTCGAGAGCAGACTTACTGATTTATCAGAATAAAAACAGTGATGCCATCACTGCACTTGATTCCTTAGCTGCCAGATTTCCGGAGACTTCGTTGCTCGATGATATTTTGTTTGCAAAGGCACGGATTTATTTACAGCAACGGAATTTTGAAGAGGCCGCAAAAATGTTTCAGTCATTGGATGAATCATACTCCACCGATTTGCTGGGCGACGATGCAACTTTTCAGTTAGCAGAACTGGAAGAAAAATATCTGAACAACAAAGACAAGGCAATGGAATTGTATAAAACCATTATGACCAAGTATCCGGGAAGCATTTATGTGATTGAAGCGCGGAAGCGGTTCAGAGATTTAAGAGGAGATAATGTGAATTAAAATTCGCTCCGCTATTTTACATTCGTAAAAAATTTCAAGATGAAAAAAATTGCCCTTGGCTGCGATCACGCAGGATTTGAATATAAAGAAGCGGTAAAAAAAATGCTGACTGAAGCCGGATATCATGTACATGATTTCGGAACTAACTCGCTTACTTCAGTTGACTATCCTGATTTTGTTCATCCGGTATGCAATGCCATTGAACATGCAAAAGCCGATTTAGGAGTTTTGCTTTGTGGTTCTGCTAATGGAGTTGCAATCACTGCTAACAAACACCAGCACATTCGCGCAGCAATTTGTTGGATGAAAGAAATTGCTGAACTCGCCCGGCAACACAATGATGCCAATGTGATTTGTATTCCTGCGCGCTATACTTCTATGGAACAGGCAAAACAATTAGTGAATACTTTTCTCAATACAAGTTTTGAAGGTGGGCGACACGAACACCGCGTGAAGAAAATCCCGATTGAATTAAACCTTTAGTTTAATCAATTCTTCACTCACCCATTTTATCGTTTCATTAAAATCTCTGAACTTAAAATTCAACGCCTGCGAAACTTTAGCACCATCATAAAAAAAAGTGTTGCTTGATGTTCGCGCTGATTCTACTGTAACCAACGGCTCTTTTCCAATTAATGAGAGCAGTGATAAAACTCTTGCTCCGATAATTGCCATTGACGGATTCAGTTTAATTGTTGGTCGTGGTTTGTTTAATGCATCTGCAACCGCAAAGAAAAAATCTTTGTAAGTCCAGTTCGTTCCACAAACAACAAACCGTTCGTTCACAATATCACTTTGCATTAATTGAAAAGCAATGTCGCATACATCGCGCACATCAGTCATTCCATTACCACCAACCGGATAAAATTTTAATCCATTATTTACAGTCTTAAAAAGTTTAGAGGTGTTCTCGTTCCAATCGCCTGGACCAAAAATCATGGTCGGGCAAATGACAACAGCATTTAAACCTTCAGCCACTCCGCGCCACACTTCCATTTCAGCTTTGTGCTTACTTACTGCATAACGGGTATTGAGTTTATTTTCTTCCCACTTGTGTTTTTCCGAAATCAATTCTGCATTCTCTGTTCTGCCAAGTGAGGCTACAGAACTTACATGCAATAATTTTTTTACACCTGAAGTTAAACATTCATTCGCGACATTGGCGGTTCCTTGAATATTCACTTTCATCATTCGGGTTTCATCTTTCTTTGAAAAAGAAACAATACCTGCGCAGTGATATACTTTATCACAATCCTTCATTGCTTCTTCCAATGAAAAAATATCGAGCACATCTCCTTTTATCCATTCAATATTTTCAGTTGGAAAAGAAATCACAGCTCTCTTTTTTTCATCACGATACAATGCGCGAACAGGAATATTTTCCCGCAATAATCTTTTTATTAAATGCTGACCAAGAAAACCCGTTGCTCCGGTGACTAATACTTTTTTCATCCGGCGACAAACCTAAAAGGAAATAACTCCATTAATAATTATTGCAGTGGAGAAATCGGAAGCAATTCTTTTTTATCAAGCATTCGCTTCCAGTTTTCATTCAATTCATTTTTATGAATGGAAGCCCACTCTACCACAAGCCCTAAAACTCTCGAAGGAAGATAACCTTCAATGATTGAAAAATCTGATATTGAAATCTGCGCAGAATATTCTCCGTAAAAAGCATGAAAATGCGGAGGAACATGATCATCATAAAACATTGAAATAATAATTCCGAAAAACCTACTTAACTGTGGCATGTGCAGTTTGATTTTTCCATTCGTCGAATGTAATTCCTTTTAATTTTAAATATAAAGCATCGGAACTCAGCTCAAGCGTTTTGTTCCAGCAAATGGCAGAGGTTTCTGCATCTATGTATGGATGAAAAAATAAATCATTTTCTTCCCACTGATTAAAAACTCCGGTCAATGCGAGATAAGATAAATCAAGTGTGCCAGCCAATCCATCATCGTATTTAAGAGTAAGCAGGTACTTTTTTTCTGCTTTTATAGCAATGGGCTTTGCAATCATGTTGCTGAATTTCTTTTTTCAAAAGTAAACTGCAAGTATTGAATTGAAAAGAAGAAAAATATTTTCCCACTCCATTTTTCTAACAACTAACAATAAACAACCCACCATGACAACTTACATTTGCTGCTCAACTTTTCTATTGAATGAGCGATGCCATTAAGCACGAGTGCGGAGTAGCACTGATACGATTACTGAAACCGCTTGATTTTTATAAGGAGAAATACGGTACACCACTTTACGGGCTGAACAAATTATACCTG
>CANJII010000053.1 GCA_947474435.1 Chitinophagaceae bacterium | reverse complement strand
TTGCTGTCGAGGCGAAGGCAGGAGGAGAGAAGCACAAACAAAAAAATCAGTTTCAAATTTTTCATGCGTCAGAATTTTTTTGAGAGTGAAAAATAAATTCCAAATGTGCCGCTGTTACCTGCCCCTGCATAATCCACTACAATGTCTTTGTTGTAAGTGAACGGCGCAATCCATTTTGCTTCGAGTGAGTAATCCATTTTTGTTCTGCAGAAAGTGTGACCTGCATAAAAAGAAGGAAGCAAGTGAGTGGTTTGTTTTCTATCGTTAGCTCCTGCGCTCTTCAAATCAAACCAATTACTGATTCCGGTGTAAACAAAACTTTGTTTGTTTCGATAATGCCAGTAGGCATTCACATCTACTTCAGGATAAAAACGAAATTCTGTTTTCCATTTATCAAACATCAGATTCGCAACTCCGTTTACTGAAACTCCCGGTTGCCATTTTTTTTGTTGAATAACATTTTGTACTACTCCTGCATCCAGTTCAAAAACGCCGAATGCTAAAGCAGTTGTATGAAAATTTCCGAAGGCAGTTAAGCGGTCATTCACTCCATAAGCATATCCAACAGCAGTGAGCGGAACCGGAATTATTAATCCACTGTAGTGAATGAGTGGTCCACCGATGTTGGCTGTAATTCGTTGTTCACCTTTTTTTATTGGTACCACATATCGTGTTGTTGAACAACCGCTGAAGAAAAATAAAACACCAAAAAGAAAAGCTGTTGCAACTTTTATTTGTTTTTTCATACAGCCAAAATACTTTTTTCAAATGGTTGGTATTGATGAGAAATATCAGTAGAAAATATTTAACTATTTTATCTGCACTGCCGGAACATTCATATCCTTTACCTTAGTATTAAAAGCAGGAACATAAATTTTCTTCACACGCTCCATCATTCTTAAGTAAACATCAGCACGCGCACTTAAATCTGTGAGTGCATCGTAGAATTGAGGTGAGGGTTTTGCATCGGCAGAGTTCGCCCCTCCGGCGAGTGCGGAGATTTTATCATTGAGCACGATGGGATATTTCAAAACATCCTGCCCCGCTTTAGCTTTCAGGTTCACGAAATTGTTTTCAATTAAATCCAAAGTATCGAGCATTGTTTTTGTGTAGTCGCGGAGTTGATGCGCAACGGCAGTATCTGTTACACCTGCAATAAAATCATACACCTGTGAGCGGATGGTGCGCAAATCTTTTACGGCTTTGTGTACTTCATTTAATTTTTTATTCGCGGCTTGTATGTATTCGAGTTGCGCTTCCAAATCTTCTGTCTCGACTGTTACAGCAGGGTCCATTTTTATTTCGAATGGCATAATCTGTATCAGGCTATCTCCAATAAACATCTTGACTTTGTAATTACCGGGAACAACTTTAGCAGTAGTGTATCCATTCCACAGCACTGCGCCATCTAACCGTTCAGGGTCATCGTAGCGCATGTCCCACACAAAAGTATTGAGTCCACTATCGGCTGTAAGAATTCCATCGCGTTCAATTTTCTTTTCCTGATAAAAGTCTTTCGAGATTTTTATCTGCTCACCTTTTTTATCCTTTGTGCTGCTGTAGGTAATAATCGTGTCGGTGGTAGAAATATTTCCTTCCCAATTCTCTTTGATAAACATAAACTTCAATTCCTTGGTGGGTTTACTCTTTAACCAGTAACGGAGTATCACACCACTAGGAGCATTTTCCCCGGTGTAATCAGTATGATAACTTCCGCCTTGCATACGGTAAGTTGCTCTTGGCTCGTAAAGAAAATTTGAAGAGAAATCAGGAGAATTTGATTTGAATCTGTAAGCAGTTAGTGTTTGATTTGGAGAACTTTTTAATGTATCAATAGTTTGTGTTTTCTGATACAGATAACTTACATCATCCAAAATCCAGAAACTTCTTCCGTGTGTTGCAATCACTAAATCATTTTCCTTTGGGGAAATCTGAATATCCATTACCGGAGTAATGGGAAGATTCAATTGTAAAGATTTCCATTGCGCACCATCATCAAGAGAAAAATAAATTCCGGCTTCAGTTCCTGCATACAGCAAACCCTTTCTGTGCATGTCTTCGCGAATGCAGCGCGTGTAAGCAGTTACAGGAATTCCATTTGTAATCAGCTTCCAAGTTTTTCCGTAATCACTTGTCTTGAATAAATATGGTTTTGTATCATCACTTTTATATCGCGTAGCAGAAACATAACAAGTTGCTGCATCGAATTGAGATGGTTCCACAATAGAAATCATCGCCCATTCAGGAAGAAGAGAAGAAGGCGGTGTAACATTCTCCCACGTATTTCCATTGTCTTTCGAAACATGAATGAGTCCATCATCACTACCAACCCAAATTACTCCGGGTGTTTCAGGAGATTCAGCAATGGCATACACATCACCATACACTTCGGCGCCGGTATTGTCTTTATTAATGGGGCCACCACTTGGTTGCAATCGGGTTGAATCGTGCCGTGTTAAATCATCTGAAATTTTTACCCAGCTCATTCCCGCATCCATACTGCGATAGACATACTGCGAGCCGACATAAATTATTTTTGAATTGAATGGAGAAATCGAAATCGGGAAAGTCCACTGAAAGCGGTTGATGCGACTTACCGAACCCGCGCCAATAGTGCTTTCGGGGTAAACAGAAATATCCTGGTTCTGGTTATTCTCATAATTATATTTTCCAAGATAACCATCGTAACCACCACCATAAGTAATCTTCCAGTTATCAGGGTCTGGAACAATGTAGCCACTTTCGCCTCCGGCAACAGGGACCCAATCCGAGGCATCAATGCTGTAGCCGCGCGTGCGCGATGCAATACAGATGCTGCTGTTGTCCTGCTGGTCGCCATAAACATGATAGGGAAAATCGTTCGACAGATTCACATGATACATTTGTGCCGTAGGGAAATCAAGTTCAGTGAAATGGGCGCCTCCATCAAAAGTTACTTCGCCGCCACCATCATCTCCAATCATAAAGTTATCAGCATCATCAGGGTTTTGCCAGAAATCGTGATTGTCGCCATGATGATTGTAAATGCCTTGCCAAGAGTTTCCACCATTCACACTTTTCCATGCCTGCACATTCAACACATAAACAGTGCGCACATCTTTCGCATCACAAAATATTTGAGAGAAATACCACGGGCGCTGTGTGAGGTTTGCGTTATCAGGCAACTTGCTCCAACTCTTTCCGGCATCATCACTGCGGAACAGTCCGCCATTTTTATTTTCCACTAAAGCAAAAAGCAAATCATTATTAACAGGAGAAACAGCTACCATAATTTTTCCGAGCAAGCCAACCGGCATTCCGGGATTTTGTGAGAGAGAAGTCCAGTGGTCACCACCATCAATACTTTTATACAAACAACTTCCGGCACCACCACTCACTAAATCATAAGCACTGCGGCGCGCCTGCCACAGCGAAGCATAAAGTACATCAGGATTCACGGGGTCCATTACAATCTGCACGCAACCGGTGCTGTCGTTCTTGCTTAAAATAAGTTGCCATGTTTTTCCGCCATCGCGACTGCGATACAAACCGCGTTCAGGATTTGCTCCGAAAATTTTTCCCATCGCGGAACAATAAACCAAATCGGGATTCTTGGGATGCACGACTATGTTTTGAATGGCATACGATTTTTTAAGACCAATGTGCTTCCATGTTTTTCCTGCATCAGTTGATTTATACATTCCATCACCGAACGAAATATTTCCGCGCATTTCCACTTCACCCATTCCTACATAAATAATATTTGCATCACTTGGTGCAACTGTTATTGCTCCCACACTGCTGCTCTTGAAGGTAGTATCGCTGATGCAACTCCAGTCAGTGCCGCCATTGGTGGTTTTCCAGACACCGCCACCCACTGCGCCGAAATAATAAATCTGATTGTTGCCGCGCACACCGCACACGGCTAAACTTCTACCGCCACGGAAGGGACCGATGCAGCGCCAGCGCAAACTTTGTGTGATCAAATTGTAATCTTCATTTGCGAGGGAAAAAGTTTTTGCTTCTTGTTTTTTAGAAGAGGATTTTTGTGCAAAGGAAAGTGTAACGGAAAAGGAGAGGAGAGTGATGAGAATAAATTTATTCATTGAAAGATTGTTAGAGTAATTGGTTCAAAGATGAATGAAAAAATATTTTAAAAACGATAGGGTTAATTAGGTTTAATAATTGGAGGAGTGAATTTAATAGTCTTTGGAGGAGGTGGAAATGTATTGAGATTTAAACTTTCAAAAACATTTACAGAATCTGTTTGAGTAAAACCAGAATCTTTTGAAAAGGATTTTATAAAATCAAGAAGTTGATTAAAACTTTCATTTGTTTTTTCTGAACTATGAAGTTCCACAAAAACTTTATTTGAATCTGCTTGAATAATTATTGTTGCACCGGCACCATCAATATGTGAACGGTGAATAATTGTATCAACTTTTATTTTCTTCAATCGGTTTATTTCTGAAGAAAGAAAATTTATTTGTTTTTCACTTAATGTATCTCTGAACCAAGTAGTATGGATTAAGGAATCACATTTAATTATTCTCAAAATTGCAACTGCATCCGAATCAATTCTCATTGAATATATTTTGTTAATCATGGAATAATTCCATGAAATATCAATGTACTTAAAATTTGATTTGTGTTTTTCAGAATAATTGCAACTGAAAAAAACAGAAAGAATAATTGTTGTGAAAAACTTCATCAACTTAAATTAATTATTGAGTTGCTTCAAAGATGAAAGAAAAAATTTATCAGTATTCAGAAATTTGATAGTTAAATTTATTACAATGGAAAAATAATTTGAACAAGTTTATTGTTAACATTTAGATGGAGTAAGAAATTTTTCAACTTTCAGAAAAACAGAAACACATTGACTTTACTTTTGAGGCAATGAAAAAAATAATTTCCTGTTTAATATTTTTCCTTTCCGTAATTTTTGTTCAACCAGTTGTTGCACAAAATCTTTTCAGCAATGCTGATTTCGAAAATTATTCTTCATGTCCAACTAACCAAGGACAGGTTCCGAATTGTAACGGATGGATAGAGATTGTACAAAGTGCCGATTACATGAATTGCGCATATACCTGCTGGACAACGCAACAAACGATTGGTGCACAAAGCGGAACAGGTTACATGGGTTTTGCTACTTATGGATCTTCAAATGCTTCTGAGGCGCTCGGTCAGTTTTTAACAACTCCATTGGTTACCGGAGTTGGTTATACTATAACTTTCTGGGCAAAAAAAACATCATCAGGTTTTTACAGCAATAATTGTTCAGGCGTATCATTTTGGGGGTATAATGGAAACCCGGCCAGCAGTGGTTCGCAAGTTGGTGTATGCATGGGTTCAATGGGAGTGGGTGCAACTTTGTTAGTAACCAGTCCATTGGTAACTAATTTAGAATGGCAGCAATACCAGGCAAGTTTTACTGCGCCGTCAAATTTAGATTTTGTTGGTATGTGTGTGGAGTGTACAAATTGTGCTGAATATATTTTCGTCGATAATTTTATTTTTCTTCCTGATAGCAACAACTTCACTTTTAACAATGTGTGTTTTGGTGATTCTACCCAGTTTCAATTATCCGTTGTTGCAGGTTTAGATTCTTTGGGTTGGAATTTTGGCGATCCATCAACCGGGTCACAAAATTTTTCACCTCTTCAAAATCCGGCGCACTTGTTTTCATCTGCCGGAATTTTTACTGTACAGGTTATCCAATACCATACTTCAGGCTTAAATGATACACTTACAAATCTGGTAACTGTAGGCGCTACACCTGTAGTTAATCTCGGAAACGATACCATCATTTGCAGTGGTCAACCTTTTTTGTTAGATGCGGGAAATGCCGGACAAAATTATTTATGGAATACAAACGCCACTACACAAACCATTACGGCAGGTGCCACCGGAATTTATTGGGTAACGGTTGGTACCGGAAATTGCATTGCTACTGATTCCATTTCTATTACCATTGGTTCATCAGGAATTTTAAATCTCGGAAATGATACCACCCTTTGCAGTGGTCAATCACTTATACTGAATGCAGCTAATGCAGGCAGCACTTATCTGTGGTCAACGACTGCAACAACCCAAACCATTAATGTGAGTGCTGGTGGAAATTATTCAGTTACGGTTACCAATGTTTGTGGTACTCAAAATGATGATATAAATATTTTAATTGCAACACCTCCGGTTTATGTTTTAGGAAACGATACAACTTTCTGCAGTAATTTCAATTTGCAATTGAATGCCGGAAATTCCGGATCAAATTACTTGTGGTCAAATATTACAAGTTTACAAACGCTGAATGTTAATACTGCTGGAACCTATTGGGTTAATATTTCAAACAATTGCGGAACAATAACAGATTCAATTGTTTTTTTACAATATGCAGCACCACAAGTTTCATTGGGAAACGATACTTTGTATTGTTCTGCTTTTAATCGGTTGTTGAATGCCCTGAATGCCGGATCAACTTACAATTGGTCAACAGGAAATACAACAGCAAGTATTAATGTAATTGCAGCAGGAAATTATTTTGTGAATGTTTCAAACGCATGTGGAATTGCAACAGATACAATCAGTATAACTCAATCAGCTCTTCCGGTTTCTTTATTGTCAATTGATACACTTTTCTGCAGCAATTTTTCTAAAACTTTAATTGGTGGAAATAATGCTGATTCCTACTTGTGGAGCGATGGAACAACCGATCAAACAATCACTGTATATCAGGCTGGGACATATTGGATTCAACTGAATAATATTTGTGGAACTGTTTCAGATACCATTCATATCATTCAGGCGTCACCACCACAAGTCAGTCTTGGAAACGACAGCACTTTCTGCGGCAGTTTTTCCATTAGCTATAATGTGTCTTGTATTGCATGTAATTATTTATGGTCGAATAATTCAGTATTGCCACAAGTAGCTATTAATTCATCGGGTGTTTTGATTGTGCAGGTAAGTAACCTCTGCGGAATAGCAAAAGATACAGTGGTATTAACTGAAATTCAATTGCCTTTTATCATACTTCCTGTCGATACAATGCTTTGTGTGCCGGAAGGATATCAGATTCAGGCGGGCACCAATGCACAGAATATTTTATGGTCAACGGGTGATACAACTTTTTCAATTCAAATTCCAAAAGCCGGAATTTACTGGGCTGATGTTTCAAATTCATGCGGAATCGATGTAGATACAATTACTATTTCAAAATGTCCTGGAGAATACATAATGCCAAATGCGTTTTCTCCAAATAGCGATGGAAAAAATGATTTCCTTTTCCCGATAAGAATTGGTGACGCAACATTATTGAACTATGATATTTATAACCGTTGGGGACAAAAAGTTTTCACCTATGCTGATGGTGATGAAAATTGGGATGGAACCTATTATGATTCTCCATGTGCCATTGGTGTTTATGTTTATGTTGTTCGATACATCGACAATATTACCGGAGCAAAATTTACATTGAAAGGCAATGCTACTTTGTTGAGGTAGATGATATTTTAGTAATAATATTTACTAAAATAAAATATCTCCTTTTTTTATAATCAATGTTTCTTTTCTTTGAAAACAGAATAATGCCCGAAGGGTTCTATGGAAAAAATGAAAAAAATAATTTCAGTATTTGGTTTGTTGTTGGTTACAAACTTTTCGTTCGCTTATGATTATCCGGTGTACTCAACTGTTTTAAAAAATGGATTAAAAGTAATTGTGTGCGAGCGGCCAACCGGAGAAATGATAGAAGTGCAGGTGTGGTACAAAGCCGGCAGCAAGGATGAAACCGATGGAATTCGCGGCATGGCGCACATGTTTGAGCACATGATGTTTCGCGGCTCAAAAAATTACCCGGGCGAAGGCGATGTGTTTTTAGATTCAATGGAAGCACTCGGGGGCAATGTAAATGCCTACACCACTTTCGACAGAACTGTTTATCACGAAACAATTCCGAAAGATAAAATCACTACGGTTTTTAAAATGGAAGCTGACCGTATGGCGAATTTAATTTTAGATCAGAACACACTTGATGTGGAGCGGCAAGTGGTGGGAGAGGAGTTGCGCAATGGCGAGAACAGTTGGTTTCAACGAATGCACAATACGGTTTATGATCAGTTGTATCCAACAAGTCACCCATATCGGGTTGATGTGATTGGATATTTAGATCAGATAGTTTCATTCACAACAAAGCAGTGTCAGGATTTTTACGATAAATTTTATAGTCCGAATAATGCGGTGCTTATAGTTGTTGGAAATGTAAAACACGATGATGTGTTTGCGCTGGCCGAAAAAAATTTCGGCGTCATTACCAAACAAATTCCACCGATAGCGAAATATAAAACTCCTGATATTTTTTCTGACTCGTTGAGACAGTATGAATACGCAGTTGATTTTCCGGTGCAGATTTATGGATACATTATTCCGAAACCTGCTGTGGGTGACAGTGATTTCTATAAATTTTTATTTCTGAAAGATTTGTTGTTCACCAATCCGAATTCAGTTTTCAATAAAGAAATTGTGCAGGACATGCAGGCAGCTTATCAGATTTCTCCATTGAGTGACGACTGGAGTTTATACACTAACTACTGCGAGTTATACATCATCATGCAGGCAGCTCCAGGAAATGTGAAAGTGAAAAAAGCAATCAACGCCGAGATTCAATCCATCATTGATGAAGGCATGGATGAACAGTTGATGAAAGATTATTTACAAAGTTTAAAAGCCCAGCGAATATTGAATTTGTATCAGAATGATTTTGTATCGAACGAATTAGGGATGGCTGAATTATACATAGGCGATTATCAGATGACAAATGATATGTATGATGCATTTGAAAAAATTACACCTGAACAATTGCAACAGACAGCGGCAAAGTATTTCAATCCGCAGAATTTTAAAGTGTTAAACATTAAACCAACATTTTAAATGATTTGATAATTTCCTGTCCGCCACAGGCGGAGATAATTCACCATTGACCATTGACCATTCACCGTTCACAATTGACAATAAAAAAATGAAAAAGTATTTTCTTCTCTCATTAATATTCACAATTCACAATTCACTATTCACAACTGCAACTGCCCAAACATTCCCTGATGTGCAACAGTTTCAATTAGCGAATAAATTAAAAGTGTATGTGATTCCGTATGGTGATATTCCAGCAACTGAAGTAACGCTATTCGTAAACTGCGGACAGAAAAATGAAATTCCTGGTCAGCAATCGTATTCAGAAATTGTGGCGAACTGTTTAACCCTTGGCAGTGAAAAATATGACCGCACACAATTGCAGGATGAACTTTTTAAACTCGGAACCGGAATTGGCGCGACTGCAAATGAAAATTACACAACGGTATCAGCTCGATTTCTTAATTTGGATTTAGATAAAGGATTGGATATTTTTTCTTCAGTAATTATGAAACCATTGTTTCCCGATGAAGAACTGAAGCAATACATTTCGCAAACAGTTGATTTCAATAACCTGAATAAAATGGACATTGGAGCATTGGCCGGTGTGTTTTCGAATCTGAGCGTGTATGGAATTAATAATCCACTCGGACGATATTTTTATAAAGATCAATTGATAAAAATTACTCCGGCTATATTGAAAGATTTTTATTCGTTCAATTACACTCCCGGAAATTCGCGCTTGGTTATTTGCGGTAAAATGGATTTAGCATCTGCAAAATTGTTAGCCGAAAAATATTTTGCTTCATGGACTGCTCCTTATGGCGAAGTGAATGGAGTCAATTTTTCCATTGACCCGATTAAGAAAATTGAAATTGGTTTCATCAACAGAAGCGGAGCTACACAGGCATCGTTGCAATGGAATAAAATGGGGCCTCAACCTTTGACAAAGGATGCAGATATATTCAGAATTGCCAATCAGGTATTCAATCAGTTTTTGTTCAAGGAAATTCGAGAGAAAGGAGGAAAGACCTATGGCATTAATAGTGCGTATGATCCTGGATCAGGTTCATCAATATTTTCAATTAGCACGCAAGTGCGAAGTATTGAAGTTGAAAACACAATGGTTTTGTTTAATCAGGTGTTAAAAAATTTTTATGATAATGGAATCAATCAATCGCAATTAGATAAAGCAAAAAGGTCAATGGAAAAATCGGTAACCGGAATTGATAACCCAACATCATGGACTCGTTTTTTTAATCCTGTTGTTTATCCGAATCCTGATGCACGAAAAAATATTGTAAACATGATTGAATTAATCTCCCTCGATGAGGTAAATAAAATCATCAAAAAATATTACACACCTGATTCATATAAGTTAATTATTGCTGGTGAAGAGGAAGTAATTTCGCCATTAATTCCTCAATGGAATACGATTAAAAAATACACAGCTGCTGATATTACAGGCTTGTAGATTACTTCATCTAAGTAAGTAATAAACCTATCGTAAAAAAGGGTAGTATTTATTGATTAGTAATTGCAAACAGGTTATATTGCGCAGAAATAATAAGACCATAAGACATTTCTACACTGTATAGTTTTAAAAGGAAATTTTAATCTGGAAAGTACAGTTGTAAAAACTTCGAACTTATTATTTTAAACTGAATAAAATTACATTCGGTTTGTGTTTTTAAACGGTAAAATCAAATGGGCCAATAAGAATTTTCAAAAGTAAATTATTCCCGTTCAGCAGAATTTCTGTTGATAGGAATAAAATATTTGCTATACATTGTTCAGAAATTAATTTTAAAAAAAATAATTGCATGATTAAATTTTTACTCTCTACAATTTTATCTGTTTCATTTTTATTTTTGGTTAATTGCAATGCACAACTTATTACACCTGAAGATTCAATAAAAAATGAACAAACGACAACAAACTCACCAAGCTCTTCTTCCGGCTCATTAAAAAAAATTAATGTTTATAAGGAACCGGTAGATTCAATTTCCTATTACTTAAGTTATATTGAGTCAGCCGAAAATAAAGCAAAATGGATGGAGACTTCCCCCGGACAATGTGATAGTGAAAAACAAAAAAATCAATTAGCCGAATTCAAAATAAAAGCTGCGTGGGCAAAACAACGGGTGGTTTACTTACAACAGCAGCCAAAATAAAAAATGACTTTTTATTACTGAAATGAATTGAAAATTATAATGAAAATCACAAAAAATAATTTTCATGATTTTGTTCTTCTGAAAAAGGACTCTGGAAATTTGTGTGGTTATTTTTTGAAAATATTATTTCTTTCAAGTATTTTATTTTTTCAGATTGACTTGAATAGCTGTACTGCCCAATCCTATATTATGAGTAATGGAACCATCAGTACTTGTGGTGGAACATTTTATGATTCGGGCGGATCAGGCGGAGATTATACCAACGGAGAAACCATTGTTGAAACTTTTTGCTCTTCCATTGCCGGACAATGTATTGAAATAAATTTTTCTTCGTTTATGACAGAGGCAGGTTGGGATATTTTAACTGCCTATGATGGCCCGAATACAGGATCTCCAATAATTGGATCGTGGGATGGAACATTGAATCCCGGACCTGATATTATCGGAACAAGCGGATGCATAACTTTTGAATGGTCATCTGATCTTTTAACGGGAGTATATTCAGGATGGGCGGCTACAATTACCTGTATCACATGCCCTCAGATTTATACAATTTCCAATGGAAGTATAAGTACCTGTTCAGGATTATTTTATGATTCAGGAGGTCCGTCAGGAAATTATGGAAATAACGAAAATTTTATTCAAACAATTTGCACTTCAACACCGGGGCTTTGTATTAAAGTTGCATTTAGTGCTTTTCAAACGCAGGCAGCAGATGTGCTAACTGTTTATGATGGAAATTCAACAGCAGGTATTTTAATAGGAACTTATTCAGGAAATTTAGGTGCAGGAATGCCATCAATTGTTTCTTCGAGCGGATGTTTAACTTTTCAGTTTATATCAAATGGAAATACAAATCAAGCGGGATGGCAGGCGTCAATTTCCTGTGTGAATTGTCCTGAACCTCCGATTCTAAATAATGGATGTGGATGTACCAATTGCCCTGTTATTTTACCTGATGATTTAAATACACCATTCGTTGGATTTTTAAATGTTGGTGGCGCAACATTTAATACACTTGGAGGAAATAATTGCCTGCAACAAATATGTCTGGATGTTACACACGATTTTATCGGTGATTTAGACATAACATTGGTAGCACCTGATGGAACCTCTGTTGTGTTGTTTGCTGATGGTAATCAAGCCAACGGATGTCCGTGTGGAAATGCCGGCGATAATATTCAGGTTTGTTTTACGCTTCCGGGTATGTCGGCCAATGGAAGTTTTGCAGGTGCGGGCGGAACAAATTGCACTGACCCGAATTTCTTTCTGCCATGCAACGGAGGTTTACCTTGTTACACAGGAACTTGGGAACCATTCAGTCAACCATGCGGCAGTGGTGGATTGGATGCTTTTAACAATGGAACTGGAACAGTTAATGGAGTTTGGCAATTAATTATTAATGACAATGCTTTGTTGAATCAGGGAATACTAAATGATTTTTATCTGGTGTTTTGTGATACAGCCGGTTTGATTTGTCAATCAATTGGATGCGGTGCATATGCAGGAACAACAACTACTACAGCTACTGGTTCAGGAACCAATCCGTATATTTTATGCCCCGGTGATGCAATAAATATTACCAGCAATAATGATTTTACATTGCCAGATCCTGGATGTGCTACTTGTATTCCTGAGTTGATGTATGCGATATACACCAATGGTGGACCAACAACTAATGATCCGGCAACTGATCCAACATGGACCGGTTATTATTGGACCGGTCAGGATTTTGTAACAGGAAATGCCGGAGGATTAAATATTAATAATACTGGATCTGCCTCAGCATTAAGTGCAATCATTCCTTCGGCCGATAATACCTGGTGCTTTGTACCCATTACCGCTGATGATGGTGATAATGATAACAGCCTGAGTTCAGATCATGATCAGGATGGCGATGGATGTTTTGATATGGGTACACCAATATGTTTTACTTATTTAAATCCAATAACTTTCAGCCCTACTGTAAATTGTGGTGGTTCAGTTTCTGTGCAAATCAATGGAGGCTATCCTGAATTTTTTCCTGCTAATTATACCATAACTAATACCGGTGCAGGAATTTTAAATCCGACTTCAATTCCAAATGGTGGAACAGTAAATATTACAGGACTTACCAGTGGACAGACTTATTCATTCAGTGTAAATGATGGAAACGGATGCACTCAGACTTTCAGCGGAATTGCCACGAGTGGCCCTACTGCTAACATTACTCCAAGTGTAACAAGTGTGTGTCAGAATGGTTGTGTGAATTTAACCGGTAACTCTACGAGCGGAGTAAATCCGGGCAATGTCACTTTTACAAATTCCAATGATGTACCAATTCCTGATGGCGGTATTGCGCCAAATTGTAACGGAGGTCCTGTAAGTTGTGCCGGCACATGGGCTTCATCTGTAATAAGTGTTTCGGGTGTTTGCCCCGGAACATGGAACACAGGGCAAACATTAATTATTTGTTTAGACATCAATCATACATATGATGAAGACCTCAATATTTTTGTTCAGGCACCCAATGGAAATATTGTTCGATTAAGTCAGGATAATGGATTAGGCGGAAATAATTATACCGGAACATGTTTTACAATGTCGGCCGCAACAAATATTACTGCAGGGGCAGCGCCGTTTAATGGTTCATATATTCCTCAGCAATCTTTCAATGCTTTATTTAACGGAACAGCAATTAACGGAAATTGGATTTTATGGATTGGCGATGATGTTGCTATTGATGCCGGAACATTACTTAACTGGTCTATAACTTTTACCAATCAATCAGCAAATACATATGCATGGTTACCTGCTGCCGGATTATCTGCTACAAACATTTTAAGTCCGGTTGCATGTCCTGCTGCTTCAACCACATACACACTTACAGTAACAAATTCATGTGGATGTACAGCAACTGCAACATCTGCTATTACAGTTTTACCACCTCCTGTAATTAATGTTCCTGCATCAGCAATTTGTAATGGAACCAGCGCAGTATTAACGGCATCTGGTGCTTTAACATATACATGGTCACCATTAACCGGATTAAGTGCAACCACAGGTTCTTCTGTAAATGCAAATCCTGCAACAACAACTACATACACTGTAACAGGAACTGCCGTAGGAGGATGCACAGGATCTACAACTGTAGTTGTATCAGTTTCCAATGCAAATATTATTACACTTGAATCAGTAGACATTACCTGTGGTCGTGATAATGGTGAAGCAGCTGTAGATAACATTTCTGGAGGTGGTGGACCATTTACTTATTTATGGAGCACGGGAGAAACAACTATACAAATTCAAAACCTGACGCCCGGTACTTACAGTGTAACTGTTACAAATACAGCGGGATGTACTTCAACTGCATCTGTAACATTAGGTTCAATAAGTTTTCCGGTGTTAAGTGAAACACATGTAAATACAACTTGCGGAAATGCAAATGGAAGTATTGATGTTTCTGTTGCCGGAGGAATTGCACCTTTCAGTTATTTATGGAGTACAGGCGGTACATCAGAAGATTTAAATTTTATCGGAGCAGGAAATTATTCTGTTACTATCACAGATGCCAATGGATGTACTGATGATATTTCTGTTTTATTAACCAATCTCAATGGACCGACTTTATCATTTACTTCTGTTGATGTTGCATGTTCAGGATTTTCTACCGGAAGTATAAACTTAACCGTAAATGGTGGCGTGGCTCCGTTTACTTATGCCTGGAGTAATGGTGAAACTACCCAAGACATCAGTGTCCTTCCGGCAGGACTTTATACAGTGGTTGTCACTGATAATAATGGATGTATTGCAACAGCAGGAATAATAATTGCGAATGGAATTGTGATCAATCTCCCTTTCACACAAATTGATGTAAATTGTTTTGGTGCAGGAACAGGTTCAATTAATTTATCTGTTTCAGGAGGAACGGCGCCAATTTTTTATTTATGGTCGAATGGAGCTACTACTCAAGATTTAACAAATTTGTCAGCCGGAATATATACCGTTTCTGTTACTGACGGGAATGGATGTACCGCAACTACGCCTGCAACGATTACACAGCCAGCTCCATTAAACTTTTTAAGTGTTATTACTAATGCAGGTTGTACAATTAATAATGGCGCAATCAATATTACTGTAACAGGTGGAAATACTCCATATAGTTTTTCATGGTCGAATGGATTTACAACAGAAGATATTTCGAATCTTGCTGCAGGAAATTACAGTGTAACAATTTTAGATGCAACATTTTGTTCATATACATGGTCGGGAACTGTAACCTCTCCAACACCTCAAACATTAAGTGAAACTCATATCAATGCAACCTGTGGATTAGCAAACGGAAGCATTGATTTAACAGTCGCAGGCGGAACCGCACCATTTATTTATTCATGGAGCAACGGAATAACAACTCAAGATTTAACAAACATCGCTGCAGGAAATTATACAGTTACAGTAACTGATAACAATGGATGCACTGCTACTTTGCCAGTAACATTATTTAATAGTAATGGAGCAGCGCTTTCAGAAACTCACATTGATGCAACCTGTGGTTTAGCAAATGGAAGTATTGACTTAACTATTGTTGGCGGCACATCACCATTTATTTATTCATGGAGCAACGGAGCAACAACCGAAGATTTAACAAATATTGCAGCCGGAAATTATACCGTTACAGTAACTGATAATAATGGATGCACTGCAACATTGCCAGTAACATTATTTAATAGTAATGGAGCAGCGCTTTCAGAAACTCATATCAATGCAACTTGTGGTTTATCAAACGGAAGCATTGATTTAACAGTCGCTGGTGGAACCGCACCATTTATTTACTCATGGAGCAACGGAGCAACAACCGAAGATTTAACAAATATTGTTGCCGGAAATTATACGGTTACAGTCACTGATAACAATGGTTGCACTGCAACATTACCGATAACAATCACCGATGCACCTGCACAAACACTGAGTGAAACCCATATCAATGCAACTTGTGGTTTATCAAACGGAAGCATTGATTTAACAGTCGCAGGTGGAACCGCACCATTTATTTACTCATGGAGCAACGGAACAACAACCGAAGATATAACAAATATTGCAGCCGGAAATTATACAGTTACAGTAACTGATAACAATGGATGCACAGCCACACTGCCAGTTACCATCACTGATGCACCCGCGCAAACATTAAGTGAAACTCATGTTGATGCAACATGTGGACTGGCAAACGGAAGCATTGATTTAACAGTCGCAGGCGGAACCGCACCATTTATTTATTCATGGAGCAATGGAATAACAACCCAAGATTTAACAAACATCGCTGCAGGAAATTATACCGTTACAGTAACTGATAACAATGGATGCACTGCTACTTTGCCAGTAACATTATTTAATAGTAATGGAGCAACGCTTTCAGAAACTCATATCAATTCAACCTGTGGTTTAGCAAATGGAAGTATTGACTTAACTATTGTTGGCGGCACATCACCATTTAATTACTCATGGAGCAACGGAGCAACAACCCAAGATTTAACAAACATCGCAGCAGGAAATTATACCGTTACAGTAACTGATAATAATGGTTGCACTGCAACATTGCCGATAACCATCACCGATGCACCTTCGCAAACATTAAGTGAAACCCATATCAACGCAACCTGTGGATTAGCAAACGGAAGCATTGATTTAACAGTCGCAGGTGGAACCGCACCATTTAATTACTCATGGAGCAACGGAGCAACAACCGAAGATTTAACAAATATTGCAGCCGGAAATTATACAGTTACAGTAACTGATAATAATGGATGCACAGCCACACTGCCAGTTACCATCACCGATGCACCTTCGCAAATATTAAGTGAAACTCATGTTGATGCAACATGTGGAGTGGCAAACGGAAGCATTGATTTAACAGTCGCAGGTGGAACCGCACCATTTATTTACTCATGGAGCAACGGAGCAACAACCGAAGATTTAACAAACATCGCTGCAGGAAATTATACTGTAACAGTTACTGATAACAACGGATGCACGGCAACACTGACCATCACCATGTTAAATATTGGAAATCCAACAACTTTTTTACAAGTTGAGAATATTTGTTTAGGACAAAATTTTGTTTTGCCTGATGGTTCATCAGTTTCTGTCGGAGGAATATATATTGATACAGTACTTAATTCTAATAATTGTGATAGCATTATCACAACAAACCTAACAGTTAATCCCCTGGATAATACATCAGAAACATTAACCTCATGTGATCCTGCGAATGTTGGAGTGGTAGTAACTACTTACACCAATCAATATGGATGTGATTCTGTGCATACAGTAACTACAACTTTCTTGTTGAGTGATTCAACATTCCAGAATTTAACAAGCTGCAATCCTGCTGATACAGGAATAGTTTCTACGACTTATACTAATCAGTTCGGATGCGATAGTGTTCACACAGTGATCACAACATATTTACTATCTGATTCAACATTCCAGAATTTAACATCATGCAATCCTGCAGATACAGGAATAGTTTCTACGACTTACACCAATCAGTTCGGATGC
>CANJII010000052.1 GCA_947474435.1 Chitinophagaceae bacterium | reverse complement strand
GAAGTGAAAGCACAAGACAGGCAGATTGATAGTTTGTTGAAAGTTCTGGAAGAAGCAACAAATGATACAGGGAAAGTGAATACACTAAATTTATTAGCCAAAAAGTTTTTCCAATCGGCTCCTGAGAAATCAATTTTTTATGGACTTCAGTCTTCTGCACTTGCTAAAAACATAAATTTTAAAAAAGGGTTAGCATTAGCGTATAAAAATACCGGCATCGGCTATTTTTATAAAGGAAATTACATTGATGCAATTAAATCTTATGAATTCGCATTACTCACATTTGATTCATTAGGCGATAAAAAAGGGCAGGCAAATATTTACTCCAATATGGGCAATGTTTATTATAATCAAGGGGAAGATATTGAAGCACTTGAATTGTATTTAAAGGCGCTTAAATATGCTGAAGAATCCAAGGACACTCTTCGAATGCTCACAGCACTTGGAAATATTGGAGCAATTTATGGAAAGAAAAAGCAGACCTATGACAAAGCGATTGATTTTTATCGTAGATCATTTTCTTTAGAAATAAAGACAAATGATACAAGTTCTTTAGGAATTACCTCAGTAAATTTAGGCGAGGTTTATATGGAAATGGGAAACTATGATTCAGCTAAATTTTATTTTGACATTTCCCTAAGTGCTGTTGATGGAACTGAAGATGCACCATATACATTAAATGATATGGGCGCTCTTTACATGCTCGAACATGATTATGATAAAGCAATTGAAATTCAAACCCGGGCAGCAAAACTTGCCAAAGATTTAGATTTGAAATCTGATTGGGTTATTGCATTAATCGGGCTTGGAAAATCTTTTGTTGAGAAAAAGGATTTGAACAAAGGCGCTGAAAAGCTTCTTGAAGCTGAACCGCTGGCAAATGAAGTAGATGCAAAATATTCGTTGCTTGAAATCTATAAAGGTCTTTCAGAAATTTATTCTGAAAAAAATGATTTTAAGAATACTGCAAAATATCAATCACTCTTGTTAGCTGTGAAAGATTCTATTTATAATTTAGAAACAGATAAGAAACTCGGAACACTGCAATTCACTTTTGATTTAGATAAACAAAAAAATCAAATAAGCCTTTTAACAAAAGATCAGGAGATTCAACAACAGGAAATTGCCCGACAGAAATTAGTGCGCAATGGTTTCATTGGAGGATTTGCGGTTGTGTTGATTTTTGCAGGAATCTTTTTTCGCCAGAGGAATAAAATTAAAATCGGAAAAAAAAGAAGTGATGAATTACTATTGAATATTTTACCGGAAGAAACTGCTGAAGAATTAAAACAAACCGGAACTGCCAAGGCAAAAAAATTCGATATGGTATCAGTGATGTTTACTGATTTTAAAAATTTTACGCAGGCGAGCGAGCTATTAAGCCCTGAAGAATTGGTTAAAGAAATTGATAATTGTTTCAGTGCGTTTGATGCAATCATTACAAAGTATGGAATTGAAAAAATAAAAACAATTGGAGATGCATACATGTGCGCTTCCGGATTGCCGGTAGAGAAAACAACTCATGCTGAAGATATTATTAAAGCCGGATTGGAAATGCAGGCTTACATAGAAAAAAATAAAAAAGAAAAACAAGCAAAAAATCAGATTTATTTTGAATTGCGGCTTGGCGTTCATTCCGGACCTGTTGTAGCTGGG
The DNA here is from genome assembly GCA_947474435.1 of Chitinophagaceae bacterium. GTDB lineage: Bacteria > Bacteroidota > Bacteroidia > Chitinophagales > UBA10324 > UBA10324. Next base: position 16,174 of record CANJII010000052.1, on the reverse strand, counting down.
GTTGTGGGCACTAAAAAATTCGCCTATGATATCTGGGGCGATGCAGTTAATACCGCTTCACGAATGGAAAGCAGCGGTGAAATTGGTAAAGTAAATATTTCAGGAAGCACTTATGAACTGATAAAAAATAAATTCAATTGCGTTCATCGTGGAAAAATACAGGCGAAGAATAAAGGCGAGATTGATATGTACTTCGTGAATTCGTGATTTTTTTATACCAAGTGGTAAACTGATATAAATCATCAGCGAAATTTAACCAATGGTAACTCTCATTTGAATTTCATGAAATAATTTAGCCATTGTGAAAAGAGTAATAGCTTTTTTTCTTTCATGGTATTTATTCATGGGGAGTTTACTTCCCGGCGACAGCATTTTTGAATTATCGTTTCTGCCATCACTCATTCAGCATTATCAGTTACACAAACAAACTGAAACACAGGGAATTTCATTTGTTGATTTTTTGAAATTGCATTATTTAAATAATAAGCACGAACAATCAGACCCTGTAAATCACAGTAACTTACCAATGCATCACCACTCGCACATTGCTGCAATGGATGAGTTGGTAAATGAAGGGATGTCTCATTCCGCAATCGGGTTAGTTAATTATTCAAATCAAGTATATTTTCAATTTCACTTTTATAGCCCCGATAATCAATTCTCATCGGGTGTATTTCATCCACCTTCTGTTTCTTAATATTATTATCAGGAGAAGTGTGTCTGCTTAGTCGGAACACATCATTCTATCCTAATTAATTAATCATACGATTGATTAATTCAATTCATTTTTTATTCAAAATTCATTTCAGCAGGTTTTTAAAAATCAATTCACAACAATCTTTTCAATCAAAATAAAATTCATCATGAAAAAAACACTTTTAATAATAACAGCATTCTTGGTTTATATATCATCAGCTTCAGCCCAGTGGAGCATCGATTCTTTGTCAACTCCAAACTGGGGTTTAACCACCACACAAAACGGAAGCAAAGCTTTTTTCGCTTCTTCCGCTGCTTATGAAATTTATGATTTTTCCAATGGAACATGGAGCATAAAGAACATGCCTGTTCCACGCCCAAGTGTAAGTGCTGCAACTGCAAACGGAGTAAGTTACTTCGGAGGTGGAGGGTTCATTGCCACTTCGTCTTACAACTTTTTTAATAATGTCGATATTTATAAATCAGCTACCAGCTCATGGAGTACTAAAACACTTTCCAATGCAAGAATTGTTGGCGCATCGGCAGCAGTTGGAAACAAAGTGTTTTTTGCGGGTGGAAGGCAAATTTTAAATTATTCTAATCGGGTAGATATTTTTGATGTAACTACAGGAGTACGCACCACGCATAATTTATCGCAGGCAAGAACTGCCATGGCGGTGGCTGTTGTTGGAAGCAAAGTAATTTTTGCAGGTGGAGCAGCAGGTAATATCTCCAACGGAATTTATACTACCAGCAACAAAGTTGACATCTATGATGATGCAACCGGTTTGTGGAGCACCGCATTACTTTCAACCAGTCGTGAGCTGATAACTGCGGCAGTTGTTGGCAATAAAGTTTTATTTGCCGGGGGAAGAAATGCAAACGGAACCTATTCGAAAGTAATTGACATATATGATGCTTCAACTAATACATGGAGCACGCTTAATATGTCAGAAACAAAGTACGGAATAGCAGCGGCAACTTCTGGATCTAAAGTTTATCTCGCCGGCGGTACAATAAGTAATAGTGGAGCTTTAACCAACCGAGTGGAAATTTATGATGCAACCACAAATACAATTAGTTACATTTCTATTTCATCTCCGAGAATGAACATGGCAGTTGCACAAACACCGCAACGAATATTATTTGCAGGTGGAAATGTTACTTGGGGCAATGTTGGAACCAACCGGATTGAAGTACTGGATTTAACCACCTACACATGGTCGGTTGAATATTTATCGCGACCAAGAATTTATATGGCTGCTGTTTCATATGGCAATAAAGCAATGTTTGCCGGTGGTGCTGAAGTACTGAGCTCTTATCCGGTTTACAGTATCATTTCAAAGCGAGTGGATATATGGACAGACTCATTTCCGTTCGCACGGAAAGAAGGTGAAGGCAAACCACAGGTTATTAGTGCCAATTCAATTTCAGTTTTTCCAAACCCATTTACCAATACTGTTTCCTTTCAAATTCCGGAAGAAAATATTCCTGCTGTTGTTTCAGTTTTTGATGTAAGCGGAAGACTGGTGCGCAGAACAGAAATGAATGAAGCAGGCAGCGTGTTGAATTTTTCCGATTTGAATAATGGGATTTATCTGATGCAATTTGAAACAGATGGTAAGATAAACAAAGTAATAAAAGTGTTGAAGCAATAAATCAAAAATCAATTTAAAATGAAAACAAATTTCATAGCGCTGATATTTCTTTTTATCAGTACAATTTCTTTCCCGCAACCACCAACTTTTAACTGGGCCAACACCATTCCGGGAACTGTTGAAAGCATACAGCGCGGTATGGTGGTGGATGCAGCGGGTAATGTATTTATCACCGGAATGTTTTTCGGCACTGTTGATTTTGACCCAGGAGTTGGTGTGGCAAACATTACTCCTGTGCCTTATGGTTGCAATGTTTACATAGCCAAGTATGATATCAATGGGAATTATTTGTGGGCGAAAAATATTCCGATTACTGCGTCGTATGGTGGCGGTGGAATTACCATTGATGCAAGCAATAATGTTTTTATCACCGGATATTTTTCTGGAACCAATCAGGATTTTGATCCCAATGCCGGAACAGCTTACCTGAATTCAGCAGGAGGAAATGATATTTATTTTGCGAAGTATGATGCGAATGGAAATTATTTGTGGGCAAAACAATTGGGCTCCACCGGCGACGACAGAGGAATTGAAATTAGCACCGATGCAACCGGAAATGTTTTTTTAATTGGGAATTTTTCAGCCTCCGTTGATTTTGATCCTGCTGCTGGAATTACGAACTTAACTTCGGTTGGTGCAGCAGATATTTTTATTGCCAAGTATAATTCAAGTGGCATTTTTCAATGGACAAAACAAATTGGTGGAGCCTTGGCTGATGATGTTCGCGACATTGCATTTGATAATTCAGGTAATATTTATTTAACCGGAAATTTTTCCGGCACTGCTGATTTTGATCCTGGTGTTTCGGTTGTAAATCTTGTTTCATCAGGAGGTTCTGATATTTTTATTTCAAAGTACGATGCCAATGGAAATTATTTATGGTCAAACAAATTTGGTGGAACAGGCACTGATGGGGGCTCTGCGCTGAAAGCCGATGCAACCGGAAATATTTTAGTAACCGGAATTTTTGCAAGCACAGTTGACTTTGATCAAAGTGCTGCGGTTGTAAACCTGACAACAGCAAGCAGTGCATTGTTTTATGGAAAATACAATGCGGGCGGAAATTTTGTTTGGGCAAAACAATTGCCGCTGAATTTTTACAGCATGGATATTACGCTGGATGCAGCCGGAAACATTTTCATTGCCGGATATTATGGAAACGGATTTGGTTCGCCAATAGATATGGACCCGGGAGTTGGTGTTGCCAATCTTAATGTTCCATCAAATTTGCCTCCGCCTACATATAATATTTTAGGAAAGTATGATGCCACCGGAAATTATTTATGGGCAGGTGTTTTTGGTCATCAATGTTATTGCAGTGTCATGGCTTATAAAGCATCGCTCACTACCGATCCATCAGGGCACATTTATTATTCAGGAATTTTTAATGGTCCGTTTGGAACCGGCACAGTTGATTTTGACCCCGGAGCAGGAGTTTATAATTTGAACGCACCATCAAATCCCGACAATACTTTTTTTGTAAAATACCTGAGTCAGGCAGTTTCTCTTGGTGTGGAACTCGTTGATTTTTCAGGTGTAAATGGTACCTGTGTAAATCATTTGCATTGGACAACTGCAAGCGAAACAAACAGTGGTTATTTTGAAGTGCAACGAAGTGCTGATGCAATCAATTATCATAAAATCGGAACAGTTGAAAGCATGGGATATAGCATTATTGAACATGTTTATTCATTGGACGATAGCAACAGTGCTGATGGAATAAATTATTACCGATTGAGGCAGGTTGATATTGACGGTGCTTTCACTTATTCAAATGTTATTGCAGTTAACGCCAACAATTGCAAAGAGGAATTACAAATCCAATGTTCAAATTCTTCTATTACAATTTATTCGTCATCTGTTTTTCAAATAAAAATTGCAGATGCATCAGGAAGAATTGTTTTAGACAAAAAATTAAGTGCAGGTTCCGAAAATGTTGACATCAGTTTTCTCTCTTCAGGATTTTATGTTCTCGCTATTCAAAACCAAAATAAATTTTCAACAAAAAAAATAATCCGTTACTGACATGTAATCTGAAATTCTTTTCTGATGAAAATGAGTTCAATCATAATTAACAAATAAATTTTACCTGAGTTTTGATTAAAAATAAAATGAAAAAAATGAAAAGTTTACTCATCGTACTTGGTCTGTTGGTGTTTTCATTCACAGCAAAATCACAATGCACCGTCACAATCATTCCTGAAGGAACTGATACCATGTGCATTGGCAGTTATATATTGTTACATACAAATACTTCATTTCAAAATTCCACTTCGGTTATTGATCAGGAGCAAACAAATTATAACGGTGGCATGAGCGCACTCACAGGTACCGACCGATCTGAATTTCAAACTTTTGTTGCTGGAATTACAGGAACACTTTTACAAATTGACATGGGTTTCTTCAACTACATCAGTGGTGTTGGAGTTGTAAATCTTTATGCCGGCAATGGAATAACCGGAACATTACTGAACACACAAAATGTAAATGTGAATTGTCCATCCGGAAATTGTATGATAACTTTTTTTGAAAACACTTCCATAACAGCAGGCACCGCATATACATTTCAATTTATTCCCGGAGCAGGTATGCCTTATCCATATGGAGTCCAGGTTCAAAATCCGGGAACTTATGGAGATGGCGAATTATTTATCACCGACCCTTCAGGAACATATGCTACCGGTATGGATATGGTTTTTAAAACTTATGTTGGCGCAAGTGATTCACTCACATATCTCTGGTCAAATGGTTCCACTGATTCAACAATACTTGCCAATGGCGAATCAGTTTATGCCGTTACAGTTACTGGGTCATCATGCACCGCTGTTGATTCAGTAAACATTACTGTTATTAATTTAGATACTGCTGCAACAATTTCAGGCAACACCATTACAGCTGTTCAAAGCAATGCAAATTATCAGTGGGTGAATTGTGACGATGATTTTTCAGATATTTCCGGTGCGACCAATCAAAATTTTACTGCATCTTCCAATGGGAATTATGCTGTTGAAATTTCGCAATACGGATGCAACATCACTACTTCCTGTTATGAAATTGAAGGCATCGGAATTTCTGAAATTGTATTAATATCTTCTTTTGAAATATATCCCAATCCTGCTGATGGAAATATATTAATTAAGAATTCTGAAGAATTTTTCAATACTTTTTATTTGAAAATTGAAAATGTTTTTGGTCAGATTATTTTTGATAGGAATTTGAATAACGATAAGGAAATCATTGATATAAGTTTTCTTACAGCAGGAACATACATTGTTTCTGTTCAAAACAATTTTGAAAAATCAATCAAAAAATTAATCGTCAGGTAATTCCAGTTCAGCAGGGAATTGACTAAAATATTTTCACAGTCAAATAATCATTGACTTTCAATCTGCTTTATACATTTACGGGCTAAATTGTACCGGATGCCTTTTTACATGCGCATGGGAAAAATTCCCGCCAAACGACACACTCAATTTCGGAAGACAGATGGTTCATTATATTCAGAACAACTTTTTTCTACCGAAGGATTTTCAAGTATCTATTCATTATTGTATCACAATCATCCGCCAACAGTTATCAGCGGAATTGATGAACCTTTCAGTGTAGAACCAAAAATTGCCATGCAAAAACATTTGCAGAATCGGAGTTTTCTTGGATTCAATGTAGCACCTGTTGATCAGTATCTTCCTTCACGAAAAGTGTTGATGCTGAATAATGATGTTACAATCGCAGTTGCGGCTCCGAAAAAAAGCATGACGGACCACTTTTATAAAAATGGTGAAGCAGATGAACTGATTTTTATTCATGAGGGAAGCGGAACCATTCACACCATGTATGGCAAAATTGATTTCGTGTATGGCGATTACATAGTTATTCCACGCGGCACTATTTATCAACTGGAATTTAAAGACGAGAACAACCGGTTGTTGGTGATGGAATCTTTCTCTGCCATTCGTCCACCCAAAAGATATTTAAATGAAGTAGGGCAGTTGTTGGAACATTCACCTTACTGCGAGCGCGATATTAAAGTACCGACTGAATTGGAAACTCACGATGAGAAAGGTGATTTTTTAGTTTACATAAAAAAGAAAGGAATGATGTATCCATATCATTATGCTTATCATCCGTTTGATGTGGTTGGTTGGGATGGTTATACTTATCCGTGGGCATTCAGCATTCACGATTACGAACCCATTACCGGTCGCCTGCATATGCCGCCTCCAATTCACCAGACTTTTGAAGGGCACAATTATGTTGTGTGTTCATTTGTACCACGACTGTATGATTATCATCCGCTGTCAGTTCCTGCACCATACAATCACAGTAATGTTGATTCTGATGAATTACTGTATTATGTAGCCGGCGATTTTATGAGCCGCAAGCATGTTGAACGCGGAATGTTTTCTTTGCACCCCGGTGGAATTCCACATGGTCCGCATCCGGGTACAGTTGAAAAAAGTATCGGAGCAAAAGAAACAAAAGAGTTGGCTGTTATGATTGATACTTTTCATCCGTTGATGTTAACCGAAGCTGCTTTAGGTATTGAAGACAAAAATTATTTCCTCAGTTGGATGGAGTAATATGAAATTACTGAACAAATTATTTTTAATAGCAGGACTATTCATTTGTGTTTACAGCAACTCAGATGCACAGGATTTATTTTCCCGGTTTGAAAAACGGCTTGATGCTTCACAACAAAAACCAGTTGAACAATTTTCAAATACAAATAATAAAAAGAAGAAAAAAGTTGAGAAGGTATTGAGTGAATCCACTGCTGATTATACATTGTTGTTAGCAGATAATTCTTCTTGTCCATCTGATACTATTCCAAGAAAAAGAAGTGTGTTAAGAACAAGAAATTTAGATTCTGAAAATGAAATTGGAAGTAATTCGGACACCGAAAATTTGTTTGTTCTGGATTCCATACCGAAAAAGAAAAAAAAGAAAAAAAACGAAGAGTTGAGTTTTTATTCTGATTCAACCAAGATTGATTCATTAAAACAAATTGATTCAGGTAATGGTGAAACAGTCATAACCATTGGAGATTCTTTAAAAGTAAAACCACAGGTATTAGAAATGGATTCGGCGAACAATTATTTATATGCGAATAAATATGACACAGCAATTATTTTTTTTACAAAAATTATAGAAAATTTTCCGGCAACTGATGAGTATAAACTTTCGTTCTTATACAGAGCAAAAGCAAAATCAGGAATAAATGATTTTGCAGGAGCATTGCATGATTTGGATATTTATATATCACTTGATAATTGTTTGAGCCAATGGTGCAGCGAATCTTTTTATCAGCGTGGATTGGTGAATTTTAAAATGCAGAATTACCAGAATGCTATTGCAGATTTTTCAAAAGTGATGACTGATACCACCTATTTAAATTTAAAATATTGTTATTTCTATCGGGCTTTTTGTTTGGGAGAAACTGACAAATACATTCAGGCCGTTCAGGATTACACAAAGTTTTTAAACCTGGATAAATTCAAATCTGTCAGCAGTGCCGAGGCCCTTTATTATCGGGGTTTTTATAAAGTGAAGTTATATGATAACCGTGGTGCCATAAGTGATTATGATTTAGCAATTGAAATGTATTCGGGAGCGTATGAAAGTTCTAAAGGAAAAAATCAAATTTATTTTCAAAAACTGATTGATACTTATATAACCAGGGGACTTGCCTACGCCGAAATAAAAAAATGGGACGAGGCAGTAGGCAGCTATAACACCGTTATAAAAATGAAACCAGATTATGCAACAGCCTATCATCTCAAAGGATTATCGGAAATAGGTAAAGGAGATTTGGATGCCGGTTGCCTGGATTTAAGTAAGGCAGGTGAATTGGGAAGTAATGATGCATATAATGATATCAAGTTGCATTGTAAATAATTTATGAAGCATCCTTTTATTTTATTAAACGGGAATATCGTTTCTGGCAACCAGCCACATTTTATTTCAACAAACAGAGCATTGCGATATGGCGACGGATTGTTTGAAGGAATGAGAGTAAAAGTTAATCGGTTGCCAACCAGGCCAATCATTTTATTTTTCGAAGACCATTTGGAGAGATTATTAAATGGAATGAAAGCTTTGGGATTTGCTGTTCCTGAAAATTTTTCTCCCGCTTATTTTTTCAACCTCATTACTGAATTACTTATTGCAAATAATGTTTCCGGTGATGCAATTATTCGCATTCAGGTTTACCGGGCTGATGCAGGTCTATATGAACCGGTAAATGATCAGATTGAATTTTTTATTGAAAGCTTTGAATCTTCTGTTGATAGTTTTATCTGGAACGAAAATGGAATTTCAATTGGTTTTTATAATGAATGGAAAAAAGATTTTAATCCGGCAATGAATTACAAAACATGCAATTCGCAGGTATATGTTATGGCCTCGCGATGGAAGCGAGATAATATGCTGGACGATGCACTGATATTAAATTCAAAGGGAAATATCGCTGATGCAACTTCTTCCAATCTGTTTTTATGGAAAGAAAACAAACTCATTACTCCTGCATTAACTGAAGCATGTATTGGCGGTGTGGTTCGTAAAAACCTGATTGCTTTTGCAAGACAAAATAATATTGCAGTGGAGGAACGGGCTGTGTCAATTAATGAAATACAAAATGCAGATGAATTATTTCTCACCAATATATCGAAAGGAATTCGTTGGGTAAAATCAATTGGTGAAAAACATTTCAATCACTCTGAAACAAAGCGACTCACTGAATTATTCTATAAAAATGTTGATGGTAAAAAATGATTTTCAGTTGCAGCAAATTCGGCTGCCTTACTTTATTACAATTTCTTTTTGCAATATTATTTTCTGAAATCCATCAGAAACACTCACGATTAAAATACCACTTGAAAAGTTTTTTGTATCAATTGATTTATAAATAAATCCTTTATTCAGTTTTTCAGAATAAATTTTTTGTCCCGTTAAATTAAATATTTCAAGTGAGCAATCTTTTAAAATACTTCCTTCAATGGTAAAATTATTTTGAGTAGGATTTGGATACACAACTAAATTATTTTTTAATACAGGAATATCTTTTTGTACAACAATGGTTTGGCAGGCCGGAGTAACCGGAGTAATAATTGAATCAATTTTATTTGCCTGATAAATTGCCAAAGCATATTCTCCCTTTTTTAAATGGTTTATTGTAATATTTCCAACATTGTCGGTATGGCTGCCTGAATAATTTATAATAATATCAGGTTCAATTTGCCAATCAGATGAAGTGGAAGAACGATATAATAATCGCAAACTGTCTTCTGCATTAGTAATTAATCTTCTGTCGAGATAGGCTCCGTTGTAAGTAGTGGGAGGAGGGTTAGATCCATTGTAAAAAATTATTGCTTTAGTGTCAAATCCTGAATTAAATACTCCATCTACCTTCCAATATCTTTCTTGCGACAGATGCAGATTCGGGATTGTATTTTTTATTGGATCAGGGCAAACAAAATTATGTTCGATTCTGATAAATGCTGAATCAGTAATGCTTGTAACATTCAAATTCATTTTACCCATTACAAAGTTGTGAAAACCTGTGGTATATAAGGTTGCAAATTCATCCGATATAGCATCTGTAATTTTATTATTCAGATCAGCACAAACAAACGAAGGATTAAAAGGAAGATCTGTTTCATAAACTGTGCATGGTCCACCAGCTTCAAGTTGTTCGGTTACTGAATTCATGTCATTACTCATAAAAGTTATTTCAAGCGGAACATGATTATAAAAATGAGGAGCATTATTTAATTTCTGACGAATGGTAACCGCTACATGGTACCATCCATTTCCATTTGCACTCACATCAAACGAATCAACAGAAAAATGCGGAAACCCGGGTGCAAAAACCCAATCGGTAAAAAAATCTGATAAGTTTAATCCTGAACAAGTGGCAAGATAGTCGCGCAACTCTGTGGTGGTGTAATTCTGAAATGAATGAGCTGCGACAAAACTTTTTAAACAACCAAAGAATAATGAATCACCCATATAAGTACGAAGTGTATGTACAATGTCGGCTGATTTTGTGTAGGTGGTTCTTCCAAAAGTTGTGTAGAGTGGCATTGGCGATAGTGGTTGATATCCGTTATCAAAAACATGATCATAATGCAAAGCAATTTCATGATTTTCGGCAACTTTATCTTTATAAATTGATGAACCATATTCACCTTCAAAAAAAAGAAACTCAGAAAAAACAGCCCATCCTTCCTTCAACCATATTTCAGTTGCATCAAATGGGGTAGCTTCATTCCCAAACCAATGATGCGCTAATTCATGTGCCATTAAATCTTCATATACAATGTTGCCTCCGCAAGCAAATGAAGGATACACTATGCTTCCTGCGTGTTCCATTGCTCCCGAACCAAAGGGTAAATTATTAAAACCAATTTTGTTCCATACATAGGGACCCCAGTGTTGTTCGAAAATATCAAAACAATCGTGCAGGTGAACAAATGAATTTTTCATGGCTGTTGTATCGGCTGCAATTGCACCAAGCACAACAGGAATATTTCCATTCAAACCGGCAAAATTCCAATGCACCGGTGCAAATTTGCTTACAGCAAAACCGGTAATAAATGTTGGAACAGTTTCATTTTGTTTCCAATGCCAGGTAACAGTTCCATTGTTGTTTTGCACAGAATCAATCAACACGCCGTTGCACAATGCCATTCGGGCCGAATCGCAGGAAATGTAAAATTCATACGAAGCCCGCTCAACAAAATTATCGTAACACGGATGCCAGGTGCGCCCCACATTGTGAGGAATTTCATACAAGCTCATTCCAACATTAAACGCAAAATCGCCATTGAAATAAACTCCGCCGAATGTTCCATCATTGTAAGGATGCCCATGATAGTAAATTGTGAGCGAAGAAGAATCGTTCAACATCATTGTGTTCAGCAGGTTGATTTTCAATATGACTGAGTCAGCATAGGAGAAAGAGAGCAATTGATTATTCTGAACGATTGAATCAACATTCATCTTCATCAGATCAAGATATATCTGATTCACATTATTCATTTTTGATTTGAAATCAACAATTGAAAACCCGCCAATGTTTTGATTGAAACCATCGCCTACTGTTAAATGGATAGTAAAATGAAGCAAGTCAATGGTGTCGCTTCGTTCGGTTGTTGCCCGTATCTGTTTTTGTTGGTTGTGTTGAATGGCATTGAGCGTGGCTTCGGTAAATTCACCAATCATTACGGGTTGAGCATATGAAAATCTGGTCAGATATAAAAATGCAACAGCTGCAAAAAGTATTTTTTTCATGGAGAATTAATTTGACTGGCTGAAATTAAACAAGCAAATTATTAATACAACAATTCAAACTGCTGTGGTTTTTTATGCAAGGTTAACTGGTTTTGAAAAATCCTGTTTAATTGTTTCATACCAGAATCATTCTTTTATTTTCGCCACATGAATTTTGATTATCACATTTTTTCTGAAGCAAGCACCTGGATCAGTTTATTGACTCTTACATTTCTGGAAATAGTTTTAGGAGTTGATAATATTATTTTTATTTCCATTGTAGCAGGTAAACTGCCGGTTGCAAAACAGCGAAAAGCAAGATTGGTTGGGTTAGCTCTTGCACTTGTTATGCGAATAATATTATTAATGTTTTTATCCATAATAATCGGGTTAACGGCTCCAATATTTACTCTTCCGATTGAATCGTTGTTGCAAAGTATGGGAGTAGCTAATGCTGCAGACGGCGCAGGAATCAGCGGGAAAGATTTGATTCTGATAATCGGTGGATTTTTTCTTCTTGCAAAATCAACCTCCGAAATTCATGGAAAGGTGGAAGGTATTCACAACGAAAAGGAAGTAAAAGTAAAAAGCAAATTCTGGCCGGTTATAATGCAAATCGTATTGGTTGACATGGTTTTTTCTTTCGATTCAATTTTAACGGCTGTCGGATTAACCCAATTAATTTTGGTGATGATAATTGCTGTAATCATATCCATCTTAATCATGATGCAGTTCAGTGGAGCTATCAGCAATGTAATAAATAAACATCCCACGCTGCAGATGTTGGCGCTTGCTTTCCTCATTCTGATTGGATTTACATTGATTATGGAAGGGTTGGATATACACATTAACAAAGCATTTATTTATGTGGCAGTACTCTTTTCACTTAGCGTAGAGCTTATTAATATCAGGTTGCGGAAGAAGAATAGCTCGCATTAAATCTGTGTCAGCTGCAGTGCAGTGTGTAACAACAAAGCATTTGCTGTGAAGAAATTAGTTTGTAAAACAGGATGCACTAATTTCGGGAACAGGAATGTGATGTTCATCAAGCAATAAAAAAATGATAGATGAAATACTGGTCAGAACTAAAAATCGTGCAGGTGAAAACACCTCGCACGAGCGTAGAGTGGTTATGTTTGTTGGAGGGAAAAAGGAACACCAACAACCTACAAAAAAAATATTAAGTTAAACAAGGGCAATTCAACAATTGACATAAAGCATCAATTACCTGATGGCATTTACTTAATTTCTATCGTTACATCACAATTCAATTTAAATTCATCAATAATTATTCAAAAGTAGAAAGCAATGAAAAAAAATCTTTTGCTCCTTATTTTTCATTTTTCATTCCAATGCTCAGCAGTATTGGCATCGTGTTAAGGGTGGAATAGGAAATATTGGGACAGGTGATGCAGTTATTTCCTTTGCAGTTGATTCAGTGAACAACTTGCTTTATTCCGGTGGTAATTTTAATATGGTTGACAATTCAATAGGGTGCGATGGAATTGCAAGTTGGAATGGAAATAACTGGTCAACCAATACAAGCTTTAATTCCAATCCTTCAACAAAATTGCTAATATTTTTTCAAAATATGTTATTTATTTCATCTTCAACACAAAATAATGCTGGCATTTTTTATAATACAGGTGGTAACAACTGGCAGAATTTAGTGAATTTTAATAGTTCAATACGCTGTTTATGTCTTTACCACAACAAACTCTATGTGGGTGGTGATTTCACTCAGGTTAATGGCATGCCTGCCAGTTTCATTGCATGTTATGATGGCACCAGTTGGAGTGCGTTGGGCAGTGGTATATGGTGTACGCAATTCCCCGGCCATGTAACCGCGATGTGTGTCTGGAATGATAAACTGATTGTTGGTGGTTCATTTGACCAGGCAGGTGGGCAATCTGTTCACAGCGTTGCCGCGTGGAATGATACTACATGGAGCGATGTGGGGGGGGGGGGGTAATTGATACATTAGCACCAACACTCGTAGCCCAACTAAATGCAATTTGTTCGTATAACGGCAGCTTGATTATTGCAGGATATATCTCACATAATAGTTCTCAAACAGTTACAGCAAACAGAATAATCGGGTACAATGGAAATAATTGGTTCACTTTAGGAAGCGGTCTGCAAGGAACACCCAACAGCGTTTTCAGTTGGGATAGTACTCTGTATGTTGGCGGCTCATTTCAATCAGCCGGAGGAGTTTTGGGAACCCATTATATCGCAAAATGGAAAAACACCACATGGGCACCTGTCGGTAGCGGATTGGAAGGAGAAACTTTTGCTTTTGCAGTTTATGATAGCATTCTATATGCAGGTGGTTTAGGATATGAAATTGATGGAAATATTGTACCGGGAATTGTGAGGTTAATGGATTATCCAGATACTTTTTTAATTGATACAACAGGTATAAGTGAAATAAAAGATGATGATTTGAGAATAGAAATCTATCCTAACCCCGCAACAGAAACTGTAACTGTTACCACAGAAAATATAAAAGAGATAAGGGTTACTAATTTGCTTGGGCAAATAATGCAAAACACAAATTATGTAACTCTTAAAAATGAAGTTGAATTAAATATTGAACTATTGCCACAAGGTATTTATCTCTTGCAAGTGCGAACAAAGAGTGAGGTGAGCAATGTTAAATTCATTAAGCAATAAAATGAGAGATGAAACAGACTACAAACAATTTAGCGTTAAAGCACCCTTGACTCCGACTTCAAGGTGCGGTGTCCAAGACCCGCTCTGCTCAAACCACTTGCCGCTGAAGACACGGGCAAGGGAATGCAGGAATAATTTCTATGAATTACTTTCAAAATAGTTTTTAATTAGTTTAATTAAAAACGGGTTTGATTTTAACCAACGATTTTTAAAATCATTCGGTTAATCCTTTGGTTGCTATTACTCTTTTTAAAACAACAGTTACTATCCAACTTTCTTTAAAAAATTGAAGAACAAAGTCTTCAGTATATTTTAACTCAGTAGCCGGGTATCATACAATTGAACCAAAAAAAGTTTTTTTGATCAGTTTATTTCAAAGGATACAATTCTGTTTGAATATGATTGCTTTGATTTGCAGTTGAACCGAAAAAACAGATACCAATGAAGAATTTTTTGTGGATGATAATTATAGCCTTTGTTATCGCTGCATTGGTGTTTATTAAAATAAATTTCCTGACAGATAAAACAGCAGAAAGCAATTCTTCCGCAGCAGGAAAAAAATCTGTTTTAGCAGTGAACATGATGGTTGCAACCCCGGCTGAATTGAAGAATGAGTTTTTTACCAGTGGAAATATTTTAGCGAACGAATCGGTTGAAATAAAAAATGAAGCACAGGGTCGGGTGGTGAAAATATTTTTTACCGAAGGCGCATCTGTTAAGCAAGGGCAAATGCTGATGAAATTGAATGATGATGATTTGCTTGCGCAATTGAAAAAATTACAATCGGCGCAAAAAAATGCTGATGCTGAAGAAGTGCGACAACATCAATTGTTGCTGATTAACGGTATCAGTCAATCAGAATATGAAAATGCATTAAACACACTGAACGGCATAAAAGCAGACATTGAAACAATTCAATCGCAAATAAATAAAACTGAAATAAAAGCCCCGTTTGATGGAGTAATCGGATTACGAAATATCAGTGTGGGCAGTTATCTCGCTACCGGAACTTCTATCACCACGCTGCAACAAATCAATCCGGTGAAAATTGATTTTTTCATTCCTGAAAAATATGCATCACTGATTTCAAAAGATGCAACCATCACTTTCACTGTTGAAGGAGTGCTCGATACTTTCACAGCAAAAACTTATGCTGCAGAACCGGTGGTGAATGCATCAACAGGCACCATAAAATTCAGAGCACTTTGTGCAAACCCGGGTGGCAAATTAATTCCGGGAGCATTCGCACACATTGTTGTTACACTTGAAACTATTGACGATGCCATTCTGGTGCCCAATCAATCGCTGGTGGCAAAACAAAATCAGCAATCTGTTTTTATTATTAAGAACGGAAAAGCAATTTCAATTCCTGTTACTACCGGAATAAGAAACGACAGCACCATACAAATTACCAGCGGAATTTCCATTGGCGATTCTGTTATCACCAGCGGAATTCTTGCAGTGAAAAACGGAAACCCTGTTAAAAGTTTACCGTCAAAAAACGCTGTTCAATAAGCTATGAGTCTGCCTTCCATCAGTCTGCGGCGACCGGTTTTTGCAACGGTATGTTCCATTACAATTATTGTATTTGGTCTTATCGGATTTAAGTTTTTAGGAGTGCGTGAATATCCTGCCATTGATCCGCCGGTTATTACAGTAAAGACAGTTTATACAGGTGCCGATGCTGAAGTGATAGAATCGCAAATTACAGAGCCGCTGGAGAAAGCCATTAATGGTGTGCAGGGAATCCGCTCGCTTTCTTCAACAAGCACACAAGGGCAGAGTACAATAACTGTGGAGTTTAATTTAGGTTCTGATCTGGAAACTGCTGCCAATGATGTGCGCGATAAAGTGGCGCTGGCTATAAAGCAATT
>CANJII010000051.1 GCA_947474435.1 Chitinophagaceae bacterium | reverse complement strand
TTTCTATTCATTTGAAACTTTCGAAAGAAATTTCGATTGGAAAAGCAATAAATCAATTTTCGCTGCTGATGAACCAAAGGTTCCGAACAGCGTGAAAGCAACTCTGAATTATGGTTCCATCCTGATGACCGAAGCCGATACTTCAAAAGATGAAACCATCAAAAAAGAAAAACTCGACAGCGCTTTTCATTTATTCAAAAGAGGAATAGCAGTTTACGCAACTGCAGATCTATATAACCACCTCGGAGCTTATTACAACCTGATAAACGATACTGACAGTTCAGAGTATTATTACCAGAAATCAATTGGGGTTAAAGATTTTGCAATGGCCAAAACCAACCTGATCGGAGTGTTACAGAAAAAGGGAGCGAAACTTCATACTGACAAGAAAGAAGATTCTGCCTTAATAGTTTTCAGAAAACAATTAGAACTCGATTCAACTTATGCGGATGCTTACAATAATATCGGTACTATTTATTTCGCATTACAAAAATTTGATTCAGCAGAATTTTATTTCAATAAAACATTAGCACTTCAACCAACACATCAATTAGCAGCAAGCAATCTTGCAAACACTTATTTGAATGAAGGCAATCATTTCTTCCAACTGAATAATTATGATTCTGCTTTAGAATATTATATCAAGGCAATAAAATTCAAACCTGATTATGTAGAAGCGTATGCAAACGCAGGAGTGATTGAAATGCAGAAGAAAAATTACACTGAGGCGAAAAAGTATTTTGAAACAGCGCTTCAATACAATCCGCAACACGAGTTTTCAAGAACGAGACTGATGGAGTGCGAAAATCTTTTGAAGAAATTAATAAAGTAACTCACGATAATCTTGCAGCCCAGATAAATCTGCATACTTCAAATACATCTCCTGAAATTCTGAATGCTATAATCCATCCTTTGTATTCGTAACAACGGTATCCAAATTTTGCGAGTGAATGATGCTTACATTTCAGCAATCCTGTTTTTGATTGTGCTACAGAAAATATTTTTTCATCCAGTTTTTCAAACCATCTCAATCCGCTACCCGTAGTATTTTTTGATTCTACAAATGCCGCAACTTTTAATATGGCGTTGGCAGCACGCGGTTTATATAAAATTTCCATTTTACTTTTTGCCTACTTTCTTCAATTCCTTTTTCAAACGGGATTTCATTTGCGCAGAATTATATCCTCCATCACCATCATCCTTTACTAACCACTGTTCTAATTTTTCATTCGAAACTTTGGGCCCGGGTAAAGCCATATCCTCATCAGTAAGCGAATCATATTCTTTTGTTTCAATTCCCATTTCTTTAGCAACCTGCTGAAGCAAAATCATTTTCTTTTCAGAAGAAGATTCAAAAGTTAAAATTTTCATCTTTCAAAAATACAATTCAAATTTTATTTGTCAGTCAAACCATCTATAAGGTAATTTCTGTTCTGTCTTTAAACTTTCTAACATTCCAAACTTTCTCAACTTTCCAAACATTCTAAACTTTCGTCTAAACACTTTTCAACCTAATATTGCATCCTAAAAATTTCCATTTCAAATGATTGACGCTCCTGCAAAACAGAAATCAAAATCCAAACCATCACATACTTTCCTCAAAGCACTTAAACTTAAATCTCTCAGTTCCGGCGCAAGCACTGGAGTTGATTGGCTCAAAACAAACGGTGAAGTGCTTCACTCCTATTCTCCGGTTGATTCGCAATTGATTGGTTCTGTTAAACAGGCAACCAAAGCCGACCTCGATAAAATTTTAACAACAGCAGAAAGCGCGTTCAGGCAATGGCGATTGATTCCTGCCCCCAAGCGCGGCGAAATTGTTCGTCAGATGGGAAATGAACTGCGCAACTATAAAGAACCACTCGGACAATTAGTTTCTTACGAGATGGGAAAAAGTTTGCAGGAAGGTTTGGGCGAAGTGCAGGAAATGATTGACATCTGCGATTTCGCAGTCGGACTTTCGCGCCAGTTATACGGTTTGAGCATGCACAGCGAGCGCCCCAATCACCGCATGTACGAGCAGTATCATCCGCTTGGTGTGGTTGGCGTGGTCAGCGCATTTAATTTTCCCGTTGCAGTGTGGAGTTGGAATGCAATGCTCGCGTTGGTGTGCGGCGATGTGGTGTTATGGAAACCCTCTTCCAAAACTCCCATCTGCGCAGTGGCAGTTCATCAGTTGATGGAAAAAGTTTTGCGCGACAATAAAATTCCCGAAGGAGTTCTTTCATTAATCATCGGAAGCGGAAAAGAAATCGGCGACGAAATTTTAAAAGACCCCCGCCTTCCGTTGTTAAGTGTAACAGGTTCCACCCGCGTAGGTCGCCATGTGGCAAAAATTGTTGGCGAGCGATTCGGAAAAACCATTCTCGAACTTGGCGGCAACAATGCCATCATCATTTCCGAAAATGCAAATCTTGATTTGGCTATTCGCGCTGTTGCATTCGGAGCAGTGGGCACTGCCGGTCAGCGTTGCACAAGTACACGCCGCTTAATCATTCACGAAAAAAATTACAGCAAGGTCAAAGAGCGTCTCCTGAAAGTTTATTCGCAGCTCACCATTGGCGACCCGCTCGATTCAAATAATCATGTCGGTCCGCTTATCGATAAAGATGCTGTGCGCCAGTTCACCGAAGCCATTCAGATTGCGCAGGCACAAGGCGGAAAAATTTTGTTCGGCGGCAGTGTCATGTCGGGCAAGGGATACGAAAGCGGTTGCTATGTGCAGCCATGCATGATTGAGGTAAAAGGAAATTTGCAAATAGTGAAAGAAGAAACCTTCGCGCCCATTCTTTACCTCATGAAATATAAAAATCTCGACGAAGCCATTCACTTGCAAAACGATGTTCCGCAGGGTTTGTCGTCAGCCATCTTCACCGAAAATATACTCGAAGCAGAAAAATACCTCTCCACTGCCGGCAGCGATTGCGGCATTGCCAATGTAAACATCGGAACCAGCGGAGCCGAAATCGGTGGCGCATTCGGTGGCGAAAAAGAAACCGGTGGCGGGCGCGAAAGCGGCAGCGACAGTTGGAAACTCTACATGCGCCGTCAAACCAACACGATTAATTACGGAAGCACATTGCCACTTGCCCAAGGAATTAAGTTTGATGTGTAACAGTGTTACATCGGTTGCAAACCTGAATATTTAATAGGAGCACGGTTGCAAACCGTTCTCAGCGGTGGTTAACCGAAAGGTGTTACACTTCAAACTTAGAACCCCAATCCGACATCTGTTGCATAACGGGCAATAATTTTTTACCGTCTTTAGTTAAGGAGTATTCTACTTTTGGCGGAACAACCTGATGCACTTTTCTATTTACAATTCCACTTGCTTCCAGTTCACGCAATACCTGAGTCAGCATTTTATCATTCACACCAATCAATATTTTTTTTAGTTCTCCAAACCGTTTTGTGCCGTCGCGTAAATTCCAAAACACTAAGCTTTTCCATCTGCCTCCAATTACCGAAAGGGTCAAATCGACAGGGCAGTAGTAAAATGTTCCATCTATTTTATATCGTTTCATTGTCAGTTTATTTCCAGCAAAAGTAATTTTCCCTATCCATACTTACCAAATGTATAGTGCTTTCATTTTGGGTAGTATATTGTTTCAGGTAATTGAACTAAATACTATTGTGACCTGAAAATTTAATCAGATTATGAAAAAGAAAGTTTTGGTTATAGGTGGCACCGGAATGCTTGGCAAACCAGTAGTACAGGAACTGATAAACTTCGGACACGAGGTAACCATATTCAGCACAAATGCAATTGAAGCTTCTAAGTTGTTTCCAAAATTAAAAGTGATAGAAGGGAACATTAAAAATATTGAAAGTATTAGCAAAGCATTCATTGGGCAAGATGCAGTTTATATTAATCTCTCCATTCCGATAAATGCAAAACCTACTGATTGGAATCCGGAAAAAGACGGATTAAAAAACATATTGAATGCTGCAAAATGGCAATCAATAAAACAAATCGGATACCTCTCTCCTCTCATAAGAAATTATTCGGAAAACGGGAAGGCTTGGTGGTATTTAAAAGAAAAAAAGAGTGCAGTGGAAATGATAAAAAATTCAGGCGTTCCGCATTTTATTTTTTCCGCAAGTAATTTTATGGAGAATTTTCTTTCAAGCATGAGGAGAGGGAATGCAATTAATACAATAGGTTCTCCGAAAATAAATAATCACTATATATCAGGGAATGATTATGGGAAACAAGTGGCTAAAGCATTTTCGTTAGACCCACAGAGTAAAGAGTTTATAATTCAAGGCACACAAGCCATCAATCCTAAACAAGCAGTTAAATTATTTACTGAAAATTATTCGAAAGAAAAATTAAAGCCCGGATCAGCTCCAATGGGGTTAATGAAATTCATTGGACTGTTCAATACACAAATAGGGAATGTGGCTAAGCTAATGACTGCATTAAATGAAAGCCCTGAACAATTTAAAGCACAAGAAAGCTGGGAGCTATTAGGAAAACCCACAACCACTATTAAAGAGTTTGCAAAATCACTTAACCAATAAACAAAAAACAAAAAATGAAAAAAACAATTTTAATCATGCTCTTAATTGTAGCAACAGCAAGTACAGTAACTTATTCACAAACAAAAAATCAAAACAAAAAAATGGAATCAACCAACAAAGAAATTGCATTAGGATTATCAAGAGCAATAATGAACGGTCAATGGGACAAAGTAGATGCAATGTTAGACGACAGTTTTACTTATATAGGTGATGGGCAACCAGCTATAAATAAACAACAGTATATCTATTTTATGAAAGAAATGCTATGCAAAGGATTTACAAATATGGATATGAAATTTCTAAGAGTAATTGAAGAAGGAAACATAGTAGCCGTTGATTATACGAATGAAATGACAAATTCAGGAGTTTACTTTAGCATACCAGCCACAGGAAAAAGAATTTTTGCAACAGGGCAGTTTATGCGAGAAATAAAAAACGGAAAGGTGGTAGCCGAATGGCAAACAACCAACGCTTATGGAATGATGGTTCAGTTGGGAGTCATACCCCCACCACAAGGAAAATAGAAATCAGGAACATTGCTATTGAAAAGGACAACAAGAAATTGTTGCCCTTTTCGGTTTTGCTACCTCAGCTCGGCACGGTATGTCACCGTGCTGCTGTTGTCCGTTTGATTTTATTAAAGATTTATTCTTTAATAATCTTAGTTGAAAAAGATTTGCTTTTCGAGTTTATTGTTAAAAAATAAATGCCCGATGGTAGTTCAGCTAAATCAACTGCAATATTTGAGTTGGAGCTGTTCCCGTTAAGAACTTGTTTACCTAATGTATTATAAAAGCAAAACCTGAATGGTTGGTTGCCTATTGAAATGCTAAGTTTTCCATCAGTAGGATTTGGATAAAAGCGGTTTTCAAAATCAGTTTCAGCATTCACTACACCTGTAAATCCATCCTGACTCATCTTGTGTATATAAATATCAGAACCAACAGCAGGACCAACCATAAAAATTCCTGACTCCTGATTGAAGTCAACTACATCCTGAAACGAGCCAACAGAATATACATTTCCCCAGTTGTCAATTGCAATGCTGTTTCCATAATCCCACGATGTTCCGCCCAGTTGTTTTGCGTATCTGAAATTTCCTGCGTCATCTAATTTTGAAATGTAGATGTCAATTGTCAACGAGCCGGCAGAGGTTAAATCAGCCACTCCAACTCCCGGGTCAAAATCAACAGTGCCTTGAAAGAAACCAATTGTATAAATGTCATTATGAAGGTCAACAAAAATATTTTTTCCTGCACTGTAATAAACAGAACCGGTCATTTGTTTTGCCCAAAGAAAACTTCCTGCCTGATCATATTTAGCAACGAATGGTTCGCCGCCCGCATCGGCTGTCATATCAAAAGCTGAAATACCCGGATCAAAATCAGTAGTTCCATAAAAATTTCCGGTAATAACTGCATTCCCAAAACCGTCAACTGCAACACCAAAACCTGTATTGACCGATGTGCTTCCGATGTGCTTCGCCCAGCTATAAATACCTGCAGTGTCAAGTTTAAGAAGGAAAATATCCGCTGTGCCTGTGGCAGTCAGATAATCGACACCTGATCCAACATTAAAATCAACTAAGCTCCCCATAAATTTTCCTGTTACATAAATATCTCCTGAATGGTTTGCAATGGAATAAGCATTGTCTTCAGCAGCGCCTCCAACTTGTTTTACCCAATTAAAATTTCCGGCGGCATCTAATTTCAAAATAAAAATATCCTGATTGCCGTTTGAATTAAGTATGGTTGAATCAGCGCCCGGATCAAAATCCACAGAGGCGATAAAAAATCCGGTTGTGTAAATATTATTGTTGCCATCAAGCACTATGGAATTTCCTTCCGCTGCTCCGGGAATTCCTCCACCCATTTGCTTTACCCAAATAAAATTTCCGGCTGCATCTAATTTCAAAATAAACATTCCGAAATTTGAGAATGCAAAGTGATTAGCTACTGCAGCTCCCGGATCAAAATCAACTGTATCAGAAAAAAATCCTGTTACATAAACATTGGAAGATTGATCAACAGTTAATGCTTCGCCACGGTCAGTTGATGTACCGCCAACTGCTTTTGCCCATAGAAAATTTCCTGCAGAATCTAACTTTGAAATAAAAATATCATACGAACCATTCGAAGTTAAATTGTAAACACCGGTGCTGTCAGGGTCAAAATCTGTAGTTCCTGTAAAATGCCCTGTGGTATAAACATTACCGATTACATCAACGACAACAGAATAAGCTTCTTCATCTGAGTTGCCTCCGAGTTGTTTTACCCAATCAAAATTGGTGGTTTGCGCATTTAACTTATCAGCACAAAGGCAAATTGAAATAATAATAAAACACTGGCTAATTATTCGAAACTGAATTTCCTGCAACATACTTTTTGAGAATTTAACTAATGATTTTTATCGCCTTGTTTCGTGTATTTCAAAGCAAAATTTTTATTCGCACACAAAATAATTAAAACAAAAAGGCAGGAAGAAAATAGTTGGACAAAACCTTGCTAACTCTTTTTTTATTTATTCCCCGCTCTAAAGAGCGGGGCAATAATTCTCAATCCATCTCTTTGCTAAACTCCGCGAAACTCTGTGGTTAAAATTTATTTTCGCATCATGAATAAATATTTCCTCCTCCTCTCCTTCTTATTTATAAATCCTTCCACCCAAGCCCAATCAAAACTCGATAACGGCACCTGGCATTGCAACTTGCAACTAACACAAACCGCCAGTTTACCTTTCGAGCTAAGTGTAACAGACAGCGCAGGAATAAAAAAACTCTTCATCATCAATGGCGAAGAAAAAATTCCAGTCCAGAGTTACCGCGAGCAAGGCGATTCAATATTTATCATCCCATCTGTTTTCCAAACAGAAATAAAAGCAAAGTTCATTGATGATGACATAGGCATTAAGTACCTCGAAGGAATTTTTATTGACTATGCACGGGTTGGAAATTATACCATTCAGTTTCGGGCACACAACTCTGCAATGATTGAAGCTCCCGAAATTTTAGATGCTCGTCCAAACTTCAGTGGAAGATGGGAATGTCATTTTAGCCCTGGCACTGCTGATAGTTCAGTGGCAGTTGGAATATTTAATCAAAATAATTATTCAGCAACCGGAACATTTCTTACTACTACCGGCGATTTCAGATTTTTGTCAGGAAGAGCTTACGATAAACTTATGACTCTATCAGCATTTGATGGAGCCCATCTTTTTTTATTCGTAGCAGAAATACAAAAAGACAGTACACTCAAAGGAGAATTCTGGAGTGGCAAGCACTCGCAAGAAATGTGGACTGCAAAACGAAACAACAATTTCGAATTACCTGCTTCCGACAAATTAACTTTTCTGAAACCTGGGTGGAAGAGTTTGCGCTTTTCTTTTCCTGATGCTGATAGTACAATTGTTTCACTTGCTGATGAAAAGTTCGACCACAAAGTGGTGCTCGTTCAAATCAGCGGTTCGTGGTGTCCGAACTGCATGGACGAAACACGGGTGCTAATTCCACTCTATAAAAAATATCACAAGCAGGGTTTAGAAATCATTATGCTCAATTACGAACGAAAAGATGCTTGGAGTTTCGTGCAGCAAACTTTAAAACACGAGCAACAAGTTTTTCAAATTCCCTATCCGATTCTGTTTGCAGGTCTCACTTCAAAATCTTCCGAGTCGCTTCCGATGTTGAATAAAATTATGGGATACCCGACTTTAATAATTATGAACCGGGAG
The DNA here is from genome assembly GCA_947474435.1 of Chitinophagaceae bacterium. Lineage (GTDB taxonomy): Bacteria > Bacteroidota > Bacteroidia > Chitinophagales > UBA10324 > UBA10324. Next base: position 9,695 of record CANJII010000051.1, on the reverse strand, counting down.
GGAATTGTTGTTAAAATAGAAACCGGCATCAATGGCCCCGCCACCGGCGATTTACATGAAAAGTGGAAAGATGATTTAGAAAGTTATGTAGAAAAACTATTGCAATAATTTCTTTCTCACAAAACACTTTTCAAAATCAATCCAACAATTGAAGCAGCCAAAATGATATACGGCTCCTGAATTTTCTTTACATAAATTAATGCAAGCAAGGTTGCAATTGCAATCAGCGCTGTTGGAAAATCTATGATGCTTCGCAACCCGATAATAATTACGGCACCCACCAGTGCACCCACTACTGCTCCTGTTATTCCATCAACAAAAGCTTTGATACTTTTATTCTTTGCAATTTTTTTAAAGTACGGTGCAGGAATTACAGTGAATAAATAACAAGGTAAAAAAGTTGTAAGCGCAGCCACACAAGCACCCGGAAATCCAGCTACAAGGTATCCGATAAATCCAACTGTGATAACTACAGGTCCCGGAGTAATCATGGCTACTGCAACAGCATCAAGAAACTGATGTTCATTAAGCCAGTGATATTCATTCACTACTCCGCTATGTAAAAAAGGAACTATGGCTAATCCGCTTCCGAAAACAAATGCTCCGGCTTTTGCGAAGAAGATGGCTATCTGTAACAGGGTTGAATTTTCGTATTCCCAGAATCCGATTCCGGATAGTAAAACAATACTTGCTGCACTACCCTTCATCCATTTTGGCGGTGCTTTAATCAGCATGTATAAAATTCCGGCACCAATAAAAAGTAAAACATTTTCTGATTGAGTAATAACTGTTACACTTATTCCCACAACAAACAATAACCACAGCACCCAATTTGTATTAAACGATTCTACATTGAATTTGCCTATTGATTTTATGGTGAGTTTGTAACTGCTCATTACAATTATTCCAATTACAGCAGCACCCACTCCATAAAAAACTGCTTGCATCCAAGGCAATCCGCCAAAAAGTTTGTACGCAATTCCAATCAACACCACCATGATGAACGATGGAATTATAAAAGCCAATCCGCAAAGTGTTGCGCCAATAATTCGGTAATGTACAAAGCCAAGATAAATTCCCAACTGCGCAGCGAGTGGTCCGGGTGCGAGTTGCGCGAGCGCTAATCCTTCCTTGTATTCTTCTTCCGAAATCCATTTTCTTTTCTCCACTAAATCGCGGTGCATGTAACCGACTAATGCAACCGGTCCGCCGAAACCTGAGTATCCGAGTTTAAAGAAATATTTTACCAAATCCAGTATTGAATAAGTTGGTGATTCGGCAGAATTCATATTAATAAATGATATAAATATTATTTACTGAGATGAATAATGGAAGTTCATGTAACAAGTGGAGTTTTTCTTGTAAAATAATTTAAAAAGAATTGTTGAATGCTTAATTCAAACCAGGAAGTTTGTTTTCAAAATTTAAATTACCATAATTGAAAAATTATTTCCTTTCCGGAATATTCTTCAATATCTCCTGAACAAACTTCCAGAATTTCTGAACCGAAGCAATATTCACCCGTTCGTTAGGCGAATGTGCACCGCGAATAGTAGGTCCGAATGAAATCATATCCATCTTCGGATAATTGGTGCCCAAAATTCCGCACTCCAATCCAGCATGGCAGGCAACTACTTTAGGTTTTTCTTTATTTTCTTTTTCATATAAATGAACGAGCAAATCAAGAATCGGAGAACTTACATTCGGAGTCCAGCCGGGATACGAACCTGCAAATGCAACATCGCATCCCGAAAGCTCAAACACAGAGCGTAACGAATCAGCTAAATCAAACTTCGAAGTTTCAATACTCGAACGGGTGAGGCACTGAATTAAAATGTTTCCTTCCTTAATGAGTACGCGCGCAACATTGTTTGATGTTTCAACCAGATCTTTAATATCAGCGCTCATGCGGTACACACCATTTTGCGCTGCATAAATTGCGTTGAGAATATTTTTCTGGTCGGTGGCATTCATCACCTTTTTCGGCAACTCAGTTTTTGTTATGCTGATGTTGAGTTTTGGATCAACAGTTTTGAATTCGAATTTTATTTCGTCAGCAATTTTGTTGAGTGTTACAGTAAAATCATTCGCCATATTATCGGGCACCACCACTTTGGCATTACTCTCGCGCGGAATGGCATTGCGCAAACTGCCGCCATCTATTTCCGCCACACGCATTCCGAATTTCGATGCGCTGTTGTACAGCAGGCGGTTCATAATTTTATTGGCATTGCCAAGTCCTTTATGAATTTCAATTCCGGAGTGTCCGCCGTTTAATCCCTTCACTGTAACAGTGAAAGCTGTTACACCGTTTGGTGTATTTTCCTCTTCGTATTTTTTTGTGGCTGTAACATCCACACCGCCGGCGCATCCAATGTCAATTTCATCTTCTTCTTCTGTATCAAGGTTGAGCAGAATTTCGCCGCTGAGTATTCCGCCTTTCAAACCAAGCGCTCCGGTCATTCCGGTTTCTTCATCAATCGTAAACAATGCTTCAATGGCAGGATGTGCAATGTCCTTGCTTTCGAGAATTGACATGATGGTTGCCACACCAATTCCATTATCAGCACCAAGAGTGGTTCCCATTGCGCGCACCCATTCGCCATCCACCAGCATTTCAATTCCCTGTGTGCTGAAATCGAAATTTGTATCATTGTTTTTCTGATGCACCATATCGAGGTGCGACTGTAACACCACGGTTTTATATTTTTCCATTCCGGCGGTCGCCGGCTTTTTGATAATGACATTGCGAATGGGGTCTTCAAAAGTTTCGAGTCCTAAACTGTTCCCGAAATTTTTCATGAACTCAATCACGCGCTCTTCCTTTTTCGATGGGCGCGGCACAGCATTCAAATCTGCAAACTTGTTCCACAGTTGCTTTGGTTCGAGATTTCTTATTTGTTCGTTCATAATTGATTTCAAATGTAACGGCAAAGTTGTTTGTTCCAAATTAGCATTCATTAACCCCGTGAGTAAAGTATGTAGATACCTGTTTTTGACTATCTAATTAACATGAATTATCATTGCCGAAGACTTGGAACATTAAAATTTAAATGAATACAATTTAATTGTTCAATTACCGTCTACAATAAAACATGATAGCAATAATTCTCTTCTTCGTACTGCATTGGTACCTTTCACTTTTCACACAATCGTTTTTTTATCATCGTTATGCAGCTCACGGCGCATTTACCATGAATAAATTCTGGGAAAAAACATTTTATGTTTTGTCTTATGTATTTCAGGGCTCATCTTACCTGAGTCCGCGTACTTATGCAATACTGCATCGTGCACACCACGCTTATACTGATACCGAAAAAGATCCGCATTCACCAAAATATTTTTCAAGTATTTTTTCTATGATGTGGACTACTGCCAAAGTTTACATGGACTTATTCAAGAGGAAAATAAATTTTGAAGAGCGATTTGAAAAAAATTTACCGAACTGGAAAGGGCTCGATAATTTCGGTCACACATGGTTTTCAAGAATTGCATGGGTGTTAGCATATGTTGCTTTCTATTTGATATTTGCTCCTTCAGCTTGGTTCTTCTTATTACTTCCTATACAAATAGTAATGGGTCCATTTCACGGCGCTATTATTAATTGGTTCGCACACAAGTATGGTAATGTTTCTTATTCTCAGAACAACACTTCTAAAAACTTATTTCGTGTTGACATTTTAATGCTTGGTGAATCATATCACAACAATCACCATCAGTTTCCATCCTCCATAAATTTTGGAAGAAAATGGTACGAGATTGATCCACTCTATCCGGTGATTTTATTTTTCAACTGGATTGGAATTATTAAAGTGAAGAGCCCTGCTCTTGCAGCAATTCCTTCTGAGTTTTAAGAAGAAATTATTCCGGACTTTTATCGGTGATGGAAATAATTTTTCCGTTGTTCCAGCATAATTCATACTGACAATCTTTTGCTCCGTCGTTTGTTTTAATTATATAACAGGTTGACGAATCACTGACACTTGCGTTTATAATTATCGGGTCGCGTAAATCCTTCATGTCCATGTCAGCGGTGTTTAAATCAGGTTTTACTGCAAACTTTTGAATAGCGCTTGTAACCGATTCATATTTTCCATCCAATGAACTCATAAATGATTCCATCTCAGGAGTTGCTTTTACATCTGTTGTGTTTGAGCTTTTGCACGAAAACAAAATCAAAACTGCAAAACAAAAACCGGTGATGATTGAAGTTGTATTTCTTTTCATTGAAAATTTTTTTATAAAAGTATAGATGAAATTTTATTTCGTATTGAAAATTATTTACACCTGATTATTAAAAGTGTTTTCAATCAGTTGCAATTATTTTTGACCACACATGGAAGTATCTGTAATTCTAAACACCACGCATAAAATTAAAGCCGAAGCAGCGCGACTGGGTTTTGATTTTTGTGGAATTGCAAAAGCAGAATTTTTAAATGATGATGCAAAACGATTAGAGAATTGGTTGCAACAAGGCAAGCACGGGAAAATGCATTACATGGAAAACTGGTTCGACAAAAGAGTGGACCCGCGCAAATTAGTGCCGGATGCAAAATCAGTTATATCGTTAATGCTGAATTATTATCCTGATGAGATTCAGCAAAATGATATTCCGAAGATTTCTAAGTATGCATTCGGAACAGATTATCATTTTGTGATAAAAGAAAAGTTGAAAGAATTACTTTCATTCATCAATGAAAATATCGGGGAAATAAACGGAAGAGCATTTGTTGATTCGGCACCTGTACTCGAAAGAACTTGGGCGCAAAAGACCGGTTTGGGTTGGATTGGGAAAAACGGAATGCTGATAAATAAAACAGCCGGTTCGTATTTTTTTCTGGCAGAATTAATTCTTGATGTTGAACTGATTTATGATTCGGCAATGACAAAAGATTATTGCGGCACTTGTACAAAATGTATTGATGCTTGTCCTACCGATGCTATTCTTCCTGATAAAATTATAGATGGAACTAAATGCATTTCGTATGTAACCATTGAACTGAAAGATGAAATTCCCACTGAGTTTAAAAACAAAATGGAGGGATGGACTTTTGGTTGCGATGTGTGTCAGGATGTTTGTCCGTGGAATCGTTTTTCGAAACAACATGGCGAGCCGCAGTTCAATTCTATTCCAGAAAAATTAAATTTATCATCGCGTGATTGGATTGAAATGACCGATGAAGTTTTTAATAAACTGTTTAAAGATTCACCCATCAAGCGAACTAAATTAGCAGGGATGAAAAGGAATATCTCATTTTTGAATTCTGATTTTTGAGTTTAGATTATTTACGATTTTAGAATTTTAATTTCATTCGGATAAAATTTTTTAGAAAAAAAAATAAATTTGATTTTTAATTTATCAATGCGATATGAAAACACCCGAAACACTTTCTGAAGCGATTACACTGTTGCAGCAGAAGGGTTATACAGAAGATTTTAATATTCAGGCTAATTGTGTAAAGTGCCAAAATCTTCAACTTAAAATTTCACCTGAAGAATTTCTGATTGACAAATTTTATCGGTTCGAAGGTGATACTGATCCTGATGATGAAGAAGTGGTTTACGCAATTTCATCAGACAAACACCTACTGTAAGGAATTTTAGCAGCAGCCTTTGGAAAAGATACTAATGCAGTTTCTACTGATACACTAAAGAAAATGAATCAATATGTAGAGCTGAGTGAGATAGTCAGATAAACGAAGCAATTATTTATTTGAAAAAAATCTGAAATAGCAATCTCAAATATTCTTCAAACTGAATTCTAAAATCTAAAATGTATTTATTCCCACCTGAACAATTTAGTTGCAAGGGCATAAACTATCACTCCCCAGATTCCTAATGCTCCGAGGTCTTTCCAGATATCCATGAAACCAGCACCTTCGAAAGATACTCTGCGCATGGCTTCATTTAAAAATGTGAGCGGTAAAACTTTGCAAAATGGTTGAAGCCAATTCGGGAAATTAGTAATTGAAAAAAATGTTCCTGATAAAAGAAATTGCGGAAGTGTAATCAGGTTTGCTAATGGTGGAACTGCGCTTTCATTTTTCGCTAAGCCACTAACCACAAATCCGAATCCCATAAAAATAATTAAGCCAAGTGCGCACAACATCATCATGATACTGAAAGTTAAAAATCCGTGAATGAGTGTGAACCCGAAAGCAAAATGACCAAGTGTTAAAATAAATGCAGCTCCTATCAATCCAAAAATTATGCGACTCAATGCTTCACCGATAACTATATAAGGTCGCTTGATTGGGGTTGCGAAAAACCGTTTTATCACAAGTGTCTGACGAAGATTCAAAAACACAAATGCAGTTCCGAAAACTCCGGTGCTCAGTAATGAAAATCCTAACTGACCGGGAAGAATGAAATCAATTGTTTTGTATTCGCGACCATGAATTACTGGTTGGTCTTCCATTGAAAACGGCAAAGTGATATTGGGCATTGCTCGTAAATTCAACTCGCTGATAATTTGTTTTACTATTCCTTTAAAAAGTTGTCCGTTTTGAATGGCAATATCTGAAGTAGCCACTTTTACTACATAACCCGAATCCTGTTTTTCAATGTGGGCAATTGCATCAAGGTCACCTTTTTTTAATGCGCGATAAATTTCAGAATCACTATCAGCATATAAGTTCACTGCAGGATTATTTTCCAGAATTTTATAAATTGCATTGAGTGTGTCGCTTGTGTTATCAACCGCCACATGCACACGCACGCCTCCGCTGTTTCCGATAAAGCCAAAAACAAGAATGAAAATGAGCGGAAATGCGAGCGTAAAAACAACAGCACTCGGGCTGCGTGTTGAGCTTCTGAAACTTGCTCTTGCTATGGAAAGCATTGCACGCATTTGATTATATTTCTTCATTACAAAATTTTTATTGAGTTGTATTCGTTATCAAATCATCAAATTACCAAATCATCAAATCAATTACTCGTCTCTCCATTCGTGTCCTGTCATACTTATAAATACATCTTCAAGGTTTGCACCCTTCACATCTTTTTGTTTGGTGAAACCGGTTGCGAGTAATTCATCAATCAAAGCATCGGGCGTATTGAGTGTCATAATTTTTCCTGCTTCCATAATTCCAACGCGGTCGCACAACTGTTCTGCTTCATCCATGTAATGCGTTGTGATAACAATTGTGGTTCCGTTATCACGAATGCCACGAATTAAATCCCAAAGATTTCTTCTTGCCTGTGGGTCCAATCCTGTTGTAGGTTCATCAAGGAAAACAATTTTCGGGTTATTGATGAGCGTGGTTGCAATACTGAATCGTTGTTTCTGTCCGCCACTTAACTCTTTATATTTTGCTTTCACTTTATCTTCCAGTCCTACTGATTTTAAAGTTTTCATCTTATCAATGTCAACATTATACAATCCGCTGAAAAGTGAAAGCAATTCAGTCAAATTCAAACTCGGATAATATCCAGCTGCCTGCAACTGCACCCCGATAATTTTTTTTATTTCGTTCTTATCATCGTCAACTGATTTACCATCTACCCAAATTTCACCACCTGATTTCTCGCGCAAGGTTTCAATAATTTCAAGAGTGGTTGTTTTACCTGCACCATTCGGACCGAGCAAACCAAAAATTTCTCCTTCATACACATTGAAGCTAATTCCGTTAACAGCAGTGAAATCTCCATACTGCTTCATCAGATTTGAAACTTTAATAATTTCTTTTGAACCTACCATACTCTTATTTTTAAGTGGTCAAATATAAATTTACAGCTAAAAGCAAATATTTAATTTTTGAAAAAAAAATCCCTTTAAATATTCAAGAAACTATTTAGAATCAGGAAACTGCATTGTTTGTTTCCCACTTATTATTTAGTCAAAGATTCCTTCTCAATCAATGTGTCTCGCATATAATTTCTATTCATGTCATACATACAAACCGCATCCATTTCTTCACTTTTTACTTTTATGGGTTCGTTGCGCTGCAAATTACAGGCAACAAACATTCCTGCTGCTATTGCAAAATTAAAATTATTTTTTTCATGGTTGACTGGTTTTAATCTTATAAATGTAATTAACAAGTTAAACGCCATTGAAAATTATATGCAATTGCAAGTTCTGGTAATAGTTTCACTTTTATTGAATCACATCGTCAGATAGTCAGTACTTCAATTTCCTTATTGGTCTCTTGAATAATTAATATTATAGTTATAAAAAAGCATAATTACAGAAGGAAAATATATGCAACCAAGAGACTGAAAGCATCATAACACTGAGAAAAGATCAATGTTGGCGCGTTGGTACAATTAATTCTGAATTAGAAATAAAAAAGACATTTGAACCTTCAAATGTCTTTTTTATTTCTATCGATTTTAAAATCAAAAGAATTTTGTTTTCAAATCGCTTTTGTAAAATGAAGAATCATATTATCCTACTAATCTAAAAGCCTGATATATCTGTTTAATGCTTGATTGCTCTTCTAACAGAGCCAATGGCAATTCAAGTGCAATATGATTTAGCAGCGACTCAATGTCTTCAAATGTGTGATGATTTGTTAAAGGAATTCTTAACCCGGTATTATTATAAGAGACACTTGGAAATACACTTAGGTTTACAAAGTATCCTTTATCCATTAACCTACGAACCATGCTATAGCCGATGCCAGGTTTTCCAACACCAATAAATTTTATCGGTGAACTTGAATCACTTATTAAGGGTAGATTTAACTTTTTAGTTAAATCATGAAAGTAAGTAATGCGGTTTTGTAACTGTTCCTGTAATCCATAAATTTCATTTGATAAATGAATTTCAGCTGATGCTATTCCTGCTCCTAAACTTGCCGGTTGCATTGGACCTGAAAAAATCATTGTACTTCCACAATTTCTGATTTTTCTTCTTGCCTCTTCATTTGGAAATATTAAAGCACCACCACCTCCAGCAAATGCTTTGTTTAACGAAGTTGTTAAATAAAGTCTGTCGTGTCTTTTCATTTTACTACGCACATATCCAGTTCCATTTTTTCCAAACCATGACATACCATGTGCATCGTCAAAATACAAGTGCAATTGTTCGTGGTTGTCTAGCATTTTCATTAAGTCATCAACAGGAGCATAATCACCATACATGCTATAAACACCATCAGCCATGTACCAAATTTTTTGATATTTATCTTTGTTTGCAATAATAAGATCTTCTAACATATCTAATCGATTATGGCGAACCACCTCAATTTTTCCTCCACGAGCTTTAACCAATTGCAAGGCCATTTGTACGCTTGCATGAAGTTTAGCATCCATAATGACTAAGTCATCGGGGCTTACCAAAACAGGTATGTTGCTAAGATGACCTAGCGTAGTAGTGGCTGAAACCAGCGTAGGCATTTCAAACATTAGTGATAATAAATTTTCTAATTCTTTATAAAGTGAGAGGGATAAAAATGCCCTTGAAGAAGAAAATTGAGTTCCAAATTTTTTAATGGCTTCAATAGCACCATTTTTAATGCTTTCATTCATTTCTAAGCCTAAATAACTACAAGAACTAAAATTTACAATGTCTCTTCCTCGTATTTTTATCGTTCTTCCATTAAGAATAGCATCTTCTGTTGAAAGTTGACCAACACCTAAGTTGGTACCGGTTATTGTTACCTGATCAATAATTCGCAGGTTTTGTTCGTGATTAGTAATCTGTTTCGCCATTTATTATCTTTTGACATTACAATAATCTTATTTTTAAA
>CANJII010000050.1 GCA_947474435.1 Chitinophagaceae bacterium | reverse complement strand
TGTAATCCTGCTGATACCGGAATTGTTTCCACGACTTACACCAATCAGTTTGGATGTGATAGTGTTCATACAGTAACTACAACTTTCTTGTTGAGTGATTCAACCTTCCAGAATTTAACATCGTGCAATCCTGCTGACACAGGAATAGTTTCTACGACTTATACCAATCAGTTTGGATGCGATAGTGTTCACACGGTGATTACAACATTCTTACTGAACGATTCTACTTTCCAGAATTTAACATCGTGCAATCCTGCTGACACTGGAATAGTTTCTTCGACTTACACCAATCAGTTTGGATGTGATTCAGTTCACACTGTGATCACAACATTCTTACTGAGTGATTCTACTTTCCAGAATTTAACAAGCTGCAATCCGAGTGACACAGGAATTGTATCGACTGCTTACACCAATCAGTTTGGATGCGATTCAGTACATACAGTGATCACAACTTTCTTATTGAGTGATTCAACTTTCCAGAATTTAACAAGCTGCAATTCGAGTGACACAGGAATTGTATCGACTACTTACACCAATCAATTTGGATGTGATTCGGTGCATACTGTTACAACAACATTCTTACTGAGCGATTCCACTTTCCAGAATTTAACATCATGCAATCCTGCTGATACCGGAACAGTTTCAACGACTTATACCAATCAGTTTGGATGCGATAGTGTTCACACAGTAACGACAACATTACTTCCATCGCAAAGCACAACAATAACGGATACCATATGCAGCGGACAGAGTTACACATTACCTGATGGTACTTCGACAAGTTCAGCAGGACAATACACCACCACATTAACAGCGATAAATGGTTGCGACAGCATTATCACCACCAATCTCACGGTGAGCAATCCATCCATCACTGAAACACACATCAGCGGCACCTGTGGTAACGCGAACGGAAGTATAAACATAACGCCTATCGGCGGAATAGGCATTTACATTTACCAGTGGAGTACAGGAGCAACAACAGAAGACATCAGCAACCTGAACACTGGTAACTACGATGTAACTGTTACTGATGCATTCGGATGCACAGCAACATTAACAATCAACATCACGAACAGCACCACACCATTATTAAGTGAAACCCACATCAACACGCTGTGCGGACAATCAACCGGCAGCATAGATTTAACAGTAATAGGAGGGACGGCACCATACACTTACCTGTGGAGCAACACAGCCACCACCGAAGATTTAACAGGATTGGGAATTGGTAACTACATAGTAACAGTAACCGACGCAAACGGCTGCACCGGTACTTTATCGATAGACATTATCTGTACACCACCTCCACCATGCTTACTCACCGTGAGTGCAACGAGTGCGAACAACAGTTGCTTTAACAGTTGTGATGGAAGCATCAACATCGTAGTGAGCAACGCTACAGGAGCCATCATTTACAACTGGAGCAACGGAGCAACAACACAAAACATCAACGGCCTCTGCATCGGAACATACAGTGTTACAGTAAGTGATGCCAATGGATGTGTGGACTCAGCAACTGTGACGATAACCGAACCAACACAACTGACAGTAAGCGCAACACCAACAGATGCAAGCTGCTTTAACTCCGCAACCGGAAGTGTAACAAGCAACGCAAGCGGTGGAACAATTAATTATACTTATCAATGGAGCAATGGACAAACAACACCTAACATCTCATTGCTAATAGCTAACAGCTACACTGTAACAGTAACTGACAACAACGGATGTACAGCAACAGCAAGCGCAACCGTTAATCAGCCAGCGCAAATTTTATTAAGTACAACAGTCACCGATGAAAGTTGCGGCAATGCAAACGGAGCAATTGATTTAACAGTAACGAACGGAGTTGCAGCATTCAGTTATGACTGGAGCAATTCATCAATCATTGAAGACCTTCAAAATCTTTCAGCCAATACATACACAGTAACAGTAACAGACAACAACAGTTGCACAGCAACCACAACAGCAACCGTACAGAACACGCCACCACCAACAATTACAGCAACAGCTAATCCAACCACAATCTGCAACGGTGATAACACAACGATTACTGCAAGCGGAGCAAGCACTTATACATGGACGCCATCAGCCACACTGAATCAAAGTACAGGAGCAGTTGTGATTGCCACACCAACCATCACTACAACCTACACAATCACAGGCACTGCAGCGAACGGATGCACGGGTGACACCACTATAATTATTACTGTAAATCAGATACCAACTGTAACAGTGAACAATGCAACCATTTGTATCGGCGACCAAACGAACCTGACAGCGAATGGCGCAACAACATACAGTTGGAGTCCGAATACAAATCTGAATCAAACAACGGGACAAACAGTAGTAGCAAATCCGACCACAACAATAACATACACAGTAACCGGAACCACAGCCGGATGCAGCTCAACAGCCACAGCAGTTGTAACAGTGAATCCTTTGCCAACCATCACCACTAATATTACTGATACAGCCATCTGCATCGGCAGCAATGCGACACTCACAGTAGCGGGGGCGAACACTTATGTATGGACACCGAACAACGGATTAGTAAATACAACAGCAGCAACACAGGTAGCGAATCCAACCATAACAACTACTTACACCATCATTGGAACGAATACGAATGGGTGCACAAACACAGCAACGATAACTGTTAACATTAATCCACTTCCAACCATCACCATCACACCACCACAGGGAATTTGTCCGGGACAAACAGCTCAACTCACCGCAGCGGGAGCAGATGATTATACATGGAATCCGGCAACAGCACTGGATCAAAGCACAGGAGCAACAGTGAACGCCACTCCAGCAACGAACATCACTTACATTGTTACAGGAACAAATGCAACAACAGGATGTGTGAACACAGCAACCACGAACATCACGATTAACACACTTCCAATCATCGCCGTCAATCCGAATCCGGCATTCATTTGCATTGGCGATAACATCAACCTCACCGCAAGCGGAGCAAGTACTTACACCTGGAATCCAAACAGCGGACTCAACACCACAGTGGGAGCAACAGTAAATGCAACGCCAACCATCACAACTACTTACACCATCATTGGAACAACAATAAACGGATGTATAGATTCCACAACATCTATCGTTACAGTAGGACAATATGCGGTGGTGGATATATTCATCGGACCAACAGAAGGCTGCGAGCCGCTCACGGTCTACTTCATAAACAACACAACGGGAGCAGCAAGCTATGTATGGAACTTTGGTGATGGTACAGCATCAAGCGATACAAGCCCAACTCATACATACAGCACCGGAACCTGGTATCCATCCATCGTAATCACGAGTACCACCGGATGTGTAACCACTATCAGTCCGCTCGATACGATCTGGGTTCATCCGTTACCGATAGCGGACTTCACAAGCAATCCTGATTTTGGAATCACGACGATACTGGAATATGCCGACTATGAATTTACGAATCATTCATCGGGAGCCGACTTCTACCAATGGATGTTCGGCGATGGAACAGGTGACACTACGGTTGACGCAACACATACTTACACTGCATCGGGCAACTACGATGTAACACTGATAGCTACCACACAGTATGGTTGTGCAGATACATTAACGAGAACTCCTATCGTTATAATAGATGAACCGAGTTTGTGGATACCGAATGCATTTACACCAAATGGTGATGGGGTGAATGACTTCTTCGGCATTTACGGAACAAGTATTAAGAATTACAAGATGAAAATATTTGACCGCTGGGGCGAAATGATATTCCAGAACGACGATTACTTCCCGACCTGGGATGGCAACTACCACGGCAAGCCGCTGAATGTGGGCGTATATGTTTACCTCGTTCAGGTTGATTATAAAGACGGAACCACCATGTGGCGAAAGGGAGATGTGACGCTGATCAGGTAGGAGGGGAAACTATTCACGAAAGTGTGGTAATATTTTAACAAGACAATATTCTTTGCCAATTCCTTTAGTTCTATTTTCGCACTCAGATGTTAATCAGAAGTAAAAGTCCTTTGCGCATTGGTCTCGCAGGTGGTGGTACCGATGTTAGTCCATATTCAGATTTGTATGGTGGAGTAATTTTAAATGCAACAGTCAGCATGTATGCATATGCTACTATTGAACCAACCAACGATGGAAAAATTATTTTGCATGCAATAGATAAAAATGAAATCGTTGAATTCGCAAGTATTGAAGAATTACCAATTGATGGAACACTTGATTTATTGAAAGGAATTTATAACCGTGTGGTTCGTGATTATGTAAAAAAGCCATTGAGTTTTCGTTTGTCAACTTATGTTGATGCACCTGCCGGAAGTGGTTTAGGCTCATCATCATCATTGGTAGTTGCAATATTGGCGGCGTTTTGTGAGTGGCAGAATATTCCGCTTGGAGAATATGAAATAGCCAAACTGGCTTTTGATATTGAGCGAAAAGATTTGGCAATGGCGGGAGGGAAGCAGGACCAGTATGCAGCAGCTTTCGGTGGATTTAACCTGATGGAATTTTATAAAGATGAAAAGGTAATTGTAAACCCATTGCGCATCAAAGAAAATTATCTGAATGAAATGCAATTCAGTTTGCTTTTATATTATACCGGTACCAGCAGGTTGAGTTCAAAGATTATTGAAATGCAGAGTAAAAACATTTCGCAGAAAAACGATAAATCAATTGAGGCAATGCATCAGTTGAAAGTACAGGCGGTGCGAATGAAGGAAGCAATACTGAAAGGAAACCTGAATGAAATTGGTGAAGTGTTGAATGAAGGATGGCAATCAAAAAAGCAAACAGCTGAAGGAATAAGTAATCCGTTGATAGATGAGATTTACGAAACAGCATTGAAAACAGGAGCAACCGGGGGGAAAATTTCAGGTGCAGGAGGTGGTGGGTTTATGTTCTTTTGGTGCCCGAATCATACAAGGTACCAAGTGATTGACAGGTTGCATCAATTTGGTGGAGAGTTCAGAAGATTTCAATTTACTTCCAATGGTGCAATGACATGGATTGTTAAGTAAATAAAAATTTAAAAAATATAGATTAAAATCAGAAATGAATTCAGAAAAAATAAAGTCGATAATAAAATCATCAATAGAAGTAAAACAAAAACTTCTTACTGATGAAAAATTAGTAAACACATTAATTGATGTTACAACAGCCTGGTGCAAAACATTGGAAGCGAACGGAAGAATTTTATTCTGCGGTAATGGAGGAAGCGCTGCGGATGCACAACACATAGCCGCCGAATTAAGCGGGCGTTTTTATTTCGACCGCGAACCATTGGATGCCGAAGCATTGCATGTAAATACTTCATATCTAACTGCAGTTGCCAATGATTATTCTTATGGTGAAGTTTATTCCAGAATGGTTCGAGCAAAGGGAAAAAAGGGAGATGTACTGGTTGGGATTTCAACTTCCGGTAATTCTGCGAATGTGATAAAAGCAATGGAGCAAGCACAGAAACAAGGAATGATTGTAGTGGCCATGACAGGGGAGAAGGGAGGTAAAATGCGTGACTGTTGTGATTACCTCCTCAATGTCCCTTCGGATGATACACCGCGAATTCAGGAGTGCCACATAATGGTCGGACATATTTTATGCGAGTTAACTGAAGAACTGTTGTTCAAAAAAAATGCTTGATACTGCTATTATTCTTGCAGGAGGTTTCGGAACCAGATTACAAAGTGTGGTAAAAGATTTACCAAAACCAATGGCTCCGGTAAATGGAAAACCATTTTTGGAATATGTTTTAAAATATTGTGCATCAAATGGAATTACAAAATGCATATTAAGTGTTGGGTATAAAGCTGAGACTGTTCAAAATTATTTCGGAGATAAATTTTTGAATATTGATTTGAAATATTGTGTTGAAGAAAAACCGTTAGGAACCGGAGGAGCAATTAAAGCCTCAATGAAAATTGCAGATTCAGAAGAAGTTTTGATTTTAAACGGCGATACTTTTTTTGATGTTCCTGTTTTTGAAATGTACTTGCTTCATAAAAAAAATAATTCTGATTTAAGTATTGCACTTAAACCAATGAAAAATTTTGACCGGTATGGAATTGTAATCATTGAAAAAGATTTTTTCATTTCGGGATTTGAAGAGAAATCATTTCGAACAGAAGGAAATATTAACGGAGGAGTTTATATCGCGAATAAAAAAATAATGAATCATTTTCCTTCTTTAGAAATATTTTCTTTTGAAAAAGATTTTTTAGAAACTAAAATTGGTGAAGTGAAAATGAATGGTTTTGTTTTCGACAACTATTTTATTGACATTGGAATTCCGAAAGATTATCAAAAAGCTCAGAATGAATTTATCCGATTTGCATATTGATAAAACCTGGACTTTGTTTCTGGACAGAGACGGAGTAAT
Organism: Chitinophagaceae bacterium; assembly: GCA_947474435.1. Classification (GTDB taxonomy): domain Bacteria; phylum Bacteroidota; class Bacteroidia; order Chitinophagales; family UBA10324; genus UBA10324. The sequence continues at coordinate 12,090 of CANJII010000050.1, read as the reverse complement.
CAATAAAAAAATTGATCATGATTATGTCCGTAATCTAGAAATGTTTAAATGGATTGATGGAAGTAAGGAGGCAATTGTTTCACTTTCAAAAATATTCGAAAAAATTATTGTAGTAACTAACCAGCAAGGAATTGGAAAAGGTTTGATGACAGAAAATGATTTAAATGAAATTCATTCCTTTATGAAATCTGAAATTGAACAATCAGGAGGAGGAATTGATGCAGTATATTTCAGTCCGCATTTAAAAGAAGAAAATAATAGTATGCGAAAACCTGGAACAGGGATGTTGTTGAAAGCAAAACAGGATTTTCCTGAAATTGAATTTGCAAAATCTATTTTGGTTGGCGATTCAGTTTCCGACATGGAAATGGCCGATAAACTAAAATTAATAAAAATTTGGGTAGGAAATAAAAAATCTGAGTACCTTAACACTGATTTTTGTTTTAAAAGTCTTTTTGAATTTTCAAATACAATTAACAAATTTTGAAACCTAATTCGAAAATTAATTTTATAAATTTAAGATGAAGGCTTATTTAGAAAAATTAATTAAAGTTTTAAGTGATGAGGATAGGGAAAAGATAAAGGCTATTCCCCTTAAGACTTCCAAACTGAAAGTGTTTCTGAATTACCTCCTTCAAATACATTCAGGAGAAGAAATGCCCAAAGGTGAATTGATGAAGTATTTGCGTGTTGATGATAAAATGCTTCGTAAAATGAAATCAGTATTGCTTCGGAAATGTTACAACGCATTGGCTCCAAATGATGGATTGGAATTACTTGCAATTTTAAGCAGATATCGATTAGTCGAAAATTTTAAACGGGAATTACTTTTACAAGAAATAAAAATTAAAGCACAGAAGCAAATTGAAATAAAACATAAATTTTATGAAGCGGCAATAACTTATTTATTACGATTACCGTTCAGCACTTTAGATATTGACGAATTAAATTATTATTCTACATTAAATCTTAAATATTCTAAAGATAAAGAAAAGGAATTACAAGTCTTATTTTACTCAGGTAAGGTACTTGTACTCAGAATGATTCAAGTATTTTATACAGGCGATAAGAAAAAGACAAATTTCAGCTCCTTTTTAACAGCTATTGAAGAACTTGAAAACGGATATAATAAATTTAATGATGATGCATTGATGGCTTTGATCTTATATTGTAAAGCATTGTATACATACTGGTTTGAAAATAACTATCCGGAAGCTAAAAAACTATTCAGGAAATTAATTACGGATAAAAACTATTTCAGATTATTACCCGAAGACTTCTCCAATTCAATTAAGGGTTTTTACGGTACCATACTATATCATCTAAATGAATTTGATTCGGCGATTGAAATTTTCGAAGAGTATGTAAAAGAGAAAAGCCCGTTTTTTTATAATCAACCTCATCTTTTAAACAGATTATGTGAATTGTATATGATAAAAGGAAGGATAAATGAAGCGAAAGAACTTTTAGACAAGCATCTTAACAGATTTTTAGAATCAGGCGAAGAAGACGCAATTCAAATCACTTCAATTGCTTATACAAAATTTTATTTGTTAACTAATGATTTGCAAAAATCATTTGAGTATTTGCAAATAGCCAGGCAACATTTGAATAAAAAATTCTATCTTGTATATGATGTTGAAATTCGCACGCTTGAACTTATTTATTTTATTCTTTCAGGCGATTTAAAATTTTCTAAAGCTATTCTTTCCCGAACTTTAAAATTTCTTCGTGAAAAGGTAAAAACGAAGGAATTGAAGCATCAGATTGAAAAACAAGAAATATTAAATAAAATGTGTAAAGCCAAATCTCGCAACAAACCTGTTAATACTTTTATTGAAATTATAGAGAAGTCTTTTAAGGGTCTTGATACAATTAACTTTTTATTGCTTAAAAATTATTGTCAAAGCAATTAGCTCTTATTTCCTTAACTTGGATGGAACTGATTTCAAGTTTTTAATTATGCAAAAAAGGCGATCAGCGATAAAAAAAATTAATTTTATGCGTTTTGCAAGCAATATTGAGAAAGGAATTCCTCTTTTATAATAATACTCTTCCGCTGCCTTCATTCTAATATTTATTATAAAAAAATAAATGGAACAAATTATTTAATTATTCAAATAGTAATAATAACTACCTAAAAATGTGTAACCTTTTTATATTTTAAAATGTATAAGTGTGACAATTCACCAAAAAATTAAAACATGTCACCACAAGAACACCTTGAGTTTTTAATTTCGCATTACGAAGCTAAATATCCTCATTTAGAGTCGCCAATGATTTGGCTGACTACAAAAACTGCCGAAGAGCTTATTGATGCTTTTAAGCTTGCAAAAAAACAACCAATAACAAGAGAGCACTTTGTTATGGGTAAAAGAAAGATCAAAAAACTTATGAAAATGGGTATGCTCGAAGCCGCTTAATCAAATTTAATTTATATGCTTAATTTCAGTACTTTAGTTGCAGGAAGCCACATCATTCTTAAGATGAAAAATGAAGAAGATGAGGCTGATAACCCGGCAAAAACCTTCGACTTCTATTTAAAAAAGAAGAACAGAAAACCAAGATCTAAATCACTTAAAAAATTTAAAAAATCTGCTGCAAATTAGGAACAACAACTCCAATAATAATTAGAAATTTTAAAGAAGGAAACTTAATTGTTTCCTTCTTTTTTTTGCCAATGGTAAAATGTTTTTATTATATGGTAACTATATATGGGTAGTCTTAGTATAAAGACAAACAAATCTCAAAAATGGGTAGCACTACTTTTTGCAGAGGACTAATCATCTTCATATTTTCGCTCTGGTTTACGGCCTTTAGCCTTAAGGCGCAACCAATTGCCAATTTCAACATCAACCTACCGGTTCCAAATTGTAACCCTGCGGTATATAGTTTTGCTGATTCGTCGACAGGAGTGCCACCACTTAGCTACCAGTGGAATTTTGGGGTTTACCCAGGAGTTAATTCTATCTTCCAAAATCCAAGTACTACATTTTTAAATTGCGGAACATATACTGTTGAGTTAATTGTAATTGATGGAAATGGTGACGCTGATACTGCTACACAGTCTGTCACCGTTTGGTGTTCGCCAACCGCAATTTTTAATACTGCCGATGTTTCTGGTTGTCTTCCATTTCCTACAACATTTAATAGTTCAGGTTCTATTGCCGGAAGCGGAACTCTAACAAATTACGATTGGGATTTTGGTGATGGGTATTCCGGAACCGGTGCATCACCGAATCATACTTATGTAGACGCAGGTTGCAAGCAGGTAACTTTAATTGTTACCAACTCTTATGATTGTGTTGCCGATACAACTATGACCGATTTGCTTTGTGTTTACACACCACCGCAAGCCGATTTCACTTCAACTATTCCAACTTCTTGTTCAGCTCCATTCAGTGTTATTTATGCTGATGCGAGCACAAGCGGATTAGCTCCTTATACTTATGAATGGATTTTTGAAGGTGGTGATCCAGCAACTGATACTTCAGCCAATCCAACAGTTACTTATAATTCTTCCGGAAATTTTTCAACCACATTAATAATAACTGATGCTAATGGTTGCACTGATACTATCGTTTACAATGATTATGTAGTTATAGCCAATAATACTGCTGACATGACTTTGAGTGCAATACAAGGTTGTCCTCCATTAACTATTTCATTATCTGGTATTGCTTCGAGTACCCCAATTGGTTATGGCTGGACCATTTCACCTTCAGGCACTATTTCAAATTCAACTTTACAAAATGCTTCTGCTTCAATAACTGATACCGGAACATTTTCAATTTGTTTGGATGTTGATTTTGGAAATGGATGTATTGCATCAAAATGTACAACTGTTATAACACATCCAACACCAATTGCTTTTTATTCAATAGATGGTTTGTTCAATACCTGCTTGCGTCCGAATCCAATTTCGTTTTTTGATTCTTCTGTTGGTTCAAATCTTTCTTATGCATGGAGTTTTCCAGGTGGAAGCCCAGCGAGTGCAAATACTTCAACACCTGATACAGTTAATTATGTGGCTTGCGGAACTTACTCGGCAAGTTTAACTGTGACGGATGATTTTGGTTGTACTGATAGTTACAGCACTCCGAATTTTATGACTACGACTTGTCCGGTTGCAAATTTTGTAGCTGAGCCTACAAGTGGTTGTGTTCCATTGAATGTGAATTTTAATTCAACATCAAGCACCAACAATCCTGTTTCATGGGTTTGGGATTTTGGAGATCCATCAAGCGGAGTTTCAAATACTTCAACATCGCAAAATCCATCACACACTTATAATAACCCCGGTTGTTATACCATTTCTTTAATCACAACAAATGCTGAAGGATGTAAGGATACTGTTGTAATGCCAAATGAAGTTTGTGCAGGCACATTACCGGTTGCTGCTTTCACTGCCACCCCAACAGTTAATTGTGCAAACCAACCGATTTATTTTACGAACCAATCAACCGGAACATTTAATTACACAACTTATACATGGGATTTTTATAATGTACCACCATATGATAATAATTCAAATGCAACAAACCCTTCGCATGTATACAATGACACTGGTTGGTTTGATATCACATTAATAGTTTCTAATTTCGGATGTAATGATACTTTGACAATAGATCAAATGGTTCACTTGCTTCCACCGGTTGCACATGCAACACTTACACGAACATGCGCTCAACCATATGTAATAACTTTAAATGGAACCTCTTCACTCGGCGCTGATCATTATACATGGGTAATTCCAAACGGTAATCCACCTGTAGCTTTTACTCCAATAGTTTCTGTTACCTATACTGCAACCGGAAATTTTACTGCAACACTTTTTGTTACGAACGATAGCACCGGTTGTACAGACCAAATGAATGTGAGCATTCCTATTCGTGATGTAGAAGCAAACTTTACCGGAACACCTTTATCAGGTTGTGCACCTTTAACTTCCTGCATGACCAATACTTCTGCTGATGCAGTTAGTTATGCGTGGTTAGTTACAAATTCTTCAGGAACTACAATAGCAACTAGCACAAGCACAAATCCATGTTTCAATTTAACAACTCCGGGAATTTATAGTTTTCGATTAATTGCAACTGATATGTTTGGTTGTAAAGACACATTGCTTCGACCTGCATACATTACTGTTTATGCTCCAGTTGTTGATTTTTCAGGTTTACCATTAAGCGGATGTTCACCATTAACAGTTGACTTTATTGATTTATCTACTGCACCAACATCAACTCCTGTTTCGTGGAGTTGGAATTTTGGTGATCCGACAAGCGGAGTAAATAATACTTCAACTTCGCAAAATCCTTCTCATACCTATAATCAGGCAGGGTGGTACACTGTAACTCTTTCAGTAACCGATGATCATGGTTGCACAAAAACAAAAACCATTTCAAATTACATTCATGTAATTCATCCTGAAGCATCTTTTATATTAACTGATACAACCGTTTGTCAGGGAACAACAGCATGTTTTATAAATACTTCTACCGGAACAGGTTTAACATATGATTGGGATTTTGGAAACGGAAATACTTCAACCTCTTCCAATCCATGTTATACATATACTGTGAATGGATTTTATGATATCACTTTAATTGCAACTGATATGTATGGTTGTATTGATACAGTTTCAATCAATGATTATGTAAATGTGACCAAGCCAACTGCAAATCTGATTGCTGATACTTTAGGTTCTTCGTGTCCTCCATTGTTAGTACACTTTACAAACTTGAGTGCCGATGTTGATTCGAGTTCAACATATTACTGGCAGTTTGGTGACGGCCAAGTTTCATCGGCACCAAACCCAACTCACATTTATAACATTGCCGGAACATTTGATGTTACATTATATGTAACCAATCAAAATGGTTGTAAGGACACAATTGTATTTGCAGATTATATAACAATAGGAGGGCCTGAAGGATTTATAAATTTATTACCAACAAGCGGATGTGTTCCTCACTACACTTGTTTTGAAGCATCATCTCCAACAACTATTTCTTTCACATGGAATTTTGGTGATGGTGCGGTGGAAGTAGGAGGAGATTCAATTTGTCATACTTACACATCAACAGGAACATTTTATTCAGAGTTAATTTTGAATGATGGAGTAGGGTGTGTGTATGCAATTCCGGTAGGAGTGGTGGTAGTGAACGGAGCTAACTGCGATTTCAATTTAGACAATCCTTACCTGTGCGATAACGGAACCACACAATTCACCGATGCAAGTTATGGTACTTCACCGGTTGCGCAATGGGATTGGAATTTTGGTGATGCAGCAAGTGGTGCTCAGAATATTTCTTCACTGCAAAACCCTTCACACTTTTTTGCGTCACCCGGAACTTATTCAATTTCACTTGACATCACAACGGTTGATGGTTGCACCAATTCGCATTTAGATACTGTAATAGTTCAACCTGCGCCCGTAACATATTTCGCAAGAATTGATTCTTCTGTTTGTGCTCCTGACACAATTCATTTCTTTGACGAAACAGTTTCATCAAGTCCTATTGTAAATTGGTATTGGAATTTTGATGACCCTGCAAGCGGAACTTTAAATACTGATACACTTCCAAACACTTTACACTTTTATCAATTCCCCGGAACATACAATGTTTCATTAACAGTAGTTGCTGAAAACGGTTGCAGTGATGTTATCTCTTTGCCGGTTTATGTTCACGATACTGTAATTGCAAATGCAGGTCCTGATCAGATAATTTGCAGTGGAAGCAATGCCTTGTTAACTGCAAGTGGTGGTGCAAATTATTCATGGTCACCAACTACAGGTTTAAGTAATCCTAATGTATCATCTCCGATTGCTTCACCTACTGTTACAACATCATACACAGTTACCATCAATAATATTTATGGATGTTTTGATGTTGATTCAACGGTTGTTACTGTAAATCCGCTTCCTGTTGTTTCTTCGTTAACTGGTGAAGCAGACACCTGCGCCGATAATCATGCACAAGCATGGGTTATTGCCGGCGGCGGAACACCTAATTATACTTATTCATGGAATACAAGTCCAGTTCAAACCACAGCATCACCAATTAATTTGCATGGCAATCATACCTACGCTGTTATAATAACTGATGCAAACGGATGCACAGTAACACAATCGATTTACATTCCTGATTTAGACGGACCCAACGCAAATGCAAATGATAATAATTCAACATGTGGTTACAGCAATGGTAATGCATGGGTTACAGTTTCAGGTGGAAACGGAGGCAATACTTATATATGGAATACAGGGGCAACTACCTCTGCTATTTCAAATCTTCCGCAGGGAACATACCAGGTTACTGTAACTGATCAGTACGGCTGCAAAGATGTGGATGATACACATGTAAACAATAATGCCGGACCTACTGCCACTTTAGTTGCAAATAATACTACTTGCGTAAACAGTAATTCATTCGTTAACTTAACTCCGAGTGGTGGAACTAATCCATTAACTTACCATTGGAACACAAATGCCACTACTCAGGATTTAACCAACATGGCGGCCGGAACATATACCGTTACTGTAACAGATAATAATTCTTGTACCGTCATAAAAACGGTTACTACCATAAATATTCCAGGACCTACAATTTCTTATACTAAAGTTGATGCAACTTGTGAATTAAATAACGGAAACATAGATGTTACTTTAACAAACGGAACAGCTCCATTCACTTATAACTGGAATGGTTTTACTTATACAACAGAAGACTTAACAAATATTTCTTCAGGTATTTATAATTTAACAGTGACTGATGCAAATGGTTGTACCGATATTTTAAGTGTTACAATTAATGATACTCAAATTCCAATTATAACAAATACATCTTCAAATTCAACCTGTGGAAATAATAACGGCGGCATTGATTTAACAGTTTCAGGCGGCGCATCACCATATGCTTTTATCTGGTCGAATGGAGAAACAACTGAAGATTTGGATTCGATTGTAGCGGGTATTTACAATGTAACTGTAACCGGTGCAAATGGTTGTACTGCTTTAGCAATTGTAAATGTAAATGACATCACTGCTCCGGCTTTATCCATCAATCCGGTAGATAATACTTGTAGCTTGGATAATGGAAGCATTGACTTGACTTTGGCTGGTGGAACTCCTGCATTCACTTACTTGTGGAGCAATGGCGAAACCACTCAGGACATCAGCAGTCTTGCAATCGGAAATTATTTTGTTACAGTATCTGACGGGAATGGTTGTTTGGCTTTTGACAATGCAACATTGATAAATATTCCGGGGCCAACTCTTTCATCATCTGCTGATTCATCTACCTGCGGAAATGCCAACGGTGCTATTGATGTAATTACTTCCGGCGGAACAGCGCCATATAATTATGCATGGTCTAATGGTTCAACGGATGAAGATTTAATAGCCACAGCAGCTGGAACTTATTCAGTTACTATTATTGATGCAAATTCTTGTACCACAGTTGAATCACAAACAATAAATAATATTGATGGTCCTGGCATTTCTTATTCAACTATAAATTCTACTTGTGGAAACAGCAATGGTTCAATAGATATTACAGTATCCGGTGGAACCGGACCTTATGCTTTTGACTGGAACGGCGGAACATTTACATCAGAAGATTTAACAAATATTCCAGCCGGAATTTATACGGTGGTGGTTACCGACCAAAACAATTGCACCATCAATTCAATCATTACTTTAAATAATACAACCGGTCCAACTCTTTCAGTAATTGATACAAATACTACTTGCGGAAATGCAAATGGAATTATTGACTTAACTGTTTCAGGTGGAACTTTCCCTTATGTGTTTGATTGGAATTCCGGTTCATACACAACTGAAGACATTAATAATTTAAGCACTGGTTCGTACACAGTTATTGTAACCGATTCAAATTTATGTAACGCAACTATTACTGAAGTTATTATTGATGTTGCAGGGCCAACTGCTTCAGCAATTGCATCGGATGTTACATGCTCAGCAAACAACGGAACAGTTACTTTAACAATTGTTGGAGGAACTGCTCCATTCACATTTATGTGGAGTGATAGTTCAACAACACAAAACCTCAATGGATTAATAACTGGAATTTATGATGTAACAATTACCGACGCGAATATGTGTACAACAACTGCATCTGCAATTGTGAGTGATGTGCCCGGACCTTTCTCTGCAATGGCAACTTCAAGTGCAACCTGTGGAAATAATAACGGAAGCATTGATTTAGCGGTTACTGCCGGAATAGCTCCATACAATTATACCTGGAGCAATGGCGCAACTACTCAGGATATAAATGGTTTGGCAATTGGTTGGTACTATGCAACCATCACTGATCAGAATTTATGTGTATTGTATGATTCAGCTGAAGTGGTAAATATCAACGGACCCTCATTAGTTATTTCTTCAATTGATGAAACCTGCGGAAGCACCAATGGTCAGGTATATCTTTCAGTAAATAACGGGACTTCACCTTACACATATAATTGGAGTAATGGTGCTGTTACACAAAATTTGAATTATGTAGTTGCAGGAAGTTATTCTGTAACTGTTACAGATGCGAACGGATGTTCTGATATTTCTTCAGCAACAATTATAAATATTCCTGGACCAACATCAGTTACTTTAGGTTCACAAAATTCTGTTTGCGGAAATAATAATGGAAGTGTTTGGGTGGAAGTAACAGGTGGAACAACTCCTTATTCTTATTTATGGAATACATCTCCTGCACAGGCAAATGATACTGCTTACAATTTAGTTGGCGGAAGTTCTTATTCAGTTACAGTTACCGATTCTAATGCTTGTATAATCACAGGAACAATTGCGTTAATAAATATTTCTGGTCCAACTTCTTCAATCACTCAAACCAATTGCACATGCGGAGAATTCAATGGCGCTGCCGATCTAACCATCTCAGCAGGTACTGCTCCATACTCATACATCTGGAGCAATGGCGAAACAACCGAAGACATAGATTCTTTACAGCCCGGTACATACTCAGTAACTATCACTGATGCGAACGGATGTTCATCTATCAGTTCTACCAATATACTTGATATTTTCGGACCATACATTTCTTATATCGCAAACAATACCACTTGCGGAAATTCAAACGGATCAATTGATGTAACAGTTTTAGGTGGAACGGCTCCGTTCTTCTACAACTGGAACTCAGGACAATATGCTACCCAGGACCTGTTAAACCTTGCCGCCGGCAGTTTTACTTTAGAACTCGCTGATGCGGCAGGTTGCCAGGTTGATTCAACAATTATTTTAATAGATGTTCCCGGGCCAACTGTTAATGCCACTTCTACACCTTCCACTTGCGGATACAACAATGGATATGCAGTTGCAACTGTTACTGGCGGTTCTGCACCCTTCTCTTATTCATGGAGCAATGCTTCAATAGATTCTTTTGCTAATAATCTTTTTGCAGGAACCTACACTGTTCAGGTAACTGACTCAAATGGTTGTGTGGCAAATGACACTACAACTTTAATAAACATTGCCGGACCAACCCTCAGTCTTTCATATGCCAATGCAACTTGCGGATTGAATAATGCGCTTATCGATTTAACAGTTACGAACGGAACTTCTCCTTTCACTTATGATTGGAATACCGGACTTTACAACACACAAGACCTGAGTAATCTTGATTCCGGAACTTACTATGTGGTTGTTGTTGACTCAAATACTTGTATGGCAATTGCCTTGCAAAATATTACTTCATCTCCTGCACCAATTCTCACTTCAATAATTACTAATGCGTCATGTGAAAATGCAAATGGAAACATAGATGTAACTGTAACAAGCGGAACCGCACCTTATAATTTCTATTGGAATAATGGAAGTACATCAGAAGATTTAGATTCAATAGTAGCCGGAAATTATTATGTAACCATAACTGATGGGAGTGGATGTGTGCTGATTGATTCATTTACAGTTACCGGTTCAACACAACCAACTCTTGCTATTGTGGCCACAAATGCAAATTGCGGAATTAATGATGGTGCAATTGATTTAACTATTACCAACGGAACATTGCCATTCATAATTAACTGGAGCAATGGTTCAACCACTGAAGACTTGGATAGTTTAAGTGCAGGAAATTATTTGGTGTCATTAACTGATTCATTCGGATGTGTTGCAGCTGATTCAGTAATTATTATCCAAAACAACGGTCCCGAATTAACTGCAAATGCAACCAACGAAAGTTGCGCAGGAAATGATGGAGCCGTGAACATTGATATTTCAGGTGGAACTTTACCATTAACAATTATCTGGAACAACGGAGCAACTACAGAAGATATTTCAGGAATAACAGCCGGAACTTATTTTGTTACTGTAACTGATGCAAACGCATGTACCGCGGTTGCAACTGCTGATGTGCTTCCAACAACACCTCCTTCAATTTCTTATACATCTACAAATACAAATTGCGGAGCAAGTACAGGCACAATTGATGTTTCAGTATTCGGTGGATCTTATCCTTTAAATTATTTGTGGAGCAACGGTACTACATCTGAAGATTTAGATTCATTGGTTGGCGGAATTTATTTCATCACATTAACCGATGCAGCAAGTTGTTCAGTGATTGATTCAATAACAATAACTGATGCAGCTGCACCAACAATTTCAATAACAGTTATTCAGCCTTCGTGCTTGGTTCTTTCATCAGTTACAATAACAGCAACCGGTGGAACAGGAACATACAATTATAACTGGAGCAACGGTTTAACATTTGCATCAGTGCTTGATTTATTTGCTGGAGATTATACAATTACAGTTACTGATAGTGTTGGATGTATTACCATAGATTCAATAACAATTGATACCATCGTTACAGTTTCAATAGTTGTTGATTCAACTTTAACTGCAGGATGTAATAACTCAGGAGCAATATATGTTTCTACGATTGGTGGTGCTGCACCATTCATTTATAACTGGAGCAATGGAGCAACCACACAAAACTTAACAAACCTTTCGGCAGGAACTTATGATGTAACAGTTACAGATTCTTTGGGATGTGTTGCAACAACAACAGCAACCATCACCAACAGTACAGCACCAAGTATTTCAATGATAGCAAC
>CANJII010000049.1 GCA_947474435.1 Chitinophagaceae bacterium | reverse complement strand
GGAGTGAAAGTTTTGTATTTATCAGGAGAAGAAAGCGATCATCAAATAAGAATGCGCGCCGAACGAATCGGCACAAAAAATAAAGAATGCTACATCTTACCTGAAACTTCAACAGCTTTAATTTTCCGACACATTCAGGAACTGCAACCGGAAGTGGTTATTGTTGATTCGATACAAACCATGCAAACTGAATTGGTGGAATCAACAGCCGGAAGTATTTCACAAATAAGAGAATGCGCAGGAGAGTTTCAGCGCTATGCAAAAGAAAGTGGAGTTCCTGTTTTTTTAATTGGCCACATTACAAAAGAAGGAATTATTGCCGGGCCAAAAATTCTGGAGCACATGGTGGATACCGTGTTACAGTTTGAAGGTGACCGACACTATTCATATCGGATTTTGCGTACTGTAAAAAATCGTTTCGGCTCAACAAGCGAATTAGGAATTTACGAAATGCAGGGAAGCGGATTAAGTGAAGTCAGCAATCCTTCAGAAATATTATTGACGCAGCGTGATGAGATGTTGAGTGGAATTGCAATAGCCGCCACGATGGAAGGCATGCGACCATTGTTGGTAGAAACACAAGCACTCGTTACACAAGCAGTGTATGGAACTCCGCAACGAACAACAACCGGATTTGATTTGCAACGAATGAGAATGCTGCTTGCCGTTTTAGAAAAGCGATGCGGATTTTTTTTCGGGGTGAAAGATGTGTTTTTAAATATTGCAGGAGGGATTCGGGTGGAAGATCCTGCAATTGATTTGGCAGTAGTAGCGTCAATACTTTCTTCTTATGAAGATAAATCACTTGCACCGAATATTTGTTTTTGTGGCGAAGTAGGTTTGAGCGGAGAGATTCGCGCCGTGAACAGAATTGAACAGCGAATCAGTGAATCAGCGAAACTCGGTTTCGAAAAAATATTTGTATCGGGTTACAATAAAAAAGGATTGAACTCACGCAAGCTCGGTATCGAAGTGGTGCTCGTCAATAAAGTGGAAGATCTGATTCGACGGATATTGTAAGCTGCGGGTTTTATAAAACTTAGGCTGAACTTCAACAATCAGAAAAGTGATTATAAAAAACACGCCGATAAAAAATAAACCGAAGGCAGTCCACTCTCTTGAAATTTCTCTCCCGAAAACTTTATACATCACTCCTTCTCTTTTCCGGAGTTTGGTATAACTGATGGCTCCGAAAACTGTACTGAAAACTCCAATGGCGAGGATGAGGTAAATCATTTCTAAGAATTTATTTTCTGCAAAGTTGTATCAGTAAATTTTATTTCTCAATGAAATCTTTACCTTTAAGAAAAATAGTTTCATGCTCACCAAATCATTTCAATTTGTTAAACAAAGTGTGGATGATTTGCTTTATTTATTTTTTCCTGAAGCTTGTGTTTGTTGCGGAACAAGTTTACTGAATCAGGAAAAAATTTTATGTACTACCTGTCGGTTCAAATTGCCAAAGACAAATTTTCACAAATGGGAAAGCAATCCCATGGAAAAACATTTCTGGGGTCGGGTGAATTTTGAAATGGCAATTGCCTATTTGTATTTTGGAAAAGAAACCAGGGTGCAGGAATTATTGCACCACTTAAAATACAAAGGCCGAGATGATGTCGGCACCTACATTGGAGAATTATATGGCAGCGATTTAAAACGAGATGGTGCAGTTGATAAAATTGATTTTATAATTCCTGTTCCACTGCATCCATCACGCGAACGATTTCGCGGATACAATCAGGCATACATGATTGGAAAAGGGATTTCAGAAGCAACCGGAATTCCGATAAGAAAAGATTTTTTATACCGGGGAGTTGCCTCCACCACGCAAACAAAAAAAACAAGATTTGAGCGATGGAAAAATGTGGAAGAAATTTTTTACACCGAAAAAACCGAACAGTGGAAAGGGAAACATTTATTACTGGTGGATGATGTAATGACAACCGGCAGTACACTTGAAGCATGCAGTCGAGTGTTGTTAAATAATGCAGAGGTGAAATTGAGCGCCGCAACAATTGCTGTTGCAATGTGATTCGAAGGGGCGCCATGCATAACGCCCTTGCTGTTAATTGCCTGATGAAAATAGTTTGTAGTTATTTGTGTTTTGAAAAACAGGAATGAACAAATCAGATAAAGCATATTCTTATTCAGGGCTATTCATCTTTTTTGTGCTGTTTATTTTATCCTGCATTTTTTATAAAGAGCGAATGATATGCATGGATTTTTCGCTGGTGGATTCGCGAATCATTATCACAAAATACTTTTCAATCATGCCGGTTCGGTTTGGCGGCACCATTCCGCAAATAATTCCGCTGCTCGGCACCATTTTTCATTTACCATTAAAGTTGATTTTGCTTTTTCATTCGGCGGGAATGTTATTATTCTATTTTATATTTTTTGCTTTAATAATATTTCGTTTTAAAAATTTTGTGTTTGCATTTGCATTGTTGTTTTACCTCACCTTATTGGTGAGCGATGATTTTTACTGGATCATTTCAGAATACCAGCAGGGAATGGCTTACCTGTGTTTGTATGGTGCCTGGTTAATGGAAAAACAAAAATCAGATTCACTGATTAAACATTGGTGGATACATTTTCTGATTATTCTCTGGATTCAGTTTTTCTACCTGCTCATTGTTTTTCCAATTGTATTTATGTTTTTCTTTTTATTTTTTATCAATGAAAAAAGAAACTTTAAATCATTCACAATTTTTCTTGCAATTACTATCGCATCCTTTATCTTCAGGTACTTTGCTGGAAAATTAGATTGGTATGAGCTGGAAAAAATTCATTCGCTGTCGAATATCATTTACAACTTATCTCATTTAGCAAGTTCAGGTTCACTCAGGCAATTTCTTATTGATTTGAAATTTGATTACCTGTTGTGGCTGGTCATTTTCATTTTTATCAATATCATTCTTCTTTGGAAAAAACAATGGCTGATGAGTTTTGTAATGAGTGCTGCTTCGCTTATTTACTTATTAGTTGTTCTCGCTTTCAATCCTGTTGCCGATGGGTTTTATATTCAGAACATGTTTTTGCCATTGGCATTTATAGTTGCGCTGCCCTTTCTGTTTTACTTCATCAATCAACTGAAACCAAAAGATGGAGCACTGATACTTGTCGTGATTTTTTCAATCCGCATCGGTTTTATTTATGCCGCGCATCAAAAATTTACTGACCGCTTGAATTGGTACAATTCAAAAATTCACCAAGTCAGAAACGGTCACGATAAATTCTTTTTCATTCCTGCATCAACCGTTCCAATGGATACTTTACTGATGACCTGGGCAACTCCTTACGAAACACTTTTGCTTTCATCATTAAACAGTCCGGATTCTACATTGGTAATTAAAATTGAAGCCGATAATGCTGAAGTGAAAAATGATACTGCCGGAATATTTCCATTGTGGAAACCTGAAGATTTTCCGGATGAGTATTTTAATCTGAACAGAAAATAAAATCAGCCCTTTATAAATTACATTTTCTGTTTGCACAATTTCCATTCAACTTTGCCGTTCTTCGCTGCTGATGAAAATTAAAAACCTGCTATTATTTGTTGCAATTCTGTTCTCGATGGCCTCGTGCCGAAAGGATGTTTTTCTCACTGACTCTTCTGTTAAATTAAACTTCAGCGAAGACACACTGACATTCGACACCGTATTTACTTCCATTGGTTCAGCCACCCGATATTTTAAAATTTACAATCGCGAAAACAAAAAAATAAAAATCACAGATATCAAATTAGCCGGAGGAACCGATTCGCATTTCAGAATAAATGTGGATGGCATTGTCGGCATTGAAGCAAAAGATGTGGAGATAGCAGCCAACGACAGCATGTACATTTTCGCCGCAGTAACAGTTGACCCGAATAATCTCGCTAATCCTTTTGTAATTGAAGATTCGATTCTGTTTAACACAAACGGAAACAGTCAAACAGTAATTTTAAACGCCTGGGGACAAAACGCGCATTTTTATTACGACTCAGTTATAACAGCCGATCAGCACTGGATAAATGATTTGCCGTATGTGATTATTCATTCAATGATTATTGATAATAATGTTACAGTCACTATTGATCCGGGATGCAGAATTTATAATCATCCGAATTCATTAATAGGAGTGAAAGGAAAATTATTGGTGAATGGAACCGCAACCGACACCGTTTTTTTCAGAGGCGATCGGCTTGAAAATTATTTCCAGGATTTACCCGGCCAGTGGGGCGGAATAATTATTTTACCGGGAAGCACCGGAAGTAATATTGAATACACTACGCTGCAGGATGGTGATGTTGGTGTCTGGGCTGATGATTCTGTTTTATATGCACTGCCACACATCACACTCAAACAAGTGGTGATAAAGAATATGACTTACGCAGGCATACGCGGATTATCCGCATGGGTGGAAGGAGAAAATTTATTGATTTATAATGTTGGTCAGAATAATTGCTTTCAAAACATTTTGGGTGGTAAGTATCTATTCGACAATTGCACTTTCGCCAATTACAGTAGCACTGTTATTAATCATCAGGAACCCGCAGTTTATCTGAGCAATTATTACACTGCCGATAATGTGAATTATATTCTTGCACCATGCAATGCAATATTTAACAACTGCATAATCTGGGGAGGTTTGGAGCAAGAACTTTCATTGGATTTTATTGGAACAGCAGTGGGTAATGCAACTTTTAATTCGTGCTGTGTTAAAACCGATTCAGTAATTATTGAAAACAATCCGGTTAATCAAGATCCATTGTTCATTAATTATTCCGAAAATAATTTTCAGCTATCAAGTGGTTCTCCTTGTATTAATACAGGATTGGCCACAGTTTCTTTAACCACAGATATTACCGGATTCATAAGAACACTTCCATTCGATATTGGTGCGTACGAAAAGCAGTAGGACACAAAAACATTTTTCTGTTTAATTGCTGATTGAGTTTTTTCTTCTCCCGAAATTATTTTCCCTTCCGAGAACAAAGCATACAACTGTTTCGTAACGCTTACTCTCTGACTAATCAGTGCAAATACTTCGAAACATATACTGGTCGTTTCCGGTTCAGCTTTTTTTGCTGCACCTGCGCAGGAATTTATTCCTGCTCATTGCATTTATTATTCTCACCCTTTTCGTAACAAAAAATCTGGCGGCGCTTTACGGGTTCGCTTATCTTTTTTTAGACCCTGAATACTTAGGAAAAGTAAATTTCTGGAGTTTCTTTTTGGTTGGTTTAGGGTTAGGTGCATTCGTGTTGATCTGGAACATTACCAGTTACATTCTCAACTCACACCGCTTTCCGTTTCTCGCAACTTTTGAACGGCCATTCACCCGTTATTGCATTAACAATTCACTCATACCATTATTTTTTTCGATCATTTATAATATTGAGTTGGTTCACTTTCAAATTGTATTTGAATTAAACAGTTGGTACCACATTGTGTTAAACCTGCTTGGATTTTTTACCGGTGGAATTATGATGCTTGTTATTTCATTTTCAAAATCGCTGAACAGCCATTATAGAAGTGAAGCGCATTTGCAGAAAATAAAACACAACCCAATGAAGCGGTGGACCTTTAATCAACCTGCTGATCATCGAAAGTTGCGTGTTGATTATTTATTTATTTATCCGTGGAGAATACGCAGAGTTAGAGAAGTGGATCATTATGATGAAGATAAATTGCTGACTGTTTTTAAACAACACCACCGCAATGCATTGGTGCTTGAGTTAATTGCGTTGGAAGTAATTATTCTGCTTGGCTTTCTGATGGATTATCCATTGTTCAGAGTGCCAACTGCTGCAAGTATTTTTTTATTAATGAGTATTCTGGTTGCGCCCATTGGTGCATTTGCACACTACCTGAAAACATGGGGCACCCCTGTTTTTATAGTTTTGATTTTGCTGTTCAATATGATGTTGCATTTTGATTTTATGAATCATAAAAACAAAGCATTCGGATTGAATTATACCACCGAACATCGCATGGCTTACAACCTCTCAACCATTGAAAGTAAAAGTGACGAATCAACTTTTAATCGTGATAAACAACATGAAATAATTTCACTAAACAACTGGAAACAAAAAGTTATAAAATCAGATTCAACAAAACCAACATTGGTTTTAATTAATTGCAGTGGAGGTGGTTTGCGTGCAACCGTCTGGACTTTTTATGTGATGCAGGTATTGGATAGTTTAACTCACGATAAGTTTCTCAATCATTCAAAATTAATAAGCGGCGCGTCAGGTGGAACAGTTGGTGCTGCTTATTACCGCGAACTTTTTTTAGAAAAACAAAACGGTAAAAAAATTGATCTCAGCAAAAACGAGTACCTCGATAATGTTTCGAGAGACATGCTAAATGCAGTTTCATTTTCATTTGTAGTGAATGATTTATTAATTCCGTGGCAGCGGTTTCGGGTGGGTGAAAATCAATACCGAAAAGATCGTGGATACATGTGGGAAGAACAGTTGAATGAAAACACAAACGGAGTTTTAGATAAATCAATAACTGATTATGCTGATGCCGAAAAGTTAGGATTAATTCCAATGATGGTTTTTACGCCAACCATAATTGATGATGGACGAAAACTGAATGTTGCAGCACAACCCGTAGCGTACTTAGACCGGCCTTCAAATTTTGCTGATGAAAAAAAAGAGTTGAAGACCGATGCCATTGATTTGCAAAATTTCTTTTCGCAGCAGGATGCAGCACAATTGCAATTTACCACAGCAATAAGAATGAATGCAACATTCCCCTATATTATGCCGAATGTTTTTTTGCCCACTACTCCCGAAATTCAAACCATGGATGCTGGGCTGCGCGATAATTTCGGATTGGAAACCAGCATGCGGTACTTAGATGTGTTTAAAGAATGGATAAATGAAAATGTGGGTGATGTAATTATTGTGCAGATGCGCGACATGAAAAAAAACATTGCTCCGAAAGTAAGTTTGCATCAATCGCTCATGAGTAAACTGTTTGATCCAATCAATAGTATCTATGCAAACTGGAGCGATTTTCAGGACTTTCATTTTGATGAACAAATAAACAGTTCTGCATACTGGTTGAAACCTGATTTACATATTCTCACATTTGAATACACTCCTTCAGAAACAAACAGCGCCGCAAGTATGACCTGGCATTTAACAACCAAGGAAAAACTGGATGTTGTGAATGCAATTAATAATTCTCATAATCAAAACGAGTTGAAAAAAATTATATCATTGCTGCAATGAAAAAAATTTCCTGTTTCCTTATTCTTTCGTCGCTCATTATTTTTTCCTGTAAAAAATATCCTGATGGTCCCACCTTTAGTTTTCGCTCACCAAGTCAACGGATTATTGGTGCTTGGAAATTGAAAGCATACATGGTAAACGGAAATGATTCGATAAATAAATTTTCAAACTACACGGCAATCCCCGGAATGGATTTAAAAGATCCGGGTATAAACGATACCTCAGGTTACTTGATCAGGGGCGGTGTGGATTCTAATTTATTTGTATCGAATATTGGATTGTATGAACTGAAAAATAAAAAAACCGAATTGGTTTTAACTTCCACCAAGAAAGTAAATCTGATGAATCTTGATGGCCCATTAATGAGCTCAGCTATTATCACTTATAAAATCTTACGACTCAAGCAAGATGAGTTGTGGCTGCAAACTGATTATAGCGGAAGCAGCTATGAATTGCATTACGAAAGATGAATATGATTACTTCACAACTGAAAACTTCCGCATGGTAGTTCCTTCAGCTGTTTTCAAAACCAGGTAGTAATTACCCCCTGAAAATGAAGTGAGATCAAATTTTATTTTTTTATCCCCGGTTAATTCTGCTCTGGAAAAAAGCTGTTTCATTTTTCTTCCATCCATCGACGAAATAAATAATTCAGCATTCATGTTTCTTGAAAAGTGTAACACTACTTCAGCTGTATTTACTATTGGGTTTGGCAAAACATTTCCAATGAAATAATCTTCAGTTATTTGTTGCAGTTCCTGCACACTGGCAAGATTGTGAGCTATTGGAATTAACGCAGCATAAATGTCCATGTCGCCATCATTGCTTCTTCCATCGGCCCAAAACGGAATTGCATAATTAGCTGTACAAACAATGTGATTGTATTCACCAACGCCGAAATTTCCATTCGCACTTCCAATGGTTGTAAAATCAGTTGGCTGCTGTGTTACCTGAAAACTTTTTTCAAATGTGGCGCCACCATCAAATGAATACGCCATGTAGTAATGAGTTTGTGCATTTGCCACATCGCCGCGTCGGTCGTACCATGCAACTGTAATCACTCCATTCGGACTAACTTCCATTGAAGGATAAAACTGATCACTGGAAAGATTAGATGTATTGTCGTTGATTACAACAGCATTACTCCAGATTGTTCCGTTATTTAAAGAACGGGAAAAATAAATTTCACCTCCATTTCCTAAATCGCTGCTTATTCCGTTTCCACTCCAAACTGCATAAATATTCCCATTGTTTGCACCACCTGAATTATCAATCCGCAAATGCGGACAAGGATAAATTCGTGCCGTATCAATTCCGGTAAAAGTTTCGTTCGGTTGATTGCCCGATAAATTCGGCAAATAAAAATCTGAAATTTTTATATCTGTATCAAAAGTAATTCCACCATCCGAACTCATGGAATGATAGAGCGACCAGTTGCTTCCATCCAAGGTTGCACAAAAAGAAATATGAATATTTCCATTGTCATCAATATCAATACTGCTGAATTGAAGATCGGAGTATCCTGCATCAGAAACCGGAATTGTTGCCGGTGAAAAATTTGCAGAGCCCGGATTTTTTTTCCGTAAGCCAATCATTAAATCTCCGGTAATTGTATTGGCCTCGAAGAATACACAGTAAATTGTATTTGCAAATGCAGATGTGCTTTTATCGCAAGCCATCCATTGTTTATCATATGCAACATCAGGAGAAAATGAAAGCAGCGGACCAGAACTATGAGCAATTGGTTGAGTACCTATTGTCCAATTTGCTCCTCCGTTTGTGGATGATGCCCAACATAAATCCCAGTAAATACTATCAAATGCTCCCGATGCAGCCCATAGATTAATCCATGAAAAATAAGCAACTCCATTTTTATCAAATACAAACATTGGATCGCCGCCACCTGCTATAAATGCACCAGCCTGAGCTATTGCATTAAATGTGCTTTTCTGCCAGCTTTGTCCAAAATTATGAGTATAATAAATTGGATTGAGTCCAGCGGAAAGTGATGCTGCGCCACTGTTATTAGGTGAGCAAATAATATTTGAAGTATCAGTGGTATTTATTGCAGCATGAATTTCAGACTCAGGATCGGTGACACCACTCACCACCCATTCAGAAAACCGTTGAGTTGGTTTCTGATTTTCATTTGAAACAGAAGGCAACAATTGTGATTGCAGAATCTGTAAAAATTCCTGCTGATCAATTTTCATTTTTTCTTGCACCGATCGATTGCGGGCTTCAATTGCCTTTTGCATGTTATGAGTTTGAGCTGAAAGCAATTGGCTGATGAAGCTGAGAAAAATGAAAGGCAGAAATTTTTTCATCGGTTTAGTTTTATGACAGACGAATATAAAAGGAAAGATGATTTCAATGAACACAGGTACTTAAGTATCTTTCACCCGGTGAAAAAAATACTCTGGTTAGTCAGTTGGTATCCGAATCGTTTTGATTTATCAAATGCTGATTTCATTCAGCATCAGGCAGAAGCTGTTTCAAAGTATGCTCAGGTTCATGTATTGTATGTTCATGCAGATGAAACCAGAGAAATAAAAAAAGAAGACCAGAAAATTTTTAATAAAGAAAACCTGACAGAACAGATTATTTATTATCCATCAGATTCAAAAAATATTTTCGGGAAAATAAAATCCATCAACCGGTATTATAAAATTTCAAAACAAGTAATTCACCAATACATTAAACAAAACGGATTGCCTGATTATGTGCATGTGCATGTGCCGATTCGTGCCGGAACTATTGCATTGTGGATGAAGAAAAAATACGGAGTCAACTATGCGCTCACCGAGCATTATGGAATTTATAATCGCGCTGTTATTGATCCTTGGGAAGAACGGAGTTTTGTTTATCGCAACTCTGTAAAAAAAATAATTAAAAATGCTGAGCCATTTATTTGTGTAAGCAATCAGTTGGGAGAAGATGTAAATCAATTGGCACTAAAAAAAGATTTTGTTTCCATTCCGAATGTGGTGGATATAAATCATTTTCATTTTACTCCGAAAAAAAATCAGCATAAAAAATTCCGTTTCATTCATGTATCCAATATGATTCCATTAAAAAATGTGGAAGGAATTATTGATGCCGCAAAAATTCTTTCAGCAAAACGAACTGATTTTGAATTGAAAATTATTGGCAGAACTTCTTCAACCATTTTGAATTATGCTGAGCAATCTGGTTTATTAAACCAAACTGTTTTTTTTAGCGGAGAGATTCCTTATTCCCATGTTGCCAATGAAATGAATGAAGCCGATGCATTTATTTTATTCAGTCGAAGCGAAAGTTCATCTTGCGTGGTGCAGGAAAGTTTGTGTTGTGGTTTACCCATAATTTCAACTCAAGTTGGAATTGCATTGGAAACTATAGATGAATCCAATGGATTATTTGTGGAAATTGATAATTCAAATTCGCTTGCCGAAAAGATGAACGAAATGATAAATGCTTATTCAAAATACAATCGCGAAAAAATATCGAAAGAGAGTTGCGTAAAGTTCAATTATGAAACTGTGGGCAAAAAAATAGTTGACTGTTACAATTTCTGATTCTTCACCCCAATAATATTGAAGCCCCATATATTATTGTGCGTGACTTTTATTCCTGAGTAATTTCGTTTGTGATACCACGCAGCAGCCTCTGATGGTTCATGTTCCCAGCGATATTGCGGCGAAAACCAATCGAGAATATCAATCATCATTTCACGAGTGTTTTGTTTGTTGCCCTTCATTCGCTTTACCACAAAACTGATTGGCAAAAGAGTAACTGCATATAAATAATATTGAAACCGAACCGGAAGCTTTGATGAATAATTACGAATGAAATTAAACAGGTTGTGAATGAAATTTTTTCGCGGCTGGTACAACCATACACTCAACTTACCTCCCGACTTTACACAAGGCGATAAACAAGAAAATGAAAGCTCAGTATTGTGCGTGGCAATCAATACGCCACTGCTGTGTACAATATCAAACTTTTCAAAATCAACAGGAGGAAACTGCACATCGCCCTGTATAAATTGTGCAAGCGGATTTTCATTTCGATCGAATGCGCGAACAATACTCAAACTAAAATCCATTGCAATGCTTGCCGTTCCATTGTTTGCGAGAATAATATTCAGGTGACCATTGCCGCATCCTGCATCAAAAACAAATTTCCCTTTCAGTGAATTTTCGGTTTCATCTGTTTCTTCGCAAAACCGGTTCAGCATTCCTTGCGCATCAAGGTCCCAGGTTTTGTCGGTTTCATAATTATACAATCCCCACTCCTGCGCGAAGCTGGCTTTGGTGTGCGCATTTTTTGTTCTTACATATTTCAGAAAGCGGTAATTGTTTTCTTCGAGAAAATTTTTTCGTTGCGTATAATCTGAAACATGCTTCGATAAAAATTCTTTGTAATCATCAAATGCTTCAACTATCAATCGTGGAATTCCATTGATGACCGGGTAAAACCAATTATCATCTCCATATAAAATTCCTTCCCACACAATTTCCCTGTCTTCATTTAAAAATTTCTTTTTCCGTTTTGAAATAATCTGCAATTGCAATTTACTTCGGGTAACAGGGCATCGAATAATATCAAGAAGATTTTCAAACATTTGGTTGAATTATTTTCAATTATAAAAATTTATGAATCAGGAATGGCCACAATATCATAATGTCCTTTCAAAAATTCAGATTCATTTAAAACCGGGTCAACAACTTTATACTGATGCTGCTTCAACCAATATAATAAATCAGAAACCGAATCACCTTGCCGTAGCAATAATTCATTATTCATTTCCATAAATAAAATTGGTTTGAAATCTGAAATTGTTTTCGCGGCACCCTTTAAAACTTTCAATTCAAAACCTTCCACATCCATTTTTATTAAACCGCATTTCTGAATTTTATTTTCCAAAACAACAGTATCCAAAGTTTTCATCTGCACCTCAACTCCGATTTCTCCAATTGCATTCATTCCAAGATTGTGTTCATCTCTTGTTTGCAAATAAGCAGTTCCTTCTTTTTCTCCGAGCGCAAGATTGAATAATGTGATATTATTTTTCAGATTTTCATTCAATGAAATATTGCGTTCACACTTTTGAAAATTTATTGGCGATGGTTCGAATGAAAAAATTTTTCCGTTTGCTCCAACTCTCTTTGCAAAATTCAAAGTCAGCTCGCCAATGTTTGCGCCAATATCAATCACAGTCATTCCATCTTTCACCAACTCAAATAATTTTTCTTCAGGATTCAAATTGTTTT
Organism: Chitinophagaceae bacterium; assembly: GCA_947474435.1. Taxonomy (GTDB): domain Bacteria; phylum Bacteroidota; class Bacteroidia; order Chitinophagales; family UBA10324; genus UBA10324. Next base: position 6,834 of record CANJII010000049.1, on the reverse strand, counting down.
TAAAATATAAATTCCATTCTACCCAATCACTCAAATCCAATTGGTAATTAATTCCATTTCGATTTACAATTCTGAAAGTATCATTCTGATAAAAACTATGAAGTGGCATACAGGCAATTGCCACTCTGTTCAACAATGGAATATTTCTGAAAGCCAAAACAGTTTTTTCTCCCGATCGATTGGCAAATAATTTTTTCAGGGATTTTGGTGCCGGCACAAATACTAATTTGATGATTTGGTGATTTGATAATTTAGTTCGTAATGATTTTTAAGTAATTAATTGAACTCATGAAGGCTTCGCATTTGATCATGAATACAAATTATCAGAAGAAATGTGTTTTGTATGGGTAACGGATTTCGTATTGCTCTTTCACTTTGCTGTGAATTAAAGCGCGCAACTCTTCAATGTTTTCTTTTTTGGTAGCTGAAATAAATACAGCGCTGTTGTTTGATTTTATCTGCCAGCTCTTTTTCAGTTCCTCCATCAATTCCAATTTCACTTCCGGTGGAAGCATTTCATCGAAATAATTTTTCTCATACAAATCCATTTTATTAAAAACATAAATGGTTGGCTTGCCTGATGCACCAATTTCAGTAATTGTTTTATTCACCACTTCTAATTGCTCTTCAAACTTGGTGTGCGAAATATCAATTACATGAATGAGAATATCTGATTCGCGAACTTCATCCAATGTGCTTTTAAAACTTTCAATCAGGTGATGCGGCAGCTTGCGAATGAATCCAACAGTATCACTCATCAGAAAAGGCATTCGCTCGAAAACAACTTTGCGTGTTGTTGTGTCAAGTGTCGCGAATAATTTATTCTCAGCAAACACATCCGACTTACTCAGCAAATTCATTAATGTACTCTTGCCCACATTAGTATAACCAACCAACGCCACACGAATTAATTCGCCACGACCTTTACGCTGAGTGAAACTTTGCTTGTCAATTTTTTCAAGCTGCTCCTTCAATAATGAAATCTGATATTTTACAATCCTTCTATCGGTTTCAATTTCCTTTTCACCCGGGCCGCGCATTCCTATTCCTCCCTTTTGTCTTTCTAAGTGAGTCCACAATCCTTTTAATCTTGGCAATAAATATTGCAACTGTGCTAACTCCACCTGAGCACGCGCTTGTGCCGTCATTGCTCTGCTTGCGAATATGTCAAGAATGAGATTGCTGCGATCTAAGATTTTTATTTTTAATTCCTTCTCAATGTTTCTGATTTGTGAACCACTTAAATCATCATCAAAAATTACGAGATCAATTTCTTTTTCGTCAACATAAATTTTTATTTCCTGCAATTTTCCGGAACCGATAAAAGTCGCATTGTCCGGCGATTTTAATCTTTGAGTAAATCTTTTTATGGTAATTGCTCCGGCTGTTTCGGCCAAAAATGCCAACTCATCCATGAACTCTTCCACCTGTTCTTCCTTTTGTCCGGGAAGAATCAGGCTCACTAAAATTGCACGCTCTTCTCGGTGTGTTGATTTGGGTATTAACGCCATTTGATTTTTGATTGAAAATAAAATCCGGCCAAAGATATTTTCAGGAAGGGGAAATCAAACTTTATTAGTTGACTGTTGATGTATAAATTGCTTAAGACTCAAGAGGAATAACAAATAGTTAAATGAGAAAAATGATTCGTTGAAACCTTTAATGAAAAGTTAAGTAGAATGGCTCTCACGCTTTTTCGCCACTACCATGTCTCTTCGCCCGTTCCTTTTTATTCTTCTGATTTCTATTTTCGGGTGCAAAAAATTTCAACAACCAAATCCACAACTTCATCCCGAATGGCTTGCGCCGATTGCAAAAACGAGTGTAACACTCGAAACACTTTCGTTGCTCGACAGCACAAAGTTCACGCGAAAAATTCCATCTCTTGATTTAGGATTTCCAACAGGCATTACACTTAATGTGCCTGCATTGTATTTCTCTCACCTCGGTCCTTATCCACTTGCTGTTTCTGACTGGATAAAAGAAATTCAGGTTCATACGCTTGACTTAACCATATCATTATCTAATTCTTTCCCTATAAAAATTGGCGCCGGAACAATTATCACCATACGCAATGCAGCTGATACTTTAAACAATCAGAATATTATTTCACAACATGCTTTGCCTAACGATGTGTTGCCCGGAGAAACTTTCATTTTCAATGTGCAGCTGAATGATAAATCAATTGATGACACTGTGTTTTTTTATCTCGATAATTTTAATTCACCTGCGAAAAACAATGTCACATTTTCGAATTCCCCAACATTTATAACTGTTGGCTTAAACATTATTGCTGTTGACCGGATAAAATTTTCACCTGATAAAACAAAATCCATCCATGATACTTCTGCTTTTTCTATTGACAGTAAAACAAATACTCAGGCGGTTGACGATTCAACCCTTGAAGGAAAGTTAGTGGTGTACATTGATAATGCATTTCCGCTCAATGCTGTTTTTCAGATTTATTTTCTGGATGCATCCAGACGAAATGTGATTGATTCTCTTTTTGAAAATGGAATTCGTTTGAATGCCGCAACAACTGATGCGAGTGGTTCGCCTTTGAATGTTCAGCATGGAGTTGATTCAGTGTTAATCAGTTCAAGTCACCTGCAAAAAATTAAACTTGCAAAATATGCTGTCACTTCACTGGATTTGAATACGGTTAATAATCAGTCCCAGGATGTTAACGCCAATAACGAAACTTATCTGAACATTCAGATTGTAGGAGATTTAAAAATGAATTTTCATTTATAAATGATGATCATGAACAGACAAAAATATTTTATCGCTTTTCTTTTATTTTTTCAACTGGAACTGAATATTGAATTTTCTCAGGCACAAATCAATTTCACTCAGTTTCAGGACCAACATACTTTTTCGCAGGCATCGCAATTCATGCCTTCGCTCATTGGTGAGGGAATCAGAAAATACAAGATAACTTTTTTTGATTTTTATGGTGCCGCTGCAAACAGTTCTTTTTCATTGACGCAATTAAATAAACTGAGTGAAATAAAAATCTGGAGCAACAACACGGTTGATTCACTTTTAAATAATCTGAAAACAGAAAATACAATTTATGCCGGTGGAAATTTTTCGTTCCTGAATGTTTCATTTAACATTAATAAGCACAAGAGAAAATTTATGTCGTTCGCAGTCGGTACTCGTGAGCGATTGGATTTGAATATGCTTTACAGTCACAATCTGATTTCACTTTTATTAAAAGGCAACAAACAATTTTCAGGAGAAACAGTGAATCTCAGTCCGCTCTCAATTAATTTTTTACAATGCACCGATTATTATTTCGGGATGAAAACACTGCTGAGTTTTAAAGTTGGTAAAAAAACTTTATTGAAATTAAAACCGGCTCTTCAGTTCCATTATCTCACAAGTATGGCAAATGTGTATTCAAAAAAATCTGACATTGCATTATACACACAACAGGATGGACGGGAATTGAATTTGAATTACGATTATGATTTGTACATCGCCTCGCCAGGAAATAACATGGAAACACACGGAATTTTCGGAGATGTAACGGTTAAAGACATCACAAAAAATTTATTCAGCGGAGTGGGGAGTGGAAAATCATTTGATTTTGGTTTGGGTGCTGATGTGAATGACTGGATTAAAATAAGCATGGCTGTAACAGATGTTGGCTCCATCACATTTAAAAATCATGCAATGAAATATTCCGGCAATGGCGAAATAAAATTTGACGGGTTTTCTACGGACTATACTGAAACTGAAAGCAGCTTTAAAAGCCAGGCAGATTCAATGCTCTCGCTTTTAAAACCAACGATTGAAAATGCGGAATACAAAGTGCCCCTCGCCACAAAGTATTTTACCAATGTATCGTTCAATCTTTTGAAGAAAAGAAAGAAGAATGGGATGGTTTATTTCCGGCACACTTTCAATGTCACCTACATAAAAGGATTTAAAAATTATCTGAACGCAACTACCACTCCGCTCATGGCGCTTGGTTATAATTACAGCATCGGGAATATTTTAAATGCTGGAATCACTACTTCAAAAGGAAGAATATCAGGAACAACAGCAGGAGCAAATATTTCCGTTCAAATGGGACATTACCAGTTATGGTGTAATTCCAATAATCTGCTTCCGTTTATTGGTCAGCAAAATGCAAAAGGTATTGATGGGGCCGTTGGAATGGGGATGGAGTTTTGAATGCTCCAAATTATAGAAACATTTATCCTTACTTTTTCCAATTATAAAAATTACGACTTCGGCTTTTCAATCAGCAGCCGTTCAATATCATTATATAACGAGTCAACCATAGCGGTGTCTTCCACCACATTGTAGTAGCCACGAATCATTCCAGTACCATCTACCAAAACCATTCTATCAGTGTGCGTGAATTCTTCTTCGCCGTTCACATCTTCCACCACCGGAACTTTAAATCCCTTCATGGCGAGGTTATAAATTGTATCCTTCACCCCTGTTAAAAAATACCACTTGGTATCAACGGCTTTATATTTTTCTGAATAAGTTTTCAATGCAGCAACCGAATCCCGCATTGGATCAACGGTAATTGATACAAATTTTATCCGTTGTTCATCTTTGAAATTCTCCTGCATTTTACTCAGGTGAGTACTCAGCTTCGGGCAAACTCCCGGGCAGCTGGCAAAGAAAAAATCAGTAACATACACATATCCTTTCAAATCATCAGAAGTAACAGTATCACCCAACTGATTCGCTAACCTAAAAAAAGGAACCTGATAATATTCTTTAAGCCGCGGCGAGAGCATCGGCGTTTTATAGATGTCGTAATAAATCCAGAAACCAAAAGGTGCAAGAAGAATAATTGCCGCAGCAACTAATCCCGCTGATGGTTTTTTCATTACCAGATGGTATTTTTCATTTGTAACCAACTGCTTCCTTCTGCAAGGAATATACAAATAGTATATAACAACAATATTAATGGAACCAGTATGGTGATGATTAAATGTTTTACTTCAAACTTCAGGTGCATGAAAGTTCCAACTATATAGAAAGCTTTGGTCAAACTCATTACTATGAAAAAAATATTTAATGGCATGCGGTTCATTCCATGCGGATAAAAGATTGCCGCTACAACTTCAACAATTGTAAGAACCAACATGATCCAGAAAGTTCTCCAGATCAACTTTACCATATTTCCGTGCGCTTCTGCTGACATGATTGAATTTTTTTTCTTGTAGTTAATTATTAAAGAAGGTAAAAAGCCATGAACACAAACACCCAAACTAAATCCACAAAGTGCCAGTACAATCCACATTTCTCTACCATTTCGTAAGTTCCTTTTCGATCATAAACACCACTTGTTACATTACTTAAAACAATGCAGTTGATTATTACTCCTGTAAATACATGGAAGCCGTGAAATCCGGTAATGCAAAAGAACAACCAGCCAAATGCGGTTGCACCAAACGGGTTGCTCGTCATCACCATTCCTTCTCCAATCAAGTGTGTCCACTCCCAAGCCTGACAACTTAAAAAAGCTATTCCACCAAGTATGGTAAAGAACAACCACATTGCTACTTTCTTTTTGTCTTTTTCAGCATTTCCATAATGAACTGCCAGTACCATTGTTACTGAACTCATAATAAGAATGAATGTCATCAGACTCACAAACATCAAGGGCCAGTTGGCGTGCTCCACAAATGGAAACGATTTAAATACTTCGTTCGGTACCGGCCACGAATCGTAACTGAAACGCAATGCGCCATAGGTTACCAGAAATGATGCGAATGAAAAACTATCGCCGAGCAGAAAATACCACATCATCAGTTTACCCCAACTCACCTTAAACGGAGAGACTCCGCCGTTCCAGGAATTTTTTGTTGTGGTTGGTGCTGTAAGAGTTGCTTCCATCAGAGTGTATGTTTAGAAGAATTTTATTTGGAAGAAAATGAAAAGATAAATCCACAGAAAGTCAACGAAGTGCCAGTAAGTTGCCATCAAACCAATTTTATGAATGTGGTCGGGATTGTATGATTTAATTGAAGTGCGAATGGCCACGATTGATAAAAGTACCAACCCCAGAATAACATGAACAACATGCACCATTGAAATAACATAAATAAAAGAACCACCGGGATTGCCATCAATATAAATTCCGGTTTTTGCAATTGCAAGCCATCCCATGTATTGAAAAATGATAAATGCAATTCCTGAAACAAAAGTTAACCAAACCAGCATTCTGTATTTCGAAACATCGCCTGAACGATGAGCGGCCTTTGCAAAATAAAAAGTAATACTGCTGAAAATAATAATTGCTGTACTGATCCAGAATTGCAACGGCATTTTAACAAACAACCAGTTACCTGCACCCATGCGAACAATATAGGCGCTGGTAAGTGCAGTAAAAAGCATTGCAATGGTTGCAAGACCTAAGTACAAACCAAAGCGTTGAGCGCCTGCTTGTTTCTTATTTTCTTCGGTCATTGCCATTGCTGCTGTCATTTATAATTACAGTTTATCGAAGTACAACGCGAGCTGCACAATTGGTAAATAAAAAAATGATCCGAACATTAATTGCCGTGCAGCGCTTATACTGCATTGCCGATATAAATTAACTGACTGCCAGAGGAAAACCAATCCCGCAGCAACTACAATCAGCATTGAAATAAATCCGGTGAAACCAAAATAATATGGTAAAGCGCTTATTGCAATTAAAACCACCACACTGAAAACAGTTTGCATGGCACTTGCTTTTGATCGGCCTTCATTTGATGGAAGTAATTTAAAGCCTGCCCGCATGTATTCATCATATCCAACCCAACCAATTGCCCAGAAGTGAGGTAGCTGCCAGAAGAACTGAATCAAAAATAAAAG
>CANJII010000048.1 GCA_947474435.1 Chitinophagaceae bacterium | reverse complement strand
TTTTTCACCAACTCCGGATGTTCTTTCACGGCTTCGCTCATCGAACAAAAAATAATTCCGAGTTCGCGCAGCTTGTCTTTAAAAGTTGTGACTACGCTCACACTATCGAGCACCGCATCCACCGCCACTCCTGCGAGGCGCATTTGTTCTACTAAAGAAATTCCGAGCTTGTCGAAAGTTTTGCGAATCTCAGGGTCAACTTCATCCATGCTCGCGAGTTGCGGTTTCACTTTTGGCGAAGCGTAGTAGTGATAAGACTGATAATCAATTTTCGGATAGTGAACATTTTCCCAGGTCGGCTCTTCCATCGTGAGCCAGTGGCGATATGCTTTCAAGCGCCACTCGAGCAACCATTCCGGTTCATTTTTCTTTGCTGAAATAAAACGCACCACATCTTCATTCAATCCTATTGGAAGAATATCCTGCTCAATATCTGACACGAAACCATACTTGTATTCGGTGGTGGTGAGTTCATCTAATATTTTATCGCTGTCTTCCATTTAACGGCTTGTGATTTTCAGAGTGCAAAAGTCAACTTTAGATTCAATCTAAACAACAGTTTGGTAATAAAAAAATTTTTAAATCTGAATTGCACTTAATGAGCTTAAAAAAATGTATGCGAATAAAACAAAAGAGTAAAATTTTTTTGATGACTTTTGCCGCCATTCCTGGTCCCGTAGTTCAACGGATAGAATAAGAGTTTCCGAAACTCCAGATTTAGGTTCGATTCCTAACGGGACCACATTTTAAAGTTACAGGTTATTTGTTGACTTGTTATTTGTAAATACAACTCCACATTGAATCTTCCACAGGAATTTACCGAACGATTGTTTAGACAATTCGGAAATGAATCTTCTGATTTGATTGAATCATTCAATCTGGCTTCACCAACAAGCATTCGCATTCATCAAAACAAACTGAAAGAATTTTCCGGTGATAAAATTCCGTGGAGCAACTCAGGGTATTGTTTACCAAAGCGACCATTGTTTACCATTGATCCGTTGTTTCATTCGGGTTGTTACTATGTTCAGGAAGCAAGTTCCATGTTCTTGGAACAAGCATTCACCCAGTTATTACCGAATGAAGAAAAAATTGCAGTACTTGATTTATGCGCTGCACCTGGAGGCAAAAGCACTCATATTGCTTCACTCATAAATGATGAGAGTGTTTTGGTTTCGAATGAGGTGATTGGTTCTCGGGCGAGTATTCTGAAAGAAAATATTATCAAACAAGGAAGAGGAAATGTTATAGTGACCAACAGCGATGCAAAATATTTTGGTAAGTTGAATGAAGTTTTTGATTGCATTGTGATTGATGCTCCGTGTAGCGGCGAAGGTTTATTCAGAAAAGATAATGAAGCTGTGAAAGAATGGAGTGCTGAACAGGCTCACTTTTGCAGCATTCGTCAGCAACGGATTTTAGAAGATGTGATTCCTTGTTTGAAGAAAAACGGGTTGCTGATTTATTCAACCTGCACATTTAATCCGGAAGAAAATGAATTGCAATTGAAATGGCTGAAAGAGAAATATGGTTTCAGTGGTGTGCAATTGAAAACAGAAAGCGGTTGGAACATTGAAGAATGGAATGAAGATGATTTGTATGGTTATCGTTTTTTTCCTCACAAAATAAAAGGCGAAGGGTTTTTTCTGGCCGTATTACGAAAAGAAGAATCTGATACCGCCATTGGGAATTCTTCAAACAAGAAATTTATTTCGTGGATGCCTGAACTTTGTGAGAAAAAGGAAATTTCTCCAATTGAAAACTGGTTTAAAAAAAATGAATCAAAAAATATTTATAAATGGAAAGAAAATTATTTTCTGTTGAGCAATGAACAATTGAAAATGATGAATGAACTGAGTGATCGAGTAAAAATTATTTATGCCGGCGTTGAGCTGGCAACAAAAAAACACAATGAATTTATTCCTTCACCTGCGCTTGCATTGTATGAACGAATAAATATTTCTGCATTCAGCAATCTGAATTTATCAAGAGAACAGGCACTTAGTTTTCTGCGAAAAGATTCGTTGCAAATTTCATCAACAGAAAAAGGATGGATGCTTGCCGTGTTTGAAAATCATCCATTGGGTTGGGTAAAAGCGCTTGGTAACAGAATGAATAATTATTTTCCGAAGGAATGGAGGATTAAAAATTATTAAAATCACTATAGAATATCATTGGATGTAAATCCACATGATAAATTTCATATTCATTATCACCTTCACTTTTTTTCTTTATTGCAAGAAAAATTTGAGCAGCGAAAACATTTTTATTGAAAAATGATTTCAATAAATCAATTGGGAAATTCAATTCAACAGAAAAAAAACATTCATGAACAGAAATAAAATTGAAGGGCTTAAAAGCCTTATAGGTAATACTCCGTTGATTGGCATTCAATATAAATACATGGGGGTGGAAAGAACCATTTATACAAAAATGGAAAGCCTAAACATGACCGGTAGTATTAAAGACCGCATGGCATTTCATATTTTAAAACATGCAAGTGAAGTTGGAACACTGCGGCCTGGTATGGAAATTTATGAAGCAACAAGTGGCAATACCGGAATTTCCATTGCTGCAATCGGAAGAGCAATCGGACATCGTGTAAATATTTTTATGCCTGATTGGATGAGTGCCGAAAGAATAAATCTGATAAAGAGTTTAGGATCGAAAATTACTTTGGTCAGCAAGGAACAAGGCGGATTTGCAGGAAGCATTGAAATGGCACAAGAAGCTGCACGAATTAATAATGGTTTTTTATCAAGTCAGTTTTCGAATGAAGACAACACACAAGCGCATTACAATACCACAGGTCCTGAAATATGGTGGCAACTGAATTCCATTGGATTAAAACCGGATGCATTTGTGGCCGGTGTTGGTTCGGGTGGAACCATTATGGGTGTTGGAAAATTTTTGAAAGAACAAAATCCCGCAATCAAAGCCTATCCGTTGGAACCATCCAACTCTCCAACACTAACAACCGGATATAAAATTGGCAAGCATCGCATTCAGGGAATTTCAGATGAGTTTATTCCCGACCTTGTTCACTTAAAAGAATTGGATGAAATAGTTTCGGTTGACGATGGCGATTCAATTATTATGGCGCAGAAACTTGCAAACGAACTTGGACTGGCAGTTGGAATTTCATCGGGCGCGAATTTTTTAGGAGCAGTGCAAATGCAAAATAAAATTGGCGCTGATAAAATTATGGTCACTGTTTTTGCTGACAGTAATAAAAAATATTTGAGCACTGATTTATTAAAAGTTGAACCGGTGAAAGAAAATTTTATTTCAACCGATATTGAACTGTTGCATTTCGAATCGCATAAAAGGGTGTGCCGAATGTGTTTTGATCATACTGAATACGAAGAGGAATATTTGAGAACACAAATCTGAAATTATATCTTGAAATAATTTCAAGACAACAATCCATCATTAACAACGACCGAATTAATTCTGATGCTTATAATCAATAATCGCATTCAGGAATTTTTTTCCGAATGAATTTATTTTAGCTTGTGATACTCCTGATATATCATTCATTTCTTCTAATGTCAGTGGTCGTGCCTCTTCCATCAACCGTAAAGTTTTATCGTGAAAAATTACATAAGGCGGAACCCCTTTTTCCGAAGCAATTTGTTTTCTGATTTTCCGCAACACTTCGAACAGCGAATTATCTTCATCTTCAACTTCAACTTTTTTTCTGTGAGTTTTATCTTTTGAAATTCTGATTTTGGTTTCATCAATTGTTGGAATTACTAAACTGAGTGGAACGGTTCCTTTCAAAACCAAATCGCCGAATGAAGTACTGCGCAATGTGTTTCCATCTTCGTAAGCAATTTCCATTAACCCGATTTGAATCATTTGCAAAATGTAGTGGCTCCATTCTTTTGCACTCAAATCAGCACCGGCTCCGTAAGTTTTTATTTTATCTAATCCCGGCAACAACACTTCCTGATTCCGCATGCCACGCAATACATCAATCAATAAATGACCGCCCACTTTTTTTCCTTCCAGTTCTATTCGCTTCAAAGCGCTCAATGCTTTTTGTGCAATCTGTTTTCCATCAAAATGTTTTGGTGGATTGCCGCATACATCACAGTTGTTGCAATTGTCGCGAAGATTTTCTCCGAAATAATTTAACAGAATTTTCCTTCGGCAAATTTGAGCTTCAGCATATTCTTTCATTCGCTCCAGCTTCTCTAAATTAATTTGAGGCTGACCGCTTTCCTCGGCAAACTTTCGCAGCATAATCAAATCGCCAATGCTGAAATATAAAATGGTGTCGCACTTCAATCCATCGCGACCACCACGACCAATTTCCTGAAAGAAATTTTCTATCGCCTTCGGTAAATTATAATGTAATACAAAGCGCACATTGCTTTTATCTATTCCCATTCCAAATGCGATGGTGGCGCACACAACTTGCACTTCATCATTAATAAAATCTTCCTGCACTTTAGTTCTATCGTTGCTCGACATACCGGCGTGGTAACACTTTGCATCAATACCTAATTCTTTTAAATCCAAAGCAACTTCTTCTGTGCTTGCGCGTGAAGTGCAATAAATAATTCCGCTTTCGTTTTTATGTTTTGAAATGAACTGATAAATATCACGGATTTTATCGCGCTTGTTCATTCCGAATTTTACTGATAGAGAAATATTCGGACGATCGAATGACGAAACAAATTGTTTGGGCTCACGCAATCCGAGCAACGAAAGAATATCTATTCGTGTCAACTTATCTGCAGTGGCAGTAAGCGTAATGAGCGGCACATTCAAAAAACTTTCGCGCAGTTGGTGTAACACTTTATAAACCGGACGAAAATCATGACCCCACTGCGAAACACAATGCGCTTCGTCAATGGCAATTAAACTTAACTTAAGTCGTGGCAGCCACCCGTTCAAATCTGCCATGGCTCTTTCAGGAGATAGATACAGCAGTTTAGTTTCGCCACGCAAACATTTTTCTATTTCCGCAACTTCTTCATCGCGGCTCATACTGCTGTTGATGAACGAAGCGCTGATTCCATTTGTGCGCAATGCATCTACCTGATCCTTCATCAAAGAAATCAGCGGAGAAATAATCAGCGCGGTTCCTTCCAGCATTAAAGCTGGTATCTGAAAGCACAAACTTTTTCCTCCTCCGGTCGGCATTAGCACCATTGCATCTTTTCCATTCAGCAGTTCAGAAATTATTTCTTCCTGCAATGGACGAAAAGAATCGTAACCAAAATGTTTTTTCAGAATTTCAGCTGATGATTTTACAATCACATTCATTCAATATATTTTGGAATGAAAGTAAAAACAAAATTCAGAAATGGAATTTTTGAGAAAAAGGAATCATCGTTTCTTTCTGATATTTTTGTCGCAAGATTTTTTGTCCCCGTAGTTCAACGGATAGAATAGAAGTTTCCTAAACTTTTGATCCCAGTTCGATTCTGGGCGGGGATACAGTAGCAGTTCAATAATTTATTTTCAGAAAAGAGGCAAAAATATTTTCAGTTAAAAAAACTGCATCCCTGCTGTCCAGCCAATCCAGCCATTCACTCCGGTGGTGCCAGCACCATGGCCATTATATAAGTGCGATTTTACAGCGGAATTATAGGAGTCGTGAAGCACTTCCACATTTAAACATGGTCCTGCATACAAGCCAATTCCTTTTGTGATTTGCCATCCCGGTAAAATGCGCAACTGATTCACCATGTTTATTCCGGTACTCCAGTCATTGAAATTATTGTAATGCACATTCCAAGCAACCGCATCAATGTTGGTGAAGAATTTTTTACTGATATCGATGTGTGTTCCGATTCCGTATCCGAATGAATAACGATTTCCATCTGTTGTATTCGGAGAAACACCAATGGAAAAAATATTATAAAATGCTTTCGAACCCAAGCGCACACTTGCATTTATGTTGCTGAAATCAGTATTGAAAACATCCACATGAAACAATCCGTTTCGTGAAATAGAAATCAATCCGATAGGAACTCCTTTCAGGGAATCAGAAATATTAATAAGCCCGATTTGCATTCCAACCACTTTCACTCCCACATTTATTAATCCGATTTGAAAACCATTTAATTTATTAGCAACATTCACAATTCCGGAAATTTGTGAGCCATTCATTTTTCCCAATGAAAGATTGGCAATTCCACCAATCTGAGTTCCGTTTACACTGTGCGATGTTGTAGAAACATTTGCGATACCGCCAATCTGTGCGCCGTTTATGGAGTCGAGTGCATAATTCACAAGCCCTCCTATTTGTGTTCCATCAACCGAACCCAGTGATGTGTTTACCAGTCCACCTATTTGTGCGCCATTTACATTGCGCGCGTGATTTACCAATCCGCCGAGTTGCAACCCATTTGCATTTCCGAAAACCACATTGGTGAGTCCAGCGATTTGTAAACCATTCATATTTTTCCGATCGATGTTCACCAGGCCCCCGAGTTCAAATCCATTTACTCCTCCATTATAACCACTGAGAATATTGAATGAAAAAACATTTGAATATTTACCGGAAATAATTCCATTCGAACCAATGGGATAAAGAAAAGAAACCTGTGCTGCACGATTCTGATTACTCACAGTATCATGAGTTGTTTGTCGTTTGTCGTGATACCTACTTGCAAAAACTCCGTTGAGTTTTGCGCGCATCCATTGATAAGAATCTTTTGATTCATCCGTAATATCTTTTGAAAGTTCAACAACAGAATTGGCAACCGTCGCTGTTACATCAGCCAATTTTTTCTTGCTCGAATCATCAAGTTGATTGGATGATTCGGCAAATTGGGTATTGGTTGATTGGGAAATTTGAGAATCAGGATTTTCATTTAATATTTTTTGACTGAGTTCTTCTGACGGTGTCCATACATAATTTGTTACGGAAGAATCTGAAGTAAACAAAACAACCGGATGATCATCCAAAATCAACGACTCAGTAACTGTTGATTCGGGTATCGATTGGTTGGATTGAACAATAACATTGCTTTCAGATTTTTCTGTCCCAGTTTCATTTGTTGGTGCTGGTTTTTCTTCCGTTTGTTTTACAATTAAATTTTCTCTTGAAGCAGATTTTTTAAAATCACTTTCATTCTTCTTCTGTGAATTTTTTTGAAGGGATTTTTTTACTCCATCGGATTTTTTTTCTGATTTTTTTTCTGCCGAAGAATTTTCTGTTGAAGAGATTTTTTCAGTTTCTGAATTTTTTATTTCAGTATTTGAATTGGAAGATGAATTTTCAGTTGATGAATTTGAAACAATCTCTTCTGTAATTTGCGGTGAGGTGATTGTGTTTGGCGACTGCGATAACTGAGTAGTTTCAGTTTTGAAAATGAAAAGAGTTGCAATTGTTGTTAAAATTATTCCGCTCATGATTCCTGTTGTGTAAATGAAGTATCGGTTATGTGTTAATCGGTATTGAAATGATGGTTTTGGTGCCGCAACAAAAGCAGTCATGAGCGAATCGAAGTTTTTGAACGAACTGATTTGCTCGTCGCTCAAAGGTTTCTGGTGAAATTTGAATTTTATCTTCGTCATGTTAGGCTGCTTTTACTTGGGTTGATAATTGTTTACGCAGCCGTTCGATTATGCGGTGCACTTTTACTTTCGCGTTGTTCTCAGTTAGACCTTTTATCTCTGCCACTTCAGCGAAACTTCGCTTTTCAAAAAACCGCATCTCTATCAACTCGAGTTCTTCGGCATTTAATTTTTTAATTGCTTTCATCGCGGCTTCCCTTCTTTCCTGAATCAGGTGCGAATCATTTTCATCCAGAATTTCATTAAGATCAGTGAGTTCCATACTCACGGTGCGTTCCTTTTTCCGGTCTCTGAAATATTGATTCACTTCATTGCTGGCAATTCGAATCAACCATGCACCAAACGGAACACCGCGGTCTTCGTAATATTTCAAATGCTGCATTGCTTTCAGAAAAACCTGTTGTGCAAAATCTGCCGCATCGTGTTCATCATCCAGTCGTCGGTAGATGAACAGATATACATCCTTAAAATATTTTTCGTAGAGTGCACGAAAGTGCTGCGGATTTTTTTTCGCCGCTTCAATCAATTCGCTCTCAAGCCCCGCTCCTAACCTCTCCCCCAAGGGGAGAGGAACAGTGGCGGGAATTTTATCTCTGGAGAAATTCATTTTCAAATCTTCAACTCTTTAGTTCACATGAATCAGATTTCCGCTGCCACTCATGTGTGTGTTGATGGTTGGATTTCCTTTGTAATACACATCACCACTTCCGCTGACTGTTACATCTAAATTATCCGAAACATTTATCTCCACATTTCCGCTTCCGCTGATTGCAACTTCTGATGTATGCGAGAAAAAATCAAACGCATGAATATTACCTGACCCACTGATGGTAAATTTCTCCAGAGAAGTATTTCCTGTCACTGAAAAATTTCCGGAGCCGCTTATTTTTCCGGTGAGCGAATTACAAACCGCAATCAGTTTCATGCTGCCCGAACCGCTGATAGTTGTTGTAACAGAATTGCTGAATAAACTATCCTGCAATTCAATATCACCTGAGCCACTAACACTCAAATCAAAATCGGCCGCTTCAATTTTTGATGACACAATTAAATTTCCTGAGCCGCTTAAATCAATTCCATCCAATGAAGGAGTAGTGATATAAATTTTTATCGGTTCGTGATTTTTCAGGCAATGCTTGTTATAAATTTTCAAAGAGTTACCATTCAATACGGTTTGCATATCATCAATAATATTTTGTTGCGCTTCGATTTTCATCGAATAGAAAGTATCCACTGTAATGTAAACAGTTCCTTCAGTTTGAAATTCGATTCGCGTATAGTCGCTCACATCGCGGGATTGTGTTTGTACACTGCCTTTTCCTTTAATACATGGAAAATTTTCGCGGCGACAAGAACTGGTTGCAATGATTAAAATAAGTAGAGAGCAAATTGAAATTATCCGTTTCATTTTAAAGTTGTTTATACTATAAATGCAAAAGGAAGAAAAAGTTACAGATGAAAGAAACAAATATTTTTTTCATGGTTCGTTTTAGAAATTAAAATTCCACTTTATAACTCAAAACAGGAATGATGGTTGTTTGGTAATAAGTGACAATTGATTGTTTCTGCGGTTCGAAGAACTGACCAAAAACATTTTTGCGGTTAGTAGCATTCTGGATATCAAGCGACAAAATTGTGGTGTGATGCGGCTTGTTGCGCTTTAGGCTGACGGCAGCATCAATTCTGAAATAAGCAGGATTTTTTTTACTGAAAGCACTGTTTTCGATTTCAATGGTTCGTCCGGAAGCAATGGATGCTTCCAAATCAATGGGAGTAAAACGATAACCACCTGAATAAAGAATTTTTGTATTGAAGCCAAGAATGGTTGCCTCCGGTTTTTTTGATAACATAAATTCTTTTCCTGCTGTAAAACTCCCGGCCATATTTCCATTGTAGCGGGTGTTGCGTTCAATGCCATCAGAACCTTTGTACATCGATTCATATAATGAAATTGAAAGCAGGTAGTAAAACCGATTTGATAAAAATTTTTCGAGCGTAAATTCCATTCCACGGTTGGTTCCTGTTCCGTTATTGATTAGTTTATCAGAAATAAATCCTTCCGCCTGATTGAGCATAGAAAATGATGTGGCAGAATCCACACTCACAGGCACATCAAACAACCACTGATAATAAAATTCAGTTTTGATTCTGAGATTCGGACCAAGCAAGTAATTATAAGATAAAACCAAGTGGTGCGCTTTTGTAAAATTCAAATCGCGGTTCGGATAATTTGCATTTCCATTTGCATCAAATGCCTGCGCAAAGTATAAACCTATTGGTTGTTGCTGACTGTGTAAACCATATCCAATACTGATGCTTTGCTTTTCGCCAATATCATATTTCAATGATGCGCGTGGCTCAATGGAATTTGTTTTGTTCAACCACAAATACATTGCATGCAATCCGGCATTCACTGAAAATTTATTGCTGATGCTGTACTTCACCTGGGCAAAAATCTGTGAGTCATAAGCTTCGCCGCTTCCATCAACTTCTGTAATTAATTCTTCACCGGGAACAGCGCTCCGCTCGCTCTTCAATTTAAAACTGCTTCGTGTTTGTGTGAATCCGGTTCGCAACAAAAGTTTTGAATTGAATTTATAATTGAGAACTGATGATGCCGATTGCTTGATGAGTTTAAATGATTCATCATCAGTTTTAACAAGATTCACTTCATCATCCGTATAATTTTCATTGTAACCTTTTCCTTCGCCGGAAAATGAAACTGAAGTGCGCAGGTAAGCTTTCGAATTAAAAATATAAGAGTGAGTAAAACCGGTAACACCTGTGTTGGAAAAAAATGTGCTGCCGAGTCGATCATAAAAATGTTCCCATTCAGTTGTGTCGGTAAGTGCTTTAAAATTCTGCGCACTCAATCCACCAATTCCAAAAATGCTGAAGTAACCAGCTTTTTTTGTTGGAAGAAAAACATTGAAAGATAAATCCTGAAAAGTGGTAACACCTCCAATATCCAGTACACCTGATTTGCTTAGTAATCCAAGTGTGGAGTATCGGTAATTCACAAGGTACGAACCACCATAATTTTTTTTGAACGGACCTTCAGCCGCGAAACTTAAACCGAGCACACTTGCCTGCGCAGTGAATTCATTTTTCTCGTTGTTTCCTTTTCGCAATTTCAAATCAAAAACACCAGAGAGTGCATTGCCATACTCTGCCGCAAATGCGCCACTGATAAAATCAGAATTAGAAAGCAATTGTGCGCTGAGAATTGAAATACCTCCGCCTGATGTTCCTACACCCGAAAAATGATTTGGATTTGGAATATCAATTCCTTCCATGCGCCACAATAAACCATTGGGCGAATTGCCCCGAATAGAAATTTTATTATTTCCATCATCTGATGAAACAACTCCGGCAAATGAGGTAACCATTCTTCCGGGATCATTTACTGCTGCAGCATATCGTTGTGTTTCTTCCACCGAAAAAGTGCGTGCACTCACAGTTGAAAGTTCATTCAGTGGTTGGTCTTTTCGTTTGTCGGCCATAACAATTATTTCTTTTCCCTGAATAATATTTTCTTCAAGTTCTATAGTCAGAACAGTTTCTTTACCTGTATTAACCTGTACATTCGGAATATCCAATGGCTTGTAACCCATGTATGATACACGAATGGTATAAGTTCCTGCCAGCACATTGTTAATCCTGAAATTTCCGTTAACATCTGTAACAGTTCCAAGAATGGGTGAAGTGGCAGGTAGCGTAACTGTGGCCCCAATCAATTCATTCTTTACATTTTTATCAATCACCGTTCCGCGAATAACCTGAGTGAGGTTTTGTGCCTGAGAAAAATTAAAAGCGTAAACAAAAATCGAAACGAGAAACAATCTCTTCATCATAAATAAAATTTATAAGAGAACGCAGAAAGAGAAAAAAGTTACAGCGTCAAAATTATTATTTCAGGAAAATCAAACCAGATTCACCTCGGGTTGAATAGTAATTCCGAATTTATCGTGAACTGATTTTTGAATATCGAGCGCTAGTTGATACACTTCGTTTCCGGTTGCTCCACCATAATTTACTAATACCAATGCCTGTGATTTGTGAGAGCCGGTGTGACCAACAACTTTTCCTTTCCAGCCACATTGCTCAATTAACCAGCCTGCCGGAACTTTTATTGTTCCATCTTTTTGCGGATAGTTATGAGCTAACGGATTTTTTGAAATGAATAAATCAAATTCATCTTTTGATATAACCGGATTCTTAAAAAAACTTCCTGCATTTCCCAAAACATTCGGGTCAGGTAATTTCGAAGAACGGATTTTTATTACGGCATCGCTCACTGCTTTTATCGTCAGTTCATTCACCCGCATTTCATCCAGTGTCATTTTTATATCACCGTAGTTGATATTGAATTTTGGAGTTTTATTTAATCGAAAAGTAACTGACGAAATCAGAAACTGATTTTTGAATTTGTTTTTGAAAACACTTTCACGATACCCGAATTCACATTCCGCGTTTTTGAAATTCACTTTTTCTCCTGTTGCAATTTCAATTGCTTCGAGCTCATCAAATAAATCTTTTATCTCTACCCCATACGCTCCGATATTTTGCATGGGTGCTGCTCCAACTTGCCCTGGAATGAGCGAAAGGTTTTCAAGTCCAGCAAGTTTTTTTTCAATGCACCACAACACAAACTGATGCCACCCTTCACCGGCTGCTGCTTTCACCCACACATAATTTTCATCTTCTTTCACAACTGAAATTCCGTTGAAAGAATTTTTCACCACAATGCCATCAAAGTTTTTTGTGAAAAGAATATTGCTGCCGCCTCCGAGAATTAATTTTTGGTTTGATTGAAATTTTTCTTCCCGTAACAATTCACTGAAATCATTTTCTGTTTTTATTTCAGTAAAATATTTTGATGCAACATCAATATGGAAAGTGTTGTAAGGAAGAAGGGAAATGTTTTCTGATACTACCATCAGTAACTACGAAATTTTACTCCCTGCTTTTACTGCTTCACTTGGCATCACAAATTTCAGTTTGCCGTTTTCATCTTCTGCCATCATTATCATTCCTTTTGATTCAATGCCTTTAATTTTTCTCGGAGCAAGATTCGCGACGATGCAGACTTGTTGTCCGATAATATTTTCAGGAGCATAATGTTCAGCAATTCCTGATACGATGGTTCTTATCTCTGTGTCCAAATCAACTTGCAGTTGCAAAAGTTTATCTGCCTTCTTCACTTTTTCAGCAGCAGTGATGGTACCAACACGCAATTCAAGTTTAGAAAAATCATCGTAAGAAATAATGCTGGAAGTTGGAAGCTTGGGGCTTGAAGTTTCTTGAGGAATCACAACTTGTTTTTGATTGGCTTTTAATTTTTCTACCTGAGCAGTTATTTCTTCATCTTCAATTTTACGGAATAGCAATCCGGCTTCATTCAATTGATGACCGGGATGAATTAATTGTCCTTTCAAATCTGTGCTCCAGTTTTTCTTTTCAAGATTTAACATCTTCAAGGTATTCTCCGATGCATTCGGAAGAAACGGTTGCATGAGTTGCGCGAGGTAGGCGGTAATTTCTATTGACAAATACATCACGGTTGCGCAACGCTCTTCGTTTGTCTTTATGATTTTCCAAGGTTCGTTATCGGTAAGATATTTATTTCCGGCGCGTGCAAGATTCATTAGCTCTTGCAGAGCTTCGCGAAAACGAAATTTTTCCAACGAGTCACAAATATTTTGTTGAGCAACTTTTATTGAAGCAATTAATTCGCGGTCGCTCTCGGTTAAATTTCCGTAAGCCGGAATTTTTCCATTGTAAAATTTATGAGTGAGCACCATTGTACGATTCACAAAATTTCCGAGTATGGCAACGAGTTCATTGTTGTGTCGGTCCTGAAAATCTTTCCATGTGAAATCACTGTCCTTTGTTTCGGGTGCAATAGAAGTGAGCACATAGCGTAGCGTATCCTGCATTCCCGAAAAATCTTTTAAGTAATCATGCAACCATACAGCCCAATTGCGCGAGGTCGAAAGTTTTTCTCCTTCCAGATTTAAAAATTCATTTGCCGGAACATTATCGGGAACAATGTATTCGCCATGCGCATGAAGTATGGTTGGAAAAATGATGCAGTGAAAAACAATGTTGTCCTTGCCGATGAAATGAATGAGTCGAGTTTCTTTTTCCTTCCAATATTTTTCCCAGTCGTTAGGTTTCAATTCTTTTGTTGCGCTGATGTATCCAATTGGCGCATCGAACCACACATACAAAACTTTATGTTCTGAATCTGGCAATGGAACTTTAACTCCCCAATCCAAGTCGCGGGTCATTGCGCGTGGTTGTAATCCTCCATCGAGCCAGCTTTTACACTGACCATACACATTGGTTTTCCAATCGTCTTTATGATTTTCTAAAATCCATTCGCGCAACCACGGCTCATAATTTTGTAGTGGCAGGTACCAGTGTTTTGTTTCCTTCATCACCGGAACATTGCCACTTAAAACTGATACAGGATTCTTTAAATCTTTTGGTGATAAACTACTTCCGCATTTTTCGCATTGGTCGCCATACGCTTTTTCATTTCCGCAAACCGGACAAGTGCCCATGATGTATCTGTCTGCCAGAAACATTTTTTCCTGTTCATCATACAACTGCTGCGATGTTTCTTCAGTAAAAACTCCCTTGTTATATAAATCCAAAAAAAATTGTTGCGCGGTTTCGTGATGAATTTTATTTGAAGTTCGTGAATAGATATCGAATGAAATTCCAAACTCCGCAAAAGAATTTTTCATCAACGAGTGATACTTATCAACAAACTGCTGCGGTGTGATTCCCTCCTTTCGTGCGCCGAGTGTAATGGGCACACCATGCTCGTCGCTTCCACAGATGTACAGAATATCATCACCCATCAAACGACGGTAACGCGCATAAGTATCCGCAGGTAAGTAAGCCCCTGCTAAATGACCAAGATGTATTCCACCATTGGCATAGGGCAGTGCTGCAGTTATTGTATATCGTTTCCACTTATTCTCCATTCAAAAAAATCGCTCTGATGTTTCGCCGATAAATATAATCGTGGATTAAGGAATACAGATTCCAATTTGCAGATTGTAAATTCTATTAAGTGTTGAAATTATTTTACCCGCTGTGCTTGGAGTATTCTGAGAAAACAAATTCCCCATGATACGGCTGTAACTTCAATCAGAAAGTATCCAATACCTAGCAAAAGCTGGAAGTACTCTTGTTTTATTTCTGATTTTGCAAGTACCAATATCATGATATATGGAACACAAGCAACAAACCCGAAGAAACGAACCCACACCGGAAAAGGACGGTATGAACTTATCATAATCATAGAAGGAATAATCAGAATTACATTTTTTGCAACTTCCTGAATTTTCTCCGGTGTATCACATGGAATCAAAGTAAAAAATCCAATAAAGGATATTGAAATCAAAACAAATCCGGCCGATGGAATCAGCCATTTTTTATCTGCAAGCTGAACACTTGACAAAACACACCCGGTAATAAAGGATGCATTAGCTAAATCCCATGAAATGTTTTGCCAATAACCATACATTGGTAAAATCCCTCCGGTAAAACCAAATAACAACATCAGAAAAAAGCAAACAATATTTATGTAAGTCGTATGACTTTGTTGCAAATGAGATTTCGGCTCAACGGATTGCATAAAAATTTTCGGGTGAATTTATTGACGAATAATTTTTTCGAAATGAATCTTTCTATTCATATTTCTGATTTCAAGAATGGCAATTCCGTTCCATTTATTTTTCATTTCAAATTCGGAATTGATTGCGTCATTCAAATAAAAATGTTCCAATTTCACTCCCAACAAATTATAAATAATCACCTCAGAAATTTCAGTTGATGAATTTTGAACACTCAGTTTCAAAGCATTTGTAAAAGGATTAGGGGAAATACTAAACACCAAATCATCTGAAATAATATTGCTGCCTGAAGTCCCACATGGCACACCTCCGATTAATGAATAGTCAAAGACCAATGGATTACAAACCGTTGTATCATAAAACAAACTTCCGGTATCAATTAATGTGGCACCTGCATCCCAAACCAAAGTATCAATGAATGGAAAAGCAACAGGTGAACTCGCATTGTAATGAAGTGTGGCTCCGCTCTTCACATAAAAGCTGTAACTGCCGTAAGGGGTTTGCCCCATTGAATCACTAAAAATTACTGTAGCCCCTCCCTCTAAATAAAATTTATTGAAGCCGGTTGAGTTACCGTAAACAGTTAATGTAACAGTCGGACAAATCAGAAATTGTTGTGCAGGTAAAAAAGAATTGTTGATGCTCGAATCACTGGATATAACATGCACATTGGAAGGAATTAAATAGGAGCATTGTGCTTTGGAATTAAAATTCAGAAATTGCGAAAAAACTATTATCAGTAAGACCGTTTTGTAAATAAATTTCATTGTGTATTTTTTTGTGAAATAAAAATAACATTGAAACAACATGTAGTACTATATATTTCGACTCTGATGGAAAAAAGTATTACGCCCCAAAAATTAAAATCAGGTGACAAAGTTGCAATTGTTGCAACTGCCAGAAAAATTTCACAAGAAGAAATTCAATTTGCAATTGACGCAATAAAAGGCTGGGGACTGGAAGTTGTTTTAGGAAGCACAATCGGAAAAGCAGCATTTCAATTTGCAGGAACAGACGAAGTGCGACTTGCTGATTTTCAAAATATGATTGATGATGATTCAGTGAAAGCAATTATCTGCGCGCGTGGTGGTTATGGCACTGTTCGTTTTGTTGATGAAATTGATTTCCGGAAATTTTCGAAAAAGCCAAAATGGATTTGCGGTTACAGCGATATTACCGTTTTGCATTCACACTTGCTGAATGTATATAATATCGCATCTGTTCATTCAACAATGCCGTTGAGTTTTAAGGAAAACACGGAAGACTCATTGGAGAGTTTGCGCGATTTACTTTTTGGTGAAAATGTTTCGTACCAATTCAGTTACCATCCGCTCAATAAATTCGGGAAGGAAGAAGGAATTTTATGCGGCGGAAATCTTTCGCTGTTACAGAATCTTTCAGGAACCGATTCTGACATTGACACCGACGATAAAATTTTATTTATCGAAGATGTGGATGAATATCTCTATCACTTCGACCGCATGATGCAATGGCTGAAGCGCAGTGGTAAGTTGGAAAATCTTGCGGGACTTGTGGTTGGTCATTTAACCAAAATGAAAAACTTAGACGAAGCAAAACCCTTTGGAAAAACTGCGGAAGAAATTATTAGGGATGCAGTAAGTGAATATGAATATCCTGTTTGCTTTGGTTTTCCTGCCGGCCATGAAAATGATAATCGTGCGCTGTTAATGGGTGGCGAATATTTTCTGAATGTGAATGAAGAAAACTCAGAATTGAAACTGCTTTAAATTTTTTTCCTTTCCACAATACCATGCAGCAAATTCAATCGTTCTATCGTCAATGATAAAAATGATTTCATGAAAAAATCAAGTGCAACAGTTCTGTTGATTATATTTTCCCTTTCGGTGTTTTCTGTTTCCTGCAAAAAACGAAATCAGAAAATGGAAACCCTGAAAGAACTTTATAAAACTTTTTCCGATGGAGAAATTGAAGAGTGCGATTACAACGGAGAAATTGTTTTCACCTGCGGATTGAATGCTTATGATGCAGGCACCACCATTTATGATTTGAACGGAAATATCATTGGCAACTGTAATTATGCCTGGGGAGGAGTGGATGCATTATGCAATCAGGTTTCATTATGCAAAACTGTTTACCGGGTGAAGGATAATATCTGGGGAAAGCCTGCTGTAAATAAATATCATTTGAAATAGTGGATGCTTTTCCAATTACTTTAATACTACATAAGCAACATAAATCCATATCAGCCCCTTCACTAAAAAGAAAAGAAAACCGATAACACCTACGCGTTTGAACCAAAAAATAATAGCCTGCTTGTTTTTGGTAAACCACTTTTTCATGGCGCAATATTAAATCGCAAGGACAAATAATTAATACTCACCTCAAAAACTATTTTCCTTTCCCCTGCCAGATGGTTTTTACAGTATAAAGCATGATTTTTAAATCAAGTGTGAGCGACATGTTTTCAATATAGAGCAAATCATACTTCATCCGTACAATCATTTCATCTATAGTAGATGCATATCCGAATTTTACCATTCCGTACGATGTGATTCCGGGTTTTGCGCGTTGAATGTTTACATAATCTGGCGCAAGTTGAATCAGCTGGTCAATAAAAAACTGCCGTTCCGGACGAGGACCAACCAAACTCATTTCACCTTTCAGCACATTAAAAAATTGTGGCAATTCATCCAGTCTCCACTTGCGCATCACTTTTCCGAATTGTGTAATCCGCTCGTCTTCATGACTCGAAAGCGCTGGTCCGTTTACTTCCGCATCTTCCTTCATTGACCTGAATTTATAAATGGTGAAAGGTTTTCCGTGCAATCCGATTCGCTCCTGCTGATAAAATATTTTTCCGGGCGATGAAATTTTTATTCTGATAATACAAAAAATATAAACCGGCGAAAGCAAAATCATTACAATAACCGACACTAAAATATCAGTGAGTCGCTTAAAATTATATTGCCATTGCGACATCAACTGCGGATAAATTTCAATGAACGCTGCACCCAACAAATGATTCATTCGTGCCGAACCACTGAGAATATCAAATGTGTCTGGAATGAGTTTGATAATAACATTTCTGTTCACCAACAGATTTATAATGTTATTAAGTCGTGGATGTTCTGAAGTTTCAATGGCGATTACTACTTCTTCAACATCATATTTCTGAATCAGGTTTTGTAAATCAGAAAGTTTTCCCAAACAGGATAAATGCGCCGCCAATCCGTTGGTTGAATTTCCATTCGTATCAACAAAGCCAACTACTTTGTATCCTTGATAATTATTTTTTGTTATCTCTTTATAAATTTCTATGGCTCTGGTGTTCCCTCCGATTATTAAAGTGTTAAAACCAACTGATTTATTGGTGAGTTTTCGTTTTGCATTATTTAAAATAACTGAACGAAAAATTCCGGTTAATAAAAACTGAGTGAACAATAAAAAACCAACTGAAATATAATAATCGCGATAGTTTACAATCCGGTCGTCGAGCATTACGGTGAAAAACAAAATGATAACCCCGAATGCGATAACCAAAAATGTTTTTGCCAGTTCGTTGATGCGCGACTTGCGATAAATGTTAGTATAAAAACCAAGCATCCAGAACAACAATACCCAGCAAATCGGAATAATTACAATTCCGGTAAAGAACCGCTGATCAGCTATCAGTGATTCAAAATTTTCTATCGAAAAATCTTCGATGTAAATTTTACGGAAAAGAAAAAACAACATCCACCCGATCAGCGTGCTGAAAATATCAGCAAGCACATATCTGTTAATTCCGGATCGGATATAGGGTTTCAATGCAGCGTCAGTAATTTTATGTTATCAAAATATATTTCGCTTGTAGTAACAGTCGTGTCCTTTACTGCTCTGATTAAAATATTATAATCATCTGGAATGATAGATTGTAAAACCTCAGTGAGATTCAGATAAATTTTACTCCATTCTTCTTTTGGAGTAATGTTCCAGTTGTAAAATTTTATGGCGCTTCCGTTCGTATTTGCAAGCACTCCGATTTCAAATTTCTGATTGCACTTGTAATTCATTTCAATGTAAACCGGAGAACCATCGTTGGTGAATGAATACACATCCGACGAAACACATTCGGCACCTGAAAAACCTTCGTCTAATTTCAAATATCCACACCAATCACCTTCAAAAACATTTGCATCATTTATGCGAATGATAGTAGTGTCGCCGGCCACTTTGTTAAAATAATTAGTGGCTTCAAAATCTTCATTCATCCGAAACCATGTACCGGGGGTTTTGTATTTAAAGTTTGGTTTGAAATGATATGTTTCTTTCTCCTGAAGATTCACTAAAAAAGTATCGGGATAAAAAAAAGGATAAGCAATTCGGGTTCCTGCAACACCATTTTGTAAAACTCCACCTGCCACAATTACCTCCTGAGTTCCTGATTCAAGCAACGGAAAAGTCATTGGCATTTCATAAACACCCTGCAAATTATTATTTACATAAACCCAGGCATCCGAAATCCGATGCGATGCACTTCCCTGTGTTGCATATTCAATGTTCACACTTGGCGAATCAATCTGAATGTAAGCAGGAATTTTTTCTGATGGATTGATGATATTACACGAAGGCAGTAACACACTTGCGCATGAATAAATAATAACAATTAAAACCAGTGTAAAAGGTGTTTTCAAACGAGGGACTAATTGCACTGTAACTTTGGTTCGTGAAAATTATTGTGTGAACTGAAAAATTTATTTTAAGGGGTCGCAAAATAAGAATGCAATTGTAATTGAACAGTAAAAACAGATTAGACTTCTTCGGAAAAAAACTCTTCGACAAGCTCAGTGTGACATTGACGCTTTTTAATACGGTCAGTCTGAGCTTGTCGAAGACTCCTCCTTTAAACCGCCTATCATTTTCTGAAGAAGTCAATTAGCGCACTTCGATTACTTTTGCCCGCGTGACCGAAAAAAGTAAAACCATTGCTTATCACACCCTTGGCTGCAAATTAAATTTTGCTGAAACTTCAACCATTGCCCGCAATCTTGAAAAAGAAGGTTACAACAAAGTGAAGTTTGATGAAGCCGCCGATATTTATTTAATCAATACCTGCTCGGTTACTGAAAATGCTGATAAGGAAACACGAACTATTGTAAAGCGCGCGCTGCGAAATTCTCCTTCTGCTAAAATTGTGGTGACAGGTTGTTATGCGCAATTGAAACCCGAAGAGATTGCTTCAATAGAAGGAGTGGATTTAGTGGTCGGAACAAACGACAAGTTCAATCTCTCAAAATATTTTTCGCAATTGCCTTCTGAAAAAGTGCATGGCGAAAAAGCCGTTTTCTTTAGCTGCGACATAAGTGAAGTGAATTTTTTTAAAAGCAGTTATTCTTTAGGCGAACGAACCCGAGCTTTTTTAAAAGTGCAGGATGGTTGCGATTATTCATGTACTTATTGTACCATTCCTTTGGCTCGTGGAAAAAGCCGCAGTGATTCTATTGCCAATGTTGTGAAGCAGGCAGAGGAATTAGCTGAAGCGGGAGTAAAAGAAATTGTTTTAACGGGAGTAAACATTGGTGATTTCGGAATTGATGCAACTAAAAACGCAGGGTACCCTTCGGGAGACCCTGCTAAGACAGCATCACCACAACGAAACGAAAATTTCTTTGAACTCATTCAGTCATTAGATGCTGAAACAGACATTGAACGATTCCGGATTTCATCCATCGAACCGAATTTATTGAAGGATGAGATGATTGATTTCGTTTCTCGTTCTAAAAAATTTATGCCTCATTTTCATATTCCGTTACAGTCCGGTGCCGATGAAGTATTAAAAGGAATGAAGCGCCGGTACTTGCGTGATACTTATGTGAGTCGTGTAGAAAAAATAAAAGCAGTGATGCCGCATGCGTGCATTGGTGTGGATGTGATTGTTGGTTTCCCCGGTGAAACAGACGAACTGTTTAACGAAACGGTCGATTTTCTTTTGTCGCTTGATGTTTCGTACCTGCATGTATTTACCTACTCAGAGCGGGCGAATACCGAAGC
>CANJII010000047.1 GCA_947474435.1 Chitinophagaceae bacterium | reverse complement strand
ATTTTAGATATAAAAATTCCCAGCTGTGATTTGAAGTAAGAACAATAGTTGAATCCTGCGCATTGCTCTTCAACAAGCTCAGACTGATAAAAAATAAAATCAAAAAATATTTTTTCATTGTACAAATGCTTCTCTTGCCAATTGAACTAAATGAGTTGCGCGTTCCAAATCGGTTTGCGAAGTTGTTTGCCTGACTTCCTTTTCGTAATAAGATTTGATAATTGCTGTTGCTGAGAAATGAACTTCACGAATACCGGTTTCGCGAATGAGTGGTTGAATATTTATTTCATCTACTCCACCGCCAGACATAATACTTATTTCAGGGGCAGAAGAATTCACAAACTCTTTTATAAATCTTCTTCCATTATAGGCAATAGCACTTCCGCCTGAAGTGAGAATTCGTTTGCAACCAATCGCTTTCAAAATCTGAATGGTCATGATCGGGTCATTAACCACATCAAACGCACGATGAAAAGTAAAATCAAGTGGAGAAGATGCATGCATTAATAACTGAGTTTTCTCTCTGTTTATTGTTGCATCATCATTCAATACTCCACTCACAATTCCTTTAACTCCGCTTTGTTTGCACCATTCAATATCGCGAAGCATTATCTTAAATTCTTTGTCGGTGTAACAGAAATCACCTCCTCGTGGTCGTATTAAAACATAAACAGGAATGGTTAATTGAGTTAATGTTTCTTCAATCAATCCAAGTGATGGAGTCATTCCACCTTCCATTAATCCGCTGCATAATTCTATTCTTTCGGCTCCGGCTTCCTGTGCATTCAGTGCAGACTGTAATGAATTACAACATACTTCAATTATACCTTTTGACATGTGTGAAAAATAAAATAATAAAACAGAAAGTGCTAATCGGAAAGAACTAAAAATAAAAAAACCCCTCTGATGACTCAGAGGGGTTTTTTAAGAATAATAATTTCTAAAAATTATTTTGCTTCACCTGCGTCAGCAGTAAACATAATTTTTGTTGAATCTTTTGGAGTTGACAAAGTCATTGCAGATGCTGTTAACTCTTCAACATTTAATGTATCAGTTTTACCTTTTGAATCGGTAGTCATTAACATTTTTCCAGCTTCGTCCATTGAGTAGGTTCCTTCATCTTCAGTTCCGCTAATGTTCTGTTTGTATTTACCTTCTTTAGTAAATTCAATCCATCCTTCAGCTTTCATTTTATCCATCATTGATGTCATCCATTTCTTTTGTGTTTCCATCAATTCTTTTTGACTTTTAAATTCTTTCATTTTGGTAGTGTCTGTGCAATTTTTCATGCTATCGTCCATAGCCATGCATTTTGCATCAGTTTCAGCCATCATGCGGTCAAATGTTTGACTCTGCATTCCTGAGAATCTCCATTTTTTCATCAGTTGTATATTAGATGTTGCAGAATTAATAAAATTATAGACCACCAATACGATAACAGATAAAATTAATAGTGAATAGAATAAATTCAATATATTTTTAATGCGAAATGTTGTTTTTTTTGTATCAACAAAATCATCACTTCTTTTTTCAGCATCTTGTTTTGAACTACCCTGTTTATTATTGTCGGAAGAACCCTTATATGATTTATTTTTTATGGAAATTTTGGAATTTAATTGCTTTTTAATAATTGTATTTTCGGCAATTAATTCAAAAGTTAAAGAGGAATTTTTAACATCTTTTATTCTATAAGTCTTTTGACCATTTGATGGAACAATACCAAATGGTTTTAATTGAACTTTATCACAGTTTAAGGTTTTCCAACTAAAAGTTATTTCTTCATTAGTTTCAAATATTATTTTATTTACCTTAAAAAATACTATTGCAGGAATAATGTTTCCCTGTTTATTTGATTCATATGAATTCCCTTTAATTCCATTCTCACTATCATACTTCGCCCTGCTTTTTGAATCGCTTAAAGTTTCATAAGCTTCTTGTATTTCTTTAAACCTCTCGGTGAAAAATTCATCTCCATCATTTTTATCAGGATGAAATTTAAAAGAAAGCTTTCGATATGCTTTCCTTATTTCTTCATTTGAGCTATTATGCTTTACACCTAATATATAATAAAAATCTCTCACTAAGTTTTAAAGTCTAAATAATTAACCAAAATAAATTAAACTTATACAAGTCATAATTATTTATTTGAGTAAAAAGAAATTGTGGTCGAATCTTTTGCGGTATTTAATATTAGTTTAACATTGGTCAATTCAGTTATTGAAAGATCATCTGATTTTCCATTAGCGTCAACTGTAGTAAGAGTTTTCGCCTCATAATCAATACTCCAGGTTCCTAATCCTTCAGTTCCACTCATTGACGAATAATAAGTACCATCTTCTTTAAATTCAATAAATGAATTTGATTTCATAGCTTCAATTGCATCTAAATAGTATTTTTTGCTAAAAGTATCTGCTTCAGAAAGCATTCTGTCAATTGCTGGACTTTGCATTTCTCCAAATTTCCACTTTTGAGCAATCTTCTTTGTGTTTTCTTTTAATAACTCTTTGATGTAGAAATCACTTTTGATAATTTGGTTTTGGCCAATAATATTTAAAAGAAAAATATTTTGTAAATCACCAATTTCCTTGAAATCGGTTTTGATTACTTCATTTCCTTTTTTATCAATTAAAACATATGAGTTACCGTCTTTTACAATGGTAGTGTTATTAAAAAAAGGTAATCCTTCATCATATTCAGGCTTAATTATTTCTTCTCCATCGATATTTATATAACCAACTTTATTATCATCTTCAATTAAAACTAAATCATTGCTATAGAAAGTAAAAGAATATTTTGGTCTAATAATAATCGCACCTTTTTTATTTATAATACCCCATTTATCACCATCATAGAAACTTGCAAAACCCTGATGAAATGGTAAAATATTTTTGAAATCTTTATCCGGCTTTAAAATTTTTTCATTTGAAAAATTTATTAGCCCATAATTCTCTCCATCATCTGAATAGGGAATTAATCCTTCACTTTGCAATGAATATGTAATATCTTTTTTGAGAGGAATAATTTCTTCTCCTTTTTTATTTATAAAACCATAACTCAAACTTTCATCTTGATTATTATTGCCTGGTTGGCCCAAATCTTTATTTACTGAATTTTTATTTGACAAATTGTTAACTGCATCTGATAACTTTTTATTTCCAGCTTCCTTAAAAGATTTATCGATGAGTCCGATCTTTGCTATTCCATCTTTAAAGTCTTCTGCAAAATCATACTTTGCTTTAAGGATGACTTTTCCAGCATTATCTATATATCCCCATTTATTATCCGAATCTTGAAACCGCACTAAACCTTCAGAGTAACAGCTTACTGACTTAATATTTTTTCCATCTAATTCTTTTAATGTAAAAACAAGTTCTCCATTCTTATCAATAAATCTAATAGGTTCATCTTCTTCAACCACAGCAGCCATTCCTTCACTAAATAATGTTCCATCCTTATATTCTTTTCCGATTTTTTTCGGTTTTTCTTCTGCGGTGAAATATTCATATAAACCTTCCTTGTTTTTTACCCTTACTATTCCTTCAACTACAGGTGAAGGTTCATTGACCCACTCCTTTTCTAAAATAATTTCACCATTAAAATCAACAATTCCCCATCGGTCATCTTCATCTTCTTTAAATGAAAATAAACTAATTTTTGAATTGGAATTTGTAAATAACTCATAAATTTTATCTTTAAAAGAATATAAAACTCCACAAAGGATTACAACAATAACAAATGGTAAAATAATCTTTTTCATTAGAAATAGTGTTTTGAAATTATTTAATTAGCTCTCAAAAATAAAAAAGGAACTTAGATATCTAAGTTCCTTTTTTATTAAAAATAATGATCTAATTATTTACTAGAATCAACTGCAGCAACAAATGTGATTGTAGTAGAATCTTTACCAAAAACTAATTTATCAGCTGAAATTTCTTCTATAATCATTGTATCACCATGTTCAGCCTTAGCATCTGTTATTATTAATTTCTTCCCGTCCTCATCTAAGGTCCAAGTACCTTCATTTGATTTTCCACCAGATGCATCTAAGAATTTACCATCTTTCATGAATTCTATAGTTCCTTCTGATTGTTTGCTGATCATTTCGTTAATATATTTAATTTGAGAATCAACTGATGCACTATCGTTTTTTGCTTTTGCTAAGCGAGTAGTATCTGTTCCAGCAGCTTTGATACTGTCAATTGCGGCAGCTAAAGCTTCATTCATTCTTTTCATTTCACGATCCATCTGAGGATTTTTCATTTCAGAAAATTTCCATTTTTTCTGAATCATATCTTTATTACCTCCTGAACATGCAGCGAGGAAAGAGATTGCGGCAAAAGCCACGATGAACATTGCGTTCTTTTTCATTTTTGTTGTTTGATTAGTTTTGAATTAGGAGGCGCAAAAATAACCGAATAGTCCATTCGGCCAAATGTTTGTTTCAGCCTCTGAATCAGGCCATTTATTCAGGCTGAAATACGAGATAAGTGGTTGAATCAAAAGCAAGAGTAAGATTTCCACCTGCCTTAAAATCTTTAATGATTAAGGTATCCGATTTATCTTTTTCAGCAGGATGGAAATAAATAAATTTTTTATCGACTGACAATTCCCACTTGCCTTTTTCATCGCCGGTAATATTGCTGTTGTAGTCTCCATTCGATTTTAAATCCAAAAAACTTTCAGTCATCAATTGCTTCACATTTTTATAAAACAGGTTTAAGGCAAACTCATTCTGTGCAAGCTGTTCTTTCAACCCTGTGAGTTGTGCGGTGTCGGTTAAATTTTCAATGCTGTCTTTCAGCATAACAATTTCGCGCTGCATTTGAGAACCCAATGAATCGCGCATGGGATTAACAGAAGAAGTGAGCTTCCATTTTTTCGCCATTTCGGTTTTCATGTTTGTGCACGATGCTAAAGCGAATAGCAGAAATGATAAACCGCCAAGGGCGAGTCTCGCTGAAAGCTGAGTATAAATTAGTTTTCGTTTCATAGTTTCGATTTGAATTTTTCTACATTGATTTTTCTACAAGTGCAAGAATTTCTGATTCCATTTTTATTGCATCTGCTTTTATTGCATCTGCTTTCTTCAGCATGACTTCTTTGAACGCAACATCTTTTAAACCACTGCTGTTAATTTTTACATTCAGGTACGAACCAAGCACAGCACTGCGCACAGCCAATGCACCAACTCCTGCATCAGAAATTGAATTTGGATTTCCGCTTTCGACCATCGCTTTCAATAATGGAAAAGCAGAGGCAGATAATTGCATTACACGAAACGGAACTTCCATTGCTGTTTTAGTTGCTGCCTGAATTGCCGCACTGCGGATTTTCTTTTCTTCATCTGAATTTTTTGTCAACGAAAACGCAATCATGATTTGATTGAATGCGGCAGTGTCATCGTCAACAGATTTTAATAACTCATCTTTTATTTGCTGACCTTTTTCAGCCCAATCAGAAAATTCTTTCCATCTGTCGTCCCAACCTCTTTTGTGTGAAGAGAGATTTGCTACCATTGTTCCGAGTGATGCACCAAGCGCGCCCATGTATGCAGAGATAGAACCTCCGCCAGGTGCAGGAGATTCAGAAGCAGTTTCATTGGCAAACTCACGAAGATTCATGCGAACTAATTTATCGGATGCTGTATCTTCCAATAAATATTCAATCACTTTTTTCTTCGGTTCAAAAGGAGCGAGTTCATCCAATCCTAAACTTTTCACAGCAATTTTTATTAACTCTTCTTCGCTCACACCAACTGAACGCTGCTGTTTATTCAGGAAATATTTCCCTGCATCGGTCAAACTTTTTTTCGGAATAACTCCAACCAATTCAGAACCTGTAACTCTTATTCCTCTCTCATCTGCACGCTTACAAACTTCATCGAACGCCACATGAACAGGAGTGATGTTAATGTTGGTGAGGTTCATGGAGATTTGTGCAATGCCATATTCCTCAATGAACCATCCGATTGCTTTCACACTTTTTAAGGTACCGGGAATGGAAACAGCATTTCCGTTTTCATCTTTTACAATTTCACCCGTAACTGAATCTCCTTTTCGTTTTACTCTTCCTGCTTCGCGCACATCAAATGCAATACTGTTTGCCCGGCGGGTTGATGTTGTGTTTAAGTTGATGTTGTATGCAACTAAAAAATCACGGGCACCAATAACAGTTGCTCCACTCTTTGCATTAAATTTTGCTTCACCAAAATCAGGTTTCCAATCGGGTTTTAAAATTTTTTCAGCATATCCTTCATATTCTCCTGCACGAATGTTTGCGAGATTTTTTCTTTCATCAATTGTTGCAGCTGCTTCATATAAGTAAACAGGAATGCTTAATTCTTTTGCTACACGCGATCCTAATTTTTTTGCGAACTCAACAGTTTCGTCCATTGTAATTCCCGAAATGGGGATGAGCGGACAAACATCAGTTGCTCCCATGCGCGGATGTTCACCTTTGTGTTTGGGCATATCAATTAATTCGCTTGCTTTTTTTATTCCCTGAAAAGCTGCTTCAATAACAGCATCCGGATTTCCAACCAGCGTTACAACTGTTCTGTTTGTTGCCTTGCCCGGGTCAACATCTAATATGCGAACTCCTTCAACTGATTCAATTGCATCAGTAATTTGTTTAATGATATTTAAGTCGCGTCCCTCACTGAAATTAGGAACACATTCAATTAATTGTTTGCTCATGCTTTATAAATGATGGCACAAAGAAAGCAAACTCAAATTGAAGAAATGAAAATGTAATTGTAAATACTTTCTTTAAAATTTTGAATTGGAACTTCTTTGAGTACAACAATCAACAAATTATAAAATCACCAAATTTTCAAATCAATACCTCAACTCTCAATATCATAAGGAAAAAAAGCATCCTGTATGTGATGTATATCCGGTTTGTTATTTTTCATTACAATAGAAATCACATCAAAGCGAACATCTGTTTCAATATTATTTTGTTCCATGTATTCTTCTGCAGCGAGCGCCATGTTTTTTTGCTTAGTTACATCAACAGCACTTTCAGGATATCCAAAATGTTCGGAACTGCGGGTTTTAACTTCAACAAAAATTATCGTTTGATTTTGTTTGGCAATAATATCAATTTCCACTCTCGAGAACCGCCAGTTGATTTCGAGAATTATATAACCATGCTTCTGCAAATATTCACATGCAATAATTTCGCCTTTTACTCCTAATTCGTTGTGTGTGCTCATTAAAATTGAATCTTTTACTTTAGCCGAAAATTAAAACATTAATGGAGAAATTAATAGCTGATTTTTCTCAGCAGTTAAAAGCGGCGGTTGAAATAGGTCGCAAAGCAGAATTAACCCCTCAACATTACGACATCAGAAATGTGGTGATTGCCGGATTAGGTGGTTCAGGAATTGGTGGCACAATAGTGAACGAACTTGTTTTCGGAAAAATAAAAGTGCCGATTACAGTGGTGAAAAATTACCAGTTACCGGAGTTCGTAAATGAGCACACCTTATTAATCACTTGTTCTTACAGCGGAAATACTGAAGAAACCATTCATGCCATGGAAGATGGCATGAACCGGATGGCAAAAATTGTTTGTATTACTTCTGGTGGTTCAATGGAAAGATTAGCTAAGAAGGCCGGGCTCGATTGCATATTAATTCCTGCAGGAATGCCACCCCGTTCGTGCGTAGGATATTCGTTGATACAATTGCTTTATGTGTTGTTTCACTATCGAATGATTGATTTAGGATTTGAAGAAGGAGTGAAAGCTGCTATAAAACTGTTAGATAAAAATGAAAACAGAATTCAGAAGGAAGCAAAAAAGATTGCCAAAAAACTGAATAAGAAATTACCAATCATTTATGCATGTGCCGGATTTGAAGGAGTTGCTATTCGCTTTCGCCAGCAGTTAAATGAAAATGCAAAAGTATTGGTGTCGCACAATGTGATTCCTGAAATGAACCACAACGAATTAGTTGGGTGGACTGAGAAAGGAAAATATGCAGTGATAATTCTACGCAACGAATTGGATTACGAGCGAAATAAAATGCGTATTGCCATAAACAAAGAAGTGATAAGCAAATACGCAAAATCAATTATCGAAATTAATTCGAAAGGAGACAGCTTAATTGAGAATACAATTTACCTGATACACTTAACCGATTGGGTTTCTTTTTATCTTGCTGAATTGCGAAAGGTAGATGCGGTGGAAGTGAAAGTGATTGATTACTTGAAAGGAGAGTTAGGAAAGTAAATCAGTAAGCAGTTGGCAGTAGGCAGTAGGCAGTAGGCAGATATTAATTCGAAATAATTTTGCAAAAAATAATTCCTGCTTTCGATTTCATCTCTGTGTCAATTCTGCTTTTATGTCGAAAATAAATTTGTTGTTAATAATTAATTTGTGAAATCTGTGGCTTTAATTCAGAACGAAATTGTGACTGATAATAAGTTGGAAACAAAATTTCCACGAACTGTTATTGTTGATGATTTAGGTAAGATGGATTATCGCTCGGCTTGGGATTATCAGGAAAAATTATTTGCATCGCTCGTTGATAATAAAATTAAGAATCGCGAGAAGCCGGTTAATAAACAAAATATTCCGGATCATTATTTTTTATTGTGCGAACATCCACCGGTTTTTACATTGGGAAAAAGTGGTTCAATGAAAAATTTATTGGTGAATCAAGATGCGCTGAACGAAAAACAAATTTCATTTTTCAAAATCAACCGAGGCGGTGATATCACTTTTCATGGACCGGGACAAATTGTAGGCTACCCGATACTCGACCTCGATTATTTTTTTACCGACATCGGAAAATATTTACGACTGATAGAAGAAACCATCATTCTCACTTTAGCAGAATATGGATTGCAAGGTGGAAGAAGCAAGGGCGAAACCGGTGTATGGCTTGAACCTGAAAGTCCATCGCGCGCACGAAAGATTTGCGCCATTGGTGTCCGCAGCAGTCGTTGGATTACAATGCATGGATTTGCATTTAATATCAATACTGATTTATCATACTTCGATTTAATAATTCCTTGCGGCATTCAAGGTAAGCAGGTTACTTCAGTGCAAAAAGAATTGGGAAGACCAATTGATATGAATGAAGTGAAGGAAAAAATTATTAATCACTTTACACAATTATTTGAAGCCGAAATAAAACCCGGAAAGGAAAATTAACATTAACCCGTTTGTTTTGGGTTTTTGTGTTAATGAAGTTTTATTGAATTGAAATTATTTTAGTCAACATAATTTTCCAATTATATGAAAGCAAAAGTCGTTGACATACACAACACAGTTCATTACACATGGGGAGCAGATTGTGACAGTTGGGTGCTCGCAAATTCTTCCGGTCTTTCAATAAAGCAGGAAACTATGCCGCCCGGTTCTAAAGAGCAATTGCATTTTCATCATCTTGCGCAACAGTTTTTTTATGTGCTAAATGGCGAAGCAACTTTTTATTCTGATAATCACAAATTCACTTTAAAAGCCCAGCAAGGAATTTCCGTTGAACCCAAAACAAAACATTACATCGCCAACGAAACTTCAACTGATATAAATTTTCTCGTTATCTCACAACCTGCTATCGGCAACGACAGGGTGAATATGTAATTGCTATTTGCAATTGTTGAAATACATTTTATTGGTACTGCCGCACAACATTTACTTTAGTTGAAATTTCATCCTCATGAAAAAGTTTTTGCTCACCACTGTTTCTCTTCTCGTTATTTTATTTACACTCACCACTCTCACCGGAACAAATTATTTATACAAAGCACTCTGGTATTTTACTGCTGATATTGATGATTATAAAATTTTTGATAACAGAAATGTTGATGCCGGAGTTGCACAACCAATTCCACAATCATCAGTATTCAATTCAAAGCAACCATCAGTTGAACTAAATTCTTTATTGGAGAAAACAAGTTCAGTTGCGTTACTCGTTTTAAAAAATGATTCGGTGCTTTATGAAAAATACTGGAAAGGATATTCTGATACTTCATACTCCAATTCGTTCAGCGTTGCAAAATCTATTGTTGCGTTACTAACTGCTTTTGCAGTGCAGGATGGAAGTATAAAATCCTTGGACGAATCCATCGGAGATTTTCTTTCTGAATTTAAAGAAGGCGACAAATCAAAAATTACTGTTCGAAGTTTATTAATGATGAGCAGCGGTAGTAATTGGGACGAAAGTTATTCATCCCCATTCAGCACCACCACCGAAGCATACTACGGTTGGGATTTATACAAAGTGGCGACAAGTGTGAAAGCAGAAAAAACTCCGGGTACAGAGTGGAGATACAAAAGCGGTGATACCGAATTGTTAGGATTGGTTTTAGAAAAGGCGACCGGAAAATCACTGAGTGTTTATGCATCAGAAAAATTATGGAAGCCAATAGGTGCACAACATTCCGCTATCTGGAGTTTAGATAAAAAGGATGGAAGAGAAAAAGCATACTGTTGTTTCAATACCAACGCTCGTGATTTTTCGCGCATCGGAACATTGCTGCTTCATCATGGAAACTGGCGTGGCTCACAGCTTTTAGATAGTGCGACGATTGAACTATTTACTTCACCATTGAGTATAAAAGATTATGAAAACGAAACCGCTGATTATTACGGATACCAGATTTGGCGTTTGCCCGACCGCGATGGAGTTTTTTATTGCAGAGGAATTCTTGGACAATACATCATTGTGGTACCGCAAAAAAATATTGTACTAGTAAGATTAGGTGAGCACAGAGGAGAAATAGTCAGGCACTCGTTTGAAGAAGTTTACGCATTGGTTGATTGGGCAATTAAGGATTTGTAATATGTGAAAGTTGAATAGTGAATATTCAATCGTGAATAATGAAAATTAATTTGCATGAAAAAAGATATTGATTTTGGAAAAGTAGAAGACCTTGCATTCGCAATAGTTCCCGAACATGATGGAACATTGCCAGAGGAAGAATGGAGTGTATACTTAGTGAATTTAAAAAATGAACCTATTGAAGGAGTGATAGTGGCATCAACGGGTTATGGAGATTTGGATGGAAGAAAAGTAAAGACTTCCACACTGCGACAGTTCTTCGACCGCATTGCTTCCAATGAATTTGTAAAAGTGGAAATGATAGAAAAACAGTTATTCGCTCTCAACAATGAATTCTGGATAAGCTTCTGGATAAATGGTAAAATGTTCGACAAACGATATGTGTTTGTGACCGAAAGTATCAGCCTCGAAAATTTTACTCAGATTCCGTTGATGGGAAAAAGAGGAGTGATGATAAAATAAACATTACTATATAGAAGCTAAATGTACCGGTTAGGTTATTAAAAGAAAAGTATATATTCAGATAAAGGTAAATAGTGTATTTCAAAAAATTGAAGCGTTAATCATTGAAAATAAAAAATTTTTTTTCAAAGAAAGCTACTTACCTAATAATTGGGTCTTGTTAAAATAACTGATTGTATTAATGCTTCACGGGCATTCAGCTGATATGAAATTTCTTCATCTTTAAAATCATACGGTTTTATTTCATACAATCCTTCTGGTGCTTTTGTGGTGGTTGATATTCCTTCATCAGGTATTCCTTTCATCACATCGATTGATAATTCGTCGGCACTTCGTTCATTCACACTCAATTCTTCAATATTCATTGGCACAAATACTTTTTCCTGTACCGATTTTTTCTTTTTATTATATGCTGCTTGTGATTTTTGCGAAGCAGTTTGCATTTTAACTGCCGGCTTTTTTACCACTTGCTTTTTTACTTCTACTTCCTGTGTTATAGTTCTAATTAATTCTTCCCATGAATTTGGTGCTGCTTTTTCAGGTGCTTCACTGATTGTTTGTTGATTTGTATTTCCGGCTGGATTCAATTTTCTTGCTTCCAATGCTTTCCTTTTCTCAGCATCTTTTTTACTCTTTGCATAAGTTGAATAAATTCCGTAGGCAATAAAAAGTAAAAAATAAATAATTTTTTCGTCCATGTTTAGCTAAGAAAATTCAAATATAGATTGCAGGAATTAATATCTTCATGAAAATAGTTGTTTGCTCAATTCTTCATATAAATTTGCCGCCCGATGAACCCGTTTTTTGCTCTTGCAATTTTATTGATTCTTTTATCTTCCTGCAGCAACCAAACTGATTCTGACCGTTTGCCCGGAAGTTTAATTAATAATCCGGCTTCCATGGGCAAGGAACCGCAAGGCAAATATCCAATCATCAGTTTTGATTCCACCCAGTTTGATTTCGGAAAAATTATTGAAGGCAATGAGGTATCCCACACTTTTAATTTCAAAAACACAGGAACTGCCAATCTGGTAATAACTGATGTGCGCGCTTCTTGTGGTTGTACCTCCCCTTCGTGGCCAAAAGAAATTATTAAGGTTGGCGAATCAAATTCCATTGTGTTAAAATATGACAGCGAAGACCGCGAAGGAAAATTCAGCAAAGGGGTAACTGTTTACTGCAATGCATATCCGAACAATGTAGTCTTAAGAATTCAGGGAGAAGTAATTCCAAAATTTTAATTCATAAATAATAAATTAAACAACAATACAAAATGATTCAATTTTTATTAATGTCACCCCCGGCCGGCGGAAGCGGAGCCTCATCAGGTGGTTGGTTCAACATGGTTTTTTTAGTCGGCATTTTTGCGGTCATGTATTTCTTTATGATTCGGCCGCAAACCAAGAAAGCTAAAGACCAGAAAAATTTTATTGAAAGCATTGAGAAAGGAACTAAAATAGTTACCGTATCAGGCATTCACGGTCGCATTACAAAGGTGAACGAAAACGGCACCCTTGAGGTGGAAATTGACACCAATACAAAAATTGTATTGGAGCGCAGTGGCATTTCAATGGAAATGACCAAGGCGCGCTTAGAGAATAAGCAGGCATAAATTTTTTCATGTTATCTGTTGGAATAACAGGAGGAATCGGCAGCGGCAAATCAACCGTGTGTCGTGTTTTCGAATTGCTTGAAGTTCCGGTTTTTTATGCGGATGCTGAAGCCAGAAAATTACAAGAAGAAGATGCATCGGTAAGAGCCGCAATTATTTCTTTGTTTGGAAATGATATTTATAATGCTTCAGGTCTGAACAGAAAACTGGTTGCAGAAAAAGTTTTTACTGATAAATTTTTACTGGATCAACTGAATAAAATTATTCATCCGGCCACCATCATAGCATTTAATAAGTGGAAAGAAAATTACAATGACAAATCATATGTATTAAAAGAAGCTGCCATACTCTTTGAATCAAGTGGCAATATTGGATTAGATAAAATCATTGTTGTTTCAGCTCCCGAAGACATACGAATTGAAAGAATAATGAAACGCGATACACTATTACGAGAACAAATTATTTCCCGTATGAAAAATCAAATGAGTGATGAAGAAAAAACAGCTCGAGCTGATTTTGTTATTGTGAATGATGAAAAGCAAGCGATAATTCCTCAGGTTATGAAGATTCATGAGTCGTTATTGAAAATTGCCGCCAATTGAATTTCTAATTTATTTTTTCTATCAAATAAATCCCCTGCATTTTTTTGCACCACATCGGCAAGGCAATGTTCCGTGATGGTGAGTTTCTCCATAATCAGCAGTAAGCTCCTCCCCTGCTTTTATTTTTCGCAGTGAATAAAATTCCACTCTGTTTTTAGTCACTCTTATATAACTGTTGGGTTCACAGCAATGATTTATATAACGCAATTCATTTGGATTTACTGATGCATCCAATACTAAATTATTTTCCAGATCAACCATCGCAATTTGCTTTACATTCTTCCTGCGCATTATGGCTTCACGCTCTGTAATAATTACACCGCCAAGGTCGCCAATTTTTTTTCGGGCCGGAATTTCCTTCATTGCATAAGCACCGGTGCCTTCTATTTTACTTTTTTTATTTTTCAGTGGATAGTAAACTTTGTATTCCGGTGTGGAAATGTTTGTTTTCATATCTGCAATTGTAATACAACTAAAAGAACCAGTGGGAATATTTCCTGTTTTACAAAAACCTTTGATTTATTTAAGTATGTTACAAAACTCAATTAGTTTTTTATTACCAAGCTAAATAAGACTTTCTTTGCCGTTCAAATTTTTAAAAGCATGGCTGAAGTACTGTTAAATAAAGGGAAGGGAAATCGAAATCGAGAAGGTCATCCATGGGTTTACGACAATGAAATTGCAAGTGTAAACGGTGCAGTAAAGCCCGGTGATATAGTATCGGTAATTGATTCAGGAAAAAATTTAATTGGTAAAGGGTATTACAATCCTCAATCGAAACTCACG
The DNA here is from genome assembly GCA_947474435.1 of Chitinophagaceae bacterium. Lineage (GTDB taxonomy): Bacteria > Bacteroidota > Bacteroidia > Chitinophagales > UBA10324 > UBA10324. The sequence continues at coordinate 8,228 of CANJII010000047.1, read as the reverse complement.
GTTCGTTTGTTAACCAATTTGGATGAAAAAATTGATGCGGAATTTTTTCATCGTAAAATAAAAAACTGTATCGACTACCGGAAAAAATTCGGATACACCGAAAACTATCGCGTGGTGTTTGGCGAAGGAGATTTTCTTCCAGGATTGGTCATAGATAAATTCGGTGATGTGATAGTGATTCAAACACTTTCGCTCGGCATGGATAAATGGAAACCTGAAATTGTTGCTGCTATAAATGACTTGCTCAAACCCAAAGGTATATATGAGCGCAACGATATTCCTGTTAGGAAATTAGAAGGACTGGAAGAGTATAAAGGTTTTCTTAGCGATCCGTTCGACACCACTTTTGTAATGAATGAAGCCGGAGTAAAATTTAATGTTGATGTTGTTGAAGGTCAGAAGACCGGTTTCTTTCTTGACCAGAAAGAAAACAAACTGGCCATGAAAAATATTGTTAAAGATGCATCAGTCCTTGATTGCTTTTGCTACACAGGTTCATTCAGCTTACAGGCTGCGCAATTTGGAGCACGCCAAATTACAGCAATTGATGTATCAGAATCTGCCATTGCACAAGCTGACGCAAATGCACGGCTCAATGGTTTTGAAAACAATTGTGATTTTAAAGCCGCCAATGCTTTTGATGTGTTGCCACAATGGGTGCGCGAAAAAAAATTATTTGATGTAGTGATACTGGATCCGCCTGCATTCACAAAAAACCGCGCAGGCACAGCATCGGCAGCGCGTGGGTATAAAGAAGTGAATTTGCGTGCAATGCAATTGGTTCGCAGCGGAGGTTTTCTGTTAACTTTTTCGTGTTCGCATTTTATGACTCCCGATTTATTTTTTGATGCAGTTTATTCTGCTGCCATTGATTCCGGAAAAAAAATCCGTCAGGTTGAAGTGCTAGCACAGGCAAAAGATCATCCGGTTATCTGGCAGATTCCGGAAACCAATTATTTGAAAGGTTTTTTATTGCAGGTGATTTAATACATAAGGAAATCAACTGAAAATTTGAACTAATAAAGCAACTTCGATTCATAAATTTTAGTATCCAATGGATGAATTTACAACCAGAATTATTTTTGCAGTTTTCTTTTTTTCTTTCCTGCTAATTTCTGCTTCTTTCAGAGTCAGGGCAAATAAACTGGGCGACAAATTTGATGTCGTTAAAAAAGAAGGTGTTTCTATTGCAATTTTTTCGCGCATCATTGGATTGTCACTAACAGTTAGCAGCTTCCTTTATATATTTTATCCTTTTGCAATTGAATTTGCAAAAGGCCAGGAAAATAGTTGGCTTACCATCTTTGGAATTCTTCTGTGTTTGTTTTCACTTCCGTTTATAATCTGGACTTTTAAATCCCTTGGAAACAATATTACCGAAACTGTTGAAATGCGACAGTCAAATCAGTTAATAAAAACAGGTATGTACAAATACATCCGACATCCTATTTACACAACCACATTTTTTTTCAACTTCGGATTGGCATTAATTTCTTTAAATTGGTTGATAGGCCTAATTGCCATTTCCCTTTTTGCAATAATGATTCTCCGAACTACAACTGAAGAAAAAATTCTGATTGAAAAATATGGCGATGATTATCTGAAGTATATGAAGATAACAGGCAGGCATTTCCCAATTCTATTTTAAAATTTTTAGTTGTTGATTTTAAAGAAAATCTTTTAGTTCAACAAGTGGAAAGAATATTTTATTAAAGGCTTGTTACTTTAATATTTCTTTATTTCATTTGTTTCCAATCAAAAAAAACCTTAAACAAAAAAACTTTACCATGAAAATCAAAAGTCTAATTCTCGCAGGTGTTTTTGCTATTGCTGGTTTCAATGCAAGTGCAAACAACTCATCACTTTTCAGCTACAACAAAAGTGATGTTAACTCAAAATTAAACTGTGTAACAGCAGTTGAAAATTTTGTTAACCAAAATGAAGGAGTAACAATTGCAAATTTGAATGCTGATGGTCAGCAATTAGTTGCCGCTGCTAATCTTACTGAAGCTACAAGTATCAGTGCTTCATTGCTTGATGGTCCAGTTGGAATTCCATCATTCGTTTGGGGTTTGTGTTTAAGTGTTACCGGAATTTTAGTAGTATATCTTGTAACTCAGGATGGTGATGAAACCAAAAAAGCACTTTTCGGCTGCTTATTAGGTGGAGTTGTTTATGGTGTTTTCTATGTAATATATGTAATTGCAGTAATCGGTTCATTCTAGTATATTTTTCTGAAGAACATCTTTTTTTTATCAATTTTTCTACTGTTGTCCAAGCCAATGCTTGGACAACAGTTTTTTAGGGTAAAGGCTGATTTTTCCATTAAAGAAACTTTAGAAAATGGAAAATCCAATCTAACAATGGGAACTGTTTATTTTGATAAATCATCAAAACGCATGGTTTATCAAATTAAATTTCCTCGCAAAGAAACCTTACTTATCACCGACTCTAATTTATATAGAATTCAGGAAGGGAAAATTATAGAACAAAAACCTGCTTTTAATATTCTAAATTTTTCCATTTATAATCTTGCCCTTTCAAGTAAAATGTCGAACTTCGGTTTAGACGGTAATACTGCTTTCAAATTGGTAAATGTGGAAAAAGAAGACAGTTTGATAATTTCCACCTGGAGGCCTTCATTAGAAAATTTAAAAGATATAACCGGTGATATATTAATTTCACAAAAGAAAAAGCAACTTTTCGGATTAGTTTTTTTTAATAAAGATGGGAAATTGCTCTCTAAACAATTTTTTGAAGAGTATAAAAATTTTAAAGGGTTAGAATTTCCCGGAAACATTACTCAAATTAATTACATAGACGGAAAAGAATATTATAAAATTACAACCTTTAAAAATGTGGTTGTAAACGACCTGAATGAAAACACTATTTATAATTTCGCTCTTCCTGTTCATTAATTATTGTGGTTCGGCTCAGATTGCAGGAAACACAATTGATTATAGTCGCCTGACTAACACAATGTATCCTGATGAACAACATCACAAATACAATTACAAAGGTGTAAACAGCGAAGTTGATTTTGTTTTCACATCTCTTTTTATTTTTTATAAAAGCTTTATTTCGTCTCAGGATGGTAACTCATGCACCTTTACGCCATCTTGTTCAGAATACATGATTGAGGCAATCAGAAAAAAAGGTTTGATAATAGGCGCTTTAGCCGGATTTGATCGGTTAACAAGATGCAATGGATTAAGCCCTGATAAATATGGTTATGATCAAGAGAAAAAAGTTTTAATAGATCCGGTGAAATGAGTAGAAAAATTTTATGTGTTGTTCTTTTTATTCAATTTTCAATTTTCAATTTTCAATTTACCTGTGCACAAAATCTTTTCGATCTTCAGCATACAAAATTATTTGCAGATTATTTATATCAATCTGGCCAATACAATTTAGCTGCTGAAGAATGTGAACGATGGTTATTCATGCAACCTGAAAATGATACTGCAGCATTACTATTACTCCAGTCGTATCGTAAAGAAGGATTGTATCAACAGGGTATTTCGAAAGTCAAAATTATTTTTCCTGATTTTGAAAAAATGAATACGACCATAGCCAAAGAATTTTCAATTCTTTTATTATTAAACAGAAATTTTGCTGAGGCAGATTCTTTTCTGATAAATGAAACTTCATTTTCAAATGTTGACCGCGATTATTTATTAATGAATAAAAACCTGATGATGAAAAACTGGAAAATTGCTGAGGATATTTATTTAAGAAATAACAATTCTGATTCAAGGGCATTTGCTCCATATTCTATTGTTTTTAATAACTATAAAGAATTACCACATCGTTATGCAAGTCTGGCAATGACAATGTCAACTATAGTTCCCGGTGCCGGAAAAATATATTCGGGTGATTGGAAAGACGCTTTGTTTTCGATGTTGTTAATTGGAACCTCCGGATTTCAGGCCTATCGAGGATTTCAAAAAAACGGGATTGAAAGTGCTTATGGTTGGATTTTCGGTGGGTTTAGCGCAGCATTATATTTGGGAAATATTTATGGCTCTTATAAATCAGCAAAAGATTTTAATCATCGTCATGAAAATGAATTACTTAAAAAAACAACGGATTTATTCAGTATTAATCTGTAGCTTATTATTGGGGTTTTCAGCTCACTCACAAGATTCTACTTCTGTGTTTGCTTTAGCAAAGCAAATGCAACTCGAAGGCAACTACAATGCGTCAATAAAACTTTTTCAACGAGTTAGTTTTTTTGGAAACGGTTATAAAAACACCGAATGTTATTTAAATATTGCTGATGCATATTTTAACCTGAACGATTATGGTAAAGCAGCTGAATTTTATGAACTTGCTTATTTCAGTACTAGTAATGACAGTATTAGAAATTTAATTGCATTAAGTAAGTCTGCAATTTTTATTTATGAAAAAAAATACCTGGAAGCTTTACAGGAATTATTCAGTACAAATGAGCATGAAAATAATAACCGACTGAAAAATATTTACCTGGGAATTTCTTATTATGGGTTAAATAAGTTTGAAGAATGCCAATCAATTTTAATTAGCACTGTTACCGATTCACTTTCAAAAATTCAAATTGAAAAATTGATCGCAAAAGCAGAAAGAGCACAAAAATTAAATCCAAAAACAGCAAAAATTTTATCCATTATTATTCCCGGAATGGGTCAATTTTATGCAGGTGATATAAAAAATGGAATTAACTCCTTATTAATTACAAGTGCTTTTATGTACCTGACAATAAGCACCACATTTGAATATTCAATTTTTGAAGCTACTTCCGTTTTGCCATGGTATTCAAGATACTATATGGGAGGCTTTAACAGGGCTCAAACAATTACCATTAACCGAATCGAAGAAAAGCAGTACGATATTTTTGTTGACCTTATGAAAATTCTGGAGAAAGAAAACTAACAATGAATTATAGAAATATAAGTACTGCATCTTTTTAAGAATAAAAAAAGCCATTTTGATTTTTTCAAAATGGCTTTTGCAATTTTTGGTGATCCCGTTGGAAAGTGTTTTGATTCATCCTATTTTTTTATGCTTCCTCTGTATTTATTTTCCAGCAAGGCTTTCAGAGGATTGTAAATTTTATCTAAAGAATTCAAAAGAAGCAAAATGAAGCAAATGTTTCCCACAGTTTTAATGTTGGACTACATTTGGAAAAATAAAAAACTAAAACACTTGGCTACTGCCCCATCAGCCGTTCATTTGCAAGAGGAGTGCCGTCATAACCACCAACATTTGGGGTGCATTACAATGTATATATCAACGACCGGTATGCACCCAAACGAATGGCGATTCACCAGATTCAAACAGAACAAAAAATTTTCTTACTGTTGTATTTAGAAAACAGAAAACGCAGCGGTCACTACGAATAATTAAATTCATAAAAAATAATTGTCATGAAATTGAAAAGCACTATATTATTTTTTTCGTTACTTATTTTTTTCAAGAGTGCACAGGCACAATGGCTCGCAATTGATTCGCTTCATGACTATTGTAGAATTTGTAACAAAGGTCAGCACCTCATTGGGCAGCCATATAATAGCTCATTTAAAAAAGAATGGCCCTACCTGCTTGGGTCTGCAACATTGCTTGCCACAGGATACATGATGCAGACAACCGATAAAACAAAACCATTTACTGAGGAGCAACTAAATTGTTTAGACAAAAACACCATCAATTCATTCGACCGTGTAGCAACAAAATTCTGGTCGCCATCGGTTGCATCAGCCAGCGATTACATGCTCATCGGCATTTCATTATTGCCTGCAATGTTTCTTTCCGAACACAATACCCGAAAAGATATGAAGTCGTTATTAATTATGACTGCTGAAGCATTTGCACTGAATTACGGAACCACTTACATTGTAAAAAGTACAGTGAATCGTGCACGACCTTATACTTACTGCACCGATCTTCCAATCGAAATCAGAACCGATAAAGAATCGCGACAATCATTTTATTCAGGTCATACATCGCAAACTGCTGCTGCTACTTTTTTATTCGCTAAAGTTATTTCCGATTACCATCCCGATTTGCAAAAAGGAATTAAAACCGGAATATGGGCATTCGCAATAGCAGTTCCCTCTGTTGAGGCGTATCTGCGTGTGAAAGGTGGCAAGCACTATCCCACCGATGTAATAACCGGTTATGCATTGGGCGCAGTAAGCGGATGGCTTGTTCCGCAATTACATCGGAACTTCAATTACTCACACAAGAAAAAGAAAGACATCTTCAATATGGGAATTGCTCCTACTCTTAATGGCGGAATGGTCATGAATATGAAATTGCAGTTTTGATTTTACAAACCTTATATGAAAAAAATTAAGCTGAAAGAAATCAGCGAACGCGCACCCGAAAAATTCAGTAAGGAAGAAGCAAAAAAAGAATCGCTGAAGCTAAAAATCCGGTTAGAAGAATTACAAAATCTGTTATATGCCGAAAACAAGCATGCGCTGCTGGTTATACTTCAGGGAATGGATGCATCCGGTAAAGATGGACTTATAAAAAATGTTTTTGGTGCGGTAGATCCAATGGGGTGCCGGGTATATTCATTTAAAGCACCAACTGTAACAGAATTGAAACATGATTTTCTGTGGCGCATTCACCAATGCGTTCCGGAGAAAGGATACATAAATATTTTCAATCGTTCGCATTATGAAGATGTGATAGTGCAGCGTGTTCACAAGTGGATAGATGAGCAAACAGTTTTAAAACGATTCGGAAATATTAACGACTTCGAAAAATTATTGACAGATACTAACACATCCGTTTTAAAATTTTACCTGCATGTATCACAGGAAGAGCAATTGAAAAGACTGGAAGAAAGGCTGAGTGATGAAACTAAAATGTGGAAGCATAACGAAACCGATTTAAAGGAACGGGACAAATGGCCGGAGTATATGCACGCTTACGAAGATGCCTTTGAACACTGCTCTGAAAATGCTGAATGGCACATTGTACCCGCAGATCAGAATTGGTACAAAGAATATTATGTAGCCAAAATTGTTGTGGAAAAACTGGAATCATTGAACATGAAATATCCGGGATTGAAAAAAGGGGATTAAAGATTTAGGCTGAAAATATTTTCAGTTTGAGCGATTGAAAACAGTATCGCTCGCCCGATAAGTCGTCATTATATAATATGTGAATGATGCAACTTAAATCCAAGTTTATGTAATGCTTTAGCATAAAGCCTCGCGCACCTTTGTTCTGTTAAAATTACTTACAGTTTAAAACAGAAAAAATGAAAACGCTTTTTACACTTCACGGCTCTCAATTCAAATGCATTTCTCATTTACTTGCATTCACCTTCTTCCTGCTTTTTGCAAATAACTCTTCTGCGCAATTGGACTTTGCATTTGCTTCCAACCCAAATAATCATTTGACCACCGAAATAATTAATACGGATTCAGATGCAGCGGTAAGTTATATGCAGATTACTACAGTTGAAAAACAAAAAGGAGAATTTAAAAACCTGCAAATAAAAATTTCTCCGAATGTTGTTTCAGGAATGATGTCACTCGAAATAAATTCAGAAAAGGATCGGAGTGTTTTGATAGAATTTAAAAATATTATAGAAGATGTATTAATCTATCAATCCTTTGATTTAAAACAGGCAACAATAGTATTCCTTTCGAAACCGATGATACAGCAGTTGGTTCCTTCCGGCTAATTAGTAAGTGAAGTAAATACCAACACCAGTTCAACTTTCCTGTTACTTAAAAACTGAATTGCTTATTCCATCATCAAATTACCAAATTATCATATCATCAAATCAGTTTAATGTGTGAATGATGCAATTGAAATTAGAAGTTATGTAACATATCAGTACAACTACCTGCTGACCTTTGATAAGACAATCAAAAAATAAAATTCAAAACAAAACCTCATAACATGAAAGATTTTGATGCACTTAAAATAGCGGAAGGGATATATTTTGCCGAGAAACAGAATTTTGTTTTGAAGGTAAGGTATCTTGAATATCTAATCAGTGAGATAGAATTATGCGTTGCAGAATTAAAATTTAAAATGTCAAAATCCTTCAGCAAAATTTTATTTTATGTTGAATACTGGAAAAACCGGAGCATATTGACCACCAAAAACCGGTGCAAACTGACCAGCTGATTTGAGTTCCATTTTGTAACATTTTGTGGTGTGAGATTCAAGGTTGTTTTTCTTACTCGCTTAAGTTTTCAATTTCAGTTTTTTGTTGTTTTCGT
>CANJII010000046.1 GCA_947474435.1 Chitinophagaceae bacterium | reverse complement strand
GTACAATGATTCTACTTCTTTCTTTCCTTCATCAGAAACATACTGTAACAGTTTTTTAAAATCTTTTAAATCGAGCAGAGGCAATTTTTTATCATCTGCATACTTGAACATCATACTTACAATTCCTGTTTGGGTATCATTCAATCCAAGCATTTTTGAAAACAACACCGGACCGAATTCAGAGACTGTAGCTCGAAGCCGCACTCCGTTTTCCTCACTCAGTGTCATCAACTCAGTTGGAAAACCTGAAGCTGAATAAGTGACACCAATTTTAGTTGCACGCTCCTGAATTTTTTCATTTGAAGTTCCTGCTGCTGCAATTCCACTGAGGTCGCCTTTGACATCCATCATTAAAACAGGAACACTGTTGGAGGACAAACCTTCAGCTAAGAGTTGCAGTGTTTTTGTTTTTCCGGTTCCGGTTGCGCCACTGATTAACCCATGACGATTTAAAGTTTTGAGCGGAACTTTAACAAAATTGTTAGTTAGTACTTCGCCATCTAAAATGGGAGCGCCCATTGTAACAGTTGCTCCGCTGAAATTATAATCGGGAGTAAATTTTTCGAGGAAGGATTTTTTTCTATCTGCCATAAATAATTTTTATCGGCGCAAACTTATTTCATCCACTCAATCACAATCGAATTGAGTTTCAACATTCCTTCAATTGTAAGATGAAGATTGTTGTTGTGAATTTCGAAATGTGATGGGAATTCATAAGCAGAAATTGTTTGCTGCAATTCAACCGAATAGTCTTTTCCTAAAATTTTTTCAATGTATTCAAATGAAATTCCTTTTGAAGTTCGCAGCCGTGTCATCAGGTATTCGTTGAATTGTTGTTCGATGGAAAGTTCTTCTTTCTCAAATAATAATTTCCCCTCTTTCATTGAATTCAGGTATTGAATATTATTCGCCACATTCCATTGCCGTGAAATTCCATTGTATGAATGTGCGGAGGGACCAATACCGAGGTAAGGTTCATTTTCCCAGTAACTGCTGTTGTGCCGACTGTGAAAATTTTTCATCCCATAATTTGAAATTTCATAATGCTCAAAATTATTTGCTGCAAGAAATTCATGCGCTATCAGAAATTCTTCGGAACTTACTTCATCTTTTTTCTCACTCACTTTTCCTTTCTTGATAAAATGATGAAGAGCAGTATTGTCTTCCACCGTTAAACAATAACATGACAGATGCTGAATAGGAAGTGTAACAGCCATCTCCAGATTTTTTTTCCAGTCGGCTAAAGTTGAATTGGGTAAACCATAAATTAAATCAATGCTGATATTGTTGAAGCCGGCGCTTGCTGCATTCAATACTGCTTGCTTTGCTTGTTCAGCATTGTGTGCACGGTTCATCCATTTCAAATCCGGGTCTTGGAAACTTTGTATGCCAATGCTCAACCGATTGATGCCAATTTTTTTCAGCATCAATAATTTTTCCATTGATAAATCATCCGGGTTTGCTTCCAAAGTGATTTCCGCATTTTCAGCAACTGAAAAATTTTTATGAATGCTGTTCATCAGCAAACTCAGTTCTTCTTCGTTCAGAATGGACGGAGTTCCTCCACCGAAATAAATAGTGTTGAGTGTTCGTTCTGTTAAATAATTTTTTCGCTGTTCAATTTCATTCGCCAACTGCTGAATAATTTCATCGCGATAATATTGAGTGGTTGTAAAATGAAAATCGCAATAATGACAAGCTTTTTTGCAAAACGGAATGTGAACATAAATACCTGCCATAGATTTGTTGTCCGATTAATTTTGAAAAAAAACTTTTAAATCTTGAGAGCCACGCTCACTGCAATTTTTATTTTCTGTTTTTCTATTCTTCATGCGCAGCCGTTATTTCATTTTAAAGTAATTGCTTCCGACAAAGATACTGCGGCACTTCACAAGCTCATTAACTATCGCAATTCGCTTAGTGATTCTGTTACATCAAAAAAAGAACTGGCTTCCGTCTTCTACCAATTGTATGAAAAGGGATTTCTGCTTTCAGTGCTTGACAGTATGCAAATTGATTCCACGCACCTCACAGCTTTTATAAAATTAAATAAGCAAGTGGCGTGGGCTTTTCTTTCGAAAGGAAATGTGAGTGAAGATTTATTGAACCGTATTAATCTGAAAACAAATTCGTTCACCGAAAAAAATTTCTACTACAAGGAAATAAAATCCATTGAAGAAAAACTACTGACTTACTGTGAGAACAATGGATTCCCGTTTGCAAAAGTCTGGCTCGATAGCATTGTGTGGAAAGAAAATCTGCTGAGTGCTTCGCTCATGATTGACAAAGGAAAACTGATTACGATTGACAGCATTAAAGAGGATGGTGATGTAAAAATTGCGAATGCATACTTGTATGGTTACCTCGGAATAAAACCGGGAGATTTATACAACGAAAGTCTGATTCGCGAAATCAATAAGCAGGTGGATGAAATTCCGTTTGTGCAGCAGGAAAGTGCGGCAAAAATTATTTTCAACGATGATAAAGCGAGCATCATTCTTCAATTGAAAAACAGAAATGCAAGCAAGTTCGATTTAGTGATTGGTGTATTGCCTAATAATCGAGTTTCAGGAAAAGTGGTTGTAACAGGTCAGGGATCGCTTGATATGTGGAATGTATTAGGGCGCGGCGAGCGACTGACTTTGAGCTTGGATAAACTACAACCGCGCAGTACCGAATTCAAATCAGCCTTACAATATCCATATCTGTTACAACAACCATTCGGAATCAATCTCGGATTTGAAATAAACAAGAACGATACTTTTTACATTGATGTGAAAAAGGAAATTGGGTTGCAATATTTATTTAGCGGAAGAAATTACATCAAGGGTTTTGTGCGTAACACCTCCTCTTCATTATTATCAGTTGATACTTTTGAAATAAAACAATCGCACACGCTTCCATCACAAATTGATTTGTCGGTTACTTATTATGGATTGGAAGCGGCTTACGAAAAATTAGATTTCAGATTAAGTCCGCGAAAGGGCTTGTACCTGTTTGCATCCGCAGCAGTTGGTAACAGAAAAGTGATTCGGAATCCTGCAATTACACAACTTACTGATTTGAATGAACCGGATTTTAATTTCAGTTCGATGTACGATTCGCTTCCTAAAAAATCATTGCGCTACGAATTATTGGCGAAGGCAGATAAGTACACTTCCATTTCACGCACGCAGGTTTTGAAATTATCTTTTCAAACCAAGTCGTTGATTGCTCCGGATATTTTTCAGAATGAATTGTACCGCATTGGTGGCAACAGATTGTTGCGCGGGTTCGATGAGCAATCGGTTTATGCTTCGTGGTACAATGTGGTTACTGCCGAGTATCGTTACCTGGTTCAGCGCACATCATACTTGTTTTTATTTGCTGACTTAGCCTACATCGAACATCAATTGCCGAATAATTTTTATACTGATTGGCCAAAAGGTGTTGGAGCCGGTTTGACTTTTCAAACAAAGGCAGGCATCTTTGGTGTCAGTTATGCGGTGGGAAGCGAAAGAGGAAATCCATTACAATTGCGTTCAGCAAAAATTCATTTTGGCTACATCAATGAATTCTAAAGCCCTAGCCCATCCTCTAACTCCTTCCCCAATGGAAGGAGAATGGTCGCGAAAATTTTTCCTTCTGAAATATTTTTCTTTCGTTTTTATTTTCATAGCAACTGTCACACTGAGCTTGTCGAAGTGCATAGCGCAGACCGATTCTGCAAATCATCAAACAAATAATGCTGCTTTGGTTGTTCATCATGATTCAATTCCGCGAAATCATTTTCTGAATTTTATTAATCCGATTGTAACTGATAATTCCATCAAGCCAAAAGACAAATGGAAATTAAGTTCTCCAGAAAAAATTTTAGAAAAATTTTCGTTACCGGCAAATGATGAAGTGATAGTTCGCAAACGAAATGATGAATGGAAGTCGTGGATGTTTTACCTGCTTTTGGTTTTAACCGTGCTGCTTGTTTTTCTTCGCGTAAACTATTCGCGTGAGTTCAGCGAAGTGTTTCAGATTTTTAAACCAATCGGAATCAATCAACAAATTTTCCGCGACAACTTTGGAATCGTGAAGCTCGGTGCATTTCTTCTGAGTTTAAATTCAACACTAATAATTGGTGTTTATCTTTTTTTAATTGCTTATCATTTTCAATTTTTCCCGCCATATTGGTGGTTGTTGTGTGCATCATTAATTGTTGCTGCATCTGTTTTAATCTTTCGCTTCGGCATCATGCGAATTGCCGGCGTTTTATTTCCATTCAAAAAAGAAATTAATTTTTATCAGTTCAACGAAGTTCAGTTAAACCGCGTTGCGGGAGTTTTGTTGTTGCCGTTTTTATTCATCATCACTTTCACTTCAAATACAATCAGTCAGTTCGCAATTCCTGTAAGTTTTGTATTGATGGCCGCCATTATTTTGTTCCGGTACATTCGCGGATTCAGCATCGGAGGCGATTATTTCGCCAAGCATAAGTTTCACTTTCTCGTCTATATTTGCACCCTCGAAATAGCGCCCCTTGTGATATTTGTAAAGTTGGTGAAGGAGTGGGCGAAAGGATTGTAACTGATTTGTGAAAAAAACTTTGAATGAAGTTGACAAAAACGAAGAAGCAAATAAAGAAGGTCACCAATTCAATTTCAAAGGCGGCTGCGCGTGTAAAAAAAACTTTCAGTAAAAAAGGTTCTAAAGCTATTGAACCTAAAAAAGTTATTGAAGCACCGGTTGTAAAAATTCCATCACGACCAATAAAAACAATTTTAATTTCTCAGGCAAAACCGGAGAACGATAAAAATCCGTACAACGAATTGTGCCGGAAGTATAAAGTTGAAATTGAATTCAAACCATTTATTCATTTAGTTGGAATTGAAAATCGGGAGTACCGTCGTTACAAAATAAATCCGCTGAGTTTTGAATCGGTGATTTTTACAAGCAGAAATATCATCGACCATTTTTTCAGTTTGTGCGAAAGTTTACGAATCCGAATGCCCGATGAAACAAAGTATTACTGCATGACCGAATCGGTTGCGTTGTACTTGCAGAAATATATTTTGTATCGCAAGCGCAAAGTCTTTTTTGGTGATGGTTCGTTGCCCAATTTTTTCAAAGTTGTGTTGCATCATAAAAATGATGGGGAAAAATTTTTAGTGCCGTGTGCTGATATTCATAAATCAGATATTCCGGATTTTTTAAAGAAGAGTAATATTGATTTTGCTGAAGCGGTAATTCTGAATACTGTTCCGGTTGAGTTAAAGAAAAAAGATTTGGATTTTGATGCGCTGATATTTTTTGGCCCAATGAGTATAAATTCATTGAAGCATAATTTTCCTGATTACAAACAAAAGAATCAGGTGATTGGTGGATTTGGTCCTCTCACTTTAAAAGCATTAGAAGATGCAAACTTGCGCTGCGATATTATTGCTCCTTCTGTTGAATCTCCATCAATGATTATGGCGATTGAAAAATATATTCTTGCTTCGAAAAAGAAGAAATAAAAATATCATTTCGCTTGAAGTATAAAATTGTTTCTTCGCAGGATGGAAACAGTTAAAAAAATTTTTACAAATCAACTTATTAATGAAAGCAGTCCGTATCTGTTGCAACATGCGCACAATCCTGTCAATTGGTTTCCGTGGAGTAATGAAGCAATAGAGAAATCACGAAATGAAAACAAGCCAATTTTAGTAAGTATTGGTTATGCGGCTTGTCACTGGTGTCATGTAATGGAACATGAATCATTCGAGAATGAAGAAGTGGCAATGTTCATGAATGAAAATTTCATCAACATTAAAATTGACCGCGAAGAGCGACCTGACCTCGACAATATATATATGGAAGCCGTTCAGATAATGAGCGGTAGTGGAGGCTGGCCGTTGAATGTTTTTCTTACTCCGGCATTAAAACCTTTTTATGGCGGAACCTATTTTCCTCCGAAACCTGCATACAACCGGCCGGGATGGATTCAGATTTTAAATGGAATATCGCAGGCATGGCACGAACGGAAAAATGAAATCATCAATCAGTCGAATGATTTAACCGAATTGATGCAGGGAAGAAATGATTTGTTAAATAAGTATCAGACAAAAATTTCGGATGCAAAAATTTCGCATCAGGCCTTTAAAAAGTTAGAAGAGCAATTTGATAAAACTGAAGGAGGAATTGGCGGTGCACCGAAATTTCCATCCACTTACAGTTTGAATTTTTTAATGCAATATTATTTTTTTACGAAGAATGAAAGTGCAATAAAACAAGTTCGTCTTTCATTAGACAAAATGATGTATGGTGGAATTTATGACCAAATAGGCGGAGGCTTTTCCAGGTATTCCACAGATGATAAATGGTTGGCGCCGCACTTTGAAAAAATGCTTTATGATAATGCATTGCTCGTATCAACTTATGCTGATGCATACAAACTAACTAAAGATAAAAATTATTTGAGAATTATTGATGAAACTTTAGCATTTGTCAATCGCGAATTAAAAAATCCGGATGGAGGATTTTATTCCAGTTTGGATGCAGACTCAGAAGGAGTGGAAGGAAAATTTTATGTGTGGGATAAAAAAGAAATTGAAAATATTTTAAAAGAAGATACAGGAATTTTTTGTTCCTATTATAATGTATCGGAAAAAGGAAACTGGGAAGGAAAAAATATTTTGAATGTTAAAAAAAGCAATGAAGAGTTTTCTAAAACAACTGGAATTGAAAAATCCGGGTTAGAAAAAATTATTTCAGAAGGAAAAAAGAAGCTGTTAATGGAAAGAGAAAAAAGAATTCGTCCTGCTTTGGATGATAAAATTATTCTAAGCTGGAATGCATTAATGATTTCAGCTTTTGCAAATGCGGAAAAGGCAACCGGAAATAAATTGTATGCTGAAACCGCCATTTCAACTTTGAATTTTCTTTTAAAAAAATTTAAAGTTGATGAAAACCAAAGTGCTTTTCATCACAACCACAAAAACGGGGAGTCAAAAAATCCGGCATTTCTTGATGATTATGCATCACTGATAAAAGCATGCATTGATGTTTATGAGTTGACCTTTGAAATTTCATGGTTATCGAAAGCAAAAGATTTAACCCATTATGTAATTGAACATTTTTCTGATTCGAATGAACCGCTTTTCTTTTTCACACCTGACTGGCAAAATGATATTGTAATCCGAAAGAAAGAATATTTCGATAATGCCATTGCATCCGGAAATTCAATGATGGCCGAAAATCTTTACAAACTCGGGTTAATATTCGATAAATCGGCTTGGAGAGATGATGCTATTAATATGTATTCAAAAATTCAAAATATTGCAACTCAGTTTTCTTCCTCATTCGGAAATTGGTTATTGACATTGAATGCCTTTGATTTTGGATTCAATGAAATTGTAATTACTGGGAAGGAATCCATTCTCAATGCTGAACAACTGAATAAAAATTATCTCCCAATAAATATTCTGGTTACTTCAGAAAACAAACAATCCGAAATTCCATTATTAAACGACAAACAATTTTCAGATACTTCAATTTTCTATTTATGCAGAAATTATTCGTGTGATCAACCTGTTCATTTAGTCGAAGAATTATTGAGAAAAATAGATGCATTTGCAATTCAGACTTAATAGTTTATTTTTATTTTTCTGAACTCAATAATGTCAATCAAAAAAAAAGTACTCAGGCTTCTACTATTAATTTTCTGTAGCACAGAATTTTCATTCGCTCAACAACTTCCGCAATTTGCTTATGGCTCTTTAAATCCTGAATTTTATAATCCAGCAGTTTCCGGAATCACAAAATCCATTAATGCCTCAGCAATCGGAAGAACACAATGGTTGAATATTACAGGCCATCCAACAGCACAGGCGCTTACACTAAGTTCATATGTTCCGAATCTTCACGGAGGATTAGGCTTATTAATATTAAATAGTCAGCTAGGGGTTCAGCGTAACACTTATGCAATGGTCGGTTATTCATTTATTACCGGAAATAAAAACCACCGATTCGGTATTGGTGCTCGTGGCGGAATTATTCAATCAACAATTGACGGTACAAAATTGCGAGCTCCTGATGGATTTTATTCAGGTTCAATAATCAATCATAACGACGGCCTGCTTCCAATCAATGCTGTTACATCAACCGCTCCGGAATTTTCAGCAGGGATTTTTTATCTCAATAAAATAATGAATATTGGTATTGCTGGTTCTCACCTGTTAAGCCCTTCCTTAAAATATTCTGCAACTTCAGGAAAACTATCTGTTGATGAAGCTCGAAATGTTTCAGGAAGCATTTCATTCCTTATTAATAGAGAGAATACCATAAGCCTTAAACCATGTGCATTTGTAAAATATAATTTCAATGAACTTCAAAGTGAAGCATCATTATTAATTGGATATAAAAAATCTGGATGGATTGGGGCTGGATACAGAGGAATGAGTTCAAATAATCCGGATGCGATAATTGGGTTTCTCGGAATTAATCTTTCTTCGAATTTTGAAATTGGTTATGCCTATGAATATTCAATTTCAAAATTATCATCAGTAAATGATGGAACCCACGAGTTATTGCTTCATTATTCTGTCAGTTTAACAAAGCCGGCAAAGCCTGAAAAAATAATTTTCACTCCACGGTTTTAAAATAATGTCACAGTTTTGTAACCTTTTATCTGAAACCTCCGTTAAAATGCGTCTGACTCAAAAAGTACCATCAAAAAAATTGATTTGGTTAGATAGATGAAATAATTATTTTTACCCACCCATAAAAAACTTTCTATAGTTACAACCTCTACTCGCTAAGTGATTAAACCACGAACCATGATCAAGATTTCAAGGTATTTTCTAATAGGGTTAGTGTGCCTGCTTGCTGCTTGCAACGGTGGGTACAATGGGCAACTGCTCGGTTCCCTCGACCGGCCTGAATGGAATACGATAGTTCCTTACGGAATGATTTACATTCCATCCGGGACTTTGCACATCGGCCAAAGTGATCAAGACATTAATAATGCCTTGATTCAAAAACCTAAATCCATATCCATTCAAGGTTTCTTTATGGATGAAACCGAAATTTCCAATAATGAATATCGTCAGTTTGTTGAATTTGTAAAAGATTCGATAGCCCATAAAATTCTTGGCGGGGATTATTTAATTGATGATAATGCTGTTAATTACAGAGAAAAAATAGATTGGGAAGATGAGGAAATTCAAGATCAGCTTTCATCAATGTACACTCCTGAAAATCAAAGAATTTTAGGAAGAAAGGAAATAAATACAAAACTTTTGAACTATGTATATTATTGGGTAGATTTTAAAACTGCTGCAAAGGAAGAAAACAGAACCTCCGGATCTAATCCCCATAATTCAGATTTTGATCGTAGCACTGTTATTATGTCTGAAATAGTAAATGTTTATCCTGATACATTATGTTGGGTTCATGATTTTACATATTCCTATAATGAACCTATGACTCGCAATTATTTTTGGCATCCTGCATTTGATAATTATCCTGTTGTGGGTGTAGATTGGAAACAAGCAACTGCTTTTTCAAAATGGCGTACTCGTTTCTGGAATGATTACCGAACAGAATTAGGTGATGTAATAAACGATGAGTTTCGTCTTCCATATGAATCTGAATGGGAATATGCAGCAAGAGGTGGAAGAGATATTTCCCCTTATCCATGGGGTGGTCCTTATATGCGAAATAAAAAGGGGTGTATCCTTGCCAACTTTAAACCTGGTCGGGGTAATTATCCAGATGATGGAGGATTTTATACAGTAAAAGTTGATGCATACTTTCCTAACGATTATGGGTTATATAATATGGCCGGTAATGTATCAGAATGGACTTCAACTGCTTTTTATGAAAACTCCTATTCATTTGTTTGGGACTTGGATCCGGATATACAATATAACGCCCAAAATTCTGATGCACCCACTCTTAAGCGGAAAGTTATTAGAGGAGGTTCATGGAAAGACATTGCTTATTACTGCCAAACCGGTGTCCGTAATTATGAATATCAGGATTCAGCGAAAGCTTATGTTGGATTTCGAAATACTATTACATTCTTAGGTCGTTCAATAAATGATTAACATTTTTATTATGTTATTTTCTATTGAATTGCAATTCAACACACTACAAATTCGCATTAAACCAAATAAATAATAACTAATTAACTAAATAAACACTTTTCAAAAATGAACAAACTCGCGCATTTTTTCGAGACTGAAAAAGGTAAAAGAATTAAAAATCTCATTATCGGATTAGGAGCTTCTGTTGTATTAATGGGAGCATTATTCAAATTACAACATTGGAATTTTGCTAGCGAAATGTTAATTGTTGGTATGTGTACTGAAGCATTTATTTTTGCCCTTTTGGGAATACTTCCTCCGCATAAGGATTATTATTGGGAAAAAATTTATCCCGAAATTGATTTGGCTCCGGATGAAGAGGAATTAATTAAAGAACACAATAAGGCAACTCATGGTACATTAACACAGCAATTTGATAATTTATTAGAAACTGCGAATGTTGACCAAGAATTAATTCGTCGCTTAGGTGATAACTTAAATAAGCTGGGAGAAAATCTTTCGAAACTTTCTGATGTAAGTGATGCAGCTTCAGCAACTGGGGAATATACTGCAAAAACGAAGGAAGCTTCTGCTGCTTTGACTGAAATGAAAAAGGCATATAATGAAGCAACAAATGCTGCTGAATTATTATCTGCAGGTGCTGATGAAACTAAGAAATATCATGAACAGGTACAACAGGTTTCAAAAAATCTTGCTCAATTGAATGCTATTTATGAATTGGAATTACAAGATACTAACAGCCATTTGAAAACGATGAATAAATTTTATGGAACACTTACAAATGCTATGGAAAATTTAAATGATTCTGTAGAAGATACTAAGAAATATAAAACGGAAATGAACGGCTTGGCAAAAAATCTTGGACATTTAAATTCAATTTACGGAAACATGCTTTCTGCTATGCAAATGGGTGGAGCAAATTCACGATAAATTTTTTAGCAATTCATTTCTAATAAAAAAACACAAACATAAATAATGTCAATTCCAAAGGAACCCCGGCAGATGATGATCAACATGATGTATCTTGTGTTGACTGCTCTTCTTGCTATGAATGTGTCAGCAGAAATTCTAAATGCCTTTCATGTTGTAAATCAGGGTATTAACAATTCTAACATTTCTGTAAATTCAAAGAACGACAAATCAATGAAGTTCTTTAAAGATCAACTAGAGATTCAAAAGGCGAAGGCTGAACCATTTTATAATAAGGCTGCTTTAGCAAAAAAGTATGTAGATGAATTATGTTCAATGATTAGTGGTATCATGGATGAGGTAGTTGAAGGAAGCGGAGGATGGATTGATAAAAATGAACAGAAGCAGATGAAGGGTTGGAAACCAGAATTAGGTCATTTAAGTGATGATAAAAATTTGGATGTTTCTACACGACTTATGTTGGAAGAAGGTAAAAAGGCTGATATATTAAAAAAGGCAATTGTTGATACAAGAGCAAAACTTCTTGCGTTAATTGATAAACCTGAGGATAAAAAGAATTTTGAAAGCCAGATGCCATTAAATATTATGGAAAATATCAAAGGGCAGGAAGGAGAAACTAAAACATGGGAAGAGGCAAATTTTCATATGGTTCCTACTATTGCATGTCTTACACTTTTAAATAAATTTCAGAACGATGCAAAAAATTCTGAAGCCCAGGTTATTGACTATTTGCTGAGCCAGATTAATGCTTTAGATATTAAAGTAGATAGAATGGTTGCTAAAGTTATAGCTCCTTCAAGCTACATTATGTCAGGTCAAGAATATAAAGCTGATATTTTTGTAGCCGCTTATAATTCTACATCTGATCCTACAATTTTAATTGGCCCTTTAAACAGCAATGCCGTTAAAGAAGGTGATGGTCCAGATGCGGCTTATAAGGAAACTAAAGTTAACCCAGTAAATGGTGGTGGAAATAAATTGGAATTAATTGAGAATGGAATGGGTAAATACAAGACAATGGCAAGTGGCGAAGGAGAACAAAAATATTCAGGGGCTGTAATGATTACAGGACCCGATGGTTCCCCACTTTACTATCCTTTTGAAGCTGCTTATACTACGGCAAAAGGTTCTTGTGTTATTGCGCCCGATAACCTGAATTTGATATATGCAGGTATTCCAAATCCTTTTTCAATTTCAGTTCCAGGTTTTTCTGCAGATAAATTAACTGCATCTGCATCCGCAGGATCTTTTACCGGAAGTAAAGGAAAGTATGTTGCAAATATGCCGGCCAGTATGGTAAATTCTAAAGTAAAAATTACTGTTACAGTAAAAGATCAGGATAAAACAACTCAAGTTGGAGCTTCTGAATTTGTTATAAAAAGAATTCCAGATCCGGTTGCGCAAATAGGTGGAAAATCAGAAGGTGATATGAAAACCGGAGAAATTCGAGTAGTTCAAGGAATAGGGGCGGTTTTAAAAGACTTTTATTTCGAAGGCGTTAGATTTGATGTAGTATCTTACGAATGTGTTTATATAGCAAAAAGACAGGATGCTAAAATTGCTCCAATGACCGGAGCTAAATTTAATGGCGCTGTTGCGGATTATTTGAAGACATGTAAACCTGGAGATCAATTCATTTTCAGAAAAGTTCGTGCAAAAGGCCCTGATGGAACTGTTCGTTCAATCAACAGTATTCCGATTGAAATTCGTTAGTTTTTAAATTTTCATTAAATAATTTCTATCATGAAAAAAATAACTTCGTTATTAATTGTTTTGACTTTAGGTTTAACTTTTTGCAATTTGTCAATTGCACAGGGAACGACGGAAGAACAAGCACCTCGTGATCGAATTTATGACCGTTTTTCTCCTTCCGAAAGAGAAATTATTCCTTATGATCATATTCGTGAATCAGATGTTTTTATGGAAAAGAGAATTTGGCGAGTAATTGATTCAAGGGAAAAAATAAATTTACCATTTAAATATGAAGGTATTGATTGGAAGGATATGAAGCCATTAATAACCATATTTAATGATGCAATTAAGGAAGGTTCAGTTGTTTATGATGATGAATATTTTAAAATACCATTAACACCTGAAGCTTTTTTAAAGAAAACCGGTAGTATTGATACCATTGCTCTATATGATATTGATGGTAACTATACACATGATACAATTGTCACAAATGAATTTGACCCGAACTCAGTTAAAAAATTCAGAGTAAAAGAAGATTGGTTTTTTGATAAAGAAACATCTACTCTTCAAGTTCGAATTTTAGGAATTGCCCCAATTTATACTGACCCGGATGCTGGAGAATTAGCTTTGTATTGGGTTTATTATCCTGATTTTAGAAAAATATTGGTTAAACAGGATGTTTTTAATCCAAAGAATGACGCAATTCGTTTTAGTTGGGACGATATTTTTGAAGGTCGTTTGTTTGGAAGTTATATAATTAAAGAATCAAATGTTCTTGATCGGAAAATTCAGGATTATAAGCAAGGCGTTGATGCTTTGATGGAAGCGGAAAAAATAAAACAGGAAATGTTTGAATGGGAGCATGACCTGTGGTCATTGTAAATAGTAAATAACTGATAGTTAAATGCTCTTAGATTTTCTAAGAGCATTTTTTTTATAACTTTTCAATTGGTAAAATTCATCAATTGCTGTTATTAAATTAATTCCTCTTTATTATCAAGAGTCTTAGGTTTTTTTTCTTTCTTTTTTATGATGAAAGAAGTTTTAGCAGTTACTCCATTAGCAGTTATAAATTGAATTGTGTACTTGCCGGCAGTGAGATAGTAATTTCCATTATCCGCTTTCACAAAATTGTTTTTGTCTTTTGTGGTGAGTGAATTTTTAAATGTAACAATTGCATTTGCATCAATAGCTAAATTGTACTTCGCGAAATTGATTCCGGCTTCGCTCGTATCTTTCAATGTTGCAACCACAATTCCGCTATCTGATATTATCTGAAGAGTAGTGATTCCTTTTTGCTTCACATAAAACGGAATGGAAATTTTCATTTGTGTTGGTTCGTAAAACGAAGAAAATTTCTTTCCGAGATTTTTATTGTAGTTAAAATCATTGACGGTGAATGGATGAATATTTTCACTCACCACACTGTCGGTCAGTTGCTGAATCAAATCCAAACTTGCTTTGTAAAGCGAGCGACCATGAGTGCCCAGCACAATTTCATTTGCTGTTGTTTGAATTGTAATGTCATGAATCGCAACTCTCGGCAGCGCACCATTGATTGCCATAAAATTTTGTCCGCGATTGAGCGATACATACAATCCATTATCAGTGCCGACATAAATAATGTTCTCATTCTTAGGGTCTTCCTTCACAACATTGATGGGTTCGAATGGTAAATCAGTTCCAATTTGCCTCCATGTTTTTCCAAAATCATCACTCATATATAAGTATGGAGAAAAATTATCGAAGCGATAACCATTCATCGAAGCATAAATTCTGCTTTCAGAAAATGCGGAAGCAGTGACACGACTTACCCAAAGATTTTGCGGAAGTGTAACAGAAATTTTTGTCCATGTGTTGCCGCCATCTTTTGTGAACTGAACATTTCCATCATCAGTACCCACATAAATTTCTCCGAAGCGTAACGGTGATTCGGAAATGGTAGTGATGGTGTTGTAAGGCACATCACCAGTTTTATCGTGGTTGGTTAATTCTTCAGAAATGGGTTCGAACGATTTTCCCTGATTCATGCTGCGATACAATTTGTTGGTGCCGAAGTAGAGAATGTCTTGATTGAATTTCGAGAGGAGAATCGGAGTCTGCCAGTTATAACGCAACGGACTTTCACCCAAATCAATTGTTGGTCTCACATCTTCTGATTCAGTTGTGGTCTTATTTATTTTTCCGTAGTAACCAAACTGCGAACCCGCATACACAGTATTGTTGTCGCGCGTGTCCACCTGCACCTGCATGCCATCGCCACCATAAATAAATTTGTAGGGATATTGTCCTTCCTGCATCCAGTTAGTTGATGGAGTGTAATCAGATGAACCCGTCCACACGCCATTATCCTGCAAGCCACCATATACATTGTAAGGTTTGTCGTTGTCAACTGCTACACTATAAAATTGTCCGACAGCCGGAGTGTTACACTTAAACCAGTTCTCTCCGAAATCATAAGAAATGTTTACTCCGCCATCGTTGCCGATAATCATGTGTCCATCCTTCTTCGCATCGAACCACACTACATGATGGTCGCCGTGCGTGTTATCGCCGTCAATGGTTTTGAAAGTGGTGCCGCCATCTTTCGACATGATCATCGGCACACCGAGCAACACAATTTTTTTATCATCGAACGGTGAGAGAAATATTTTTCCGAAGTAATAACCGTAAGTGTAAACGAGACCAGTGAGTTTTGCCGTGTCAATTTTTTTCCATGTTGTGCCTGCATCTTCACTTCGATATAACTCGGCGCCGATGACGGGTGTATTGAAGAGCGAGTTGTTTGCATCGTTGAGATAATCAATGAGTGCCGATGGTTTTATTTTTTCCTTCTTCACTAGGTCCTTCACTTTCTCTGCAGAATATTTTTCAGGGAAACCATTTTCATCTAAAAAACTTTGCAGCTTATCGTTGTTGAGCGAAAGAAAATTTTCCTTCGTGATGTCTTTCAAATCATCAACGATGTAAGTGGTGGTGTCTTCAATTTTGTCTTTCGCGCGGTGATTTTGATTATCAAGAATGGCATACAAAACATTTGAATTCTGAAATGAAATGGCAACACCAATTCTTCCAACTCCTGCATCGTGCGGAAAACCATTGGTGCCGGTTGAAATTAATTTCCATGTGTCACCGCCATCAACAGATTTATAAAGTCCGCTACCTTCCCCGCTCTCTGAAAAATTCCACGCACGACGGTCGCGCTGCCATAAGCTCGCATAAATGATTTGTGCATTTGCAGGGTCAGCAATCAAATCAGCACCGCCTGTTAAATCATTTACGAACAAAGTTTGCTTCCATGTTTTTCCGCCGTCGATAGTTTTATAAATTCCTCTTTCTTTATTCGAAGAATACAAGTGCCCCATCGCCGCAACGAGAACCGAATTTGTATCTGTTACACTTAATAAAATTTTTCCGATGTGATGCGATTCTGGCAAACCTTTCCATTGCCAACTTTTGCCGCCATCGCTGCTTTTATAAATTCCGATTCCTGAATACGAAGAGCGACTACTGTTTGCTTCGCCTGTTCCAACCCAAATTTGTTTGTTGTGATTCCAGTCAACGGCAAAATCACCGATTGACAAAACATTTTCATTGTCAAATATCGGAGTGAAAGACTGCCCATTGTTTGTTGTGTGCCACAAACCACCGCTTGCATAGGCGACATAAAATTCTGTCGGGTCAATGGGATTTACATCGAGGTCAATGCATCGTCCGCTCATGATGCTCGGACCAATGTTAGTGAACTGAATGTTTTTCACAAGCGAGTTTTCTTCGAGCGTTTTTCTTTTTTCAATTCCGGCAATGCGCTCAATGGCAGGAGTAGGCAGAATTGTTTGCGCCACTGAGAAATTAAAAATTAATAATGAAAGAGTACAAAGGATGGAAAGTTGAAAGAAGAACTTCTTCATGAGCAGTAAGTATTTTGGCGAAAGATAAAATTGAGCGTGAGATTAAATGGAAGCAATCTGAAATATTAATTGATTTAAATCAAGACACTTGCATCAATTTTTGGTTTTCTTTGCTCTGTCAAAAAAACAATTCACATGAAAAACATTTTTTCAATTTTATCAGTTCTTCTTTTCACTTTTTGTTTTAGCATTAACCTTTTCGCTCAGAACTCACCAAAATTTGTAAATGCAAAAAATGAAGAAGGCCCATTAAAAAACGCAGTGAAAATGAATTTAATGAATGCAGCTTTTTCATATCCATCTTTTGCATATGAAAGAAAATTAAATGATAAAGTTTCTTTTCAGGCAGAGGGTGCATTCAGGATGGGAAGTAAATCAAACACTGCTTCAACCAGTGTTTCGAACGAATCTAAATCAGTTACTTCCTATGTAATTTATCCATCGTTCAGATATTATTTTCATGAAAGTGAAAAAATGCAACTCGAAAATTATTTAAGTATTTTTTACAAGTACCGATATTTCCAATCTAAGAATGATCATTCTGGTGATTATTCATATATCGGGATTGATTACAGTAACACTTATACCGAAACAACAAATGGCGCCGGGTTGCTATTGGGCATTCAAACACTCAGCACTTCACATTTTGTTTTTGATATGTACTTCGGCACTCAATTGCAAAGCAGCAGTGGCAGCTGGAATTTTTATGATAAGAATGCAAAGCTTTCTGATTTTAAGCAAAACTATCAACTGAGTTCAGCATCGGATGCTTTTTCGATTATGAACTCTACCAGCTTACGGGCCGGATTTACTATTGGGGTGAGGTTTTAAAGTTGTTGATTTAATATTGACATTTAATTTCAGGAATAAAAAATCCCTGCAAGTTCTTTTTACAGGGATTTTTAAATAACAATTTTAGTATGGAAATCCGTTGCGGGATTAATTGGTTTTTAAAAATTTTTCTCTTACTAATTCTCCATTTTTATTTTTCATTTCAATCCAGTAAAGTCCGGAGGGATAATCTGCTGTTTTAAGTTGAATAGAATTTTCTTCCGAAATATTTACAGATGAGATTAGAGTACCCAACGAAGAAAATATATTCAGCTGTGTAAAATTATTTTTCTTATCAAACGAAACAGTTAAAAACCCGGATGCTGGATTTGGATAAACATGAAACTGATCTGTACTAATATTTATCGTTTCAATTGCAGTTCCGAAATCCAATTCAATATCATCAACAATTAAAATTCCTCCTTCCAATCCTGAATCCGGGTTGGAAGAAAAAAAAGCTACTACAACCGAATCAGGACTTACCAGTGAATCCCAATCAGTAATATTTAATTCAAACAAAGTATAAGAAGTAGCGGTTGGTAATTTCAAAATACCGAAACCAATCGTATCAGGCTGAGTGAGTGATGAATTCCAGTTTTTATTTATTGCAATTACATAAGCCGAATCGCCTGCAGTCAGGCTGGAAAATTTATAATACCCTTTTATCTTTTTCGGTTTTGAACTAACAGGTTCGCCACCTGTAATCGGAAGAATGGTATAATTTGAAAAAGATGTTTTTGCATGACCGCATACTAAACCTCCGGCGTGCTGAGTACCGAAAATGTTTTGAGATTTGATTTGTGCTGCAAAACTACCTGAATGTGCATCAGTGGTTTTTGTGATACCTGCCGAATTGAATTCAGTAACAGGGTTGGTGCTGGACCAATCAGCTGGTTGATGCCAATCGAAGGGTGAAGGTTGACCTGAAGAATCCCATTGTTCGAAACCTTGGTTAGGCAATGAAATTTGTGCGAAGGACATATCTGTTACAATAAAAATTAAAATAAACAAAAAGAGTGGAGTGAGTAATTTTTTTTTCATTTCAGTTATTTTAAGAATGACATAAATGTATTGCTGAATGCTGCAATTGTTTGTAATGATTCAGTCATTCTTAAAGAGCTGATTTTATTAAAACTTTATGATAGTTAACTCATCGGCAAATCCATAATCAAAATCTCTGAATCTGAAGTTGCTTTAATGCTTAAAACACTTTCCGATTCTGATATTCCCAAACCATCGCGGGGGTTCAGTTGCTGCCCTTCAACAATTGCACTTCCTTCAATCATAAAAATATATACCCCATTATCCGGGCGATGAATTTTGTAGTGTGTTTCAGTACCGGTATCAAACTGCCCGATATGAAACCATGCATCCTGTTTTATCCATAATCCATTTTCAATGGGGCCGGGCTCTACAATTTTCTGCCACTTGTTTTTTCGCTCACTCAATTCCAGTTTCATCTGATCGTATCGCGGTTTAATATTCCGTTCGTTCGGGAAAATCCATATCTGTAAAAGTTTTGCCGGAGCATCCTTGCTGTGGTTGTATTCGCTGTGATGAATTCCGGTGCCGGCGCTCATCACCTGAATTTCGCCGGGTTTTATCACGCCAATATTTCCCATACTGTCTTTGTGTTCGAGTGCACCTTCAAGCATGATGGTGATAATTTCCATGTTGTCGTGCGGATGCATTCCGAAACCGGTTCCTCCATCAATGGCATCATCATTCAACACACGCAAAACACCAAAATGCATTTTATCAGGGTCATAATAATTGGCGAAACTGAATGAGTGATAAGTGTTGAGCCACCCGTGACTTGCATGGCCTCTTGATTCAGCTTTGTGATAAATAGTTTTCATTATTCAGAATTATTTTTCATGAAGAACAATGATAATGAAAAATGATTCCTGTAAAATTGTTGCTGCTTAAAAATTATATGATAAAAACCGAACGACTAACTCTGCGACTCTGGACAATGAAAGATCTGGATTCGCTATTGAAATACGGCAACAACCTAAACATTGCGAAAAATATGCGCGACCGGTTCCCGCACCCATACACCCGAAAAGCAGCCATAGAATTCATTGAACAATTCGGAAAAGAAAAACATGCAGAAGTTTTCGCCATTGATTTTAACGGAGAAGCAATTGGTGCCGCAGGAATATTTCCGATGGAAGATGTTTATAATAAAAATGCCGAGTTTGGTTACTGGATTGGAGAACCCTTCTGGAACAAAGGTTTCGGAACTGAAGCTGCACGGGCAATAATTGAATATGGATTTAAAACTTTTTCAATCGAACGGATTTATGCAAGTGTGTTCAGTGGCAATGATGCTTCAAAAAAAATAATGACAAAACTGGGATTGAAACACGAAGCCACTTTTCACCATTCTGTTTTCAAGTTCGGCGAATTCAGAGACGAAGATTTTTATGTAGTATGGAGAAATGAATGGAAAATGGAATAAAAATTATTCCTTCACAAATCTTTTACTCACCACATTGCTTCCATTCACAAGCATCAACTGATAATAACCGGAAGCGAGTGATTCAATATTCACTTTACTGCTTCCTTCAAAAGAGAAATCAATTTCCTGCTGCTTCACTTGCTGCCCGAGCAGATTATAAATTTTTAAAGAATATTTTCCGGATATGCTGGAAGAAGAAATGTTGATTGTGTTGGACGAGGGGTTGGCATAGAGGATGAAATTTTTTTCAGAGTGATTTTTAGATTCTATTGTTGTACAATCATATACAAAAACAGTATCAAAATGTAAAGGGAAGATGCATCCTACGCCATTATCCAATGCAACTATGGGAATATAAAATCCGGAATAAGCATAAACATGAGTAACTGAACTGTCATCTATTAACGAAGTTCCATCTCCGAAAATCCAATTATAGGTTGTGGCATTACTTGACGATAAAAAATTTACAGTCAGCGGAGCGCATCCTGAAGTTGGACTAATAGATACTGGTTGAGTAACCACAACTCCGCCAACAAAAACAGATTGCGAATAATAAAAAGTATCAGCACACCCTCCCGGATTTGTTACAATTAAACTTGGATAAAATGTTCCACCATAACTATAAATATGATACGGGTTTTGAAGATTGCTAAATGCTCCATCACCAAAATCATAATAATAGGTTGTACCAGCTTGAGTATTAAGCGAGGTGTCGGTAAGATTTACTTCAAGTGGAGGACAACTAATATTGTTATTGCTTATTGCAAATCCAGCTAAAGGACATTGCGCATCAATGTTTCCGCACCAAAAACAAAATACAAAAACAAGCAGTGTGAAAATCTTTTTTATAACTAAATTTTTTATTGAATTGATGAATGCAAATTAGATAAAAAATTCAGCAACCCATTATCAAATCATCAAATTACCAAATCATCAAATTATTTTTCTACTCCATCATCCACTTCTTCCTCGCCTTCTCGGTTTGATATTCCTGATTGTGTTTCTGGTAGTAGCCGGTGCCATCATAAATGCGGCGGCGCGGATGTGCTTTACATTCTTCACTACAGCTTCCTTCCATTTCAGTAGCACAGGATTCGCATAAAATAAAATGCTCGTTGCATTCGGGGTTTGCGCAATTAATAAAATGAACCGAAGGAGTGTTACACCTGCGGCAGTGCGAAATAATTTCAGGATTCACGGTGTTCACATCAACTGTCAATCGATTATCGAACACATAGCACTTGCCGTCAAAATCTTTTCCGCCTGCTTCTTTTCCGTAGCGGATGATTCCGCCATGCAGGTGAAAAACATTTTTAAATCCCTTCTGAATTAAAAAGGCAGTTGCTTTCTCGCATCGGATGCCGCCGGTGCAGTAGGCAAGAATTTTTTTGTCCTTGTATTGTTCGAGTTCATCCAAGTGATCCGGAATATCGCGGAAGGTTTCCACATCCAATGTAACAGCGTTTTTAAATTTACCTGCTTCCCATTCCACTTTGTTGCGCATGTCAATCACCACCGCATCGGGGTCGTGCATTTGTTTTTGCCATTCGTCAGGTTCTAAATATCTGCCGGTCATTTCCCACACATTCACATCGGGCTGACCGAAGTGCACGATTTCTTTTTTGTAGCGCACATGCATTTTAGAAAACGAGGGCGCATCTTCTTCATCAATCTTGAATTCAATTCCGACAAAGCGCATATCATTGCTCAGGTAATCCATGTACTGCTTGCAACTGTCAATGGTTCCGCTCACGGTTCCGTTAATGCCTTCGTCGCCAATGAGCACACGCCCCATCAGGTTCAGCGATTTACAAAATGCAAGGTGTTGGTCTTTGTATGCTTCTGCATTATCAATGCGCGCATACTTGTAGAAAAGTAAGGTCTGAAATGGTTTCATACGGTTATTCCTGATGTAAGCAGGACATGCAGCGAAAGTAAATCAGGACTACTAAATCATCATGATAAAACTCATCGTTACACAAATAATTTTATTGTTTAATTTACTTCCAGAATTCAACTCTTTAATTTTTGAATTTTCAATTTTTAAAAATAAACATCATGAAAAAAATTTACATCCTCTGCTTAGTCAGTGCAACTCTTTTCACTGAAAAAATTTCAGCACAACAACCCGGTGATCTCGACAGCACATTTAATGCTGTAGGATTTAATACGCTTGATATGCAAAGCGGAGAAGACAATGAGGCATACGGTATAGCCATTCAATCAAACGGTAGAATAGTAGTTGCCGGTTATTCATATGACAGCGACGGATTTTACAATGCAGCCATTGCCCGCTATTTGCAAAACGGAACTTTAGATAACAGCTTTAACACAACCGGATATTTTAATTTATTTCTGGATGATAATAGTGAAACTGATGCAGTGGCAATTCAATCAGATGGAAAAATTGTTGCGGCAGGTCATGCGCTTAATTCATCATTGGATGTTGATTTTATGGTTATCAGATTGAAAAGTGATGGCTCACTTGACAGCACATTTGGAACCAATGGAATTACCATAACTGATTTGGGAGGGTATAATGATTATGGTTATGAAATAGCAATTCAGTCAAACGGAAAAATTTTGGTTGGCGGTTCATCGTACGATGGTGACTATGATGAATTTGCTGTTGCACGATACAATGCTGACGGCTCATTGGACAGCAGTTTCAGTGCTGATGGTTGGTTAATGGAAATTGTTGGTTCCGGTAATTCAGAACTTTTTGGTTTAGCGGTTGAACCTGGTGGAAAAATTTATGCAGGTGGTTATTGTGAAAACGGTACTGATTCTGATTTCGGATTAATTCGTTTGAATAACGATGGAACTATGGACAATACTTTTAACTCAACAGGGGAAGTTGTAACTGATATTGATGGTTACAATGAATGCCTGAATGCTTTGGTTTTACAAACAGATGGAAAAATAGTAACAG
>CANJII010000045.1 GCA_947474435.1 Chitinophagaceae bacterium | reverse complement strand
CTTTTTTCATTTTTAATAAAAGCACTTTTCCAATTCATGGCATCAACTAAAGAAAGAGTAAATTTCGGCAAGCTGCAATTCGGAATAGATTATCCTGATTTTTTAGATATTCAGGTTGGGTCCTTTAAGGACTTTTTTCAATTAGAGACCACCCCCGAAAGCAGAAAGGGTGAAGGTCTTTTTCGTGTGTTTCAGGAAAACTTTCCTATATCTGATGCACGGAATATTTTCGTACTGGAATTTTTAGATTACTACATTGACCCGCCGCGGTATGATATTGAGGAGTGTATTGAGCGTGGGTTAACTTACAGTTTGCCGTTAAAGGCAAGACTTAGATTGTCGTGTAACGACGAAGAACACATCGATTTCCAAACCATTGTTCAGGATGTTTTCCTTGGAAACATTCCGTACATGACACCTAAGGGAACATTTGTGGTTAATGGTGCTGAACGCGTAGTTGTCAGCCAGTTACACCGTTCACCTGGAGTGTTCTTTGGACAATCATTGCACCCGAATGGTACTAAAATTTATTCTGCCCGTGTTATTCCTTTCAAGGGAGCATGGATGGAATTTGCGACCGACATTAACAATGTGATGTTCGCATATATTGACCGTAAGAAGAAATTTCCGGTTACTACATTATTGCGTTCTATCGGTTACGATACTGATAGCGAGATTCTGAAATTGTTTGATCTGTCTGATGAGGTAAGTGCGAAAAGAGAATCATTAAAGAAACAAATTGGTCGCCGTTTGGCTGCCCGTGTTTTAAGAAGCTGGGTAGAAGATTTTGTGGATGAAGATACAGGTGAAGTTGTAACCATTGAGCGTAACGAGGTGATACTTGAGCGCGATGTTGTTTTAACTGAAAAGAACATTGAACAGATTCTTGAAACCAAAATTGAAACCGTTATTCTTCAAAAGGAAACTTTAGGAGTTGACTATTCAATTATTTATAATACTTTAAATAAGGATACTTCTAACTCTGAATTGGAAGCATGCCAGTACATTTATCGCCAGTTGCGCGGAACAGATGCACCGGATGATGAAACGGCTCGTGGAATTATCGACAAGTTGTTCTTCTCCGATAAGCGTTATGATTTAGGTGAAGTTGGTCGTTATAAAATCAACCGCAAACTTGGAACTCAGGAACACATTGAGAAAAAAGTACTAACCAAGAACGATGTTATTGCTATTGTTAAATACCTGGTTCAGTTAGTAAATGGTAAAGCAGAGATTGATGACATTGATCACTTGAGCAATCGTCGTGTTCGTACAGTTGGAGAACAATTGTATGCACAATTCGGAGTTGGCCTTGCGCGTATGGCGCGTACCATTCGCGAGCGTATGAATGTTCGTGACAATGAAGTATTTACTCCGATTGATTTGATTAATGCAAGAACTCTTTCTTCTGTAATCAATTCATTCTTTGGAACAAGTCAGTTATCACAGTTCTTAGATCAGACGAATCCTCTTTCTGAGATCACTCACAAGCGCCGTATTTCGGCACTTGGGCCCGGTGGTTTATCAAGAGAGCGTGCAGGATTTGAGGTTCGAGATGTTCACTATTCTCACTACGGAAGACTGTGTACAATTGAGACTCCTGAAGGACCTAACATTGGTTTGATTTCTACTTTGTGTGTTCACGCTAAAGTGAACGACAAAGGATTTATTGAGACTCCATACTTGAAAGTAAACAATGGTGGAGTTGATAAAAAGAAAGTTCAGTTCCTGACTGCTGAAGAGGAAGATGATAAAGTAATTGCGCAGGCAAATATTCCGATTGACTCAAAAGGAAATTTTGAAGAGGAAAAAGTAAAATGTCGTCAGCAAGGAGACTTCCCTATTGTTGAACCAGCATTGGTTCAATACATGGATGTGGCTCCGAACCAGATTGTTGGTGTGAGCGCCTCACTGATTCCATTCTTGGAACATGATGATGCGAACCGTGCCCTGATGGGTTCAAATATGCAACGGCAGGCAGTTCCGCTTCTTCGTCCTTCTTCTCCAATAGTTGGAACAGGTTTAGAGCGTAAAACCGCTTTGGATAGTCGCATGTTGATTAACGCAGAAGGAAATGGCGTTGTGGAGTATGTTGATGCCAATGAAATTCATGTTCGTTACGAAAGAACTGCTGAGCAGCAATTAGTAAGTTTCGAAGATGATGTTAAGATTTATAAATTATTGAAATTCCGTAAGACTAACCAAAGCACTTGCATTAACATTAAGCCTATTGTTAAGAAGGGTGATAAGGTTAAAACCGGAACTATTCTTTGCGAAGGATATGCAACCGATAAAGGTGAATTGGCACTTGGTCAGAATTTGCAGGTTGCTTTCATGCCGTGGAAAGGTTACAACTATGAGGATGCGATTGTAATTTCTGAAAGAGTGGTACTTGAAGATATTTTCACCAGTATTCACATTGATGAATATGAAATTGAAGTTCGCGATACCAAGCTCGGTGAAGAAGAATTAACACAGGATATTCCGAATGTTAGTGAAGATGCAACACGCAACCTCGACGAGAACGGAATTATCCGCGTGGGTGCTCACATTGGAGAAGGTGATATTCTGATTGGAAAAATTACTCCGAAGGGAGAAACTGATCCTACGCCGGAAGAAAAACTTCTTCGCGCCATCTTTGGTGATAAAGCCGGTGATGTAAAGGATGCCTCGTTAAAAGCGCCTCCAAGTACTGAGGGTGTGGTGATTGATAAAAAATTATTTGCCCGCGCCAAGAAAGATAAGAACTCTAAAGTTCGCGAGAAAACCGCTCTTGATAAATTAGACAAGGAGTTTGAAAAAGCTGCTGATAATTTAAAAGATATTCTGATTGAGAAATTGTTGAAACTGTTGAAAGACAAAACTTCAAAAGGAATCAACAATCTGTATCGCGAAGTGGTGATTGCAAAAGGCGTGAAATTCACTGCTAAGGCTTTGGGTGAAGTTGATTTCCTTCAGGTTGATCCAACTGACTGGACTGCTGATGAAGCTGAAAATTCATTGATTAAAGTTTTGCTTCACAATTTCCAGATTAAATACAATGAAGAACTTGGTCGCTTTAAGCGCGAGAAATTCAACATCAGCATTGGTGATGAATTACCTTCAGGTGTTTTGAAATTAGCTAAAGTTTATATTGCCAAGAAGCGCAAACTTAAAGTAGGTGATAAGATGGCGGGCCGTCACGGAAACAAGGGTATCGTTGCTAAGATTGTGCGTGTGGAAGACATGCCGTTCTTAGAAGACGGAACTCCTGTGGATGTGGTATTGAATCCGCTTGGTGTACCATCTCGTATGAACCTTGGTCAGATTTATGAAACTGTACTTGGATGGGCCGGAAAGAAACTGGGTGTGAAGTTCGCTACTCCGATTTTTGATGGTGCAAACCTTGCTGAAATTGACAGCTATATTAAGAAGGCCGACTTACCATTGTTTGGTCAAACCTTCCTTTATGATGGCGAAACAGGAGATCGTTTCCACCAGAAAGCTACTGTGGGAGTTATTTACATGTTGAAGCTTGCTCACATGGTGGATGATAAGATGCATGCCCGTTCTATCGGACCCTACTCACTCATTACTCAACAGCCGCTTGGTGGTAAAGCACAATTCGGAGGTCAGCGTTTTGGAGAGATGGAAGTTTGGGCGTTGGAAGCTTATGGCGCTGCAAACATTCTTCAGGAGTTGTTAACCATTAAGTCTGATGATATTGTTGGAAGATCGAAAGCATACGAAGCTATTGTGAAGGGTGAAAATCCTCCGAAGCCAACTGTGCCTGAGTCGTTCAATGTATTGGTGCACGAGTTGCGCGGATTAGCATTGGATTTGAAGTTTGATTGATTAAATTTTAATGAATACAATAAAAATGGCTTCCGATTTCGGAGGCCATTTTTGTTTTACAATGGTTTGATACAAATTATTTGTGACCAACCCATGACAATAAAGCTTTACAGCCAAATTATTCTACTTACTTTTATCAGATAAATAATTTTAGTATGAAAAACACATTTGAATACTTGCTAATAATTTGTCTTTTGATTTGTAGCAATCAGATAAAAGCACAAATAACTCTTCCATGTTTTGAAAATTCAATAATTGACGCAGGATATGTTTGCCCATCTGTAACAGATTCAGTATGGGGTTGCGATGGTAATTGTTATCTTAATCCATGTCAAGCGTTAATAAATAGTGGTGTTACTCATTTCACACATGACCCTTGTAATCAAGTTCAACAATGCCATGCTGATTTTTTTGTTATTGAGTTTGGCGGCGTTATAAATTTTATCGACTCAGGTTGGGGTGCAAGCGGAAACACTCTAACCTATTTATATGATTTTGGTGACGGTGATACCTCGCAAAATGCAAATCCAACACACACCTATGCCACAGCCGGATACTATCTTGTATCATTAACAATAGATGACCCGGGTTTTTGCACAAGTACTTCAAGCAGATATATTTTAGTAAATTCAGGTTCGAGTGGATCTGGGTGGAATAATTTTTATAATTTTATTAATGCCACCAGCCTTAACTGCACAAATAACGGATCATTAACAGCAACCCCATATGGTGGTACTCCTCCTTATAATTATTTATGGAGTAATGGTAGTATAGATTCAAGCATTTTAGGTTTGGGAGCAGGAAATTATTCAATAACAGTAACTGATGATTCAGGATTAGTTGCAATCGGTAATTATAATTTGTATTCATCGTGCAACAATGTTTTGGAAGGAAATATTTTTAATGATTTAAACAGCAATTGTATTTTAGATGGAGGAGAAACACCGATTCAAAATGCTTATGTAACAGCAAGTGATGGAGCCAATAGTTATTACGGCAGTACTGATGCAAACGGATACTACTCCATAAATATTCCGTCTTCCGGAAATTATAATATCAGTGCAAATACATCGGGGGGATATGGCACTTGTGGAAACCTTTGGGTGTGTACCGCGACAGGTAATGTTTTCTTTGGAACAGTAGGCGATACTTCAACAGGAAACAATTTTGCAACTATGACATCCAGCGATCACGATTTAGGAATCTATGCCACCTGGTCTGGCGCTAACCCCGGTTTTCAAATGCACGACAACTTGTATCCTTATGATTTCTCCGTTCCTTCTTTTTCTGGATTAGAAACTATTACTTTTCAATATGACCCACAGTTGGTTTATGATTCCAGCAACAATGCGCAGGTAGCGCACAACCTTGCCACGCATACTTTACTCATGTAGGAGCTGGCGCACCCAATTGGTATTTCAGCGCTCCACCAATAGTTTGCTACTTCACGGTTCCGGTCAGCACCCCAACCAACTACATGGTTCAATCCGATTTTTATATTAACCCAACAACCAACGATTGCGATACCACTAACAATCATTTGCACACATCAGGCATAGTAACCGGTTCGTATGACCCGAATGAGAAAACAGTTTCACCTGCAGGAAATATTTTAAATACCGATTCTGTTCTCACCTACACCATCCACTTCCAAAACACCGGCAACGATACCACACACTTTGTAATCGTAACAGATACATTGCCAACATCACTCGACCCAACAACTGTAGTTAATCTTGCATCAAGTGCACCTTTCAGCGAGTTCAGTATATCTGGTACCGGCATACTGAAATGGGTTTTCAATCCGCTCTTCCTTCCAGATAGTGCAAGCAACGAACCCGCCAGCAAGGGCTTTGTTATGTTCAAAATAAAAGTGAAACCCAACTTACCATTCGGAACCACCATCAATAACAAAGCAGCTATTTATTTTGATTACAACCCTGCCGTTATTACCAACTATGCAACCAACTCAATCATCAATGGAGTGGGGGAGTTAACAGTGAATAGTGAACAGTTAACAGTGTTCCCGAATCCTGCCACCAAGCAACTCACTATTTGCAGCAGCAAACAAATCATGAACACGATAATTATTACAGATGTGTTAGGCAGAGAAATTTATTCGCAGCAAACCAGTCTCAAATCTGAAATCATAAATCTGAAATCATTTTCGCAGGGTGTTTACTTTGTTAAAGTGCAAATGCAGAATGGGATTGTGGAGATTGAAAAATTTGTGAAGGAATAGGAGAGAGGCATTAATAAAATGCAGCAATGTTGTCTTCTCAATCGTCATTGTATAGAAATTAACCGACAACATAAATTTCAAGACCATGAATAAAAAACTACAACTTTCATTCAGCATAATTCTTATTGGTTTTTTTATTTCATTAT
The DNA here is from genome assembly GCA_947474435.1 of Chitinophagaceae bacterium. Taxonomy (GTDB): domain Bacteria; phylum Bacteroidota; class Bacteroidia; order Chitinophagales; family UBA10324; genus UBA10324. Next base: position 16,855 of record CANJII010000045.1, on the reverse strand, counting down.
CCTCCTTCAACACATTAGCCCAAGGTTGGGGAAGCATTGATAGTTTGAAAATTATTCCTGTTAATCCCACTTCAACAAGTACTGTTTTGGTATCGTGCTTCGCAACTTTTGGTTATGGCTCTTGCTATATTATTGATTCATCAGTAAATATTTCTGATACAATAATTACTGTTCAGGCATACCATCTGATGGGAATGCTAACTGTTATCTGTAACTCAGCAGATACTCTTATTCTTGGTAGTAATTTTAGTCCGGGTACATATACTGTTGTTTATAATTTAAATGATAGCGGCAGTGTTGCACTTGATACGGACACACTTTATTTCACCATTCCGGTTGCAGAAAGTATAACTGAACATATTACACCACCTCAATTAAATATTTTCCCCAATCCTGCTTCCAATGAATTAGCTATTCACTTTCGCAATGCAGAAATTGCAACCAACATCACAATCACCGATGTATTAGGCAGAGAAATTTATTCGCAGAAAACAAATCAAAATTCTGAAATCATTAATATAAAATCCTTATCTGCAGGTGTTTACTTTGTTAAAGCGCAACTGCAAAAGGGGAAAGTAGTTAGTGGAAAATTTGTTAAGGAAGAAATAATTCAATAATAATAGTATCAAAAAAATCAACTCAATTCATTCGGTTAACAGCATTCAAAGTTGTTTCATCAATGAAAATTCCATTTGAACGCATTCGTTCAACTTGTTTTAAAGCTTCACTTTTATTTTTTGAATCGATATAAGCTTTTAATAAATTATTGTTTGATACTTTATCGGCAGGCTGTTGTTCAATAACTTTTTTCAGATTGGTAATTAATGATGGGTAATCATTTTCCTTAAAAGCGATATATGCAAGTTCAAAATAATTTTCTGTAAAGGTTGGTGTCAATTTAATTTCTTCATTCAATAATTTTTTTGCTTTTGATAATGAATCTTGCTTTATGTAAATGAGTTTAGCCAGAAAATACCGTGTGTACATTTGAGTTGAATCCAATTCAAAAGCTTTTTTAAATAACGGAATGGCTTCTGCTTCCCTTGATTTATAAACCAATCTGATGGCTAACATTTTGGTAGCATAAGCAGAACTTGGTGAATCTTTAACTGCTTTTGAATAATAGGATATTTCATCATTAAAATATTGCATGTAATTGAAGGTCATAAACGAAAACAAAATAATTACTGCACCAAGAATATATTTTGATGAATCGGCAACAGTTTTAATCAGAACCGGAAGCGCTTCTCTTGTTAAAAAAAACATTCCGATCATTGGAATGTACAACCGATGTTCATACAGAGCATCATTAATTTTTTTCGGAACAAAAAAGAAAGGGAATATAAAAAGTATAAACCAACCCAATCCGAACAGTATCATTTTCCAATTTCTATTCTTGTTCAATGCAATTAAAATAACCAGTATGGCAATTGAAATTATTCCAAATAAATAAGTGGTGTCTTTTACAGTTGGATAAACTGTCAGATTAATGGGTAAAAATATTTTACCGATGTATTGTACCAGTGCCGGAATTCGTTCCAACGAAGTACTGATGGTTTCAGAAACTGATTGATTGGTTTGTTTGGGATCAATGATATGATTGCGCAGAAAAAACCATCCGGCTAGCTCAATCAGCCAGATAGAATAAATCAGAAGCATGTTTCTTTTGATTAAAATATTTTTTCTGAATAGAAAGATATAAAGCAATGCAGTAAATGGAATGAAAACTCCTGATTCCTTTGTAAGTAACGCCAGCATTAAAAAAATAAATTGCCAGATTAAGTGTTTTTGTTTTTGAGTTTCTATGTATTGAAAAAAATGGAGAAAAAATGAAAGTAGAAAAATGGAAAGCATTAAATCATTTCTGCCCGGAATCCAGGCAACGGCCATTGTCAGAACAGGATGAACAGCATAAACTATGCTCCAAGTAAAAGCAGATGATTTAGTGAACGAAAATTTTTGTAATAATTTGAACAGCAGAGAAACACTTACGATATGTAAAATGATTTCAATAAAATGTGCCAGCCGGATGGCATAATCGATAAAAACTTCCTGAGGAAATAAAAAGAGAAACTGTCGTTCAATAATAAAAGTTATTCTGAATAAAGGGCGGTAATAAATATCCTTTACACCAAATGTTCCTTGAAAAAAAGCATTGAAAATATTTGACAGGTGTTCATTTTCCGGACCTTTATCTAATATAAAAACTGAATCATCAAGATAGGTGTATCCCAATGAAAGGCATCGTGCATAAACAATAAAAATCAGTAATGCAAAAACCGTTGAGGCATGTTTTAAATACCACGGCTCATTCAAACTTAGTTGACGGATATTTTTTTTTGCAGAAGAATCAGTTGTTTGTTTTTTACTCACAGAATAATTATTGAAATTAAATATTATCGAATGAATTTCCCGAAATAAGAGAATGGTGTTACTGCTCTTAACTTATCTTTTACTTGGTCACTAACATTAAGTGAATTAATAAATGACTGGATATCTTTTTGAGAAATGTGTTCGCCTTTTCGCGTTAGTTCTTTTAGCTTTTCATAAGGCTCCGGATAAAACTCGCTTCTTAAAATTGTTTGAATGGCTTCAGCAACAACCGCCCAGTTGTTTTCTAAATCGCTGTTAATTTTTTCTTTGTTCAGAATAATTTTATTCAATCCCTTCTCAATTGACTTCAACGCAATTAGTGTATGGGCAAACGGAACACCGATGTTTCGCAACACAGTACTGTCAGTTAAATCTCTTTGCAATCTTGAGACAGGAAGTTTTGCTGCAAAGTGCTCGGCAAGCGCACTGGAGATTCCAAGATTGCCTTCAGCATTTTCAAAATCAATGGGGTTTACTTTATGTGGCATGGCCGATGAACCAATTTCACCTTTCTTGATTTCCTGCTTAAAATAATCCATTGAAACATAACTCCACATATCACGACACAGGTCAAGCAGTATGGTATTGATCCTTTTCCATGCATCAAACTGCGCGGCAATATTATCATAATGTTCTATCTGCGTAGTAGGATAGGAGCGATGCAACCCAAGGTTTTCGCTGGCAAATTTGTCGGCCCACGAGTGCCAGTCAATTTCAGGATACGATACATAATGCGCATTCATATTTCCGGTTGCGCCACCGAATTTTGATGAATGTTTAATGGCAATCAATTGGTCTTTCTGCTCAATCAATCTTTGAACAAATACATATAATTCTTTGCCTAACAGAGTGGGAGTGGCAGGTTGTCCGTGAGTGCGTGCAAGCATCACTACTTCTTTCCATTCTTCGCTTTTAGTTTTTAAAATATCAATCACATTTGCCAATGCAGGAAGCATCACCTGCTGCATTGCCTCTTTAATTGAAATCGGAATAGCTGTATTATTTATATCCTGAGAAGTTAAACCGAAATGAATAAATTCTTTGTACTTGTTTAATCCAATTTGTTCGAACTTGTTTTTAATAAAGTACTCAACAGCTTTCACATCGTGGTTAGTTGTTTTCTCAATTTCTTTTATTGTGGTTGCATCTGCTTCCGAAAAATTTCTGTAAATATTCCGAAGCGATTCAAAATCTTTTTTATCAATATTGGATAGTTGCGGCAATGGAATTTCGCACAATGCAATAAAATATTCTGCCTCCACAAACACCCGATAACGGATTAATGCATATTCAGAAAAATAGTTGGTTAATTGTTCAGTTTGCCGGAAGTACCTTCCATCAACAGGCGAAATAGTTTTTAATGGATTCAAAGTTTTAAATGATGTTTTTGAGAATGAAATTCTTTATTAAAAATTGAGGCGACTAAAATAACAGGAATCATGCAGATAATATTTTGCTGATATGTAAATAATCAATTTGCTTAAAATGATATTAAATGGATTTAATTATATTTTTACAAAATCAAATCATGCTAAAAAAAATATTGATTGTTTTAGTTTTTGGAATTGTTTTTTGTTCCTGCGAAAAGAATTATTCGTGCAGATGTTCTGATACTGCTCATAGTACCATTATTTCAACTACTTCGGTAACTGCAAAAAATGCAGTTGATGCTTCGAGTATTTGCATTGGTTTTGAAACACCCAGTACTTCATGTTATATATTACAATAGTGTTTTACAGAATTATTATCTGATACATGAACCTGATAAAATTTACTTTATAGAAATGTTTGCAATCTTTATAAATCTTTAAAAATTCTTCCTCCTGATGCAAACACTTTTTTATAATATGGATCGTCCAGACTGCTTATGGTAACTCCATACTTTACACTTGCATGCACAAACATATTATTAAGCAGATAAATTCCTACATGTGAAATATGTCCGTGACGGATTCTGAAAAAAACCAAATCGCCTTCTTTCAAATCTTCTTTTTTCACACGGTCGGTTGCCTTAAACATTTCTGAAGAGCCACGAATTATTTCCTGGTTGTATATTGTTTTTAGCACCATGCACGAAAACCCGCTGCAATCAATTCCACTCTTCCCGTTGCCTGCATATTTATATGGAACATGCCACCACTCATCTATCAGTTTATATAATTTTTCATTCGTTAGTTCTGAAGGCTTTACATCAAGAATATCTGCATACTTGGTAAACAATGCCGAAGCAAAAATATTTTCGTTGTGATTGACTGAAAGTTTTACATCAACTTTTTGCGAATCTTTTAATGCAACTGTTTTGGATGAAAGTTTTTCAACAGGTGAATTAATACGGGGAGAAATTACAGTTGCTGTTGACTGAACTTTTGATGCGGTATTACAGGATTGCAAAAACACAAATGTGAAAACATAAAAAAGCATGAATAAATAATCAGGACAATATTTTTTTAAATGCATTCGCTATGTTTTGAATCTGATCACTTGCCGTGATGTTGTAGTTGGTTTTATTTTTCAAAGCAAGATTACCTGCCAGTCCGTGCAAATATACTCCCATCATAGCAGCTTGTTCTGATAAGTAACCTTGCGATAAAAATGCGGTAATCATTCCGGTGAGCACATCACCGCTTCCGCCTTTGGCCATTCCCGGATTTCCGGTTGGATTAAAATAAATGTTTCCATCTGGGATACTGATGCTGGTGTAAGCACCTTTCAATACAATTATAAATTTATGAGCAATGGATAGTTCTTTCTGTTTTTTTATTCGTTCAAATGAATTTGGCGATTTTCCAAACAACCGTTCAAACTCTTTTGGATGAGGAGTAAAAATGCTTCCCTTCGGTACATATTCAAGCCATCCTTTATTCAATGATAAAATATTTATTGCATCAGCATCAATCACCATTGGTCGCCGGTAACGACTTAATAAATTTATGAATGCTTGCTGAGTTAAACTTTCAATGCCAATTCCGGAACCGATTCCAATAGTTGTATAATTTTCTGTAGCCGGAATTTTTGTAATCATGTTTTCATGGTCATCCAGTGTTATCATCGCATCGGGCAAACCGGTTTGTAAAATATTATTTCCGATTCGTGGAATGTGTGCGGTTACTAATCCGGCTCCGCTTTTTAAACAGGCGGAAGAACACAACAATGCTGCACCAATTTTTCCGGCGCTTCCTGCTACTATTAATGCATGACCGAATTTCCCCTTGTGATCAAATTTTTTTCGTGGGCGAAGAATTTTTCTGACATCTTTTTCCTGTAGAATAAATTGGGAGGTAGCAATTTCAGAAATAAAAAATTTATCCAACCCGATATCCAAAGTTTTCCACTCACCCACATGTTCATAATTCTCGGCAAACAAAAATCCAAGCTTTGGTAATTCGAAAGTGTATGTAAAATCCGCTTGTATGGCTGTGCCGGTTGTTGGCGCATCAGCAAACATTCCGGATGGAATATCAACCGCCACTGTTGTTGACTTGTGTTCGTTAATGTATTTCACCAATGCTTCAGCAATGCCTGTGAGCGGTCGTGATAAGCCACTTCCCCACAATGAATCAATCACCACATCGCGTTCCCGAATGGGAGGGAAGTTGCCGTCAGAAATATAATGAAGCGGTACCCGATTTTTACTTTTCAGTCGCTGCTCATTCAGAATAAAATCATCGCTGAACGAAAAATCGTTTTGTAAAATATAAACCTGAACATCGTATTTTTTTTTGTGCAGCAATCGGGCAACGGCCAATCCATCGCCACCATTATTTCCAGGACCGCAAAAAATTTTAACCGGGCGTGATGAAGAAAATTGTTTGCAATAAGTTTTTGTAAATGCTTTTGCAGCGCGCTCCATCAACTCAATACTGCTGATGGGTTCGTGTTCGATGGTAAACTGATCGGCTTCGCGAAGTTGAACGGCGCTAACTATTTTTTTCACAAAATTCTTTTTATAAAACGAAGTTGGTGCGAGTAAGATTTTTTTTGCTGGTTGTAAATTCCATAATGATCCAACACATCAATCCGAACGCGTCCGCTTGCATGAATAATTCTGTTTTTACTCAACACCATTCCAACATGAATTATTTTTCCTTCTTCATTATTGAAAAAAGCTAAATCGCCGGTGCGTGCTTCATCCACAAAATTCACAAGCATTCCCTGATCGGCTTGTTGATAAGCATCGCGACGAATTTTTATTCCCAGCATTTTAAAAACCAATTGTGTGAAACCGCTGCAATCAATTCCCCATATACTTCTTCCACCCCACAAATAAGGTGCATTCAGATATTTGGTTGCCAGTTCTTCAATGGCAGTTTCAGTATGTTCAATTGACGATGAGTTCAACGCATTTCCTTCGAAAGAAAAATCCTGCTCACCCAATTTCAATTTATTTTTTCTGAATTGTGGTAACGATGAACCTAATGTGATTATTTGGTTTCCCAATGAAGAATTTACAATAGCGGAAATATCATTGCAATAAAAAAAATCTTTTTCTTCTTCATCAATTTCTGAAAACGATGCGGCTTGAATGGAATTTGCATCAATCCACCCAATGTAACCATCCCAATGCAATTGCACTTTCACCCACTTGGGTTGTGCATCTAAAATTTCAAATCCTTCACCAAATAATAATTGCGATACCATTTCTGATTTATCTGAAGGTTCGCTTCTGACAGGCATTAATGAAAGCGGGCAAATTCCAAAAGACACGATGTAAATAATTTTGAACAAAAATAACAGATAATGAAAGTTCTGTTTGTTTGTTGTGTAAAGTTTATAAACTAAATTGCGCCAATAACTGATTGCGTAATACAAAAAAATGAATTGTGGAAAAATGAAGCAGGTAAATTTTTTTATAATACCGAATGAAGTAATTTTAGAAAAGAATTAATTGCGTATGAGAAAAATTTTACAAATCGCATTATTTATTGCTTTCATTTCCACAGGAAAATTATTCGCTCAGCCATGCGATTTTACTTATACAGAGTTTCCGGTTGGAGCATCACATTGTGCAGGAATAACATTAATTTTTTCAGATGCATCTGTTGGAGCTACAGATTGGTTTTGGGATTTCGGACCGGGAGCAATACCACAATTTCACTCGCAGCAAAATCCGGGAATCGTAAATTTTCCAACTTGTAATATAAATCAGCAAGTAACATTAACTATTAATGGAGGGGCTTGCACACACACAGAAACTGTTCCTATTTATTGTAATCCTGTTGCATGTTTTACAATTTCTCCTGATACAGCCTGTGCATTAACACCTATAAATTTTAATTCAAACTGCTCACAGGTTGGTGGAGGTTCATCATCCTTGAGTTATGATTGGGATGTGTGTGATGGATCACATATAACAAGTGCTAATTTTATTCATAACTATCCAGCATTAGGGGGTTGTTTTTGTGCAACTTTAATTGTTACAAATGATAGAGGATGTAAAGATGACACCACAAAAAATCCAGCTGTGTGTTTTACCCCGCCTCCATCATTTCAAATAACTGCAATAGGACCAACTGCTACTTGCCAACAGTCCTTGTCTGTTGATTTTTGTGCAACACCCGTTGTAAACGGATCACAACCGTATTCTTTTGCATGGTCATTTCCTGGTGGCTCTCCCTCAAGTTCAATTTTGCCATGCCCCTTAAGTATTGATTTTACAACTGGTTCGTATAGTGTTTCCTGCGTTGTTACTGATGCAAGCGGCTGTTCAACTTCACATACTATATCGAATATGATAAATGTTGGCAATAATTCAACTTCCATTATAGTAAATGAAGATACAGTTTGTGTTGGGGAATCAATTGCTGTATCAACCGGTCCCGGTAGTGGATATTTATGGACAATTAATCCATCTGCCGGTGTTTCTGTTTCGCCAAATAATGCATCCCAGAGTATTTCATACTCTTTTTTAAATGCAGGTACTTACATTATTACATTAAATGATTCTGTTAATGGATGCGCAGTGTCGGCGGTTGATACTGTTTATGTTTTTGATAAACCTGTTGCCTGTATAAATTTAACCAGTAATGCACCTGCCTGTTCAGTTCCTCAAACAGTTAATGTTGCTTTTTGTGGAGTCGCAAATCCGTCATGGACTTATAGTTGGGTATTTACCGGAGGAACACCTGCAACATCTTTATTACAAAATCCCGGAAATATTGTATATAATACTTGCGGGCATTTTACAATAACTTTAACAGTATCAGGCCTGGGTGGCTGCGATTCAATGATTATCCTAAATGATACTGTAGTTATTGATTGCCCGATTGCATGTTATGAAATAGACAATTTACCCTTAGAAGGTAAATTTTGCGCTCCTTTAACTTTAGATTTCAACGCTTCATGTAGTGTTGGTTTTCCAACACAATATTTATGGTGCATTCAACCCATTGGTATGCCGCCTTGTATTCCAACAAACAATTTAGGACCAACTCCAACTTTAAGTTTTGATAGTGCAGGATGTTATAATGTTTATTTGAAAATTAATGATCCAAACACAGGGTGTAATGCTACTGTTTTAAACTCATTTACTTTTGCACCGATCTGTGTAGGTGAACATACCATTCCTTGCTTTACTGCTGATCCGGAAACTACCTGTGCACCTCTTCCTGTGTTGTTCGAGAATTGTACCGTTGATACATGCGGTGTTCCTGGTGGAATCTGTTGGAAACCTTGCCAGGCTTGGTGTTGGAATTTTGGCGATGGTACTGGTTGCCAGTCTTTTTTAATGGAACCTATTCACCTTTATCAAGATACTGGTTGTTTCGATATTATGCTTGTTTCAAAAAATTGTGGATGTTATGATACATTAATAATGGAAGATTATATATGCATTGAACCCCCAATTCCTTCATTTACATGGACCGTAGATTGTAGTAATCCGAATGTAGTTCATTTTGATGCTTCAAATTCTGTAGGTGCCGATTCTATTATTCAATGGACATTCACCGGAGGTATTCCAAGTACCTCAAATAGTCTTATCGTAGATGTTACTTATCCAATGCCAAATCCTTCAAGTGTTCATACTGCTTCCATAAAAATTTGTAATGCTGCTTCCACTTGTTGTGATTCAACGGGGCAATTTATTGTACTTTTTGCTTTACAGGCCATTGCTTCTATTGATACTATTATTTGCTATCCAGAAACATCTACAGTTACTAATATATCAATTGGTGCATCTAATTATGTTTGGACAGGATATGATTTGTGCAATAACCTGGCACCGGTTCCTGCATTGTATAGTACTTCCCCAATTTGGTTTCCGGGAGTTGGCGAAATATCATTTCCAGGACCTGGAAAATACAGAATGAGATTAAGAGCAATTGCAAATGCTTGCGAAGATACTTTGGAATGGGATGTTACGGTACGGGGGCTTCAACCACTATTTTATGGAGATAATTTAAACGGGTGCGCTCCATTAACAGTGACATTTACTGATACTACTCAATCAAATTGTGTTTCTATACCTATGCAATATAGTTGGGATTTTGGTGATAGTACCCCACAAACAACATTTACAGCAAACCCAATAATTTCACATACTTATACTAATAATGGTTCTTATACTGTTACGGAATATGTAAAAGATCAATTCGGTTGTATTAGTTCAGTTTCATATGTTTCATATGTAAATGTTCAGGTACCGCAAGTTGATTTTAATGTAGCCGATACAACTATTTGTTTAGGAACTCAAATTTGTTTTAATAATCTATCTACTGGTTTAAACCTCAATTTTGTTTGGGATTTCGGCGATAATACCACTTCGCTTTTATCAGCGCCTTGTCATATATATTTAAGTTCAGGCACATATACTGTCGAGCTTACCGCCACTGATATTAACGGGTGTATTAATAATTTGATTAAAGTAAATTATATAATAGTTGGTGAAGTTGATGTAGATTTTTCAGCGGACTCTACATTTATTGAATGCCCTCCTTTAGAAGTAAATTTCAGTATTAACCCATCAATACCATTAGGTTGTGAATCGTATTACTGGAGTTTTGGTGATGGTTCGCATTCTACTCTACCAAATCCTTATCACATTTATGCCTATGCCGGATCATTTACTGTTTCATTAATTGCAACTGATTTGTGTCTTGGGTGTACAGATACCGTTGTTAAAGTAAATTATATTTATGTTGGTGGACCTTTTTCTAATCCAACTGCAACTCCGGATACTGCATGCCTTCCGCAACTTATTATATTTGATTTGAATCCTACAAATGCGGCGAGTTTCTTTTGGGATTTTGATGATGGAACACCACTATTTTCAGGTTCGTCAGCAATAGCACATTCTTATGCAATGCCCGATACCGGTATTTTCTATCCATCGGTTGTGCTAACCGATAGTTCCGGTCAGTGTTCTTATGTGAGAATTGTTGATACTTTAGTTTTAGTTCAACCAATTGCAAAATTCTATTCAAGCACAAACGATCTGTGTTCAAATGGCACAGTAACTTTTACAGATAATTCGTGGTCATTTGGCGGAATAGATAATTTAGGCCAACCAATAAATCACATTGTTAATTGGTTATGGGATTTTGGCGGTTTTGGTACTTCAACTCTTCAAAATCCACCTCCTGTACTATTTACTACATTCGGCGATTTTTATGTTTCTTTAACAATAACTTCAGTTGGTGGATGTACAGATATTTTTTATGATACTATACATGTAACCGAAGCACCCACAGCAATTCCGGTTGCACCAATTACAGGTTTATGTTTTGGTGATTCTGTAAATTTTATTGCCGACACAACTAACTCAAGTACAGTTTGCAGTCAATTATGGTCATTTGGCGATGGTACAACATCAACTCTGCTAAATCCTGCACATCTTTATTTAAATACTGGACCATATACAGTTACTTTAATATTATATGGATGCAACGGATGTAATGATACTGCAACAACAACTATTTCAATTTCACCAAACCCTGTTGCAAATGCAGGTCCTGATGCAACCATCTGTAATGACTCCACATCTTTATTAATTGGTTCAGGTGTTAATGGTGCTGGTTCAGGTTATCAATGGGTAGATACAATTCCGGCAACGCTTTCAACTTTAATTAATGATTCAACCTTTGCTTCTCCATTTGCTAACACTACTTACACATTAATTGTTACTGATGGTTTTGGATGTAAGGATACAGATGCGGTTGCGGTATTTATAACACCACCACCAGTGGCTTCAATTACTCCAGGCGATTCAATTTGTCCGGGCAGTTCATTTTCACTAACTGCCAGTGGAGGCAACAGTTATTTATGGAGCACAGGTGAAACTACTGCTACAATAACCTTTACACCGGATGCAGATGATACAACATACATTTTAACTGTTACTGCTTTTGTTGGATCATGTGGCGATGATACCACTGCAAGTATTGTAGTACTTCCATTTCCATTTGTTGATGCAGGTGATTCAGCGGAATTTTGTTTTGGTCTTTCAACTCAACTGAACGGAACATCAACACCGGGTAATTATTTATGGAGTCCCGCAGAAACACTTTCAGATAGTTCAATATTGAACCCGATAGCAAACCCAACAGTTACAACAACCTATATACTTACAGTTATGGATTCAATCGGATGTCAAAATCATGATTCTGTAATAATAACTGTTCACCCATTACCAATTATTGACGCAGGACCGGATAAGAAAATTTGTGATGAAACATATACTCAATTAAATGCCACTGGTGCAATAACCTATAGTTGGCTGCCCACTATTGGATTATTAAACAGTACAATAGCAAATCCTATTTGTGGGGGAGTAAATATTGATACCACAACTTATACAGTTACTGGAACAGATGCTTTTGGCTGTCAGGGAAATGATTCATTAACAGTATTTGTTTTATTCCCATTTTCAGTTACTTATCCAAATGATACTTGTTTTTGTAAAGGTGAATCTGCTTCTTTGTGTGCAATTTCATCTACTCAAAGTTTTTATAATTGGAAGCCAATTACTGGTTTAGATTCTTCTACAACAGCTTGTGTAACCGCAACACCTTCAAGCGATATTACATACATTATTTATGTTTCTGATGAATTAGGTTGTTATGCTGATACAGGCGATGTTACCATATGCCTTTATCCATTACCGACAGTTATTTCAAGCCCCGATGAAACAATTCTTGTAGGTACAACAGCGCAGCTCACTGCTTACAATGTTTATCAACCTGGAACAGGTGCTTATCATTGGCTGCCCGACTCAACTTTAACATGTTATGGATGCGAAAATCCAATTGCAAATCCGTTACAAACAACAATATATATAGTGACATTAGTTGATTTAAATGGTTGTAAGGATGAAGATACTTCTGTTATAACAGTATATTGTGATGACAATGTCCTTTTTGTTCCAAATGCATTTACCCCTAACAACGATGGTTTGAATGACGAATTTCACTTAGATGGTGTAGGAATTACTGAATTACATTTTATAAAAATTTATAACCGTTGGGGGCAGAAAGTTTATGAGTCCAACAATTTTAATGGTAAGTGGGATGGAAGAATTAATGGAAAGAAAAGCGAACCTGAAGTATTCGATTATTTTTTAGAGGCAGTTTGCAGCACAGGACAGTTAATCAGAAAACAAGGAAACATAACATTAATCAGATGACAACCCGATTGTATTGTTTATTTATTTGTTTTTTTTTCATTTTTATTGTTAAAAATGTAAATGCACAGGATATTCATTTCTCTCAATTTTATTCAACTCCTTTATTGCAAAATCCTGCTAATGCCGGTTTTTTTAATTGTGACTACCGATTGGTAGCAAATTACAGAAATCAATGGAGAAGCATTACAGTTCCTTATACTACCTTTCATGCATCAGGAGATATAAGAAGAATAAGAGGAAAAGGAAGTAAGCAGGCAATTTTTGGAATTGGTTTAGATGCATCTGTTGATAAAGCTGGCGATTCAAAATTTACAACTACTCAGTTTGGATTTACGGCAAGCATGCATAAAACTTTAGATAAATTCAATCATCATTATTTTGGTGGTGGTTTAATGCTGGGAATGGGTTCGGCAAATATTGATTACACCAATCTTTTATTCAGCGATCAATATGTTTCAAATTTAAATTTCAACCAAACAAATGAAAATATAGATCTTAGTTCACTTAATTATTTTGATTTATCAGGTGGCGTAGTTTATAATTTTATTCCACCAAGCTTTCAAAATAGCTTTACAATAGGATTGGCTCTCTATCATATTAACAAACCCATTAAAAGTTTTTTAGATGACGATAGTTCTAAGGTTTTCAGGAAATTAATTTTTAATGCCGGTGCAAACCTTCATGCCAGTGAACGATTTGAGTTTTATCCTAAATTTCAATATTCACTTCAGGGAAAAAATAAAGAATTTATTGTGGGAGGGTTTATAAGAGTTGACCTGGATAAAATGCAAAACAGCAAGTACGGGATTTATTTCGGACCTTGGTACCGTTGGAAGGATGCATGGGCAATTGTGACTAGATTTGATGTTGACCAATTCAGTTTCGCTTTTAGTTATGACTTGAATGTTTCTGAACTTACAGAGGTAACTGAAACTAAAGGCGGCCCCGAACTATCAATAATTTATATCGGATGTATTCCGCACTTTAATAAGAAGCAGGTTTTTTGTCCGAGATTTTAAGAAAAAGTATTATTCTCTTTTTCTTATTCACAAATAATATTTATCACTTGCATCCAAAACTCTGACAGTTATTTTTGTCCGATTCTGAAATAATAATTGTATGAATTGGTTCTCGAAATTTTTGACCTCAACAGTCGGCAGAAAAGTAGTAATGTCATTGACCGGATTGTTTCTCATTGTTTTTTTAGTGGTCCATTGCAGCATTAACTCCTTAATGTTTTTAAATGATGGCGGATTATTTTTTAATGAAGCTGCGCATTTTATGGCAAGCAATATTCTGATTCGTACTGTTGAAATTTTCCTTTTTCTTTTTTTAATCATTCACATTCTGCAATCAGTTGCCATCACCCGGCAGAATATGAAAGCAAGAACCATTTCTTATTCCGGAACATCAGCAACCGCAACCAGCAAGTGGTATTCACGAAGCATGGGAATTTTGGGTTCGTTGATTTTAATTTTTTTAGTCATTCACTTGAAAGATTTTTTTATTCCATCAAGATTTACTGACCATTTAGGATTGGATAATAACGGTACTCCCGATATGTATTCCGAAGTAAAAGAAGCTTTTCAAAATCCTGCTTATGCAATGATTTACATTGCTTCAATGATTGTACTTGCTTATCATTTATTGCACGGATTTCAAAGTGCGTTTCGTTCGTTAGGAATTTATCATAAAAAATATACTCCTGTAATCGAATTTCTTGGAATTGCATTTTCCATTATTGTTCCTGCAGTATTTGCAGCAATGCCCGTTTTCTTTTTATTGAAAAAATGATTCAACCGTCATGGCTTTAGATTCAAAAATTCCTTCCGGCCCTTTAGGTGAAAAGTGGAGCCAGTATAAATCAAGTGTTAAACTGGTTAATCCCGCCAACAAAAAAAAGATTGACATCATCGTTATCGGAACCGGATTAGCGGGCGCATCAGCCGCTGCATCACTTGGTGAATTAGGTTATAAGGTAAAAGCATTTTGTTTTCAGGATAGTGCGCGTCGTGCACACAGCATTGCAGCACAAGGTGGAATTAATGCCGCAAAAAATTATCGCAATGATGGCGACAGTGTTTATCGATTATTCTATGATACGATTAAAGGAGGCGACTATCGTTCACGCGAAGGCAATGTTCATCGCCTGGCTGAAGTAAGTGTAAACATCATTGACCAATGTGTGGCCCAGGGAGTTCCATTCGCAAGAGAGTACAGTGGATTGTTAGATAACCGTTCATTCGGTGGAGTTCAGGTTTCAAGAACATTTTACGCACGCGGCCAAACAGGACAGCAATTATTATTAGGTGCATACAGCGCATTGAATCGTCAGGTAAAAGAAAAGTCGGTTGAATTATTTACCCGACACGAAATGGTGGAAGTGGTAATTGAAAATGGAAAAGCCCGCGGTGTAATTGTTCGTGATTTGGTTACAGGCGAAATTCAACGGCACGCTGCTCACGCAGTTGTTCTTGCAACAGGCGGTTACGGAAATGTTTTTTTTCTCTCTACAAATGCAATGGGTTGCAACACCACTGCCATCTGGAAAGCACATAAAAAAGGAGCATTCTTTGGCAACCCATGTTTCACACAAATACATCCTACTTGTATTCCTGTTCATGGTGAATACCAATCGAAACTGACATTGATGAGCGAAAGTTTGCGCAACGATGGTCGTGTGTGGGTTTCAAAATCAAAAGGAGATAAACGCAAACCACAGGATATTCCTGAGGAAGAAAGAGATTATTATTTGGAACGGAAATATCCATCGTTCGGAAATTTAGTTCCACGAGACATTGCTTCGCGCGCAGCGAAAGAAGCGTGTGATGATGGGAGAGGAGTAGGCGAAACCGGAATGGCGGTGTACCTTGATTTTGCTGATGCGATAAAAAAATACGGAAAAAATGTAATCAGTGAGCGGTATGGAAATTTATTTGAAATGTATGAAAAAATTACCGGAGAAGATCCATATAAAACTCCGATGATGATTTACCCTGCCGTGCATTACACCATGGGAGGTTTGTGGGTTGATTATAATCTGATGACCAATGTTCCGGGTATGTATGCAACAGGTGAATGTAATTTTTCTGATCACGGTGCAAATCGTTTGGGTGCTTCTGCATTGATGCAGGGATTAGCTGATGGATACTTCGTTCTTCCATACACAATCGGTGATTATTTATCAGGAGAAATTCTCACCGGAAAAATAAAAACTGATAGTGCTGCATTTGATGAAGCAGAAAAAAATGTTCGTGCGCAGATTGATAAGCTGATGAATGTGAAAGGAACAAAATCAGTTGACTTTTATCACCGCAAATTGGGCAAAGTGATGTGGGAGAAATGCGGAATGGCGCGCAATGCAAAAGGATTAACAGAAGCCATTGAAGAAATAAAAAAAATAAGAACCGAATTCTGGAGCGATGTAAAAATCCCCGGAACTGCCAATGAATTAAATCCGGAATTGGAAAAAGCAATTCGTGTTGGCGACTTTATTGAATTGGGTGAGTTGATGTGTCGCGATGCATTGCACCGCGAAGAAAGTTGCGGCGGACATTTCCGCTCTGAGTTTCAAACTCCCGATGGAGAGGCCTTGCGCGATGATGATAAATTCGCTTATGTGGCGGCATGGGAATACAAAGGCGAAAACCAACCACAGGAATTACACAAAGAAGAATTGGTTTTCGAAAGTGTGCACTTGACTCAACGCAGCTATAAATAAAATTCAAACAAGAAAATAAATCTAAAATGAGATTAACACTCAAAGTTTGGAGACAAAAAAATAAAAGCGATAAGGGTGGCTTTGAAACTTATCAGTTAAATAATGTTGACACGCATGCATCTTTTTTAGAAATGATGGATGTG
>CANJII010000044.1 GCA_947474435.1 Chitinophagaceae bacterium | reverse complement strand
GTATTGATTTAACAGTTGTGGGTGGAACTTCTCCTTACAATTACAATTGGAATAATGGTTCTACAGCAGAAGATATTTCTTCATTGGCAATCGGAACTTATGCAGTAAAAGTAACAGATGTTTTAGGATGTTCGGTTATAGATTCAATAAGTATTTCTTCAACATCAGCACCGGTTCTTGCACTTACAATGAACAATGCAAATTGCAATCAAACTGACGGAACAATTGATTTAACAATTTCAGGCGGAGTTTCTCCATACACAATTACATGGAGCAACGCAGCTACAACAGAAGATTTGAATGGGGTAGGAGCCGGAAATTATTCGGTAATTGTTTCTGATATTTCAGGATGCTCTGTTTCAGCAACTATCGCACTTGGAAATAATAATGGTCCGGCAATCACAACAACTGCAGTTGATGCAAGTTGTTTGAACAACAATGGTTCAGTTGACATAACAATTTCAGGTGGAGCAACTCCTTACACTTTTGTATGGAGCAATGGTTCAACTTCTGAAGATGTATTAAATCTTTCTTCAGGTTCTTATTCAGTAACAGTATCTGATTTTACAGGTTGCCAGGTTCTTTCAACTTCGGTAATTAATGCGGCATCAACTCCTGTTAGTTCTTTGGCTTCTTCTTCTTCAAATTGCAATCAGAATAATGGTTCAATAAATTTAACTGTATCAAATGGTTCAGCGCCTTACGCATTTGTTTGGAGCAATGGTGCAACCACAGAAGATATTAATAGTTTAACAACAGGATGGTACAAGGTATCAATCACTGATGCTGCAGGTTGCAATATTTCAGATTCAATTTTTGTTGGAAACTTAAATGGTCCTTCTGTCATATCAACACAAGTACAATCAACTTGCGGATATGCAAATGCTTCAATAAATATTTCTATCACAGGTGGAATTTCTCCTTACACAATTAACTGGAGCAATGGTGCAACAACAACTAATATCTCATCGCTGGCAGCAAACAACTATTTTGTAACTGTAACTGATGCAGCAGGGTGTTCAGTGATTGATTCATTCACCATTACAACTACAGTTGCTCCGACAATTGCATTGAGCATGAACAACTCCGGTTGCGGACTTTCAAACGGAACAATTGATTTAACAATTTCAGGTGGAGTTTCACCTTATTCAAATATTTGGAATAACGGAGCAACAACTGAAGATTTATCTTCTCTTGCAACAGGAAATTATTTTGTAACGGTAACTGATGCTGCCGGATGTACTGTTGCGGGTTCAATTTTAGTTGGCAATAACCTTTCTCCGGTTTTATCGGCAACAGTAATCAATGAAACTTGTTTGAACAGCGATGGTGCAATTGATGTAACAACTACAGGTGGAACTTCACCATTCATTTATTTATGGAATAACGGTGCAACAAGTGAAGATTTAACATCGCTGGCTGCAGGAAATTACAGTGTGACTGTTACTGATGTAAACGGTTGCTCGGCTTCAACTTCTGCAACCATCATTTCATCACCAACATCACCTGTTGCAACTTTGACAGCCGCGACTGCAAATTGTAATCAGAGCAACGGACAAATAAATTTATCTGTTTCAAACGGAACAGCTCCTTACTCTTATTTGTGGAGCAACGGACAAACAACTGAAGATATCAATAACATTGCTGCCGGAAATTATATTGTAACAATAACCGACGCTGCAGGTTGTGCCATTCAGGATTCAATTTTTGTTAGCAATACAAATGGCCCGGTAATTACTTCAACATTTAATCCATCCACTTGCGGAAATGCAAATGGTTCAATCAGCATTAGTGTTACAGGTGGAGTTTTGCCATACACTTATAACTGGAGTAACGGAGCAACCACAACTAATATCTTAATGCTAACAGCTAACAGCTACTCTGTTACAGTTTCTGATGCTGCAGGCTGTTTGGCTTTTGATTTAATTATTCTGAATACCACAATGCCTCCGGTGTCTGTATTAACAATGACAAATGCAAACTGTAATCAGAATGATGGTTCAGTTGATTTGACCATTACGAACGGAACAGCACCATTTACTATTTCTTGGAGCAACGGAAGTACAACAGAAGATTTATCTGGAATTGTTTCGGGAAATTATTTTGTTACAGTGAGTGATGTGAATGGTTGTTCAACTACTGATTCAATTTCAGTAGGAGATAACCAAGGACCGGAATTATCAGTTGCTTCATTGGATGCAACTTGCACAAATGATAATGGAAGTATTGATGTTTCAATTTCAGGTGGAGTTTCGCCTTACAGTTATACTTGGAATAATGGTGCAACTACTGAAGATATAAACGGACTTTCTGCAGGAAATTATTTTGTAACAGTAACTGATGCGAACGGATGTACTGCAAATGTGAATGCTACAATTCTTTCTGCACCTGCACCATTTGCATCATCAATTGCTACATCAACAAATTGCAATAACGCAAACGGTGCAATAAATTTAACAGTGACAAATGGTTTTGCTCCATACACTTATTTGTGGAGTAACGGAGAAACCACACAAGACATTGACAGTATTGTTGCAGGAAATTACACTGTAACAATTACTGATGTTGTTGGTTGTGTGATCACCAATTCAATTGCAGTTTTGAATATCAGTGGCCCGTCAATCACTTCAATACTTTATCAATCAACTTGTGAAAATGCAAATGGTGCAATTGATATTTCCATTTCAGGTGGAGTTTTACCATACACTTATTTCTGGAACACTTTTTCTGTAAATCAGGATTTAATAAATATTACATCAGGAAATTATTTTGTAACAGTAACTGATGCGGCTGGTTGTGTTGCCATCGATTCTTTCATAATCACCACAACACCACTTCCTGTTTTGGCACTCACTGCTGTGAATGCAAATTGTGCGCAGGCTGATGGTTCTGTTGATTTAACAATTTCTGGAGGAACATCACCTTACTTAATCAATTGGGACAATAGCTCAACAACCGAAGATTTGAATAATGTGGTTGCAGCATTCTATTCTGTAATAGTAACTGATGCGAACGGATGTGTTGCTTCTGATACTATTGCGGTTGATAATAACAACGGTCCGGTTGCAACTTATACTACTATAAATTCTACTTGTGGAAACAACAATGGCTCATTGGATTTATCAGTTGCTGGCGGAACATCACCTTACACCTATGTATGGAGCAATGGTTCTACCTCTGAAGATATTTCTGCATTGTTCTCAGGAAATTATTTAGTAACTGTTACTGATGCGAGTGGTTGCAATGCTTATACTTTGGTTTCAATTCTTACAACTCCATTACCAGTTGCTGTTTTTATTACAACTCCAACAAACTGCAATCAAAGCAATGGAACAATTAATCTAACTGCAAGTGTTGGTGCTTCGCCTTACACTTATGTGTGGAGCAATGGAGAAACTACTGAAGACATTGATTCTGTTGTAACCGGAATTTATTCAGTTACAATTACTGATTCTTTAGGTTGTGCCGGAACAGATTCAGTTGTTGTAAATAATTTAAACGGCCCTGCAGTTTCTCTTTTAACCACTCAACCTTCGTGCAGTTCAATGATGGGAGCAATTGATGCAACTGTTTCAGGAAGTGTTCCACCTTTTACTTATGTCTGGAGCAATGGAGCAACTACCCAAAACATAGATTCTTTATTCTCCGGATATTATTATGTGACAGTAACTGATGCAATCGGTTGCCAGACTATTGACACAACTATCATCAATGATTTATCAACTCCGTACATTGAACTTGATTTAATTACCAATGTAAATTGCTCAACTACCGGAGCCATTGCAATTACCATGTCAGGTGGAAATGCACCTTACACTTTTGTATGGAGCAATGGTTCAACCACTGAAGACCTGAATAATTTACTTGCAGGAAATTATGCATTAACAGTTACTGATAATTCAGGTTGTACTGATTCCATCTCTGCAATTATCAGCGGCGCATTTGCACAAACTATTTCGTTAACAGCTGTTCCTTCGAACTGTAATATTTCTAATGGAACTGTTGATTTGAATGTGGTTGGTGGTATTGCTCCTTATAATTTCTTATGGAACAATGGTTCAACTACAGAAGACCTTGACAGTTTAGTAGCAGGATTTTATATTGCCACTGTTACTGACGCACAAGGTTGTGTTGCCGTTGATTCAATTGCTGTTGGAAACATTGCAGGCCCTGTTGCCACTTCAATAATTGTTCAACCTACCTGTTCAATAGCTACCGGCTCTGTTGATTTAACAGTTACAGGCGGAACTGCTCCATATTCTTTCATATGGAACAACTCAGCTACCAATGAAGATTTGAATTCTGTTAATGGTGGAACTTATTCAGTAACTATCACAGATACTATCGGATGTCAGACTTTCGGAACTTATTCATTGATAGGAATTTCACCTATCAATTTAGTAGTTAATACAGTTGCTCCGATTTGTCAGGGTGATTCTGCAATGTTAAATGCAAATGGCGCGATAACATATTCATGGACTCCGAACTTTGGTTTGTCAAGTACAACTGATAGCAGTGTTTTTGCATCGCCATCAGTAAACATGACTTACATCGTAACCGGATTTGATGGACTCGGATGTTTTGACACAGCTTCGGTTGTAGTGAATGTAAATCCGCTTCCAACCATTTCTGCTGCTTCAGTTAATTCAATGCTTTGCTATGGTGATTCAACTTTGATTGTAGTGAATGGTGGTTCAACTTATTTCTGGTCACCAAGCACAGGGATTAATTTTATTACAAACGACAGTGCTTTTGTTCATCCAACCACTTCAACAACTTATTCAATAACCGGAATTGATTCTTTGGGATGTTCATCTTCAACGACAATAACAGTAGGAGTGATGCCACAAATTTCAATGGTGATTTCTTCACCTGATACTTCATTGTGCTCAGGGGAAACAACAACTTTGATTGCAACTGGTGCTTTGTATTATACATGGTCGCCTGCACCAGGATTGAATGCAACAACAGGATCGAATGTCACAGCATCACCATCGCAAACAACAACCTATTATGTAACAGGAGTTGATGCAAACGGATGTCAGGCAACTGATTCATTAATCATTGTTGTTCATCCCCCGGTTGTGATTGCTGTGAATCCAATGAACCCAACCATTTGTGCAGGTTCATCAGTTAATCTTACGGCAACAGGTGCTGTTACTTATGATTGGTCGCCTTCAGTTGGATTGAATGTAACAACAGGTTCAACTGTTATTGCAACACCTGCTATCACCACAACTTACATTATAACAGGTACTGATAGTTTCGGTTGTGTTGGTTTCAATGCGGTGATTGTTTCAATCGGAACTTCATTGTCATTGAACTTAAATAATAATGCTCCGGTAATTTGTGCAGGAACTTCAACTACACTTATAGTTGGTGGAGTATTAAATGGAACTTATACCTGGACCCCTTCTGTAACATTCCTTGATTCAACAGGAATGGCAGTGAGTGTAAATCCGAATTCAAATTCAACATACACTGTAATTGCAACTGATGCGAATGGTTGTACAGGAACTACAACTGCAATTGTCACAGTGAATACACCTCCAACTATCACTGCAAATAATGCGATGGTTTGTTTTGGAACTTCAACAACCCTTTCAGTTACAGGTGCAGTAAATTATTCATGGTCACCTTCAACTGGATTAAGTAACACAACCGGTGATACACAAATTGCTTCACCTGATTCAACAACAACTTATATTATAATCGGAATGGATTCCCTTGGTTGTGCTGATACCACTCAGTCAACCATTGTAGTTAATCCACTTCCGGTTTTAGCAGCAAGTCCATCAACCACTTCAATTTGTAATGGAAGTTCGGCAATCATAAATGTAACAGGCGCTGCTACTTATCAATGGACTCCTTCAACAGGATTAAGTGCTGACACAGGTTCTGTGGTTACTGCACTTCCACTGGTAACTACAACTTATTCAATTTTCGGAACTGATACCTTAGGTTGCACGAATACTGTTACAGCAATTGTGAATGTTGGGGCCCCTGTAACAATTGTTAATACACCAATGAATCCATCGCTTTGTTTTGGTGAAAGTGTTACCATAAATCTTGCAGGTGCAATATCCTATCAATGGACTCCATCAACAGGATTGAGCGCTGATACAGGAGCGGTTGTTATTGCGAATCCAACAGTTACAACATCATATACAGTTGTTGGAACAGATGTGAATGGTTGTACAGGTTCAGTTGTAATAAATATTATTATCAATCCGCTTCCTGTAGTTACAGGAATGAATGCAACCATCTGTACTGGGCAAAGCACTACACTTTCAACATCAGGTGCATACTTGTACATGTGGGTGGCTGACTTAACCTTGAGCGGTTACTATGATTCAACTGAAATTGCAAATCCATTAACTACTACAACCTACTCGCTTACCGGAATGAATATTTACGGATGTATTGACACTGCATTGTTTGTAGTGAATGTAAATCCTCTTCCGAATGTCAGTATTGATGGACTCGATCCATTCTATTGCATTGCTTCTGCTGCTGATTCATTTACTGTTTCCCCAATAGGTGGAACATTAACAGGTGTTGGTTTAGTTGGAAATACTTTTGATCCATCATTGGTTGGAATCGGCGGACCTTATTATGTAACTTACACTTACACTGATTCACTCGGATGTTCGAATACAGACATTGATACAACACAGGTAAATAACAATGCATTTATTTCTGCATCATCTGCAAACGCAATTATCTGTAATGCATCATCAACTACATTAACGGTAATTGGTGGTGTTTCTTATAGCTGGTCACCTTCGACAGGATTAAACAGTATAACAGGTGCTGTTGTAACTGCAACTCCAACAATCACTACCACTTACTTAGTGAATGGAATAAATGCAGCAGGATGTTTGGGTTCTGATTCTGTAATTGTAACTGTTGCTCCTCCGGTTCAATTGTCAATTGTTGCAGTAGCTGATTCAATTTGTGCGGGAAGTTCAACTTCCATTTCTGTAATTGGTGGATTGAATTATACCTGGTTGCCTTCAGTAAATTCTTCGAATGCAAGTGGTGATACGGTAAATGTTTCTCCTGCTGTAACAACAACTTATTCAGTAACAGGAATGGATGTTAACGGATGTTCAGCAGATACCTTCGTAATTGTAAATATCATTCCGCAACCAATTGTAACAGTTAACAGTCCTTCAATTTGTTCAGGTGATGCAGCCACACTTGTTGCTCAAGGCGCAACAACTTACAACTGGATTTCATTGGTATCAACAAATGACTCGATAACTGTTCAACCACTTGTTTCAACTTCATATACAGTAATCGGCTTTACAAATACATGCTCTGATACTGCAATTGCTGTTGTCAGCATGGTTGCTCCACCAGTAGTAACAGTAAACAATGCAACAACTTGTTCTGGTGTTGCAGCAACATTAATTGCAAATGGGTCAGCCAATTTTACCTGGATGCCCGGAGGTTTAATTGGAAATTCAGTTTCTGTTTCCCCATCAATAAATACAACATACACAGTAATTGGAAACAATGGTTCATGTGCTGATACTTCTCTTTCAATTGTAACTGTTAACCCTTCGCCTGTTGCTACTTTGAGCGGATTGAATAATTCTTATTGTACAAATAATCCTGCTGATACTTTGATTGGAAATCCAGCAGGCGGAATATTCAGTGGGGCAGGAGTGAACGGAAATATTTTCTTCCCATCACAAGTAGCAGGTGCATCAACAACTTTAACATACACATACACAGATTCATTGGGCTGTTCTGCAATCGATACACAAACTGTTACCATGAATGGTGGTGGAGCCATTACTGTTAATCCTTCATCAAGTACCATCTGTAATTTGTCATCAGCAATAATTACAGCAAGTGGTGCACTGACTTATTCATGGGCTCCGTCAATAGGATTAAATACTACCACAGGCGATCAGGTTATTGCTTCACCATCAGTCAACACAACCTACACTTGTACTG
This sequence comes from Chitinophagaceae bacterium, assembly GCA_947474435.1. Classification (GTDB taxonomy): domain Bacteria; phylum Bacteroidota; class Bacteroidia; order Chitinophagales; family UBA10324; genus UBA10324. The sequence goes on along the minus strand of CANJII010000044.1, from coordinate 17,711 downwards.
GTATAACTGCAAGCGGATGTGTGGCGCAATCAACTTCAGAAGTAATTATTGCTCCGGATATTTTAGTAAATGTTGTTGCAACAAACGACAGCATTTGTTTGGGGCAAACAATTTCAATGACTGCATCAGGAGGAACATCATATACATGGTCGCCTTCCACTTTCTTAAGTTCAACAAACGGAACTACTGTTTCTGCTCAACCAACATCTAACATTACTTATACAGTAATCGCAACTAATGCAACTGGTTGCTCTGGTCAAACAATAATTCCTATCGCTTTACTTCCTAATCCGATTGTGACTGTAACGAGTGATACCATTTGCGTTGGACAATTTGCAACACTGGTTGCGAGTGGTGCTGCGAATTATCATTGGTCAACCAATGCTTTGGGAAGTACTATTTCTGTAAATCCAACTTCAACAACTTCTTATTCTGTTGTTGGAATGAATGGTGCTTGCGCTGATACGGCAACAACTTTCGTAACAGTAAATCCATTACCGGTTATCACTGCAATTTCTTCGGGAAGTTTTATCTGTAATGGCGGAACTGTTCAGATAAATGCAAGCGGTGCTTCAACTTATGTGTGGACTCCATCAACAGGATTGAATACTACAATAGGTTCAACTGTTACTGCTTCATTAACAGCTTCAACAACATATACTGTAAGTGGTGTTGATGTAAATGGTTGTGCAAATATTCAATCGGTTCCGGTTGATGTTGCTTTGCCAATAACTATCACATCTAATTCATCTGATACTTCAATTTGTATCGGAGAATCTGTTGACTTGAATGTAGCAGGTGCAACTAATTTCACATGGTCGCCTTCAACCGGTTTGTCAACTACTAATGGAACAACAGTTTCGGCAAATCCGATTATAACTACAACTTACACAGTAACCGGTACCGACATCAATGGATGCACTGCTGTTTCATTAATTACTGTAAATGTTAATCCGCTTCCGGTGATAATGGCTTCATCTACTTCTTCAGCTTTATGTACTTCATCAACCGCAACATTAAGTGCAACGGGTGCTGCAAATTATTTCTGGAGTCCGTCCATGGGATTATCATCAACAACAGGAAATTCAATTCAGGCGCAACCAAATTCATCAATCACTTATACAGTTACAGGTATAGATTCTTTTGGTTGTTCAGCTTCTTCTTCAATAAATATTATAGTGTTTCCGGTTCCAACAATTTCAATCACGAGCACCAATCCAACAATTTGTTTTGGTGCAAGTACAACTTTGAATGCAACGGGTGCAAGCACTTATGCATGGTCGCCTTCAACAGGTTTGAATTTTACAAACACTGCTTCAGTTATTGCGAATCCAATTTCAACTACAACATATACAGTTGATGCAATTGATATGAATGGTTGTTCGGCAACTTCAACTTCAGTTATAACTGTTCAACCATTACCGGTGTTAGTTGCAACGGCACTTGATTCAACTTTATGTGTCGGACAGTCAACTATACTTTCAGTTAGCGGCGCAATAAATTATATCTGGAGTCCATCAAGTAGTTTAAGTTCTGCAACCGGAAATTTTGTAACAGCAAATCCAACATCGAATACTACTTACCAGGTTTTGGGAATTGATAATTTAGGATGTCAGTCATCAACATTAATTCCGGTAATAATTAATCCGGTTGCATCAGTGGTGATTCCAACTATTCCTGCAATTTGCCCAGGTGAGTTTGCAGCACTTGTGGCAACCGGTGCAGTAAATTATTTGTGGTCAACAAATGCTTTGGGTGATTCGATTGCCGTGAATCCAGTTGTGAATACAACTTATTCAGTTAACGGAACAGATGCAAACGGATGTACTGCAACTGCAACAACACTTGTTACAATTAATCCTGTTCCAACAATTGCTGCAGTTTCAAATCAGAATAATTTCTGTGTAGGACAATCAGCAATACTTACAGCTAATGGAACATCTTCATATACATGGTCTCCTTCTTATGGATTAAATACTACTTCAGGAAATACAGTTACTGCGAATCCAACCGGAACAATAACTTACACTATTGTAGGAACCAATAGTTTCGGATGCACTAACACAACTGAAATTGAAATTATTGTTTATCAATTACCAATGGCTGCTGCCGGGCCTGATTTGAATTTATGCGAAGGAGGATTTGCACAATTGAGTGCATCAGGTGGAACAACTTATGAATGGACACCTCAAACCGGATTGGATAATCCATACATCTCTAATCCGATTTCAGCACCAAGTACATCCATGTCATACATTGTTTTGGTAGGAAATCAAAACGGTTGTCATGCACAAGATACCATTAATGTAAACATTCATGTAAAGCCGAATGTTAATGCCGGTTCATCACAAACTGTTTGTTATCCGAATTCTGCATTTTTACACGGTGATGGTGCTGCAATTTATGACTGGACTCCTTCATTGTATCTTGATGATTCTACTTTGCAGGAACCAATCTGTACTCCACAGTTTGATATCACTTACACATTAACAGTAAATGATAGTTTTGGTTGTTCAGCTTCTGATACTGTTTCAGTAAAAGTTAAAATGCCATTCACAATAGTAGCTGATCCTGATATTACACTGTGCAGAAACGATGCTGCACAGTTAAATGCTTTCGGTGGAAATAATTATTTGTGGACTCCGGCTGAGGGATTGGATAATCCTTATTTACCAAATCCAACTGCCTCACCCGCTGTTACTACTACTTATATTGTAAATTCAACTGATGGAGTTTGTTTCTCTTCTTCTGATACTGTTGTTGTTACTGTGAATCAATTGCCAATAATATATGCCGGCGCCGATGCAGATTTATTATATGGTTCAACTTATCAATTGTATGGATACACTAATGGAGGAACTATTGAATGGTCGCCTTCTGACTTTTTAAGTTGTACATCTTGCATTGATCCAATAGTCAATCACCTGAATACGCCAATGACTTATGTATTGACAGCAACCGACTCATTGGGTTGTCGTGCTGAAGACGCAGTTCACATCAGTTTAACCTGCAATGAAGATTTAGTTTATGTACCGAATGCGTTCACTCCGAACGGAGATAATAAAAATGATATCTTCAGAATCAGAACTTATGGATTGAGTGAGGTTAAAGCATTCAGGGTGTTTAACCGTTGGGGAGAAATGGTTTTTGAAACCTATGATGTGAGCCAGGGTTGGGATGGTACATGGCAGGGACAAGCTTGCACACCGGCTGTATTTGTCTATTACCTGGAAGGAACTTGTGCAAACGGACAGGAAGTTTTAAAGAAAGGAAATGTGACTTTGATCAGATAAATTTGAGAAAATATTATTGTTGAAAGAATTGAATTCTGTTCCGGTCACAATTGGACATATAAGAACTTTGTCCAAGACCGACATTCCCTTTTCCAATAATAAATTTGCATAGAATCCAAAGTGAAATATCTGATTTCAGTAAAATAAGATGAACAGAATATGTTCAACCAAATTATATTATTATCAGGACATTGTTTGTGACAGAATATTTTATAATTAAATATAAGATAAAAAACAGGAGACTTTTTGATTTATGTTGGATTTTTGGTATCAAAAAATATTCGTTGCAATTATGAATTCTTACTTTTAGTAGGCGATAGGCAAAAAAAAACCGCCCCGAAGTTTTCGGGGCGGTGCAAGAATTTGGGTATTGTTCTTTATCTTCTTTACAGAAGTTGAACGGAGTTAATTAGTGTGCGAGTTCAACTCTTACAGCATTTAAACCTTTTTTACCTTTCTCAACATCAAAAACTACCTCATCGCCTTCGCGAATGTCAGCTTTTAATCCTGATACATGAACGAAGATGTCTTCGCCTGTTTCTTGATCGCAAATAAATCCAAATCCTTTGGAGTTATTGAAGAACTTTACTTTTCCTTTTTTCATTTAATTTACTTTAAAAAATTTGTTAATGCTGCAAATGTAAACTTAAAATGAACAGTAGCAACATTTAATTTTGAAAGGCAATATTATTGTGAAATAGTACGAATAAAATAAAATAGTTAAATCAGTGGATTTCATTTCTATTCACAGCATTTTTAATTGGAGGCACAGTTCGCACATATGCATAAATTGCTTTCGCTTCTGAGTCGCTTAGCATATTGTAAGGTTTCATTGGTAGACGGGTTGTGCCGGTTGGTTTAATTCCAAATCTGACTGCTTTTACAAATTGTTCTTCAGTCCAGTTACCGATTCCGGTTTCGTTATCGGGGGTAAGATTTGCTGAATAAATTCCTTCAGGCATTTTATTTCCGCCGCCCAAATAACCAAGAGATTTTGATGGTGTAAGGTAATCATTCTTTGCATAATCAAGTGAATGACAACTGAAGCAATCTAAATTCCAGACTAAATATTTTCCCCATTCAATTTTATTAGTTGTATCGGGTTGAGGAATAGCATGATCCGGATATGGAAATGGTTTGAAAGCTATCAGTGATAAAAATTTCGCAAGGAAACTTGGTTCACAAGGACGGTCAGGCGTGGCATCGGCAGTAACCATTGGATCATCAGAATGTAAAAATGATATGATGGATGCAATATCCTCATCACTCATATTTGGCAATTTCGCCATCCAAGGAGGAGAGTATTGACCATCGCGTTTTATTCCTGTGCGCAACAAGTAAATTATTTGTCCATCGGTCCAGTCGCCAATACCAACTGTTTTATCCTGCGTTATATTTTGTGAAAATAAACTTCCGAAAGGTAATTTGTGTTCAGGATCCATATCGGCTCCGGTTAATTTTTTTGTTTCACGATTCATGTGGCAATCAGCACAAAGCATGTTGGCTAATATTCGACCGCGCTCAATTCGTGCAGAGTCCGGAACAATTTTTATTCCCGGATCTTTGGCTCCGTAGTTTGGTATTCCTCTGATGGAAATAAACAGGGAGAAGCCACCGGCAAGTAATGCGACAACAATGACAATTACTAAAAGAACTTTTAAAACTTTTTTCATTTTTAATTGTGATTTTGTTAAATAATTATCCTGAAAGATAAAACGGTTTTTTTAAAAATAAATATCCTGAGCAACAATAAATTTAACCTTCTGTTTCAAAGATTTGGCAGCCGGTCTTTTTTATCGTCTTTAGGTCCTCGCAGATGAATAACCAAACCATTTAAAAAATTCCGCAATATCTGATCTCCGCATTTTTTGAAGTTCGGATGATCTTCGTTTCTGAAAAGTGCACCTAATTCACCCTTTGAAATTTCGAAGTTGACCAACTTTAAAATTCTAAGTATTTCATCATCGCGTAACTGAAGTGCCACACGAAGTTTTTTTAATATATCATTATTGCTCATGGAATTATATTAATGTTATTTTTTAAAGAACGAACATACCAAAGTGTTCTTTGTTTTTATGGAAATTCTAATCCAGACAAGCAACTCTTAATAGCTGCATGTACTTTAATCCTTTTTCTCTTGCATAGTTAATATTCCGTTCCGGAATTTTTTCGGGGTGTGGAAATGCTGATAATGCCTTTGTAATACTTTCTTCCCTTAAAATATGAAGCATGGGATAAGGGGAGCGATTGGTATAATTGGCTGCGTCGCTATTTGTTGACCCGTCAAAACAATATTTCGGGTGGAAACTTGCAACCTGATAAATGCCTGTATAATTTTCTTTTGAAATTAATTCTTCCACTTTTTCTACCAATGATAAATAAGAATTAAAATTTTTAAAATTGTTTGGAATAATAATAAATGTTGTTTCCAAATCTGCTTTGCCATCCAGAAATTTCAGTTCATTATAAAAAGTGGCTAAACTGTTTTTCAAATTTGCAGAAGGCAGTACCGCATAACGAATGGATTTTTTGAGTAAAGCTTTTGCTGCAAACGGGCAAAAATTGCATTCAACTACTACCTTTTTAATCCAGCTGACTGTTTGCTTAATTATAATTTTATCTGTCAAAATAGTTTTAAATATTCTTGAGATGCGGTTATGCAGATAAAATTTCTTTTGCCTTCGGTAAATCCTTTGCAAATATTTTTAACTCAACTCCTCCGATAGGATTTAATCCAACAACATTTTCATCTTCTATAAAAGATTCAATATCGTTTTCATCTAATTGCTCTTTTACAAAGGAAGCAGTTACAAAATCTTTAAAGATTTCAAGTGTGATTATTTCATTTTGGTCGTTCATAAAAATTTTGGTTTAATAATAATTGATGAGGTAAGGTTATCTAGAATTAATTGTGTGTTTCAAATGTATTATTCTGAATTTGATTTAAGTAAAACAAAATGATGTGATGCAAAGAAAACACTAAGTGAAATAGAAAAGTTGACAACAATCATTTTTGCAATTGACTCTTATCAGCAGAATGGTTTTTTGGGATTTCAAGTTTTGTAGCAGGAAATTAAAACCCTAAAAAATTATGAAAAAGTTAAAGAGGTCTGCAGAACAGATTAAAACAGGAGTTTGGATTGACCATCGGCGGGCAGTAATTGTTTCGCTTCAAAATGATGAAATAAAAACGGAGGAAATTAAATCGGAAGTTGTGAGTCACGAACGGTTTGAAGGAGAAGGAACAGATAAAATCAAGTCAGGCGAACAAATTATGAATCGTGAAATTCATAAGGAGGCCAAACATCAGAATGAGTTAAAAGTCTTTTATGAAAAAGTGGTTGACAGATTAATTAACTCCTCGCAAATTTATATTTTCGGTCCGGCGGAAGCAAAGTATGGTTTGGAAAAGCAAATTGAAAAGCATAACACCCTGAAAAATATCTCTCTCATTGTAGCTGCATCTGATAATTTAAGTAAGAATGAAATTGTTGCTGAAGTAAAGAAAATTTTCACTGCAGAGCTGAAAGCGGTTTAAATTTTAATTCCAATTACCAGTACATCATCCACCTGTTCGTTAGCTCCTTTCCAGTTATTAAAGAAATTCTGCAACGAAATATTTTGCTCAGTCATGCTTAGTTTGTGAATGGATAAGAGCAATTCTTTAAATTTTGCTGTCATTATCTTTTTAAAATTTTCGCCACCGAACTGATCGGCATATCCATCAGTAGAAATATAAATTGCATCATTTGATTTTAATTCCAATGAATGATTGTTGTAATTCTCAGTTCGTAAAATCTGTGTTCCTCCAATGGGAAACTTATCTGCTTTTATTATTTCCAATTCATTATTCCGGATGAGCCACAATGGTCTGTTTGCTCCAGCATATTCTAATATGTATTCTTTTAAATTAAATGAACAAACAGATACATCCATTCCATCATTCGATTCGCTTTCTGTTTGCCGCAATGATTCAATTACTGCTATATGAAGCTGATCTAAAATAATGGATGGTTGTACAATTCCTTTTTCAATAATTATTCTGTTCAGCAACGAACTTCCAATCATGCTCATGAATGCACCAGCAACTCCATGACCTGTACAATCAGCGGCAACAATTATTGCGCAATCGTCTTTTAAAAAAAATGCATAAAAATCTCCGCTTACAATATCTTTCGGAAGAAATAAAATAAAGGAGTCATTAAATACGGAAGATATCTTTTTTAAATCAGGAAGAATAGCATTCTGAATTCGTTGTGCATAAACTATGCTGTCGGTTATCTCTTTGTTTTTAAGTTCAAGCTCTTTTGATTTATTGTTTAACTCCAGTGTGCGTTCATCAACTAATCGTAATAATTCCTGCTCACGCGATTTCAGAATATTGATTGTGTTGTTGTTTTGTTCGCGCAATCGTTTTATAAGCAGTGAAATAATTTTATTATAAATTTCAGGATGGTGTTTCAGAAGTTTTACAAAAACTTCTCTGCTGATTCCAACCAACTCCACATCATTCAATGCAGAAACAGACATGGATCTCGGTGCTGAGTCAAATAAAAAAAATTCGCCGAAATAAGTTCCGGATTCAACAGTTGCGAGTATGTGATCTTTGTCGTGAATTTTTGCTTTGCCCGAAACCAAAACAAACATTTTATCACCCGACTCCCCCTTCCTGATTATCAAATCTTCTTTTTGGAAGGAATGAATGGTGAGATTTGGAATAATTTCTTTCAGCATATCCATTGAAACCAAACTGAAAATATCAGTTTGATGTAGTATGCCCGCTAAATATTCTGTTGTCATTTTATGCGCGCAATATATTTATTCAAACGCAAACAGCTTTCAATCAGAAAAATATTTGTGACAGATTTTGTATTGATAAAAACAAATTCAGAAAAATAAATGAATGCAGGATTTATTTACATTTGAAAAATTAAAACCAACTTGTTGTACACTGTAATTGATATCAATACTTTTTATTCTGAAATGGAAAAAGATGATCTCATCCTTTCTTACAAAGGTGATATTACACAAGAGTTATTGTCGGCCATCTATCCGATTATTGAAACCAGATTGGAAAAGGAAGTAGAAGATTCGAAGCGGAGAAGGAAAATATTTCATGTGCTTGTTGAATGTTTGCAAAATGTTTATCATCACATGGAATCATTTAAGAACAATACTTCAATCGAATTTGAGAAAGTAAATGTCGGCGGACTTTTTATGATGTCGCGCGGTGAAGAAAATTCCTATAGAGTATTTACAGGAAATTTTATTTTGAATGAAAAGTTAGAAGTATTAAAACAACGGATTGATAAAGTGAATGCAATGAATGCGCAGGAACTTAAAGCTTTTTATCTGGGAAGTTTAAGTACCTCAGAATTATCAGATAAGGGTGGTGCTGGTTTAGGAATCATTGACATGGCACGCAAATCAGAAAATAAATTGGAATATCAGTTTCATCCACTTACTGATTCATATTCTTTTTTTACACTCGCAGTTAAAATAAATTGATAAATAAAAATGTTATGGCAGAAAATTTAATTATTGAAGGTTCAGGTAAAACACCAACCATAAAACTTTTATTCGAAACCGGTTCAATAGAAATTTCGGGTAAATCAATTCCTGAAAACTCCATTGGGTTTTACCAACCGGTTTATAGCTGGATTGATAATTATGCTGCAAAGCCATCAGCCAAAACAGAAATAAAAATTCAACTGGAATATTTTAACACCAGTTCATCAAAATGTTTATTGGATATTTTCAGAAAATTTGAAGCCATTAAAAAGACCGGCAAGAGTGAAATAGAAGTGTTGTGGCATTATGAAGCTGATGATGAAGACATGATGGAAGCCGGTGATGATTATAATTCACTGGTGGATTTAACTTTTCGTTTGATAAAAATATAATTACCGCTCCAGAATTTTTCGAAGCCAATCGAAATACAAAGTGATATAAAGTACAATGGTCATTAACCAAAGTACAATTAAGTTAAACCAGAAAGTATTCATCTCCATTCCGAAAAAAGATTTAGAATAGGAGAAGAACGGAGCCGAAAACATACCTTTTGAAGAAGCATTATAAAACACGGGCTCAAACCGGCGGATGATTTTATTTTCCGCAATTAATATTTTCGGAGTGCCCATTGTATTTTTTACATATTCCTCCAGCTTGTCGTTGTAATGTTTTTCTTTAAACTCAACAAACAATTCATCGTCTCCCATTTTCTGAATCTGCGCATCTAACAATTGTTGCTTTCGGTCACTTGCGTTGTTGTATTCTTTTATTAAATATTTATTGGTGCTGTCCATATTGCGGTTGCACAGAATAAAAAATTCAGGATTGGTCGCCATATCTAATTTTCCAAGCATTACCATATTTATATTTGGAAATTCATTTTTCAATTCAGTAAATTCATTTTTAATAAATGAAGAAATTAATTTTAATGAATCGTTTGATGATTGATGTGAGTGAACAAACAATTCAGCATTGCGCAATTGAGTTTGCATTACACCGGGCCACCAGTCTTTCCGATAAGTTGCGTTGCTCATTATTTTATCATACTCAAAATATGGTTTTTCGTAATCGTTATTTTTAAACTGGTCAACTGCCAAAGCTTCAAATGCCCAGCGTGATGCCATTATATTTCCAATGAACGGAACCTTTGACTGACTGCTGACAGCAGGACTCAAATCTTCAAACTTCACCATCACGCCACTCAACATAATTTGCGGAATGACTAAGAATGGAATTAAAATATAAACGGCAACTCTTGTTTTTAACCCCGAAGAAATATTTAAGCCCAATACATTTGCAAAACAGGAAACAGAAAAAAGAACGAGCCAGTAATCGAAAAATAAATTCGACACTCCTAAAATTAAATTACCGACAGACAAGAACATGACTGTTTGGAGCGCAGAAACAATAAAAAGAAAAGTGATTTTTGAAAACAAGTAACTGCTGCGGCTCAATCGTAAAAACGATTCGCGCTTCAATATTTTTTTATCGTGAATAATTTCTTCGGCGCTTACAATCAATCCGAGAAATAAAGCAACAATGGCACAGATGAAAATATAAACAGGAATGTTAGGATTATTTCCGAAACGGTATTCTTCACCCGGAGCATGTGCACGAAGCGCAACAGCAAGAATCATAGCGAGCAATGGACCTTCAATTAATGTGATGGCTAAGTATTGCCTGTTGTTAATCTTTGCTAAAAAATTCCGTTTGAAATAAACCAGGTATTGAATAAATGCATTTGAAACTTTGGAAACAGGAGATGCAATTTGAGAATAAATACTTTTTTTATCCGCTTCGGTTTTAACAAAATTTTCATTGAACAACCGGTACCATTCTGCGGAAGAAATTTTTCGTTCAATGGTTGACCTTCCATATTCATCCACTGTTTTTGATTCAATAATTTTAAAATTCTCTTCCGGGTTTATGTTGCCGCATTCCACACACTCACTGTTATCGAAATCAACATAATTCATTTGTTGTTTAAAATAGGAGAGGGAGTCAACTGGATTGCCATAAAAAATCGGATATCCACCAGTATCGAGCAACATCAATTTATCAAACAACTTAAAAATATCTGATGATGGTTGATGTATCACAACGAACACCAACTTGCCGGAAAGCGAAAGTTGTTTCAACAAGTCCATCACATTCTCAGCATCGTTTGATGAGAGACCGGAAGTAGGTTCATCAACAAATAAAATTTCGGGCTGACGGATTAATTCTAATGCAATGTTCAATCTCTTACGCTGCCCGCCACTTATAAATTTATTCAGCGGGTCGCCAACAGTTAAATCTTTCGATTCAAAAAGTCCGAGCGAAATCAGGCAGTCATTTACTTTCTGTTCAATTTCTTGGTTGCTTAGTTTTCCGAAATAAAGTTTTGCGCTGAAAAATAAATTCTGAAACACGGTTAGCTCTTCAATCAATAAATCATCTTGTGGAATATTGCCGATCCATACATGCAGGTTGTTTTTATTGGAATGTAAATCGGTTCCGTTAATTAAAATTTTTCCTTTGCTTGGTTTTATACTTCCGTTTAATAAAGTAAGCAGCGTGGTTTTTCCCGCGCCACTGTTACCCATAATGCTCACTAAGTTTCCTGAAGATGCAGTGAAAGTTAAATCGTGTAAACCAATTTTATTATTCCGGAATGCGTATCCCAACTCTTTAACTTCAAACAGAATTTGTTTTGAAATTTCGCTACCGATAAACTGATGAAGTATATCGTTATAAAAAACAGAATTGAGTTTGCTGCCTCTGATAACAGAACCTTGTTCAAACACATCAACCACACCAACTGCATTCGGAACAATTGCTCTGCCATTTAAAAACAACTGATCGCTTCCGTTGTATCTGAAAACAAAAAAGTTGAGATCTTTAAAAAAGAGAAAAAGTATTTCACCCGATAAATTTTCTTTCTGAATGTGCAGTGATTTTTCCGGAGAGAAATCATTTTTATCTATATGTAAAAACAGATTTTCAGAGTGTGGTAATTTGATTAATGTAATTCCTGTTAAGTACAAACAATTATCATAACTGATTTCGTCAATGGAAAAAACTTCGGCAACTGTTTTTAAAAATTCAAGATGTTGTTCGTTAATTTCAAGTGTCGATGCTTTCACATATTCCAGCAACCGGATTAATACAATAATTTTTTGTTTGCGATCAAGTTCTTTATTAATGTCGGTGCATATTCTTAAAACTTTAACTGAGTTAACTGATATTCTTTTGCGGTTTTTTCCTTCTTCAGCCTTTCCGCTGAGCAGTTCTAAAAATGCATCGAATGTTAAAAGATACTGCTGAACAAAGTTGGCGCTGAGTTGTCGTTTTAAAAACCGCTCAACAATATCGCGGCCATTTGTTCCTACTTCTTCTCTGTTTGCAACAATAGCAAACAACTGCATTAAGGCTTTTAAAATCTTATCGCTCATTGTTGCAGACTATTAAAATTTGAGCCTGAGAGCTCAGATAAAATGTAATTTCTGATGGCGCTTTGCTCAAATTATTTAATGAGCTTGTCTCTGATAATCTTAAACATCGCGATAGTCTTATCAATAGTTTCAGGAGTGTAATCGTCTGTTGACTTAATTAATTCATCATACGATTTTTTCAATTTCTCCAGACTCGCCATCAAATCTTTTGAATCTTTATCGGTGTATTCTTTATATAAATTAATCAAATGGTAGATGTATAATTTTTGATTATAAACTTTATCAAACAACTTTTGATTCTCAGCGGTTTTCGGAACATCACGAATTAAATTAAGACTCAGATAATTTATTTCTATTAACGCACCTGCTAATACATGACTCGCAGCAAGGTAGCGCTCGTTCTTTTTTAAATAATTATCAGTTTCGGCAAATGCATGATCTATTAATGCGATAACAGAATCTTTGTTCGATGAATTCTGACTGAAACGATTCGCGAATAAATCGAATGCCTGATTGATGTTTAATTCCTTCGCAATTTTTTTAGTGGCAGAATAATAATTCAGCAATTCCTGGTTCTGACCATAAAAATTGATGTACGATAAATCAATGCTGTAAACACCATAGTTAATTTCCTGCTTGAACGAAGAAATATAATTGTTCACATTGGTTGATGGGTTCAGCAATTCAACTTTAAATGGAGCTTTGTAGCTGTATATATCATTTACAATTTCAAACGGCGATGGAAGATTTGCTTCGGTCATTGAAAATTTAAATTCAATCGATTGTTTTTTTTCTTCTGAAAGAGAATCAATGCGGTTTGAATCGGCGAGTGATGAATCAGTATTCACTACTTTGTTTTCAGTTGAACTGTTATTGCAGGCAGCAAAAAGAAATAAGGCAAAACCGGAAACAAGAATTGAATTTGAAATTAGTTTCAGCATAATTGGGGTTGTGTTTCGACAAAAATAGAAATGAATGGCAGATAAAATAATTCAAATAAAAATTATTAACAGCGCAGAAAAAATTAGGGATTCTGAAACTGAACAACTTTGAAAATATGGATACTTTATTTGGACTGCTTGTTTTAAATATGGAGGCGCTGATTATTTTAGCAACGGTAATTAATATGGAGTACGAAAAAGCAAGTAACCACATACTGGAGTTATTAAAAACGAGGCTGTCGCCATTGTTGTTTTATCATAGTTATGAGCATACATTAAGCGTTTTGAAAGCGGTTATAGAAATTTCCTGGGACGAAAATATTCAAAGCCATGAAGATTTGATTTTATTAAAAACAGCCGCGGTTTATCATGATTGTGGATTTTTAAATACATATGAAATTGATTCAGAAGAAGAATCCTGTAAAATAGCTAAAGAAATTTTACCTGAATTTGATTATAACAGTTTTCAAATTGAATCTGTTTGCAAATTGATTATGAAGACAAAAATGCCTCAAACTCCGGAGACACTTCTTGAAAAAATATTGTGCGACGCTGATTTGAATTACCTTGGACAGGATGATTTTATAATAATTGGTAATAAATTATTGAGGGAATTAAATGCAATGGGAAAAAATATATCTGAAAAGGAATGGAATAAATTACAAATTGATTTTTTAGAAGCACACCATTATTGGACTTCATCGGTTATTTCAAAAAGAGAAAATAAAAAGGCTGAACATTTGCAAAGGCTTTGGCAAATAGTAAAGGATTATTAAATAAAAAAAACCACTCCGGTAATCGGAGTGGTTTTTTCAATATGACACAACAAACTATTCTTCTGTCTTTGGTTCTTCTGTTGTTTCAGCAGCAGGAGTTTCAGAAGTTTCAGGAGCTTTAGTTGCTTCTGGAGTAGAAGGAGTTTCATCAGCAACAACTTCAGATGTTTCATCCTTCGGTACTTCTGATTTTTCAAACTTCTTTTTCAAGTCGGCCAAACCACCTAACTCACCAAGAGTTGATTTCTCAACTTTACGGTTGATGTTTTGAACAGTTGAACGGGTATCCTTGCGTTCTTTATCTTTTGCAGCACCTTCTTCTTTTTTCACTTCATCTTTTTTCTCTTCCCAGATGCGTGCATGCGACACTATCATTTTCTTATTTCCACGATCAAACTCTAACACTTTAAAGTCTAATGTTTCATCAGCTTCTGCTGATTTACCATTCTCCTTTTTCAAGTGCTTGGTTGGTGCAAATGCTTCCAATCCATAAGGGAATAAAACCACCCCTCCTTTATCGTCTTTCTTAATAACTGTTGCCTGATGGATACTTCCAACAGGGAAAGTTGTTTCAAAAGTATCCCAAGGATCTTCTTCAACCTGTTTGTGTCCGAGTGATAATTTGCGATTCTCTTTATCAATTTCAAGAACAACTACTTCCAGTTCATTTCCGATTTTGGTAAATTCATTCGGATGGTGAATTCGCTTCAACCATGACAAATCACTTACATGAACAAAACCGGTGATACCAGCTTCCAACTCAACGAACAAACCGTATGCACTGATGTTGCGAACAATTCCTTTCTGGCGGCTGCCAACAGGGAATTTACCTGCAACATCACTCCATGGGTCCTGAGTCATTTGTTTTAAACTCAAACTCATTTTGCGCTCCGCACGGTCAAGTGTTACCACCATTGCTTCGTACTCGTCGTTTTGTTTAAAGAATTCTTTAGAGTTGATTGGAGTATTGCTCCATGAAATTTCACTCACATGAATTAAACCTTCAACCCCAGGAATAATTTCTAAGAAAGCACCGTAGTCTTCAATGTTTACAATTTTACCCTTCACTTTACTACCAACATCAATTGTTGTATCAAGTGTATCCCAAGGTTGAGGAGTCAGTTGTTTCAATCCGAGAGAAATACGCTTCTTCTCATCATCATAATCCAACACCACGACATTTAATTTCTGATTAATTTTTAATACTTCGTTCGGATGATTGATTCGTCCCCATGAAATATCAGTGATGTAAAGCAATCCATCAACACCACCCAAATCAATGAATGCACCGAAGTCGGTAATGTTTTTAATGGTTCCTTCCAACACTTGCCCTTTCTCCAATTTGCCAATAATAATGGCGCGCTGTTGTTCAATATCACTTTCAATAAGAGCCTTGTGCGATACCACTGCATTCTTTATAATCTCATTAATCTTCACCACTTTGAATTCCATGGTTTGACCAACATACACATCGTAATCAGTAATAGGTTTCACATCAATTTGTGAACCCGGTAAGAAAGTTTCTTTACCGAAAATTTCCACAATCAATCCACCCTTGGTTTTGCTCGTGATATTACCCATTACAATAGTACCATCCTTGTAAGCATCAACAATCTGCTGCCATGCTCTAACTAATTTTGCACTCTTGCGCGATAAAATCAACTGACCTTTCGGGCTTTCTTTATCAACTACTAACACTTCCACATTGTCACCCACTTTCAATTCAGTAAGGTCGCGGAATTCTGATAAGGGAACTAATCCATCCGATTTAAAACCAACATTCAACACCACATCATTGCTCGTGATGGATACAACAGCACCTTGAACGATGTCGTTGTTTTGAATGGTTTTGAAAGTGGTGTCGTAAATTTTCTCATACTTCTCGCGCTCATCATTTGAATAAGTGCGGACATTTTTTTTACTTGTTTCCCAATCGAAATCGTCGTGCATGGAAACTTTTACCGGAGCAGCAACATGTGCCACTTCAGGGTTTGCCGTAGTATCGGCTGTTTGGTTTTCAATTTGGTTTTCTTCCACTTTGTGGTTCCTTTTTGTTTTGTTTTTTTAAGGGTTGCAAATGTAATATTCTAAGTGAAAAAAACGAATAAGTATTAGGGGAAACAGAAACTGTTTTCCCGTAAGTGGAGTTCGTGGATGTGGAAGTGGTGTTCGAGATGAATAGAGCTTGAGTTTTTTTTGAATGAACTTTGGTTCGCGATGGATTGAGATTGGTTCGCGACAGTTCAAGATAACAGTAAAGTGTAACAGTGTTACAATCTAATTGGTCCTCGACTCTCTGGCGCCTTACCCTGAGGTGTATTTCCTTGAGCTTCGAACATGCTCTGAGCGGTGTACCACTCGAAATTATCAACATTGTTACATGCCAAAACAGTTTCAAGATCGACACCATGATATTTCAGGAATGTAAGAAGGCGATAGAACTCTTTTGGAGAGCTCCTGTAATGACCGGTTTTATTTGTTATGTATTTGAGTTTACCATTGTAACAACAAAGTTCGCCTCCACATTGCACCGGACCGCCCCCGAAGAAACTTGAGTGGTGAAAAATATTTACAATGTGAGTGTTAGAATAGAGATTATTATCGAATCCTAAAACATAAATTGCCCAACCCTTATGAGAGAAATGTGTTTCTTTTTCTTGTGTATCATATGGTTGATTATCTGCACCTCTCAGGGCACCGTTAGTAACATTTACAGCGAATCTCTTGAGTTCTTCTGGAGTGCAGTACTTTACACCTTCGCTTATCTCTTTCTTAAGTGCGCCATAATTCTGTGTGCCTCTACCTCCTGTGAGGTATTTGCCATTAGGGTCATCCTCACTATTTGGAAGAAAGATATGATCGGCAAAGGCTCCAATACTTAACTTCCCTCCTTGATTTTTATATCTATCATATGCTGGCTGAATCTTTTGTATAACATGTGGTCCCCAATGCCTCGATTGCATCTCACTTCCTAATCCCGCACTCATTTGATTTCCCATTCGAGGTACATCTCTCGCAACGCCTCCTTTTTTTTCAAGGAGTTGTCTACCGAATGGAAGATTCGGTTTAGGCGCAATTGGTACAGCATTACCCGACTCTTTCTGCGTATTCAGGTATTTTAACTCAGCAGTCCTTATATAATAGTCGTTGGCAAGTGCTAAAAGAGTTTTAACTTTCTCATAGCTTTTTCGCGCTTCTGTATTCACATTCAACCATGCAATACAAGCTTGGACAACTTTTCGGTATGATTCCATTGACGGATTTTGTGCCAGCCTTAGCGCATTAAATATTTGGTCAAGGTCATTCTTGGTTTTTAATTTACTGAGCAACCCGGTTCGGCCGGTCAATTCTTTGAAATCCTCTAAGGTAGGAAGTTTTTGTAGTGGCATATTTGAAAGGTTGTTTTTACTTTAATAATTAAACAATTAACAGGTTTTGCAAAAATATAAAATCTGTCTTTAGTTTTTTTGATATTTTAAAAAAAACTAAATAAATATTCATTAACCAAAAAATTTTTTTGTGGTTAATTTAACAGTCGAATTTAATTTTGAATATCTTTCTTTGCATTTGAATTCAAAAAAAGATTTTTTTGTTCGCTGCCATTCCACGCCTGAGCATGTGAATTTAATTTTTTCGTTCTTGTTGGTGTTCCACACTTTCATCTTTCAACAAATATAAACAAGCCAAGCCCTTGCATGGTGTTTTCACCAGCAAGTTTTTTTCCATTAACGCATATTATTTTGCGTTCGCTGAAAT